>NZ_JBIBKK010000043.1:0-61570 GCF_042959105.1 Streptomyces sp. NPDC007917
GGGCCAGATCTTCGTCAAGGGTGAGGTGATCAAGACGGTGCCCGAGTCGAAGATCGTGGAGACCCTGATCGACGAGGCCATGAAGATCGCCGAGCAGATGGAGAAGGACGGCGTCGCCTCCGGAGAGCCCGAGATCTCCGTCACCGGCTGACACCGGCCCCACCCTCCATTCCACCGCCCGCGCCCGACCGGACCACGGCCCCGTCGGTGAACGCGGGCGGTGGCTGAGGCGACCCCCGAGGTACAGTGCGGAGAATCGAATCTTCTGGCCCTCGGCCGCAACCGGTGAGGCATACCGACACGTGCTGACGACGTCCACGACCAGGGTGCTCGACCCCCATGAGCTCGACGAGGCCCTCGCGGTCCTCGACCGGGACCCGGTCTCCAACGCCTTCGTCGCCGCCCGCGTCCAGGTCGCCGGCCTGGACCCGTGGCGGCTCGGCGGCGAGATGTGGGGCTGGTACACCGGTGGCCGGCTCGAATCGCTCTGCTACGCCGGAGCCAACCTCGTCCCCATCTGCGCCACCCCCGAGGCCGTACGCGGCTTCGCCGAGCGCGCCCGCCGGTCCGGCCGCCGCTGCTCCTCCATCGTCGGCCCCGCCGACACCACCGCCGAGCTCTGGTCGCTGCTCGAGCCCAGCTGGGGCCCGGCCCGTGAGGTCCGCGCCCACCAGCCGCTCATGGCCACCACCGCCATGCCCGCCGGTGTCGCGCCCGACCCGCTCGTCCGCCGCGTCCGCAAGGACGAAATGGACGTGATCATGCCCGCGTGCGTGTCCATGTTCACCGAGGAGGTCGGCGTCTCGCCGCTCGCCGGCGACGGCGGGCTGCTCTACCAGGCCCGGGTCGCCGAACTCGTCAGCGCCGGGCGGTCCTTCGCCCGCATCGAGAACGGCCGGGTCGTCTTCAAGGCCGAGATCGGCGCCGCCACCCGCCACGCCTGCCAGATCCAGGGCGTCTGGGTCGCCCCCGAATTCCGCGGCCGCGGGCTCTCCGAGACCGGTATGGCCGCCGTCCTGCACTATGCGCTGAGCGAGGTCGCGCCCGTCGTCAGCCTCTACGTCAACGACTTCAACACGGCCGCCCGCGCCGCCTACCGCCGGGTCGGCTTCCAGGAGGTCGGCGCCTTCATGAGTGTGCTGTTCTGATCGGCGGCCCAGTAGGGTGCCGCCCATGCTGCATCAACCAGGCGTTGGGCCACCGGACCCGCAGGACGTGGTGGTGGGGCCGCTCGACCTCGCCGCGCGCGTGGACGAAGCCCTCGCCGTCCAGGCGGTCGCCTTCGGGCTCACCGACGAGGAGGCCGGCGTACGGCGCCATATCGTGCTGCGCCACCTCACCAGCCCGGGCGCCCGCGCGCTGGGCGCCACCACCGGCACCGGGCGGCTCGTCGGCTTCGTCTACGGCATGCCTAACGACCGCACCCACTGGTGGTCCACCGTCGTCGAGCCGTATCTGCGCGACACCGGCCACGAGGACTGGCTGGACGACTCCTTCGTCATCACCGAACTGCATGTCCACCCCGACTACCAGCAGCAGGGCATCGGCCGGTCACTGATCACCGACATCACCGACGGAGCTTCCCAGCCGCGCTCCATCCTCTCCGCGATCGACGCCGACAGCCCCGCCCGCCACCTCTACCACGCCCTCGGCTACCGCGACCTCGCCCGCCCGGTGCTCTTCCCGAGCGCGCCGACCCCGTACGCGGTCATGGGCGCCCCGCTCCCGCTGCGCCGCTGATTCCGCGCGCCCCGGGCCATTTCCCGGTGGGCGGCAGCAGCGGTTAATCTCCTGGACATCCCATCTCGTACGCAGGAGAAGAACCATGGCCCACGTCCAGCGCATGTCCAGGTTGATGTTGAAGACGCTGCGCGAGGACCCGGCCGATGCCGAGACCGCCAGCCACAAGCTGCTCGTCCGCGCCGGCTATGTCCGCCGCACCTCCGCGGGCATCTGGACCTGGCTGCCCATCGGCAAGAAGGTCCTGGAGAACGTGGCGCGGATCGTCCGCGAGGAGATGGACGCCATCGGCGCCCAGGAGGTCCTGCTGCCCGCCCTGCTGCCCCGCGAGCCGTACGAGGCCAGCGGCCGCTGGGACGAGTACGGCGACCTGCTGTTCCGGATCAAGGACCGCAAGGGCGCCGACTACCTCCTCGGCCCGACCCACGAGGAGATCTTCACCCAGACGGTCAAGGACCAGTGCACGTCCTACAAGGACCTGCCGGTGATCCTCTACCAGATCCAGACCAAGTACCGGGACGAGGCCCGCCCGCGCTCCGGCGTGCTGCGCGGCCGCGAGTTCCAGATGAAGGACTCGTACTCCTTCGACACCACCGACGAGGGCCTGGCCGAGTCCTACCGGCTGCACCGCGAGGCCTATCAGCGGATCTTCGCCCGCCTCGGCCTGGACTACCGCATCGTCTCCGCGATCTCCGGCGCCATGGGCGGCTCCGCCTCCGAGGAGTTCCTGGCCCCGGCCGCGGCCGGCGAGGACACCTTCGTGGACTGCCCGAACTGCGACTACGCGGCCAACACCGAGGCCGTCACCCTCGCCGTCACCCCCGTCGAGGGGGCCGAGCACGGCCCGGTCGAGGAGCTGGACACCCCCGACACCCCGACCATCGACACCCTCGCCGAGTACCTGGACATCCCGGCCTCCGCGACCCTGAAGAACCTCCTCGTCAAGGTCGACGGCGAGATCACCGCGGTGGGCGTCCCCGGCGACCGCGAGGTGGACCTCGGCAAGCTCGCCGAGCACCTCGCCCCCGCCGAGGTCGAGGTCGTCACCGCCGAGGACTTCGCCGACCGCCCCGACCTGGTCCGCGGCTACATCGGCCCGCAGGGCCTGGCCGGAAAGTCCTTCCGCTACCTCGCCGACCCGCGCGTCGCGCCCGGCACCGCCTGGGTGACCGGCGCCAACAAGCCCGGCAAGCACGCGCGCAACGTCGTCTGCGGCCGGGACTTCGAGGTCGACCAGTACCTGGACGTCGTGGTGGTCCAGCCGGGCGACCCCTGCCCCCGCTGCGGCGCCGGCATCGAGCTCGACCGGGCCATCGAGATCGGCCACATCTTCCAGCTCGGCCGGAAGTACGCCGACACCTTCCAGCTCGATGTGCTCGGCCAGAACGGCAAGCCGGTCCGGGTCACCATGGGCTCCTACGGCATCGGCGTCTCGCGCGCCGTGGCCGCGCTCGCCGAGCAGACCCACGACGAGTCCGGGCTGTGCTGGCCGCGCGAGGTCGCCCCGGCCGACGTCCACATCGTCGCGGCGGGCAAGGCGCTCCAGACCGAGCTGGCCCTGGAACTCGCGGACAAGCTGGGCACGGCAGGCGTCCGCGTCATGGTCGACGACCGGGCCGGCGTCTCCCCGGGCGTGAAGTTCACCGACGCCGAGCTGATCGGGGTGCCCACGATCCTGGTCGTCGGCCGCGGCGCGAAGGACGGCGTGGTGGAGCTCAAGGACCGCCGCACGGGCGAGCGCGAGGAGCTTCCCGTCGACGAGGCCCTGACCCGCCTCACCGCCTGACGGCCCCTGGGCGCTTCTCCCGGCGCTCTGGTCGCTCCCTGGAGTGATCGGGGCGCCGGGAGGGCCTACAACCAGCCCGCGAACTCCAGCAGCAGCTCCCCCCGCCGCCGGTCGCCGACCGCGGCGTGCCGCAGCCCGGCGTCGACCGCGTGGAACAGCGTCCACCCCCGCAGCCGGTCCCGGTCGACCTCCAGCGAGTCCGCCAGCTTCGCGACGCGGCGCCGCGCGGCCGCGGCCGGCCCCGACCCGGCGGCCAGGTCCTCGCAGCGGTCGAGCACCAGCTGCGCCAGGTCGTACGCCCGCTCGCCGACGAGCGGCGCGGGCCCCACGGCCAGCCACGGCGCGCGCTCCCCGGCCAGCACCTTCCCCTGCCGGAAGGCGCCGTGCAGCAGGAGGTGTTCCGGCGCCTGCCCGGACAGCCCCTCGCGCAGCTCCAGCGCCTCGTCGACGAGCGGCCGCGCGTCCGCCGCCCAGGTCCCCGCCGCGATCAGCCGCAGCGTCTCGACGCCCTCGCCGGTCCGGGCCGCGACCGAACCGAAAGGGTGCCCCTCGGCAGGCGGCACCCACAGCCGGCGCACCGTGCCCGCCGCCTCCAGCAGCGCCTTGGCCTCGGGCAGCGAGCGCAGCGACACCGCGCCCTGCAGCCGCTCCAGCAGCAGCGCCCCGCTCTCGGGGTCGTCGCGCAGCAGGCGCACCGCGCCCCAGCCGTTCCAGTGCGCGAGCGCCGCCCGCTCATGCCCCGCGTACCGGCCCGGGGCGGGGAACTTGAGCGTCGCGGGCGTGCCGTCGGCCTGCCGTACGAGCACGATGAGGCTGCTCCGGCCACCCGGGCTCGGCACCCGCTCGAGCGTCAGCTCCCAGTCGCGCAGCTGGTGCGCGACCAGCTCGGGCAGCTTGGCCAGCCAGACCCGGGCCGGGCTCTCGGGGTCGTTGCTCAGCGAGTCCAGCAGCCGCTGCGGCAGGGTGATGGGGGCCGCTTCCGGGCCTCCGGGCTGCGGTGCCGATGCCATCGCCGAGCTGTCCCCTTTTCCTCTGTTTCTTCTGCTTCGTACGCCGTTACGTCGGTCGCCGGCCGGCTCCCGCCCAGGCTCGGCCGGGCTGCCGACAGACCATGATCCAACAGCCGCGGCCGGCCGTCACAACTCGCCCGCGGACGCGCTCGCCGACGCCGACGGACTCGGTGCGGCGGCGCGTTCGGTGAGCCCAGGGAAGGCTACGCCGCTGCCCCGCCAGCGCACCGCCCGGACCGCCGCCTCGCGCAGCGCCCCGGCCGCCTCGCGGCGCAGAGCGCCTTCGGCGGCCCGCACCAGATCCGCGTAGACGGCGGCCACCCGGCTCTCCAACTCCGCGGCGAGCCGCACCGCGGCCGCGGCGTCCGGCACCGCGAACGGCAGCGCGTAAGCGGGCGCCGCGCCCTCCGGCGTCCCACCCAGATCCCGCACCGCACGCGCGAGCGCGTCCCGCCGCGCCCGATGCGCGGCGTACCCGTCCCGGGCCTCCTGCAGCCGGTCGTCACCGATCCGCCCGCCGACCACGCCGTAGCCGTAGACCGCGGCGTGCTCGGCGGCCAGCGCCGCCTGCGTGGCCTTGAGCGCCATGGCGCGCCCCCTACGAGGCGCACGGGCCGTCGAGGCGGTCATGTCAGTCCCCTTCCGCGGCGCCAGGCGCCGCCGATCGGTAGCCGGTACGAACACGGGCACCGCCGCGGTGCGCGAAGCGGTACCCGGACGAGGCCCCACACAGGCCGTGCCCGGCCTCCCCTCGGGCGCTCCTAGCTGCGTGCAGGCACGGCTCGGCGCGCCTTCCCGGGGACGGCGGGTGGGCGGGCCCGGGCGGCGGGGTCATGAGCGCCCCGACGTGAGCAGGTACGCGTGGGCGGCGCCGCAGGCGGCGATCGAGGCCAGGAGGCGGGCGAGCTCGGGTGGGGCGTCGCGGAGCGCGGCGGTGCGGGTGTCGGCGGTGCGGCGCTCGGCGCGGGCCAGCGCGGCCAGGGCCTTCTCCTCGTCCTTCGGGACATCCGGCACCCGCGCCCCGCCCGCCGACGCGGAAGCGGAAGCGGAGGCGGACGGGGAAGCGGAGGAGTGCGAGGCGGACGCGGAGGCGGGCGCGCGGAAGGCATCCAGGTGTCGGGCCGTTTCCTCGCGCAGCGGCCGCAGCCGGTCCGCAAGCTGCGGATGCGCGTCGGCGGTCGCGTCGTAGCGCGCCAGGAGCGCGGTGGAGTCGCGCGCGCCCCGGGTGCGCAGCCGCTCCTCGCCCGCCGGGACCCCCGCCGCGTCGGGCCGGGACCCGGAGCCGTCGGAGCAGCCGGCCAGCAGCGCGGCGGCCCCCATCGCACCGCCGGCCAGCAGGAGATTCCGCCGACCCGGCGACGGAGCCGGAGCCGGAGTCGGAGCCGGAGCCGGAGTCGGAGCCGGAGCCGGAGTCGGAGCCGGAGCCGGCGACGGATTCCAGGTGGAGGACGGCGGGCGCGGCGGCGCGCCGGAGGGCAGGGGGGCGCGGGAAGGGCGCGCGTGCGGTGGGGGAGTGATCGGCACGTTCCTCTTTCCGGGCTGCGACCGCTCCCGGCCGCCGTTGGTGATCACAGCAGGCGAGCGTACCCTCGCGCGCCCTTGTTTCGGGGCTCGGTTCGCCTCCGGGGCGCCTCTGCCCCTGTCGACGGTCGACCGTGCTCGACCCTTCGTACCTCAGGGTCTCCGCGCGCTCTCTCTTTCGACAGCGGCGCGCCCCTTCGGCTCACTCGCCCGGCGACTGCCGGGCACCAGCCACCGAATCGTCAGCCGGCCGCCGGAACGGATAGGCTTTGACCTGACACGCGACCTTCCCACAACAGCACACGCGGCCGAGGAGTCACCCGGATGAGCACCACCCAGAGCGAGAGGCTGCGCGGACTGCTGGAACCGCTCGTCAGCGCGCGGGACCTGGATCTGGAAGAGGTCGAGGTGACACCGGCCGGGAAGCGGCGCGTGCTCCGTATCGTGGTGGACTCCGACGACGGTGTGCAGCTGGACGCGTGCGCGGAGCTGAGCCGGGCGATCTCGCAGACGCTCGACGACACCGACGCGATGGGCCAGCACCCGTACGTCCTGGAAGTCACCTCTCCCGGCGCCGACCGTCCCCTGACCGAGCCGCGCCACTACCGCCGGGCCACCGGCCGCCTGATCAAGGCGCGGCTGGCGGAGGGCGGCGAGCTGGTCGTGCGGATCACCGCGGTGGACGACGAGGGGCTCGATGTGGAGGTGCCGGGCGTGAAGGGTCGCAGACCCACCGCCCGACGGCTGGCCTTCAAGGAGATCTCCAAGGCACGGGTGGAGATCGAGTTCAACCGCAAGCCCGCCGAGCCCGCCGAGAAGGCCGCGGGCGCGAGCGACGAGAGCTAAGGAGGAGGCGTAGCCGTGGACATCGACATGAGTGCCCTGCGGGGTCTGGTTCGGGAGAAGGAGATCTCGTTCGACCTGCTGGTCGAGGCGATCGAGTCGGCCCTCCTCATCGCGTATCACCGCACCGAGGGGAGCCGTCGCCGGGCCCGCGTGGAGCTGGACCGGGCGACCGGCCATGTGACGGTGTGGGCCAAGGAGGACGCCGAGGACCTGGCGGAGGGCGAGGAGCCCAGAGAGTTCGACGACACCCCCTCCGGTTTCGGCCGGATCGCCGCGATGACCGCCAAGCAGGTCATTCTGCAGCGGCTGCGGGACGCCGAGGAGGAGATCACCTTCGGCGAGTACGCGGGGCGCGAGGGCGATGTCGTCACGGGCGTCGTCCAGCAGGGCAAGGACCCGAAGAACGTCCTGGTGGACATCGGCAGGCTCGAGGCGATCCTGCCGGTGCAGGAGCAGGTCCCGGGCGAGGACTACGCGCACGGCACCCGTCTGCGCTCGTATGTGGTGCGCGTCGTCAAGGGCGTGCGCGGCCCGTCCGTCACCCTCTCGCGCACCCACCCGAACCTGGTGAAGAAGCTCTTCGCGCTCGAGGTGCCGGAGATCGCGGACGGCTCCGTGGAGATCGCGGCGATCGCGCGCGAGGCGGGCCACCGCACCAAGATCGCCGTTCGGTCCACCCGTTCGGGTCTGAACGCCAAGGGCGCGTGCATCGGCCCGATGGGCGGCCGGGTCCGCAGCGTGATGGCCGAGCTGCACGGCGAGAAGATCGACATCGTGGACTGGTCCGACGACCCGGCGGATCTGGTGGCGAACGCGCTGTCACCGGCCCGGGTGAGCAAGGTCGAGGTGGTGGACCTGGCGGCGCGCTCCGCGCGCGTCACCGTGCCGGACTACCAGCTCTCCCTGGCGATCGGGAAGGAAGGGCAGAACGCCCGGCTGGCGGCCCGGCTGACGGGCTGGCGGATCGACATCCGGCCCGATACGGAACAGCCCGCCGAACAAGGCTGATTCACGGAACGGCCCTCCGGGATTCAACCGAAGACATCCGACTGTTCGATCGCATCCCCCAAGGGGTGAGGTCGGCTCGGGGAGGTAGACTTAAGCAGTGTCTGGCCGCACGCGTGCTCGCGCATGCCCTGAGAGAACCTGTGTGGGATGCCGGGAGCGGGCGGCCAAGGACGATCTGTTGCGGATCGTGACGGCCGAGGGCGCATGCGTCCCCGACCGGCGCGGTACGCTGCCCGGTCGGGGTGCTTATGTGCACCCCACACGGGTCTGCCTCGACCTGGCGGTCCGCCGCCGGGCGTTTCCCCGGGCCTTCAGGGGGCCGGGGCCGCTCGACACCACGGCACTGCGCCGTTATGTCGAGCACGCCGAGCAGGCAGCGGCGCCGTAAGAAGTAAGAAGAACGGCACGGGTCACCGTGCGGTCAGGTACCTCGCGAGTCGGAAGTAGGTCGAGATTGCGATGAGCACTCGATGAGTACGCGATGAGTACGCCCATGAAGTAGCGACGGTCCGGCGGACGACCACCCCGGACCAGAAGGAGCGAAGTGGCTAAGGTCCGGGTATACGAACTCGCCAAGGAGTTCGGAGTTGAGAGCAAGGTCGTCATGGCCAAGCTCCAAGAACTTGGCGAATTCGTCCGTTCGGCGTCTTCGACGATCGAAGCGCCGGTTGTTCGCAAGTTGACTGACGCTTTCCAGCAGGGCGGCTCCGGCCGGGCCGCTGGTAAGCCCTCGGCGCCGCGCAAGGCGGCGCCCGCCAAGCCGTCCGCGCCCACTCCGGCGTCGGCGGCACGTCCCGCTGCCCCCAAGCCCCCGGCCCCCGGCCCCAAGCCGGCCGTGGCGGAGGGCCCCAAGAGCATGCCGTCGGCGCCCACCCCGGGCCCGCGGCCCACCCCCGGCGCCCCCGGCGCACGGCCGACCCCCGGCCCCAAGCCGGCTCCGGCCCAGCCCGCGGCTCCGGCCCAGCCCGAGTTCACCGCCCCGCCGTCGCCCGCGGCGGCCCCGCGGCCGACCGGCGCCAAGCCGGGCGGCCCGGCCAAGCCCGGCGCCGCTCCCGGCCCGCGCCCCGGCGCCCGTCCCGGTGGTCCGGGACAGGGCCGTGACCAGGGTCAGGGCGGCCGTCCCGGCGGCGCTCCGCGCCCCGGCGGCGAGCGGGCTCCGCGTCCGGGCGGTCCCCGTCCGGCCGGTCCGCGTCCGGGCAACAACCCCTTCACCTCCGGCGGCTCCACCGGCATGGCGCGCCCGCAGGCGCCCCGTCCCGGCGGCGCCCCGCGCCCCGGTGGCCAGGGTGGCGCCGGCCCGCGCCCGCAGGGCGGCCAGGGCGGCGGTCCCCGGCCCGGAGGCGGCCCCGGCGGCCCCCGGCCGACCCCCGGCGCGATGCCGCGTCCGCAGGGCGCTTCGGGCGGTCCCCGTCCGGGCGGCGGTCCCGGCGGTCCGCGCCCGAACCCGGGCATGATGCCGCAGCGTCCCGCCGCGGGCCCGCGTCCGGGCCCCGGTGGCGGCGGTCGCGGTCCCGGCGGTGCCGGTCGCCCCGGCGGCGGCGGTCGTCCGGGCGGCGGCGGCTTCGCGGGCCGTCCCGGTGGCGGTGGCGGCGGTGGCCGTCCCGGTTTCGCCGGCCGTCCGGGTGGTCCCGGTGGCGGCGGCGGTGGCGGCGGCTTCGGTGGCGGCGGTGGCCGTCCCGGCTTCGGCGGCCGTCCGGGTGGTCCCGGTGGCCGTGGTGGCACGCAGGGCGCCTTCGGCCGTCCCGGCGGTCCGGCGCGTCGTGGCCGCAAGTCGAAGCGGCAGCGTCGCCAGGAGTACGAGGCCATGCAGGCCCCGTCCATCGGCGGAGTGATGCTGCCGCGCGGCAACGGCCAGACGGTCCGGCTGTCGCGGGGTGCCTCGCTCACCGACTTCGCGGAGAAGATCAACGCCAACCCGGCGTCCCTGGTCCAGGTGATGTTCAACCTGGGCGAGATGGTCACCGCGACGCAGTCCGTGTCCGACGACACGCTGCAGCTCCTCGCCGAGGAGATGAACTACAACATCGAGATCGTCAGCCCGGAGGAGGAGGACCGCGAGCTTCTCGAGTCCTTCGACATCGAGTTCGGCGAGAACGAGGGCGGCGAGGAAGCGCTCGTCTCCCGTCCGCCGGTCGTGACCGTCATGGGTCACGTCGACCACGGTAAGACCCGACTGCTGGACGCGATCCGCAAGACGAACGTCGTCGCGGGCGAGGCCGGCGGCATCACCCAGCACATCGGTGCGTACCAGGTCGCCACCGAGGTCAACGGCGAGGACCGGAGGATCACCTTCATTGACACCCCGGGTCACGAGGCGTTCACCGCCATGCGTGCCCGCGGTGCCAAGTCGACCGACATCGCGATCCTCGTGGTGGCGGCCAACGACGGTGTGATGCCCCAGACGGTCGAGGCGCTGAACCACGCCAAGGCGGCCGATGTGCCGATCGTGGTCGCGGTCAACAAGATCGACGTCGAGGGCGCGGACCCGACCAAGGTGCGCGGTCAGCTGACCGAGTACGGCCTGGTGGCCGAGGAGTACGGCGGCGACACCATGTTCGTCGACATCTCCGCCAAGCAGGGTCTGCACATCGACGACCTCCTGGAGGCCGTCATCCTCACCGCCGACGCCTCGCTCGACCTGCGGGCCAACCCCGTCCAGGACGCGCAGGGCATCGCGATCGAGGCGCACCTCGACCGCGGCCGCGGCGCCGTGGCCACCGTGCTGGTCCAGCGCGGCACCCTGCGGGTCGGCGACACGATGGTCGCCGGCGACGCGTACGGCCGCGTCCGGGCGATGCTCGACGACAACGGCAACGCGCTGGAGGAGGCGGGCCCCTCGACCCCGGTCCTGGTGCTCGGTCTCACCAACGTCCCCGGCGCGGGCGACAACTTCCTCGTCGTCGACGAGGACCGCACCGCCCGCCAGATCGCCGAGAAGCGCGCCGCGCGCGAGCGCAACGCCGCCTTCGCCAAGCGGACCCGCCGGGTGTCGCTGGAGGACCTGGACAAGGTGCTCAAGGCCGGCGAGGTGCAGCAGCTCAACCTCATCATCAAGGGCGACGCGTCCGGTTCGGTCGAGGCCCTGGAGTCCTCGCTGCTCCAGCTCGACGTGGGCGACGAGGTGGACCTGCGGGTGCTGCACCGCGGTGTGGGTGCGGTCACCGAGACCGACATCGACCTGGCGACGGGCTCCGACGCCATCGTCATCGGCTTCAACGTGCGCGCTGAGGGGCGTGCCACGCAGATGGCCGAGCGCGAGGGCGTGGACGTCCGCTACTACTCGGTCATCTACCAGGTGATCGAGGAGATCGAGGCGGCCCTGAAGGGCATGCTGAAGCCGGAGTTCGAAGAGGTCGAGCTCGGTACGGCGGAGATCCGCGAGGTCTTCCGCTCGTCCAAGCTGGGCAACATCGCGGGTGTGCTCATCCGCTCCGGCGAGGTCAGGCGGAACACCAAGGCGCGCCTCCTCCGCGACGGCAAGGTCATCGCGGAGAACCTCAACATCGAGGGTCTGCGCCGCTTCAAGGACGACGTCACCGAGATTCGCGAGGGCTTCGAGGGCGGTATCAACCTCGGCAGCTACAACGACATCAAGGTCGACGACGTCATCGCCACCTACGAGATGCGTGAGAAGCCGCGCGGCTGACGCGCTGCTGCTCGACCGGGGCCGGTCGGCGGAGTATTTCCGTCGATCGGCCCCGGCCATTGCGTGTACGGTTTCGAAAAGCCTGCACACCTAAGGCCCCACGGGTGGCTTGACCCGGACCGCATGTATGTAGGGACGCTGTCCTTCGACCTGCTCCTGGGCGACGTACGGTCGCTGAAGGAGAAACGCTCCGTCGTCCGCCCGATCGTCGCCGAACTGCACCGCCGCTACGCGGTGAGCGTGGCGGAGGTCGGAAACCAGGACCTCTACCGCAGGGTCGAGATCGGCCTCGCGGCGGTCTCCGGGGACGCGAGCCATCTGACGGACGTACTCGACCGCTGCGAGCGCTGGGTCGCCGCACGGCCCGAGGTGGAGCTGTTGTCGGTACGGCGCCGGTTCCACGGTGATGACGATGAATAGCCGTGTGACCGCACAGCCGTGTGACTGCTTGCGCCGCCCGAGGCGCCGTAGCGTCCCCGACCACCGATAGTCGAACCGAAGAAGAGAGAAGAAGACGCATGACCGACACCGCGCGGGCACGCAAGCTGGCTGACCGCATCCGGGTCGTGGTCGCGGAGACCCTGCAGCGGCGGATCAAGGACCCGCGGCTCGGCTACGTCACGATCACCGACACCCGGGTCACCGGTGACCTGCGGGAGGCGACCGTCTTCTACACGGTCTTCGGCGACGACGAGGAGCGGGCGGCCTCCGCGGCGGCCCTGGAGAGCGCCAAGGGCGTGCTGCGGTCCGAGGTCGGCCGGCAGACCGGGGTGCGCTTCACCCCGACCCTGACGTTCGTCCCGGACGCGCTGCCGGACAACGCCCGGACGATCGACGACCTGCTGGCCAAGGCCAAGGCGGCGGACGCCCAGGTGCGCGAGGCCTCCTCGGGCGCCACGTACGCCGGTGACGCCGACCCGTACCGGAAGCCCGGCGAAGGCCCCGAGGAGGCCGCAGAGGGCCCCGGCGCGGCCGATGGCGAGAGCACCGACGGCAAGGGCTCCTCGGACGCATGACGGGCAAGGGACGGGCCGGCTCGACGGCCCCGGACGGCCTGGTGATCGTCGACAAGCCGGCCGGCTTCACCTCACACGACGTCGTGGCCAAGATGCGCCGCTTCGCCGGGACCCGGCGGGTCGGCCATGCCGGGACGCTGGACCCCATGGCCACGGGCGTGCTCGTGATCGGCGTGGAGAAGGCCACCCGGCTGCTCGGGCACCTGGCGCTGACCGAGAAGGAGTACGAGGCGACGATCCGGCTCGGCCAGACCACCGTCACGGACGACGCGGAGGGGGAGATCACCTCCTCCGCCGGCGCCGCCGGGACGGCCCTGGACGCCGTCGGGGCCGGAATCGCCGGGCTGACCGGGGACATCATGCAGGTGCCCGCCAAGGTCAGCGCGATCAAGATCGACGGCAAGCGCTCCTACGCGCGGGCGCGGGAGGGCGAGGACTTCGAGATCCCGGCCCGGCCGGTGACTGTGTCGTCCTTCGCCCTCCACGCCCACCGCGAGACCGAGGCGAAGGACGGCACTCCCGTCCTCGACCTGGACGTCACCGTGGTGTGCTCCTCGGGCACCTACATCCGGGCCCTGGCCCGCGACCTGGGCGCCGCGCTGGGCGTCGGCGGCCACCTGATCGCGCTGCGCCGCACCAGGGTCGGACCGTACGGGCTGGCCGCCGCCAGGACGCTGCCGCAGCTGGAGGAGTCCCTCCAGGTCATGCCCATCGCCGAGGCCGCGGCCGCCGCCTTCCCGCGCTGGGACATCGACGAGGACCGGGCCCGGCTGCTGGGCAACGGCGTACGGATCGGCATGCCGGCGCGCGAGGAGTCCGGGCCCGTGGCGGTGTTCGGTCCCAAGGGGCGCTTCCTGGCCCTGGTGGAGGAGCACAAGGGCAAGGCGAAGAGCCTGGCCGTGTTCGCGTGAGGCTCCCTGCCCGGGGCGTGCTGCCCAGGACTCCTGGGCCGGGGTTTTCCGCGATCCCTTTGGGCCGCTCCACACCGCGGGGCGGCCTTCGCCGTTCCGGGGTGCGTCGCGCCCCCTTTACCCCCCAAGGGTCTCTGTCCACCCCCACGCCCGGATTCACCCCATCGGGCAGGCGCTCGGGAGGGTCGGCGGGAGCGGAAGGGGGCGCGTTCCGGTGTGTGGGCACCGTCGCCACCTGCGGGGACGCCGGACGGGGCGGCCCGGCGTGCCGACCGATGCGAAGCGTACGCCGACGACATGGCAGTCTTAGACCTGCGAAGTGGACAGACATGAGTTCGGGCGAGGAGCGGGCACAGTGCAGCGCTGGCGTGGCTTGGAGGACATCCCCGAGGACTGGGGACGCAGCGTCGTCACCATCGGCTCCTATGACGGGGTGCACCGCGGACACCAGGTGATCATCAGCCGTACGGTGGCGCGCGCTCGTGAGCTGGGCGTACCGGCGGTCGTGGTGACCTTCGACCCGCACCCCAGCGAGGTCGTGCGGCCCGGCAGCCACCCGCCGCTGCTCGCCCCGCACCACCGGCGGGCCGAGCTGATGGAGGGGCTGGGCGTCGACGCGGTGCTGATCCTGCCGTTCACGGCGGAGTTCTCCCGGCTGTCGCCCGGCGATTTCGTGGTGAAGGTGCTGGTCGACAAGTTGCACGCGCGGGCTGTGGTGGAGGGCCCGAACTTCCGCTTCGGCCACAAGGCCGCCGGGAACGTCGCGTTTCTGCAGGAGCTCGGCACCACCTACGACTACGAGGTCGAGGTCGTCGACCTGTACGAGCGCGGGGCGGCGGGCGGCGGCGAGCCGTTCTCCTCCACCCTGGTGCGCAGACTGGTCGCCGAGGGGGACGTCGCGGGCGCCATGGAGGTCCTCGGGCGGCCCCACCGCGTCGAGGGCGTGGTGGTGCGCGGCGCCCAGCGCGGGCGCGAGCTGGGCTTTCCGACGGCCAACCTGGAGACCCTGCCGCACACCGCGATCCCGGCCGACGGGGTGTACGCGGGCTGGCTGACCGCCCAGGGCGAGGCCATGCCGGCGGCGATCTCGGTCGGCACGAACCCGCAGTTCGACGGCACCGAGCGCACGGTCGAGGCGTATGCGATCGACCGCGTGGGCCTGGACCTGTACGGCCTGCACGTCGAGGTGGACTTCCTCGCCTATCTGCGCGGCCAGGAGACGTTCTCGTCGATCGAGGCCCTGCTGGAGCGCATTGCGGCCGATGTGAAGCGCGCCCGTGAGCTGGTCGAGGCGGCCGGCTCCCCCGAGACCGCCTTCCGGGCGGGCGACGGCCGCTGACGCCCTCCGCGGCGGCGGCCCGGGCAGCGGCCGGGGCGCCGGGGCGGCAACCGAACGACGAAGACGCCGGACGGGCTGGAGTCAGCCCGTCCGGCGTCTTTTCGTCGTCTGCTGCGCCGGGGCGCGGCCCCGGCGCGGCGCTCAGCCCTGGGGCCCGCCCGGCTGCTGCTGCCAGGCCTGCCACGGCTGCCCGGGCTGACCCGGCTGCTGCCCCTGCTGAGCAGGCTGCCCGGGCTGTTCCGGCTGGCCCGGCTGGCCCGGCTGACCCGGCTGTGCCGCGCCCGGATAGGGCTGCTGGGGCTGCTGCTGCCATCCCTGCTGCTGCGCACCCGGGTAACCGGGCTGGGCAGGCTGGCCGGGCTGCGGATACCCGGGCTGTGGCTGTCCCGGCTGCCCGGGCTGCGGGGACCCCGGCTGTCCGGGCTGCCCCGGGTACTGGGGCTGTTGCTGTTGCGGGTACGGCTGGTGCTGCTGAGGCTGCTGCCCGTACGCCTCGCCCTGCTGCTGCCCCGGCAGCGGCGGCGCCATCTGGGGCGGCTGCTGGTTGCCGTCCGCCGTCCACAGCCCCTGTGCCTGCTGGGCGCGGGCGAAGTCCTCGGCGACCATGGCGGAGAGGTTGAAGTACGCCTCCCGGGTCTTGGGGCGCATCATGTCCAGGTCCACCTCCGCGCCCGCCGCCAGGTGCTCGTCGAACGGCACGACGATCACGCCCCGGCACCGGGTCTCGAAGTGCGACACGATGTCCTCGACCTTGATCATCTTGCCGGTCTCCCGGACGCCGGAGATGACCGTGATGCTGCGCGAGACCAGATCGGCGTAGCCGTGGGCGGAGAGCCAGTCGAGGGTGGTGCTGGCGCTGCTGGCGCCGTCCACGGAGGGGGTGGAGATGATGATCAGCTGGTCGGCGAGGTCGAGGACCCCGCGCATGGCGCTGTACAGCAGGCCGGTGCCCGAGTCGGTGAGGATGATCGGGTACTGCTTGCCCAGGACGTCGATGACGCGGCGGTAATCCTCGTCGTTGAAGGTCGTCGAGACCGCCGGGTCCACGTCGTTGGCGAGGATCTCCAGGCCGGAGGCCGCCTGCGAGGTGAACCGCCGGATGTCCATGTAGCTGTTGAGATACGGGATCGCCGTCACCAGGTCGCGGATCGTCGCCCCCGTCTCGCGGCGCACCCGGCGGCCGAGCGTGCCGGCGTCCGGGTTGGCGTCGATCGCGATGACCTTGTCCTGCCGCTCGCTGGCGAGGGTGGAGCCGAGAGCGGTGGTCGTGGTGGTCTTGCCGACGCCGCCCTTGAGGCTGATCACCGCGATGCGGTAGCAGGACAGCACGGGCGTACGGATCAGCTGGAGCTTGCGCTGCCGCTCGGCCTCCTCCTTCCGGCCACCGAGCTTGAACCGCGAGGGCCCGCTGTTGTTGTTCTTCCTGGGCTTCTGTTTGCCGCGGATCAGCCGGTCCGAGGACAGTTCGACCGCGGCGGTGTAGCCGAGCGGGGCCCCCGCGCCCTGGCCCGCGGGGCGCTGCCGCTGCTCAGGGCTGATGACGGGCCAGCCGCCGGTGCGCGGGTCGAGCGGGGAGTCGTTGTTGCCACCGCCGGGCGTGCTCGCGCTGTCGCCGGGGCGCGGATAGCCGTAGCCGTCCTGCGGGTTCTGCTGCGGATAGCCGTAGCCGGCCTGCGGGCCGGGTGCGGCGGGGCCGGGCTGCCCGGGCTGTCCGGGCTGCGCGGCCGCGGGGGTGCCGGCGACGGGGGTGCCACCGGTGGGGGTGGCGTCGGCGGGGCGTGGGAAGCCGTAGCCCCCCGGCTGGCCCTGCGGGCCGGGCGCGGCCGGCGCCTGGCTCTGCGGCTGCTGCTGGGGGTATCCGGGTCCGGCGGCCGGACCGGGGAAGCCGTAGCCGCCCTGCTGTGGGGACGCCGGGGCCTGGCCCGCGGCCGCGGGTGTGGGCTGTGCCGGATTCGGGCCGGGGGCGCCGGGCTGCGGATATCCGTAACCGCGGTTGTCGGCGCCGGGCTGCGCCGGACCGCCCGGGCCGGCCGCCGCGGGGCCACCTTGCGGCACGCCGCCGTGCGGGCCAGGCGCGTTCATGGCCTGGGGCGGTGCGGCCTGCCCGGCGACCGGCGTGCCGGCGACCGGCGTGCCGGCGACCGGGGTGCCGTCGACAGGGGTGCTGTCGGCGGGGCGTGGGAAGCCGTAGCCGCCCTGCTGGCCCTGCGGGCCGGGCGCGGCCGGTGCTTGGCTCTGCGGCTGCTGCTGGGGGTTTCCGGGTCCGGCCGCCGGGCCCGGGAAACCGTAACCACCCTGCTGCGGCGCCGAGGCCTGGCCGGGAGCCGCCGGAGAGGCCTGGGAGCCGGGGGCGGGCTGCCCCTCGGTGCCCGGGACCGGAGGCGGCCACGCGGCGGCCTGCTGTGTGAACGAGCCGTCCGCCCCCGGCCCGCCGGTCGCGCCCGGCGCCTGCTGCGGGGCGTCCGTACGCTGCTGGGGAAGCGGTCCGCCCGGCCCCGCGGCACCGGCGCCCTGGGCCGGCCACGGAGTGCCCGGCGCGGGCTGTGCGCCACCGGGCGCCTCGGCCGCGCCCGGCGCGCCCGCGGCACCGCCCGCGCTCTGCGGCGCGGCGGGCTGGAAGTCCGGGGGCAGCGGGGGCAGACCGGCCTGCGGAGCGGCCGGCGGGGCCCACGCGGCGGGCTGCTGGCCGGACTGCGGCGGCTGCCCGGCGGGCGGCGCGTCCTGAGGCCCGGCCTCGGCGCCCTGGCCCTCCGGCGGCACGGGGCCCGCCCCTTCTGCGCTCTTGGCTCTGCGCTCGGCGATGTCGCGGCGCAGGGAGGCGGTGGAGAACCGCAGGGTGCCCTCGCTGCGCACATCGCCGCTCTGAGGCACATCGGCGGGCGGGGCGGCGTCGGCGGGCGCGGGAGGGGCGGGAGGCGCGTCGGCGGGAACGGCGTCGGACGGTTCGGCCCCACCGGCCCCACCGGCCCCACCAACTCCACTAGCCCCACCGGCCGCGTCGGCGCCACCGGCGCCCCCCGGGCCACCAGCGCCGTCGCCCGCCCGCTCCGCGATCTCGCGGTGCAGCGCGGCGGGGGAGAACCGCATGGTGGCGTGGCCACTCACATCGCCGGAGCCGGAACCGCCGGCCCGCGGTGCCGCGTCGTCCCTGACGTCACTGGACCCGGCGACGGCCGTACCGGCGTCCGTCGCTGCGGGCGCTTCGCCGATGTCGGCGCCCTGGGGGGCCGCCGGCTCCCGCTCCTCGGGGGCGTCGGCCGCGCCGGGAGCCCGGCCCGCCGCGTGGCCGTCCCCGGCCGGTCCCTCCCCACCGGCCCCGGACGGCGACGCCGCGTCAGCTGTCGGGGCGTCAGCCGCGGGACGAGGCGCGCTCGGCTGCAGAGTGAAGTCGGATGAATCCGGCAAATCTGACGGCGTGCCCCCGGCTTGGGGACGCTCGGCACCGAACTCGCTTCCGGGCTGCCCCACCGGCGTTCCGGTGGGGGGAGTGCCGGGGGCGGGCGCACCCGCCGCCGGCCACGCGGGCGCGAAGCCGTTCGGCTCGGGAGACCCGGGCACGTTCACCGGACTGCCCGCCGGGGGCGGGGGCGGCGCCGACGCGCTCTCGCCGACCCCGGCACCCGTACCGCCCGTTGCCGCCGACGACGAGGAGGCGTTCTGCGTGTACCAGGCAGGCGGGGTGTAATCAATGGTGAATTCGCCCGTGTGCTCGGTCTCCGCGTCGGACCGATCATCGCCGGGTGTGGTTCCGCCCGCGCGGATCTCGTCCCGATCGCTACTCACAATGCCTCCTGGTGTGGTCGAGCACCTTTGAAAATCTTGGCGAGGCCGATCGTTGCCGATCGTTACTGTCGTCCGACCGCTCGGCTTTCCCCGTTGCGACGCCGGGAACCCGAGATCAGGTTCTCCATCGTGCACACCAAGACTAATCACCATGGGCGCCGTGGGGGCAGGCCCGTCCCCGCCCTCAAACCTGTCCGATACCTGACGCACGCGTCACGGCAACATCTCGTATGCCGCGCGCACACATTCTCCTTGTACATCCCGGCGCGCTGCGCCCCTCAATGCGCCCATGCCCCGGCCGCGTACCGACCCGGCGGCGCCAACAGGTGGCCGCACGACCATCGGTGTACCCCGGCACCGGGTGATACAAAGATTCCCCGCTCGAGTGCCCTTCGTACAGCGGGGTCCCGATCGAATCGCTCCTTTCCGGGAGGAACGGCCTTCTGGATCGCGGGGGGAGGCCGACCGGTCCGTGGATCCGAGTAAGAGGTAAGCGCGATGCCGCAGCCGCCCCAGCCCCCCGACCGGCCGCCGTCGCCCCCGGCGGGCGGCGGAGGCGAGCGCGCCGGACGGCGCAGGTCCCTCGTCGTCGGCGCGGCCGTGGCCGCCCTGCTCGCGGCGGGGGCGGGCGTATGGGCCGCGGTCGGGTACGGCGGCGAGCGGCCCGCCGCCGCGCCGGGGACGCGGGACACCGACCGGGCCGGACGGCACGCGGACGCGGTCCCGGGCGGGCCCGGCGGCGGGACCGGCACCACCAGCGGCCGGCACGGCGGTGAGAGCGGCCCCGACCACCCGGGCCGGCCGGGCGAGGCGAGGGTGCTGTTCCGCGAACCCGCGCCCCGGGCACCCAGGAGCGGCGCCGACATCCCCGGCTTCTGGGTGATGGACGGTTATGCCGTGAAGCCCGTCCGGGACAGGGTCATCGCCTACGGCGGCAACGGCGAGCCGAAGTGGACCGTCAAGCTCCGCGAGGCGGTGTGCGCGGTCCCCGAATCCCCGACCCACGGCAAGGTGGTCATCGCCTACCGTGGCGGCAGTAAGGACGAGTGCGGTCGGCTGTCGCTCATCGACCTCGACAAGGGCGTCAAGCTGTGGGACCGCCGCGCCCCCGCCTCGGCCGCCTCCGGCGGTGACCATCTCGGCATGGGCCTGGCCCAGAGCGGGGATCTGGTCGGCCTCTCCTGGTACGGCGGCTCGGCCGTCCTCGAGGTCGCCGACGGCCGTCAGATCTCGCCCGGCGCACTGGGCCCGGGCTGCGACGTGGACGGCTTCGGCGGCGGACCGTCGCTGCTGCGCGCCTATTCCTGCGACGACGGCACCGCGGGGCTGCAGAGGATCAACACATCCACGGGTGAGGTCTCCTGGACCTACCGCGTACGCAAGGGCTACAAGGTCAGCACCATCTTCTCCACCAGCCCCGCCGTCGTCGCTCTCGCCGATGACCACCACAAGTCGGGCGGCATTCTCGCGATATCGGACCGCGGCAAGCGGCGCTCGACCCTCGACCTGGGCAAGCGGTCCTATCAACCGGAGTGCGGCCTGGACCTCTTCGGCACCAAGCTGGGCGGCTGCCGGGGCGTCGCGGTCTCCTCCGACACGCTCTACCTCCCGACCGAGCTGACGCTGACCGGCGACGGGCGCCCGGCCAGCGAGATCCACGCCTTCGACCTGAGGACGGGGCAGCGGAAGTGGGCGGCCAAGGTGCCCGGCCGGATGCTGTTTCCGCTGAGCGTGGAGGGCGGGGACCTGATCGCGTACGAGGAGCCGACGGATCGCACGGCGGGCTCCGTCGTCGCCATCGGCGCGGGCGGCGGCAGGCCGAAGACACTGCTGCGGCTGCCGAACGCGACCAGGGGCGCGGAAGCCGGCCTCGCCTCCGCGACCCGGGTCTACCGGAACGGCGTTTTCTATATCGCCTCCGACCGGTTGACGGGTTCGGGAGCGGCCGAAGAAATGATCATGGCTTTCTGTCCCTGACCGCCGCCGGACCGCTCACCGCGGGACACCGCGGATCACTGCAGGTCGAATTCACCGTCCCGCGCGCCGAGCACAAAGGCGCGCCATTCGGCTTCGGTGTAGCGCAGCACCGTCTCGGGATCGGCGGAGTTCCTCATGGCGACCGCGCCACCCGGCAGATAGGCGATCTCCACCCGGTCTTCGGAGGCGCTGCCGGGCGCGCTGAGCCATTCGACATCGGAGATGTCGAGCGCGTACAGCTCGGCCTTCTCGTTGGCGTCGGCCATTGGTTCGTACGTCCCTTCGGATACTGCGGAAACCAACGTGTTCACGGGAGCGAACCGCGTGGACACTGTCGCCGCCAGTGTCGTCCGCCGAGCGCGCCGAGGCAATCGAACTTGACAGCCGCCCCGGAGCCATGACACCAGGGCCGGCACCTCGTCCCCCCGCTTCAGCCCGTCAGTCCATGCGGCGCGGCGCGCCCAGCAGACCCGACTCGGCGTCGGTCGGCTGCGTCGCCACGTACAGCCGCGCATGGCGGGTGCACCAGAGGGTGACCCCGTCCGCCAGCGTGGACAGGGCGGACACATCGACGGCCGGCAGCCCCATGATGCGGCCGATCTGCGCCGCCTCGTCCGGGGACACCCGCTGGATGCCGACCAGGCCCGCGTTCTCCATCAACCGGGGGGCGACCGGGCTGAGATACGGCAGCAGGGTCAGCACGGACTGCCAGGGCGCGGCGGTCACCCGGCCCCGCGGCGGCCGCATCCCGGCGTCCCGGACGATCAGCACCGGGCTGCTGACCGAGGCGCCCTGCGGCGGCACCCGCCCCACATCATGCAGGGTGATGCACTGCTGGTTGTTGTTCGCGGCCTGGGCCAGCGACGTCCACATCTGCTGACGGCCGGTCTCCACGGTGACCCGGGCGCCCGTGGCGACCGCGCGCAGGCCGATCACCTGCGCCGTCCACAGGCCGCCGACCAGCAGGACATTGAACGGCGAGGGGCGGTGCAGCCCCAGCACCGCGGGCTGTCCCTGCCCGTCGGCGCCGATCACGATGCCGTCGTCACCGACGGGCAGCGCAAGCGACTCGAACTGCTCGGGCGGCACCTCATGGCGCTGCCGGCGCGGTCCGAGCAGCCCGAAGCCGGACCACTGCTTGCGCGGCGGCGCGGGCGCCGGCTCGGGCCCCTGCCCGGGGCCGGTGGCCGCGGGAAAGCCGGGGCCGGGGCCGGACCCGGGGCCGGGAACGCCGGAGCCGGGAAAGCCGGGGCCGGGGAATGCGGCCCCGTTCGGGGCGGTCGTGGGCGTGGCCATCAGCGGGTACCTCCCAGGGGCAGAGTGGCGAGGACACCGGGCACCTGCTCGCGGTCCAGCCGCACCAGCCCGATCCGCACCCCGCGCGCCGCACGCTCCAACTCCTTGCGGATGCTGACCAGCTCATCGGCGCTACGGCCGGTGATCCGCACATGGCCGCTGATGGTCGGCGCGTGCCGGCCGCCCAGCTTGCCACCCCGGCGCAGCGTGAGGCTGAGGGTCGTCGACAGCGCGGGCAGCGAGGTCAGCAGCGCGGCCAGCTGGGGCAGCGGCGCCGACACCGCGTCCAACTGCGGCCAGCGGCCGATCCAGTAGGCGGTGTGCCAGCGGTCGTCGCACCGCCAGGCCCGGGCGCTCTCCAGGGTGCGGCGGTTGAGCGTGTCCCGCCGCCCGGCCTGTGCGGTGGCCCGCTGGTTGGCGCTCGCAGCGGTCGCGACCGCGGCGGTCAGCGACTCCTCCGTCAGCACCGTCACCCCGAAACCGGCCCCCTGCAGCCTGCTCGACAGCTGGTCCGCCGCGCGCAGCAGACACCGCTGCGCGCCGCCGAGACCGCCGCCGCGGGCGGCCACGGCCTCCGGGCACAGCTCCGGGTCGAACTTCAGCGCCACCCACGTCATACGAACCGCGGGCGCGCCGGTCTGCGCCTGCAGCGGCGCGTAGTTGCGCAGGGCCAGCGACTGGGCCGGCAGATGGTACGCGGGCGCGGGCAGCGTGTGCTGGACGACCTGCACCGACTCCAGCAGGATCCCGTCGACCTCCATGGCGTCCCGCAGCAGGGCCAGCGGCAGCGGCCTGTGCGCGCGCTGCGGCCGCAGCGGCGCGTCCACCGCCTCCACCTGCAGCACCGCCGTCAGGAAGGTGCCGTCTCCGACCATGCCCACCGCGCGCCGGTCGCGGTCGATGAACGTCAGGGTCCGCAGGGCCGGTTCGCACTCCACGGCGATCGCGAAGCCGGGGTCCGTGCCCGCGTCGAGCGGCTTCGCCGCCAGCCGCTTGCGCCGCCGCAGCGAGCCGGCGGTGCTCAGCCACTCCGATATGGGCTGCTGACGGCGGCGTACGACGGCGAGCAGCACCAGCACCAGGCCCACCACCGCGGCGGGCACCAGCAACAGCTCGTCGATGACCCACGCGACCAGCACGACCGCCGCGGCCACCTCGATCAGCACGAGCTGCTGCAGCCGCACCGGCCCGAAGCTGCCCGACCGCGAGGCCGGTCTCGGCGTGACCGCTCCCGGGGCGGCTGGCGCCGCCGATGCGGGCGCGGGGGCGGGCGAAGACCCGGAGGACGCCCGCGAGCGAGATTCACCCGACCCTCTCCGGCCGGATCCGCTCCCCGCGGTACGTGCGCGCGTGGCGGCAGCCATCCCCGTCAGCCCCTTAAAGTCCGAAACACACCCGAAAGGCCCGGCGGACGTCCGTGGCCGGATCGTCCCCGAGCGACACGAGCCAATTCCTTCCCGGCATAGTAGAGGGTCGGTACGACACCCGGACCGAGGGCAGTGCCCGAAGGCCGAGGCCGAAAAGCGGGGAGATACGGCTAAAGATGGCATCACGGCGGGATGAGCTCAACGCCTACACATTCGCGAAGAAGCGGACAGTGGCCGCGTTCTTGCAACCCTCACCGAGCGGTACGGAGGAGGGCGCCCCGCGCCCGCTGCGCACGGTCCTCCCCGGGGTCGTCATAGGCGCGCTGATCCTCGCCGGATTCGGCGCCTGGGGCATGTTCAAGCCGGTCGCCCCCAAGGGATGGGACGAGGTGGGCGCCCACGTCATCGTCGGCTCCAACTCCACCACCCGCTATGTGATCCTCAAGACCGACGGCAAGGTGCAGCTGCACCCCGTCCTCAACTTCGCGTCCGCCAAGCTCCTGCTCACCGGCGACAAGTCCACCGTCGTCAAGGTGAAGGAGTCCGAGCTCGACGACGGCCACATCCCGCGCGGCCCGACGATCGGCATCCCGTACGCTCCCGACCGCCTGCCCAGCGCCGACGAGGCCGGCAAGCAGAAGGAGTGGGCCATCTGCGAACAGCCCGGCGGCAATGGGAAAACCACCCAAAAGGCGGTTTTCCTTTTCTCCGACCGGGACCCGAAGGGCAAGAAGCTGCGGAGCTCGCAGCGGCTGAGCGGCGCCCAGGCCCTCTATGTGCAGGGTCAGGACGACGCCCGCTATCTGGTCGACCCACAGGGCACCAAGTACCTGATCGGCGGCTCCAAGTGGAAGCAGCTGCCGTCGGAGAAGTACAACCTCCTCCTCCGCTCCATCTTCCGGGACGGCGCCAAGCCGCAGCGCGTCACCAAGGACTGGCTGGCGACCTTCCGTGACGGCGCGCCCATCTCCTTCCCCGAGGTCCCGGGCCAGATCGGCGCCGGCGCCGGAGTCGGCACCCTCCCGGACGAGGCCGACAAGGTCGGCATGGTCCTCGAAGCGAACACCGGCACCAGCACCCAGAACTACGTCGTCCTGCAGGGCAAGGTGCAGCGCATCTCGGAGTTCGTCGCCAAGCTCCTCCTCAACAGTGAGCAGCTCAGGGACCTCGGCCAGGCCGGCAGGGCGGAGCGGGTGAGCACCGCCTCCTTCAATCCGGAGGGGGACTTCTACGGCCAGTACGAGTGGCCGACGAAGATCCCGGAGCAGGCCAACTCCATCGAGCAGCAGGAGACCCAGGGCAGCGCCGAGCGGGACACCGTCTGCAGCATCATGAGCGGAATGACGTCCAAGCACACGCCCGAGCTGGCCACCTGGGCGGGCACCGACTTCCCCGCCACCATCCCCGACGGCGCCACCAGCGCGTATGTGACCCCGGGATCGGGCCTCCTGTACCGCCAGGTCACCGGCCGCCAGACCACGAGCGGCTCGGTCTTCCTGGTCACGGACACCGGGCTTCGCTATGTGGTCCAGTCCAATAACGACAGCGATACGGACAAGTCAAAGATCACTGATGGCAGTTCCGATCAGTCGGGAACCAATTCCGCACAGCAGGACGTCAATCAGGCTCAGATAAGGCTCGGTTACAAGGAGCTCATTCCGGTGCCCGTACCCGCCAACTGGTCGGAGTTCCTGCCGAGGGGACCGCGCCTGGACACCAACAGCGCCAAGCAGCCGCAGGGGTCGTAGCCCATGAGGAACACGAAGCAGGGCCCCGCCTCCCCGACGCGACGGCCCGTGAAGAAGGCACTCTTCCTGTCGACGGCAGCCACCCTCACGGCACTGTCGGCCGCCCAGGGCCCGCTGACGCCCGTCCAGCTCCGGGAGACCCTCTCCCTGGCGGGCGCGGGGGAGTGCACCTACCCCGCCAAGCAGATCAAGGGCACCCCCTGGTCGCTGCAGCGCGTCCTGCTCGACCAGCTGTGGCAGGACACCAAGGGCATCGACAAGAAGACAGGCCACCCCGTCCTCGTCGCCGTCATCGACACGGGCGTCGACAGCAAGAACCCGCAACTCACCGACGCGGTCGACACCAAGCTGGGCTTCGAGGTCCGTAAATCCGGCAAGAACAGCCTGGAAAAGGGCAAGAAGGGCGACGGGACGGACGACCTGGTCGGCCACGGCACCAAGGTCGCCGGCATCATCGCCGCCCGCCCCCACACCGGTACGGGCTTCGTCGGCCTCGCCCCGGCCGCCAAGATCATCCCGATCCGCCAGAACGACGAAAAGGGCTCCGGCACCACCGACACCATGGCCACCGCCATCGACAAGGCGGTCGACAAGGGCGCCCGAGTCATCAACATCTCCCAGGACACCGTCAAACCCCTGCTCCCCGACAACAACCTCGAAAGGGCGATCAACAACGCCCTGGAGAACGACGTCGTCGTGGTCGCCTCCGCAGGCAACGACGGCCTCGACGGCAAGGTCAAGAAGACCTACCCCGCCGCCTACAAGGGCGTCCTCGCCGTCGGCTCCTCCGACCGCAACAACGAACGCGCCCCCTTCTCCCAGGCCGGCAACTTCGTCGGCGTCGCGGCCCCCGGCGTCGACATGGTCTCCACTGTCCCCGGCGGCGGCCAGTGCGTCGACAACGGCACCAGCTTCTCCGCCCCCTACGTCGCCGGCGTCGCCGCCCTCATCCGGGCCAAGCACCCCGACTGGAAGCAGCACCAGGTCGTCGCCCAGATCGAGCAGACCGCCGAGCGCGCCGTCAACGGCCATGACCCCTACGTCGGCTGGGGCGTCGTGGACCCCGTCCGCGCCCTCACCGAAGACGACCACCCCATCGACCACGTCACCCTCGACAAAAGCCCCGCCCGCAACGTCGACGCCCCCACCCCCGCCCCCCTCACCCTCGGCGAAACCCCCCAGGAACGCCGCGAGCGCCTCGCGACCTACGCACTGGGCGGCGGAGCCCTCCTCGTCGCGATGATCACCGGCACGGCAGCCGTACTCCACGAACAGAAGCGACGCCGCCGACTTGCCGGTTGAGCGGGATGCCCGCAGCCGGCGGCGTCGTCTTCGCTGTCCGCGCCCGTAGGTAAGGTTGCTCCGTCGGCTTCCACGAGGGGGAATCGCCATCCATGGAACCGCGGCGCTCGGACGACCCCCGGCGGATCGGCCCATATGACGTCGTCGCCCGGTTCGATACCGACGGCGGCCGAGTGCCGGTCCCCGAGCGTCGCTTCATCGCACGGCTGCCCGGTGGGAACCGTACGGTCGTGATCAGCATGCCGCTGCCCGGCGTGGACGCGGAGCGCTTCGCCGCAGAGGCGGCGACCGCCCGGCAGGGGCTGCCCGGCCCCTGGATCGCCCCCGTGCTGGAAGTCGCCGGTACGGCCGGAGCGCCTTGGTACGCCTCGCCGTACCTCCCCGCGCTACCGCTGCCCGCCGCGGTCGCCGTGCATCAGGGCCCTCTTCCGGAGCGCACCGTGCGCGCGCTGGGCGCTGCTCTCGCGGAGACCCTCGCGGCCTTACACGCATCGGGCGTGACACATGGAGGCTTCTCACCTGCCACGGTGCTCCTCACCGCCGACGGCCCTCGCCTGACCTGCTTCGGCGCGGTACGGGCGGCGGCCCCGGACGGTGAGCAGCGATCGGGGCTGCCGGGGCTCGCCTCGGGCAGTCTGCCCCCGGAGCAGATCGCGGGTGGCCGGCCCCGCCCGCTGGGCGACATCTACGCCCTGGGCTCGGTGCTGGCGTACGCCGCGACGGGACACCTGGTCCCCGAGCGGCGCGAACTGCCGGAGGGGCTGCGCAGGACGATCGCGCTGTGTCTCACCCGGGACGCGGTGTCGAGGCCGCAAGCGGGCCAGCTGCTGGACGAGTTGCTGCCCGCGCAGGGGACCGCCGGGTCCGCCTCCGGTCCATACGCACCTCACGTGACCGCGTCACACGGGACCGTACTGGACGGCGGGGTGAGCCGGGCCTCCGCCGCTCTCGGGCCCGGCTGGCTGCCGGGGCGGCTCATCGCGGCACTCGCCCGCCAGTCCGCTGACCTGCTGGCGACGGAAACCGTGGCACCGAGCCCCTACGGGCCTGTCTCCGACAGCATGGTGAGCCAAGTCCCGGCCCCGCAGCAGTACTCGCCGCCGACGGCTCTCGGATCCGCGCCCCCACCCCCGCCCTCCCCTGGCTTTCCCGCCTCTCCTGCCTCATGACGCTCGCGCGACGCCCGCGCCCTCACCGTGGACCGACTCGATGGCCCTTCCCCTGACCCATGACGACCCCCAGCAGCTCGGGCCGTTCCAGCTCATAGCCCGGCTGGGCGGCGGCGGCATGGGCACCGTCTATCTGGGCCGCTCGCCGCGCGGGCGCACGGTCGCGCTGAAGACCATGCATGAGCGGATCGCCACGGAGGCGACGTTTCGCTCCCGGTTCCAGCTGGAGATCGACGCCGCCCGTGTCATGGGCGAGCGCTACGGCGCCGAGGTCGTCGACGCCGATCCCTTCGCCCCCGTCCCCTGGCTGGCCACCGAGTACGTGCTCGGCCCGCCCCTGGACGACACGGTGGCCCTCTGCGGCCCGCTCCCGGAGCGGTCGGTACGGGCCCTCGGCGCCGCCCTCTGCGCCGCGCTCGGGCAGTTGCACCGTTCGGACGTCGTGCACCGGGACCTCAAACCCTCCAACATCCTGATCACCGCCTTCGGGCCGAAGGTCATCGATTTCGGCATCGCGCGCGCCATCGGGGACCAGAGGCTCACCAGCGTGGGGGTGACCGCGGGAACCCCGGCCTTCATGTCACCGGAGCAGGCGATGGGCGGGGAGCACACCTCCGCGGGCGATGTGTTCGCACTCGCCGGAGTACTGATCTTCGCGGCCACCGGACACGGCCCTTTCGGCAGTGGCCAGCCCGCCGACCTGCTCTACCGCGTCCGCTTCGCGGAGCCTGACCTCGACCGGGTCCCCGCCGGCCTGCTGCCGCTCCTGACCCGCTGCCTCAGCAAGGACCCGGCTCAGCGCCCCAGCATGGTCCAGCTCGCCGGTCAGCTCAACCACGAGGGAGGGGAGTTCACGGACTACCTCCCTGAGACGGCCCTCGCAGAGATCGGCCGACGGGCCACAGAGGTATGGCAGATCCAGCCGACCCGGCTGCCCGCACCACCCGGATCCGTCGAGGAGTCGGCTCCCCGGCCCGGCATGTCCAGACGTAAGCTCCTGACCCTCGCCGGCGGCTCGGTCCTCGGCGCAGCCGCCACGGGCGTCGGGACGTGGACATGGCTGACCCGGCGGGGAGAGCACGATGACACCGCCGGCCCACGGCGGAGCTCCACCACCCGCCCAGCGAACGTCCCGTTACAGGCGGTGTGGTGGGCGAAGGTCAACAGGACGGATGAGACTTTCGTCCCGACGCCGGTCGGGGATCTGATCCTGGTGATGATCGGGCACGGCCTTGTGGGGCTGGACGCGAAGACCGGCGAAGAGCGCTGGACCCGCAAGTGGGAAACCTGGTCCGGCGCACAGATCGCCTGGCAAGTCGTCTCGGATGGCGAGCGAGCCTATGCCTTCATACCCGAAACCTCCACCGCGAAAGGGCTGGCCGTTCACTCCGTCGACCTCGAGAACGGTAAGCCGAAGCCGCTGATAGGACCGTTCCGGGACTTCTTCGGATCTCGCACGGAGCAGGCGCAACCGCTGACCGCCGCTGACGGAGTGATCTATCTGGTAGCCCAAAGATGGAAGGCGGGCCCGGTGGATAACGGAAAGGGCTGGCATGTGATGGCCGCCGATCTCCGGAGCGGCAAGGAGCTTTGGCGCCAGCCGATCACGGGAGCCTATTTCCCGGCCACCTCCAGGGACGGCATTGTCGCCAGGGCCGTCGGCAACTGTCTGGCCGTCACCCGACGAATCGGCGTACTCGACATCGTGGACGGGCTCGGCGCCCGGGACACCCGCACGGGCCGGATGCTCTGGTCCCGGGACCTGCCCAGGGAGCGTTTGGACTCCGATTCCTTCCTCGACCCGGGCCAACTCGTGGCTGACGACGATCGTGTCTACTTCGGGACCGGACAGCTCTACGCGTTCCGGCTCTCCGATGGAGACAACGCTTGGGCGTTCGGCGAAGGCCGGGACAAGGGCGACATCAAGAAGGGCACGCGTCCGTACGGCAGACCTGCGGTGAAGGACGGTGTGGTGTATGTGGCCGAGGGGACCCGCGGACTCGTCGCCGTGGAGGCAGACAGTGGCAAGCTGCTGTGGGAGGCGAGTCTGAGCGGCGTGCCCAATCTCCTGGTCACGCCCGTCATTGGCAGGAAATACGCCTACGTCGCCGTCGACGGCAACGCGAAGATCAGCGCTGTCGACCTGCGTACACACAAAGTCGCATGGACCCTCCGCATCCCCGGCAATTTCGATGGTGCGTTCGTGGCCCACGATCGTGCCAGAACTCTCGTGCTGATGAGCGGCGACTTCGTGTACGCCATCCCTTTCGAGTGACCCAACTCGCCCACGGCATCCGAAAACCACGCACCGTACAACTCCACAGGGAGACATTCACCCCATGAACCCTCTCGGTCCCGGCGACCCCCTCCGTCTCGGTCCGTACCGCCTCGTAGCCGTACTCGGCGACGGCGGTATGGGCAGGGTCTATCTCGGGCGGGACGCCACCGGCCGGGCCGCGGCGGTCAAAGTGCTCCGCCAGGAGCTGGCGTATGACCAGAACATGGCTCAGCGTTTCGTCCGGGAGGCGCAGGTCGCGCAGGCCGTCACCAGTATCGGTGTCGCGCGCGTACTCGGAGCGTGGTACGAGGGAGCCTGGCCATGGATGGCCACTGAGTTCCTGGCGGGACCGACGCTGGACCAGCACATCGAAGAGTACGGGCCCTTCGACGACCTGGGGGTCCGGGAACTGGGTGCCGCACTCGCCCGTGCGCTCCAGGACATTCACGCCGCAGGACTGGTCCACCGTGACCTCAAACCGTCCAACATCGTGATGACGTCCTCAGGCCCCCGCATCATCGACTTCGGCATCGCGCGCCCCGAGCACGGCCTCACCCTCACCCTCACCGGCCAGATCCCGGTCACGCCCGGTTACGGCGCACCAGAGCAAGTGCTGGGGCAGCGTGTCGGCCCGCCTGCCGATGTCTTCTCTTTGGGAGCGGTGCTGGCGTACGCGGCGAGTGGAGAGCGTGCGTACGACGGCGGACACGTGGCGACGGTGCAGTACGAAGTGGTCCACGGAGAGCCCAACCTGTCCGAGGTACCGGAGCCGATACGCTCGCTCGTCGCTCCTTGCTTCGCCAAGGATCCCGCGTACCGCCCTCTTCCCGAGCAGATCGCCGCGGTCTTCGCCCCGCCGCCCGGCACCAGGCCCGGAACCAGACGAATCTGGCAGCTGGGAGAGTTGGCCGCCGACATCAAGCTGCGCGAGACAGCAGCGAAGCAGTTGATCAGCCTTCCGGAAGCGCGTACTCCCTCCGTTCCCTCCCGGCGCCGTCTCATCACCGCGCTCGCGGCTGGTGGCACCGTACTGGCGGCGGGCGGCGGAGGAGTCGCCTGGTGGTTGCTCTTCAAGGACGACGGGCCAGGGGAAGCTCGCAAGCCCAGTGAAGAGGAGAGCACAGCGTCACCGAAACCGTGGGACGCGAAGCGTCTGACGGCTTCACAGTACGAGGACGGCACCGCGCCGCCGTCACTCTGGGGACCGCAGGACGGTCCCTCACCGGTTGTTATCCAGCCCCTGCCTGTTCGCGATCTCGTCTTGGTCCATGAGGGAGGAAGCAGCACGCTGGGCGCCTACAACGTCATCGACGGGACACGCAAATGGGGCACTGACGTGGGCTCGTACGCCCACTATGTCGCACCCTCCGACGAACTTGTTGTGACCGTTTGCCCTATGACCGCCGGCCGTACGGGAAGGCTTCTTGCCCTCGACAGTGCTACGGGCAAGGAGCGGTGGTCGGCTCCCGCCAACGCCGTCCACGTCATCGCCGCGGACGCCGAGAGTGTCTATTGCACGGCTGCAAGCGACTCGATAAGGCGAAATATTAATCTTCTACGTGCCTTCGACATCGACTCACGCACCACCCGCTGGACCGTTCCGATGCCTGTGAAGTGCTCATCCACCACCCCGCCCAAGGCAGCGACGGGCAGCGGACGCCTGATTCTCTGCGGCGAAAACGGCAAGGTGGTCACACTCGACACTCGCACAGGGAAGGAGGTCTGGACGCTGCCGCGGCAGGCAGTAGCCATCGAACCCATCGCTCCCGCTATCTCCAAAGGGATCGCCTATTTGGGCGGGAAAACCCTGACGGCCCGTAAGCTCCGGAGCGGAGAAGAGATATGGTCTGTGCCCGCGAAAAGCGAGTTCAGGAAGACTTACGGAGGCTGGGGCGCGCCAACGCTCGACGGTGATGCGCTGTACGCTCTGGACGGCGATGAGATCAGCCGTCGAGACAGAAGACACGGGAATGCTGACTGGACATACTCCCTCCGCGCTGTCCTCCAGCAGCTCGATCCTCCTGTAGTCCAGGGAAAGACCGTTTGGGTGAACGTCCATGACCTCGATTCGGGTGGCATCCCGGTCCTGCACAAGGACACAGGCAAACCGGTGTGGACCTATGCTCGGGACGGCGGCGGCGACTGGGGAATGGCGGGTTCGGGCAACCGCGTGTTCCTGGTGCACGCCGGTAAATTGACGGCCATGCCGGTGCTCTGACATCACAGTTCAACGAGGGGTCTCTCGGTTCTGTGAAGGTTGTGGTGCCGTGATGACCCCATGCTGTGCTTGGTGAACGCAAGGCGAACATTGAGCGTCTTGCGGAGCCGCTGCACATGCGTTGAGAAGGGATCGGGCCCCGGACGCGCGTGCGGACGGCGTCTCCAACCGGGCGGTGCTCGAGCTGCGCTGATCCATGAAGGATGTGCCATTGTCCACATCGACCCGCGACGCGGCCGTCGGCCCCAGCGGCGCCAGTCCTGGCCGATGGCCGGTCGCCGTAGGTCTCCCCAGTCCCCCGGGCCGCGGACACGACACCATTCTGCGCTCGCATCCACGGCCCGGTCGTCATCCACAACCGGTTCGTCGGACGCCCCACGCCCTCCTCCGTGGCCGACCTCGGCTGCGGAGCACCGAACCCGCCTTTCGCTGCCGACCCGAAGTGCAAAAGTAGTGAACTCGTCAACTATTTACCCGCGTTGAACACCCCTCGCCGCAGCGTCACAAGGCCGCCAACCATCTAAGCGAAGATCGACAAGACTCACGAAGCGATACCGGAAAGGTCCACTGATGCGCCTAGGCCCGCCGATAGGGTGCGTTCGTCAGTAATCATCCGGTTGATGCTGCGGCGGGCCGCCTCCGTCAAGAGGGGAAGCGCATGTCTACCAGTGAGAACGTCAGGGGCGGTCGGGCGCCGCGCTCGCCGTAGTGAGAGAGCGGGCCGATGATTGACGGGGCTGTGGCTGCCCGGGGTCTGCTGAGTAGCGATCTGTTACAGAGTCGTCGATCTACCTTGACGATACGATAGTTGGGCCACGCAGGCGGGATCGCTAGAGTGGTTCAGGACATCGTTGGTGTCATACGGGGAGGATGCGGTGGCGAAACCAGTCGACCCAGGCGGTTCGGTTCCACAGTCGGACTTGTTCGGCAAGGGCATGGCCAAGGAAGCGGAGACCTTGGCGAAGTTCAAGAGCCGGATTGACAAGGTTTTGTCCGATCTTGAGAAGTCGCCTGCGTCCAAGACGAAACTTGATGAGCAAACTATCTCTCGGGCCGCCTACGGCGACAGTACCCTGACGTCTGCCGACAAATTGTCGGAGCTGTACGACCAGGTTCACGAGAAGATCAAAATCTATTCCAAGACTTTCGGCGACCAGCTTGAGGCAATGGGTCTCACGGCATTGATCGCCGAAAAGGGATACGACGGTGTTGACGCAGAGCAACGGCGTCGCATGCAGGAGATCCAGTCCGAGGCGCAGAAGTACTACCGTGCCCCGAATACTGGTCACTCGGGGGCGCCGGGCAGCTCGTCGAACGATGGTAAATCTGTCGGCCCGGACGCAAGCTGAGGGGGTAGGCGCAGATGGCTGAGGAAAGCTCCAGCAAGTACGAGGGAATGAGTCACTTTCGACTCTACGAAATAGTGAAGGGCGCCGATCCGGTCAAGCTGGGTGATGCCAGTTCCGCATTGATGGCCGCGTGGACCGATTTGACTGGCATCGCGGACGAGATGCGTGCACACGCTGAGAACGTCAAGTGGAAAGGCGAGGGAGCCGACGCCTTCCGTGATTGGGTCGAAGAGCTGTCCAAGCAGACTCTGAACTTGGCCAATTACACGTGGGGGGTCGGTAACAACATAGGCGTCGCTGCGCTGGGACTGGCCGACGTCAAATCGGCCATTCCGAAGCCCGACTCTGAGGGCGCAAAGCTGGTCCCTATGTGTTACGTGGACGAGGACAAGGAGAAAGCTCGGCTGAAGAACGAGCCCGAGCGGCAAGAAGCCATCAAGCAGATCGTGAAGCTGGACTCGTACTACGAGACGGCGCACTCGTACATGAAAGATGTGCTTCAGGAGCCCAACTTCCCTGTTCTCCCGAAGGAGTTGGTCCAGGGAGGTGGCAGAGAGGGCGGCGAGACCCCCCTTGGGGGTTCGCCGTCGGTAGCGACGGCGTCGGCTGGTTCAAGCGCTGCCTACGCTACTCCCCTGTCTGCGGCTGACCGTACCGTCGGAGGCCCGAAGGCCGCGCCTGTGCAACCGGCTGACGTGAGCCCCCACACGCCAGTGAGGCCCCACACGCCTGTGATCCCGAACGGGGGCAGCGTGATCCCCGGAGGGGGCGTCCCGGATCCGACCAACACGGCTATCGACTCCGTCAAGACCCCGCCGGCGCCGGACACAATCAACAGGCCCGGCACTCTCCCTCCTGTGCCGGACGTTCCCAACGTCCCAACGAACGGCCCCACGATGCCCCCGGTCACTGGTCCCCCGGGGCCGAGGCCGGTCATCCCCACTGCTCCGCATGTTGGCCGAACCGCACCGATCCCCGGGCCTGGGCAGCTGGGCAAACTGCCCCCGACCGCACCGAGCACACCGCGGACGTCGAGTTTGCCCCCGCGTATTCCGACGAACGATGGCATCGTCGGAGGAAAGCGCAGCCTCGGGCCGACCAACGCTCCGCGGATTCCGCGTGGCATGGTGGTCGGCGAGGAGCCGCACGCCCCGATGGCACGTGGCCCCGTCGGACCGGGCGGTCACTTCCTTCACGGCCCCACCCCCGCCGGCACCAACAGCCCCGGACGACGGCTTGGGTCGGAGCCGGGAGGCATGGTTGACCGCCCGAAGGGAACGAACCCGGCTCCGCGGAGTTTGCCGCGCGGCATGGTCGTGGGGGAGGAGCGCGGCGTTCTGCCTCGCGGACCTCTGGGCACGGGAGTTCACCCGGTCGACGGTGCGCACGCTCCTGGCGGCACCGGCTCGGGCCGACGGCTGACGTCGGAGCCCGGTGGTGTCACAGGAGGTCCGCGTGTCCCGCGTGAGGGGCGCTCCGAGTTCACTCAGGGAGGATCGGGGCTCGTGCGCGGTAACCACGGCCCCGCCGTGGCACCGCACTCCACAGCCCTTCCGCACGGTGGTAACCAGCGCAACGCGGGGGCCAGGCCGGACTATCTCGAAGAAGACAAGGACACTTGGACCGGTGGTCGGCGTAACACCGTTCCGCCTGTCATCGAATAGCCTGCAGAAAAGCTGCTCACGCGAGGAGTAACCACTACATGCTGCCTTCATCCCTTGGAGTACGGCGTCGGGCCTTGTTGGCTCTACTCGGTGCTGTGCTCGTTTCCGCGGGTGCTATAGCTCCGCCCGCGGAGGCGCAGGATGTCCGCTCGCGGCAGTGGTATCTCACCGCAATGAAAGCGGACAAGATGTGGAAGGTGAGCCAGGGCGAAGGGGTGACTGTCGCCGTCATCGACTCAGGGGTCGACTCCTCACTGCCGGAACTGCGCGGCCAGGTGCTGCGAGGCGCAGACGCATCAAACACACCGAAGAACCCCCGTCAGGACACGGATGGCCATGGCACTAATATGGCCGCCCTCATCGCTGGCACAGGCACTGGCGGGGGTATTCGCGGGCTTGCCCCGAAGGCTAAGATCCTTCCCATAAGGAACGTCGTGGATGGGAGGAGCGATTCTGCCGACGGGGTCATGGAAAGGGCTATTAGATATGCTGCCGACCATGATGCGCGGGTCATCAACATCTCATGGGGGGCGAAGGCGCTTGCTCAGCAGTTTCCCCTCACTCAAGCCGCTGTCAAGTATGCGCTCAAAAGGGGAAGTCTGCTCTTTGCTTCTTCAGGGAACAGCGGAGACTCGGACAATCTGGTTGAGCAACCGGCCGGGCTTACCGGAGTCGTTGGTGTAGGTGCGATTGACAGCTCCGGTAACGTGGCCAAGTGGTCCACTGCCGGTGACCAAGTCGGCTTGGTTGCACCGGGTGTTGATATGACCACCTACTGCACCAAGTCAAAGGGACTCTGTAATTCCTGGGGCACGAGCCAGGCCACCGCCATCGCTTCTGCTTCGGCAGCTCTCATCTGGGCCAAGCACCCCAAGTGGACCAACAACCAAGTCCTCCGTGTCATGATGCAGACCGCCGCGAAGCCCACGACCGGCGACATCCCCAGCATCTACGTCGGCTACGGCTCCATCCGCCCCCGCAAGGTCCTCCTGGACGGCGAGGGAGACCCCGGCCCCGCCAGCGTCAACCCCCTGCTTGCCCGCGAGGGCGCGACGAAGCCAGACCCCTCCGCATCGGCCTCTGCCTCCGAGTCTCCAAGTGAAGACCCAAAGTCGACACCCACGGCCACGGACGACAAAAAAGGCGACAAGAAAACCGTCGCGGAGCCCAAGAAAAACGACGACAATAGCAGTACTCTCTGGATCGCCATTGGCGCAGGTATTGCCGTCCTCCTGGCGGCTGCCATCGCCATCGCGCTCGTCCGTCGCCGCGGCAGTGCATCGGCCGGCCTATGACAGGTCGTCACTGCCGCGTAGCGGACTGGGTACTCAGCCAAGACACCCCCAGGGAGCTGGGGTGCTGCCGAGCACTGAGCTCTCGTTCAACAAATGAAATAACCGTGAACGTTGAGCGAGGTGTTGCGGACGCTTACTACAATGTGTAGGACACCTGTAAGCAGTACGATGAATCCCAAGGGATTCGCGCACAGCGGTGAGTTGAGGAGCGAAACCCCATGTCAACTCACCAACACTTCATGGGGGAAGGTGGAAAATGAGCAAGCAGCGGGTTAGCGATTCCGCGTTCCAGACATTCACGAATGAGCTGGACCAGTCCATCCAGGGCTTCGCCACTAACATGAAGCTCATGGCGGACATTCTCGCCACGGTGGACTCGGGCTGGCGGGGTAGCGGCGCCGGCGCCTTCAAGAAGGCGCAGATGGACCTGGAGCAGGACCACGACGCCGTCCGCCGTCTGGTCGACGGTATTCGCGAGGCCGTCGCCCTGACCCACCGTGCCAGTGGCGCGAACGACGACGACATCGCCAGTCAGCTGAAGGGCATCGACGTCAACGGCTCCGCCGCGGGCGGACACATCACCCCGGGCAGCGGCGTGGGCGGCCTCGGCGCCGGCACCGATGCCCCGATCGCTTCGTACTCGAAGGTCGACGGCTTCTGAGCCTGACCATGCTGAAAGGGGTGCCTGGTCGCATCGTGGCACCCCGCGACGCCTGACAACACACAGAACTATCGAGTTGGGGGACAAGTGTCCACACCGTCAGACGAATTGCTCGCCGATTACGAGTCGATTCAGCAGCTCGCCACTCAGCTCCGCACGGCGGCCGGCCACGTCCGCAAGGAGATGGCGGACATCCAGGCGGCCGTGAAGAAGGTCACCGAGGGCTGGGAGGGTGAGGCCCACCAGGCCATGCTCGCGGCCGAGAAGCAGTTCCAGGCCCGGGCCGACCACATCCAGGGTCTCGTGACGAAGGTCGCGGCTCTGGTCGAGTCGGGCAAGGACGCGTACCACGCCACGGACGTGAAGGCTTCGAAGCTGTTCAGCCTGAGCTACTGAGCGATTCGCCTCCGCGATGGGGTGGGCAGCGGTTACACCGCCGCCCACCCCATCGGTGTTCTCACGGAGTCCGCACAGGCACTGAACGGCGACCGGTTCTTGCGTCACATGCAAAAGCCGCCGGGGAGGCAGAAGCCCCCACCGGCGGCCGACGGACTGACGCAGACAGCTGAGCCCCGGCGAGCCGCACGGTCTCCCGGCCGAACGGCTCATTGACTCATCGGCTCATCAGTCGAGATAAATAAGGGCTTCCGTCCGCGCGCTGTCGTAACGCTCTTGTCCGGAACCGACGAGGTGCCTCGACAGCCCGGTGTCCTTGCCGTAGCCGTTCTCCTGTGCCCACCCCGCGACCATATGATTCACCTGCTTCTGGCCGGTGGTGAAGTGATACTCGGTCTCCTGGGCGGCCGCGGCATTCGCCTGGGCGATCTGGTCCTCTTTCCAGTCGTAGAAGCCCGCGTAAAGAATGCGATAGGCGGCATCTGTGATGAACCCCGTCGGCTGACCTTTGAGCGCGCTGGCGCCGGCCTGCATGCCTCCGGTGATGACGAATTCCGCCGTCTGGAAGTGGTTCGCCCACGAGATGGCGTCGTTCTTCTTGTCGCGGGCGATGTCGGAGCTGATGCCGTCGTAGAAACCGAAAACGTGCGACGCTCCTTCGATGGCCGCTGCACGGTTGTCGGGTTCTTTGAAGTCCGTCCCGGCCAGCGTCCCCGCGGAGTAGTACCGCTCGGCGTCGTACATCTCGCCGAATGCCTTACCGTCCTCAGCCACACCACGCATGATGCGGGTAAGGCTCTCCTTGGGAACGGACATGTGGGCATCCTTGCCACCCGTGCCGTCGCTCCACACGCCGTCCTTGTCCATGTACGGACCCGTACCGCTCAGGATCTCGTGGGTTTCGGGCGTGTAGTCGACGAGCATGCTGCCCAAGTTTTTGCGCAGTTCGTCGGGTATATGGGAACCATTTCGGCCGTCGTCGAGAATCTTGATGGTGTCGTGCATCACCCGGGACTCAGCCTCGGTGTGGTAGCCGAGGGTGTGATCAGAGCCCGGGACATTCCCGGTGGCGGCCGCCTCCAGTGCCCGACCGAACCCGGAGCGAACGTCCGCGTCGGAGGCGTCGGCGCTCCCAACCTCGATGTTGCCGCGCCAGATTGTGGTGTTCTTCAGGTCCCAGTCGCGGTCCCGCAGCAGGTATTTGAGCCGGTCGTTTCCGCCGTCCGCCTTCGGGTCGAGATACTGGGTGGCCGTCCCGGGGTCACGGCTCATGAGGTCGAGGGCGCCGTCGACGGGGTCGTTGGCGAACCAGCCGTCGTCCTTGCCACTGAACTCGCCGTAGAGGTCCCAGATGTTCTTGTCCTTCCGCTCCGCCGCGATCATGTCGTCGGTGAGGTCGGAGAGGAACCGCGAGGAGTACCCCTTGCCCTGCTTCATGAGGGTGACCAGGCTCTGGTAGCCGCGGGCCCCCTGGCCGTGCCCTTTGCTCAAATCAATCTTGTCGTGCACAACGTCGACGTCGTACTGCTCGACACCCGCCTTTTTGAGGCCCTCCCGCCACTTCTTGTAGAAGGGATCGGAGGGAGACTTGGTAGCGGTGGCGAGGGTGGTGGCCAAGCCTTTCTCAAGGGCACGGAAGTTCTCCTTGTCGTCGCCCTTGGCGCGGTCGAAGAACTTGTTGGTCAGCTCGATGGTGCCCTTGGGGCCGATGCCGTCCAGGAACGTCTGACTGAACACCTTGTTGTTCTCGTTGTCCCGGAACAGCCGCTGGAACTCGGCCATCTCCTTGTTGCTGAGCTTGTCGCCGGAGTTGAGCCGGGTCGCGAGGTCTTCGGCTTCCTTGGCCTCGACCTTCTCGATGTCACCTTCCGCCTTGTCGTTGAACCCGTTGACCGCACCGTCGATGAGGTTGGGATCCTCCACGGCCGCCTTGAGGGCGACCTTTACGCCCTGGTCGGCGTCGTCGACCGCCCTGACCGCCGCTTCGATGTGCCGGGTCCATGACTGCTCGATGGTGTGCAGATCCGGGTCGTGCCGCGCGGCATTGGCGTCGGCGGCGCTCGCCTTCGAGTAGTCGTAGCTCGCGATGCCGGCGTCCGAGACCCGCATACCGGCCTTCACGGCGTCCGCGACCGCGGACTTCACCTTCCCGCGCAAATCGACGAACTGGGTGTGCGCGTCCCTCAGGATCGAGGCGATGGCGCGGGCTTCCTTTGGCGCCGCGGTGAACTGCTCGTCGGTCACCTGCATGTTGGGCCGGGCGACCATCAGTGACACACCAGTCCAGGTCCCGTCGAGCCCGACCGATTTGACCTTGCTGTCGTAAATCTTTTGGACTGCCTCGAACTGTTTGGCGGCCTCGTCCCACTTGGTGGCGGCCGTCTCGAGGAGGGACAGGTCGATGGTCATGACCTGGTGGTACGTGAGCACGAGCCCCCCTAGCGGTAGTAGTCCGAGATGCGAGACGAGAACGGAGTGTTGTCCGGGTACTGGGCAGACGGAACGGCTGTGGTGAGCTCCGACCCGACGTGGAAGTCATTGGTCACGAAATACTTGTTGGTGCCGCTCAGCGCAGCCTTCTCCTGCGAGAGCCGGGCCTGAAGTGCCTTGACCGAGGTGTGCCAGCCCTTGAGGGCATCGGTGAGCCCACTCCCGGTGGCCCAGTCCTTGAACTCCTTCTCGGCCTTCTCGGTCGATTCGTCGACGCACTCGCCGGCCTTCTTCGTGTCCGGCTCGACGTGGGTTTCCAAAGCATTGACGGCGCTCTTCTTCCTGGATGCGCTCGACTTCAGGCTGAGCGTTCCAGGGAGGCTCGGACCAGGGGGGTCAGTCTGGTTGAGCTGCATGTGGGTGGACTTCCGCCCCGCCGCAGCGTCAGTGCGGAGCTTGGACCACTCGTCCTCAAAGGTCATGATTCCCCCATGGCTAGGCATCAAGTGGCGCGTCGCATACGGCGATTAGCCTTCCGAAGTTAGCACGCTGGTGCCTTGTTATTCACCCCTTTCCGGGCACACTGGTCGAACGATCGGTCGGTTTGTGCGTTTCGGCCCTTGAGCGGACGACTTCTCCTTGCGGAGAATGACGCACCGACTACGCCACGTGTCGGAGGCTCGAACCAGTGATGTCCGGAAGGGAAACTTACGGGGTTAGACGCGCGTGCGTGTCTTCGGGTTCCACGGCGGGCGTCATTCACAGGCTATGAAGTGACTGTGGCCCAAGCCGTGGTAGCCCGACACCTTAAGTGATCTCGTCGGCGCCTTGGGTTAGCGGGATGTTAAGTTGAGGATGGCTCTCGTTCCGAGCCATCGGATGAGGTACGGGCCGCGATGGCGGCGACGAACTCGCAATCCGCCTTGGAATCCAGAGCTTTCGCCATGTTGTTGCTGCCGTTGCTGTGCGAGGTCCCGGCCACTGACGGGTATTCAGTTTGAGAGGTGGACGGGTAGGGGCTTCTATACCCACCGCCTCTGGCGTGGGATTCGGGAAATTGATGAGCACGAACAATCAGTAGAGCCCTGGGGTGGACCTGACTCGAAGGTCAGACCGCATCGGGGTGCGGGGGCTGCTCAGGGGTGCCGCCCCCGCGCATCCAGCCGGGGTCCGTATACCCGCCGCCGACGAGGGCCGGCTGGGAGGCCCCTCCTGAGCTATGACCGTGTCTGGCGTACGCGCGACATACAGAGCTGCGTCACGGCGTCACGGGCAGCGAGCCCTGTGTTGAGCGGCCTCCAGGTCGAACCGTCGGGGCGAGCTCAGCGTCAACGCTTTGCATCAGCACCGGGCTTCGGGTGCCCGGAGGTGCTCCCGCATTGTGCCCGCGACTCCGCACCCCGGTGTCCGCGACCTTGAGTGCCCAGTCTCTCCCCCTCGTCGTGGGCGCCTGCCGCCCCAGCCCCGCGAACAGCGCATGCGGTTCTGTAGGTGTGAACAGTCCACAGACTGACTCTCCGCGGTTCTTGTGACTCGGAGGGCCGACTCTTCGGACATTAGCCCATTTTTGCCGTGCTGACAGCCAGGTTCGAGACGGCGAAGAAACGGCGGGTGTGTGGTGTCACTGGCAACGGAGTTTTTGCTGTGCGAAGGGCACAAACTTCTTCATCAAGGAGGTGAGGATCTTGCGGTGGTCAACGGGATTCCCGGGGGATCCCCAAATGTCGATCTCTAAAATGATGTACTTTTCCGAGTTTGGATGCCAGCGATCCTCGGGTAGGTTGGCCGGGCGATTGCAGGTGAAATATGAGGCTGCGCCAACGTCGGACAACACACCCTCCCGGCCGGCCTGGATCTTGGAATCATAAGGCTCTCTCCTCAGCTCCCAGCTCGCGTAACTGGGAAGCCTGTTCGCGGTCGCAAGAAACCCTGTGTTGCCGTCGATATACACGATGCAACTGGTGTCAATTTTTCCGCTATACAAATCGAGAGGGCGCTTCGTGTCTATGCTCAGCCGGGACCCTGGTTTCAAGAGTGTTCTTACCTCGTCTCCCGGAAATGCGCCCCAGCAGATTCGATGAGGGAGTTTTGGTGCCGCCTTCTCGGAGCCGCCATGGGGGCACGCTGTGAGGATCGCGGAAGCTACCAGGGCGCTAGTGCAGCGGGTGAGTGCGAGTCGTCTACGGTTCCTCATCTGCCCTTCAATCTGGATGAATAAATGTCGAGTTCCGATATGGATTGGGGTGCCCCACTACTTATGCTCGCCAGGCGCCATCCCTGTGTTCCCGACGGCATATGCTGATCCCGCCTTGGTGCTAGCTGTCCCCGCGAGTGCGTTGATGAAATCCTGGGGCAACCCGCTGTCTTTGCAAGCCGCTAGCACTGCCCGCTCTGCGGCTTTTTTAGTGGCTGTCTCGGATTGTGTGTAGGTCCTGACCGCCTCTTCGTGCGCTTCGTCGAACGTATCCTTTTCGGCGCGTTCGATGGCCGCATCAATTGTGTCTTCCTTGAACCACTGGATGAGGTCGCCGCCCACGGGGATCATCTCGACATATTTCGATCCCGCCATGTCCCATATTCTATTGCTCCACTTGGCGTTATCGGCGACCGCCTTGTTGAAATCATCATTCTCGGCGGCATGCCTTTCATAGATGGCCTCAGTGCGCGCCTCGGCCATGATTCCGGCGATTTCTGACCCCGAGTGCACCGCATTTCCAATCGTCTCTGGTAGGACGTTCCTGCCCCTCTCCTGGATGATGTCGTGGACGAGCGACGTGGTGAAGGCTTGTTGCGACTGGGTGATTGCGCCGTAAGCTTGGGGGTCCTGGGCCACCGCTCCCAGAAAGAGCTTGAGGTCAGCTTTGTCGAATTCTGCCGGATACCCGAACGGCTTGATCAGTTTCTCGCCGTTCTCCATAGCCATCTGCACGTCAGCCATGTAACCAGCCATGATGTTTCCGAAGTTCTTCGAGAGGGCACCAAGCGGGCCGGGCTCGCCCGGCTCTTCTCCTGATACGAGCTCGGGGCTGTGGCCGATCTTCTCCACGATTCTCTCTGCCACATTGGACATCGCCTCGGTGTGGCGCATGAGGGGTGCGTCGTCGTCTCCGGGAACCCTGCCCGTGCTGGCAGCCTCCAGCGCGTTGCCCGCCGCGCGCACCGCGGGCCTCGGTTCGCCCCCAGTGCTCTGGTCGCTGGGGTCCAGACTCTCGGAGCGGTCGAGGATGTAATCCACCATGCTCATGGGACGTTTGTCGACGCCATTGACCTTGCCGTCGTAGTTGGAGTCGTAGTCCGTGACGGGCTTGTCGTCCTTGGTGACGATTCCATCGCCATTGGTGTCTGTGCGCACCGGCTCGTTGAAGAACCGGGTCGAGGCATCCGGGCTGTGGCTGAATGCCTCCATGAGGCCGGTGATCGGGTCGAAGCCCTTGCCGCCCTTCTTGTCGAAGTTCAGCGCCATGTTCATGTTGGACGGCGCATTCCGGGTCCAGACACCCGGGTCTTTTCGGTCCATGGCTACCATGTCGCGCCCCACGGCCGTGAGGAGGTCGGAATCTCTGAAGTCGCCGTGCCGCACGATCGAGCTCAGCGCCTGGTAGCCGTAGATCTTCTTGTCGTAGCCGGCGATGTCTGACACGTCGATTTCTTTGCGCCCGGCGCGCACCATGCCGTCGATCCATGTGGGGCCGAGGTGCCCTTTGGTGTCCCTGTCCGTCGCGACGCCGAGCATCGTGCCCATGTCGGTCTGGATGGTGTGGACGAGGTCAAGGCGTGTCTTCTCGTGCATCGCGGTGGAGTCCAGCGAGACGTGGGCGTAGAACGCCAGAGCCTTCTCCTGCCCCAGCGTCTTGTAGAAAGTGACATCGAAATCGGGGTCTTGTGCATGCTCATGGAGGAGGGTCTTCAGTGCCTTGAGGTCATCGGGATTCCTTGCCACACGCTCCTTGGTGAGTTTCTCGGCGAGGTTCGCGGCCTCCTTGGCGTCGGCGACCGCATCCTGCTTCTTGATCTTCTTTGCCGAGTCGAGAGAGTCGTATTTCGTGGTGCTGAAGTTGTAGGGATCGCCGCTGAGAGTCTTCAGTGCCCATGCGGCTTCGGTGTCGACCGACGCGGCCTTGGTGAGCACGGCCTCGATCTTCGCGACCATGGCGTCGATCTTCGCCTGGGACCCCTTGGGCGGCTCGGCGCTGTCGCCGGAGTCGGTGGGCTTGACGTCGACCACGCCCTGGGAGCTGATGGTGAGGCCCTGAGTCCCGGCCTCGTGGACTAAGCCCTTGAGGTCATCTCTGGCGATCTTGAGCGCATCATGAGCGTCGCGCAGGATGTTGCGGAAGCTCGTGGCCTCGGTGACGGCGTCGTGAAATTCCTTGGCCGTCTTCTCGATGAAGGGCTTGGTCACACCGGCGTTCTTGCCTGCCCAGTCGGCACCCTTGGCCTTGGCCAGCATTCCCTCGTCGGCGTCTTGCGCGAGCGTCTTGAGCTTCTTGATCGTCTCTGACCAGTCGGCGACCGACTCACCGAGGGACTTCAGCTTGAGGTGATAGAGATCCTCGAACGATGGCACTGAAGCTCCTCAGTGGAAGTACTTGTTGATTTTGGACAGGGTCAGCCGTTCGCCGTTGATGTCGCGCATCGTGTAGGCGAGGTCCGCGTCGTCCTTGACGTGTGACTTGGCGGAGAAATCCAGGTGATTGGAGATGTGGGCGCAGGCTTCCTGCAAGGTGCCGAGCTTTGTCTGCCACGCTTTGTCGGCTTCGCTGAGCGCCGCCCCTGTCTCAAGGTGGCCTTCGGTGAGGTCGGTGGACGCCCGGAGCGTGGTCATCTGGGCCCATCCACCGTCCGACATGACCCTGTCGTACAGCAGGAACGCGTCGTGGCCGATCCTGCCGAGTTCGTCGCTCTTCACGCTCAGGTCCGGCTGCCTCGGCCCACTGCCGTTTGGGGTGCCCCGCCCGCCGCTTCCGTCATCGACGTGATTGAGCCTCATCTGGGCTCGTTGCCCCTGCTCCGCCTGCGCGCGGAGTTCACTCCACTCTTCTTCGAACGACACGCTTCTCTCCCCTGATGCGCGTTTCTGACCCGGTGTCACAAGTCACGCACAGCTTATGGGAGTTGACCGTACGTGTGGGGGAGTTTGGGGGGAGCGTGTCGCCGAGCAGAAAGACCTCTGCCCCGGGCCGAGCGGCCCGGGGCAGAGGTCTGCGAGTGCTCCGTGTGTCTCGCGGTGGCAGGCTTCGCCGCGCCGCGAACGAGGCAGGAGGCTTACTGGTCCGGCAGCCAGCCCAGCTGCACCAGCGGCGTCCCCCGCTTGCGGGAGACGAAGAAGCCGCGGCCCGGGGGCATGGGGCGGGGGCGGACGCCGCCGAGGAGGTCGCCTTCCGTGGGGTCGCCGGAGAGCAGTACGCCCTGGGCGCCAAGTTCCTTGATGCGCTGCATGAAGGACTCGAACATCGAGCGCGAGGCGCCCGCGGAGTTGCGGGCGATGATGAAGCGCATGCCGACATCGCGTGCGAAGGGCAGGTTGTCGGTGAGGACGGCCATCGGGTTGCCGCTGCTGGTGGAGACGAGTTCGTAGTCGTCGATGATGACGAAGAACTGCGGTCCGCTCCACCAGCTGCGGTCGCGCAGCTGCTGCGGGGTGATGTCCGGCTTGGGGGCGCGCCGCTCCATGAGGCCGTTGAGGGCCGTGGTGTGGACCTGGAGGGCCGAGGCGATCGGGGCGTACTCCAGGAGGTGGGTGTCCGGGATGACGTCGAGGAGGGAGCGGCGGTAGTCGCCGACCACGATCTTCGCCTCGTCCGGGCCGTACCGCTCGGTGATCTGTTTGGCGATGAGCCGCAGCAGAGCCGTCTTGCCGGATTCGCTCTCGCCGAAGACGAGGAAGAACGGGTCCGATTCGAAGTCGACGAAGACCGGTTCGAGGTTGGTCTCGTCGATGCCGATCGCGATGCCCTGCTGGGGGTATTCGAAGCCCTTGGGCAGGTCCTCGGCGCGCAGCCGGCGGGGGAGGAGCCGTACGCGGGGGGCGTGCGGGCCGTGCCAGTTGCTGTTCACGGCGCGGACCAGCTCGCCGGAGGCGTCCGTGATGTCCTCGGGGTCGCTGCCCGAGTCGATACGCGGCTGGGCGCCCATGAAGTGGAGCTTCTCCGGGAGCTGGCCGCGGCCGGGGACGCCCACGGGGACGTTCGCGGCGACCTTGCGGTCGAATTCGGAGTCCATCGTGTCGCCGAGGCGCATCTCGAGGCGGTTGAGGAGCTGGTCCTTCAAAGAGGCGCGGACTTCCATGTTGCGGGAAGCGGTGACCACGATGTGGATGCCGTAGCCGAGGCCACGGCCCGCGATGTCGGCCACGACCCCTTCCATCATGTCGTACTCCTGCCGGAAGTTGGCCCAGCCGTCGATGACGAGGAAGACGTCGCCCCAGCCCTGTTCCGCGTGCTCGCCGCGGGCCCGCTGTCGCCGGTAGGTGGCGATCGAGTCGATGTTCTTGGCGCGGAAGTACTCCTCGCGCCGGGCCAGGATGCCGGCCACCTCGGCGATGGTGCGCCGTACCCGCTCCGGGTCCAGACGGGAGGCGACGCCGCCCACATGCGGCAGGTCGGCGATGGCGCTCATGCCGCCGCCACCGAAGTCCAGGCCGTAGAACTGCACCTCGGCCGGGGTGTGGGTGAGCGCGAAGGCCGAGATCAGGGTGCGCATCAGCGTGGACTTGCCGGACTGCGGGCCGCCGACGACCAGCATATGGCCCGCGGCGCCGGAGAAGTCGCGGTACAGCACGTCGCGCCGCTGCTCGAAGGGCTTGTCGATGAGGCCGAGAGGGACGACGAGGTTGCCCAGGCGCGGGTATTCGGGCGCGGTGAGGCCGCGGCCCTCGACCGGGGACAGCGGCGGCAGCAGCTGGTCCAGCGAAGGGGCCTCGTCCAGCGGCGGGAGCCAGACCTGGTGGGCCGGGGCGCCCTGGCCCTCCAGGCGGCGGACGATGACGTCGAGGACCGTGTCGGCCAGCGCGTCGTCCTCCTGGCGGGAGGGGGCGACGAGCGCCGCCGGGTCCGGGGTGGTGTAGGTGACCGGGACCGGGGTGGCGGTGAAGATGACCGGCCGGCGCTCGATGGGCAGTGAGGTGCCGTCGAAGTCGGCGGGCGCCGCCCCGGTGCGGTACACGCCCGAGACGTAGGCGGCCTTGAAGCGCGTCATCTCGTCCGTGCCGAACTTGAGGTAGCCGGAGCCGGGGACGGACGGGAGGTGGTACGCGTCCGGTACGCCGAGTGCCGTGCGGGACTCGGCGGCGGAGAAGGTCCGCAGACCGATGCGGTACGACAGGTAGGTCTCCAGGCCGCGCAGCCGGCCCTCCTCCAGCCGCTGCGAGGCCAGCAGCAGATGCACGCCCAGGGAGCGGCCGATGCGGCCGATCTGGATGAACATGTCGATGAAGTCGGGCTTGGCCGTCAACAGCTCGCTGAACTCGTCGATCACCAGGACGAGTGAGGCCACGGGCTCCAGCGGGGCGCCGGCCGCCCGCGCCTTCTCGTAGTCGTGGATGTTGGCGTAGTTGCCGGCCGCGCGCAGCAGTTCCTGACGGCGCTGCAGCTCACCGGTGATCGAGTCGCGCATACGGTCGACGAGCGTCAGGTCGTCGGCGAGGTTGGTGATGACCGCCGCCACATGCGGCAGCTGCGACATCCCCGCGAAGGTCGCACCGCCCTTGAAGTCCGCCAGGACGAAGTTCAGCGTCTCGGACGAGTGGGTGACCGCGAGCCCCAGCACCAGGGTGCGCAGCAGCTCCGACTTGCCGGAGCCGGTGGCGCCGACGCACAGGCCGTGCGGGCCCATACCGTCCTGCGCCGCCTCCTTGAGGTCCAGCATGACCGGCGAGCCGTCCTCGCCGACCCCGATCGGCACCCGCAGCCGCTCGGCCAGCGATCGCGGCCGCCAGGTCCGCGAGACATCCACCGAGCCCGCGTCGCCGAGCCCCAGCAGATCGGTGAAGTCGAGGTTGGCCAGCAGCGGTTCGTCGTCGTCGCCCCCGCCCATGCGCAGCGGCGCCAGCTGCCGGGCGAGCGCGTCCGCGGCCTCCAGGGACAGGGCGTCCGGGGTTCCGTCGTACGCCGCGACCTGCGACAGCAGCTCCAGCTTGCCCGGCCGTACGATCATCGAGAGCCCGCCGCGCAGCTCGTCGAGGTCGCCCGCCACCACCTCGATGACGGTGACGCCCTGCAAGCCCTCCTGCGCCGCGAACGCCGACTCCGGCGGCACCATGCCGCCGTCCAGCACGACCACCACATGCGGCTGGTCGAGCAGCGGCTGGGCGTCCTTGCTGAACCGGGACCGTCCCTCCAGACGCCCCTTGAGCAGTTCCTCGAGCTCCGCGAGGGAGTCGCTGAACAGCCGGCGCGAGCCCGCCCCGTCGATCATGCCAGGCAACTGCAGGTGGGGCAGCCACTTCGTCCAGTCCCAGTAGGGTGCCGAGCTGCGCGGCGCGACCACCGCGATGACGAGGTCCTCGGGCGAGTGGAGGGTGGCCAGCTGGCCGACGAGCGCCCGCGCCGCGCCCCGCACGGAGTCCGGCTCCCCGGACACCGTCACGTGGTAGAAGGCGCGCAGCGACACCGCCATCGGCATGTGTTCCAGGGACCCCTGGGTCGCCAGGAACTTCTGCATGGCGCCGGCCGTCAGCGGTTCCAGGTCGTCGACCGCGGCCGTGTCGGGGGCGACCAGCGGGGTGGACAACTGCTGTGAACCGAGCCCGATCCGGATCTGGCCGAAGTCGTTGTCGCTCGCCCGGCGTTCCCACACCCGGCTGCCCTCGGCCACGACGGACCACAGCTGGTCGGGGGAGGGGTGCAGATAGAACTGGGCGTCGCGCTGGGCCCGCGCGGTGCGCCGTACCGTACGGCGGGTCTGCGCGAGGTACTTGATGTAGTCGCGGCGCATGTCCGCCAGCTGCCCCTGAGAGCCCTGCCGGTGCCTGATGAACATCGCCACGGTCATGCCGAGCGTGGAGAACATCATCATCACGCCCATGATCTTCATCATCGGCGCGGCGCCGGGCATGAAGAAGTAGACCATCGACGAGGCCATGCCCAGGGTGGGCAGCAGCTGCATCAGGACGCCCTCTTGCTGGCCGCGCGGCAGCTCAGGGGGCGATTCGAGACGGAGTTCCTCGCTCGGCACCTCGGGCGGGAGAGCCCGCGGTTGGCGCTTGACGACGACCTGGCTCACCGGATCTCTCAACCCCTCAACGCAGATGAACAGTTCCTCTCCGGCACCCCCGTGGCGACGGACTACCTCTGCGGGACGGCGATCCTACCGACGTATGAGCTGCCAGGCCCCGGTAGGGTGGCCGCCGCACGGGTGGTGCCGTGCGCCGCGCCACAGCGAACAGGGGGCCTTTAAGGTGAGTACGTCCGCCACGACCGGCTTCTGCAGGGTGACCGTGGTCGCGCCTGACAGTCGGATCGATGTGGCTCTTCCGGAGGACATCGCCGTCGCCGACGTCTACCCCGAGATCCTCCGGCTGACCGGCCAGACCCAGCCCGTGGGCGCCCCCACCGGCTACCACCTGGTACGACGCGACGGCACGGTCCTGGACGGCGCGCTGTCGCTGGGCGCCCAGCAGGTGCTCGACGGCGAACTGCTGTCGCTGCGCCCCTTCGCGGAGTCGCTGCCGCCCGCCGTCTACGACGACGTCTCGGACGCGATCGCCTCCGCCGTCACCCGCGACCGCACGCTGTGGAACGACCGGTTCCTGCGCGCCTTCGGGTTGTTCGGCGGCTCCCTGTTGCTGGTCCTCATGGGCTTCGTGCTTTGGTTCGCCGATCCGCTCAAACACGATATGCACGGGCTGCCGGGGATCATCGCCGCCGCAGTCGCGGTGCTGCTCACGGCCCTTGCGGGGGTACGGTCGCGGGTCTACGAGGACCGCGCCTCCGCGATCGCGCTCGGCCTGGCCGCCCTGCCGCACGCCATGATCGCGGGCTCGGGGCTGCTCGCCCTGGACAAGGGCGAGGGCGTCGGCCGCCTGCAGTTCCTGCTCGGGTGTGTCGCCGTCCTCGTCGTCTCGGTCGCCCTGGTGGTCGCCATGCCGACCGGTGACGCCCCGTTCGTCGCCGCGGTCTTCGCCTCGACCGTGGGCACCCTCGCCACCTTCTGCGCGATCCTCACCGAGGTCAGCCCCACCGAGACCGCCGCGGTGTGCGCCGCCGTCGCGATCGGCGCCATCGCGTTCCTGCCGGGCCTGTCGGCGCGCGTCGCCCGGCTGCCCATCGGATACGCCGCGCCGCGCTCCGCGGCCGAGGACGACGACCTCGACCCGGGGGCCGGGCCCGCTCCCGAGCCCGTGGACGCCGACCGGATCGCCGCCCAGGCCCGCCGCGGCCACGAGATGCTGCTCGGCCTGGTCGGCGGCTGCTCCGCGGTCGTCGTCGGCGCCTCGGCCGTGCTCGGCTTCTCCGACAACGTCTGGGGCCAGGTGCTGGCCCTCGTCTCCGGCCTCGCGATGCTGCTGCGCGCCCGTCTCTTCCGCTACACCGCCCAGGTCGCCTCCGTCCTCGCCGCGGGCCTGGTGGGCCTGGGGCTGCTGGTGCTCGGGCTGTCCCTGAACCCGCCGGCCGACGCCATGTTCAGGCTGCTGGTGCGGCACGACAGCGGCCCGCTGGACGTCCGTACGATCTGGCTCGCCGCTTCCGTCACGGCGGGGGCGGCGCTGATCACCGGCATCGCGCTGATCATTCCGAAGAAGGGACTCTCCCCGTTCTGGGGCCGCTTCTCCGATCTGGCCGAGAGCGCCCTGCTGCTCTCCCTGGTGCCCCTCGCCCTGGCCGTGCTGGATGTCTACAGCTCCGCGCGCAGCCTGACCAGCGGGTAGGACGGGGCGGGGCTGTGGGTGAAGCCTTCAGGTGAGGCCGACGGCCAAACGGATGGTCGGCGGCTGGTACGCTGTGTGACGGCCGTTTGTGTACGCGCCCCCGGAGCTCTCGTACGAGCACTCTGGAGACAGCGCCCAGCGGACCCCGCCTCCCGAGTCCCGGAAGCTCCCCTGAGACCAAGACCAGGGGCACTCGGTGGCCGAACAGAAGAACCCTGAAGGAGTACCGCGTGTCGCTCGACGCCGCTACGAAGAAGCAGATCATGGCCGAGTTCGCCACCAAGGAGGGCGACACCGGTTCCCCCGAGGTCCAGGTCGCGCTGCTCTCGCGCCGCATCTCGGACCTGACCGAGCACCTCAAGACCCACAAGCACGACCACCACTCCCGCCGTGGTCTGCTGCTCCTGGTCGGCCAGCGCCGCCGTCTGCTGCAGTACCTGGCGAAGAAGGACATCACGCGCTTCCGTGCGCTGGTCGAGCGCCTGGGCATCCGCCGCGGCGCGGCGGGCGCCAAGTAAGACGCCGTGGTAGGGAGCGGTTCCCGGGACAGGGGGCCGCTCCCTTTGCCGTACGTGCCGCACATCAGCTCCGTTGGAGCCTCAGCACCCGCGCGGCGCGGCGCGCCACCGGGACCTGCCGCCGCCCGCGCACCGTCCTCGTCGATATCCACAGCCGTCGTGAGGACGGGCGAAGCTTTGTAGTCTGGTCCCAACAACGTCATAACGAACGAGGAGGAGCGCCTCATTCCCGCGGCACCGGCGCCACAGGAGCCGGTCCTCGGTAGTGGCTCCCGGAACTGGCAATTCCGGTAGCTTCGATCGAAGACCGGCCCGGCCGCCGGACCAAGGCCAGGGGCGCTGCTCCACCACCGTTCCTCCGTCACACGGACGAGGGACGCAGAAGAGGAGATTTTCCTGGTGGAGAACGAGACCCACTACGCCGAGGCCGTCATCGACAATGGCGCCTTCGGCACCCGCACCATCCGTTTCGAGACGGGCCGCCTGGCCCGTCAGGCCGCCGGCTCCGCCGTGGCCTACCTGGACGACGACACCATGGTGCTGTCGGCCACCACCGCATCCAAGAACCCCAAGGACCAGCTGGACTTCTTCCCGCTCACGGTCGACGTCGAGGAGCGGATGTACGCCGCCGGGCGCATCCCCGGTTCGTTCTTCCGCCGCGAGGGCCGCCCGTCCGAGGACGCGATCCTCACCTGCCGGCTGATCGACCGCCCGCTGCGCCCGTCCTTCAAGAAGGGCCTGCGCAACGAGATCCAGATCGTCGAGACGATCATGGCGCTCAACCCCGACCACCTCTACGACGTGGTCGCGATCAACGCCGCCTCCTGCTCGACGCAACTGGCCGGCCTGCCCTTCTCCGGGCCGATCGGCGGCACCCGGGTCGCCCTGATCAAGGGCCAGTGGGTGGCCTTCCCGACCCACTCCGAGCTCGAGGACGCCGTCTTCGACATGGTCGTGGCCGGCCGCGTCCTGGAGGACGGCGACGTCGCGATCATGATGGTCGAGGCCGAGGCCACCGAGAAGACCATCCAGCTGGTCAAGGACGGCGCCGAGGCACCGACCGAGGAGGTCGTGGCCGCCGGCCTCGAGGCCGCCAAGCCCTTCATCAAGGTGCTCTGCAAGGCCCAGTCGGACCTGGCCGCCAAGGCCGCCAAGCCCACCGGCGAGTTCCCGATCTTCCTCGACTACCAGGATGACGTCCTGGAGGCGCTCACCGCCGCCGTCCGCGACGAGCTCGCCCAGGCGCTGACCATCGCGGGCAAGCAGGAGCGCGAGACCGAGCTCGACCGCGTCAAGGGCCTGGCCGCCGAGAAGCTGCTGCCGCAGTTCGAGGGGCGCGAGAAGGAGATCTCCGCCGCGTACCGGTCGCTGACCAAGACCCTGGTGCGCGAGCGCGTGATCAAGGAGAAGAAGCGCATCGACGGCCGCGGCGTGACGGACATCCGTACGCTGGCCGCCGAGGTCGAGGCGATCCCGCGGGTTCACGGCTCGGCGCTGTTCGAGCGCGGCGAGACCCAGATCCTGGGCGTCACCACGCTGAACATGCTCCGCATGGAGCAGCAGCTGGACACGCTCGCGCCCGAGACCCGCAAGCGCTACATGCACAACTACAACTTCCCGCCGTACTCCACCGGCGAGACCGGCCGCGTCGGCTCCCCGAAGCGCCGCGAGATCGGCCACGGCGCGCTGGCCGAGCGTGCGCTGCTGCCGGTGCTGCCGTCCCGCGAGGAGTTCCCGTACGCCATCCGCCAGGTCTCCGAGGCGCTCGGCTCCAACGGCTCGACCTCGATGGGGTCGGTCTGCGCCTCGACCATGTCGCTGCTGAACGCCGGTGTGCCGCTCAAGGCCCCGGTCGCCGGTATCGCCATGGGCCTGATCTCCCAGGAGATCGACGGCGAGACCCACTACGTCACCCTCACCGACATCCTCGGTGCGGAGGACGCCTTCGGCGACATGGACTTCAAGGTCGCCGGCACCAAGACGTTCGTGACCGCCCTGCAGCTGGACACCAAGCTGGACGGCATCCCGGCGTCCGTGCTGGCCGCGGCCCTCAAGCAGGCCCGTGACGCCCGGCTGCACATCCTCGACGTGATGAACGAGGCCATCGACGTCCCGGACGAGATGTCTCCGAACGCGCCGCGGATCATCACCGTCAAGATCCCGGTGGACAAGATCGGTGAGGTCATCGGCCCCAAGGGCAAGATGATCAACCAGATCCAGGAGGACACCGGCGCCGACATCACCATCGAGGACGACGGCACGATCTACATCGGTGCCGCCGACGGCCCGGCCGCCGAGGCCGCCCGCGCCACCATCAACGGCATCGCCAACCCGACGATGCCCGAGGTCGGCGAGCGCTACCTGGGCACGGTCGTGAAGACCACCACCTTCGGTGCCTTCGTCTCCCTGCTCCCGGGCAAGGACGGCCTGCTGCACATCTCGCAGATCCGCAAGCTCGCCGGCGGCAAGCGCGTGGAGAACGTCGAGGACGTGCTGAAGGTCGGCGCCAAGGTCCAGGTCGAGATCGCCGAGATCGACCAGCGCGGCAAGCTCTCGCTGATCCCCGTCATCGAGGACGAAGAGGGCTCGGACGCGTCGAAGGACGAAGCGAAGGACGCCGCCGACAGCGGCTCCGCCGCGGACGCCAAGTGACGTCCCGCGCCCATGCGGCGACGGCCCGCCCCTCTTCGGAGGGGCGGGCCGTCGCCCGTACCCAAACGCTTCTCAAGGGCGAGAACGGCATCGGGACGGTCCGCAGGACCACCCTGCCCGGGGGCCTGCGCATCGTCACCGAGACCCTGCCGTCCGTGCGCTCCGCCACCTTCGGGATCTGGGCGCACGTCGGCTCCCGGGACGAGACCCCCGCGCTGAACGGCGCCACCCACTACCTGGAGCACCTGCTCTTCAAAGGCACCCAGCGGCGCAGCGCGCTCGACATCTCCTCCGCCATCGACGCGGTCGGCGGCGAGATGAACGCCTTCACGGCGAAGGAGTACACCTGCTACTACGCGCGGGTGCTCGACGCCGATCTGCCGCTGGCCATCGACGTCGTCTGCGACATGCTGACGGGCTCGCTGATCGACGCCGCGGACGTAGAGGCCGAGCGCGGCGTCGTCCTGGAAGAGATCGCGATGACCGAGGACGACCCGGGCGACTGTGTGCACGACCTGTTCGCGCACACCATGCTCGGCGACACCCCCCTCGGCCGCCCCGTCCTCGGCACCGTCGACACCGTCAACGGGCTCGGCCGCGACCAGATCGCCCGCTTCTACAAGAAGCACTACGACCCCACCCATCTGGTGGTCGCCGCCGCGGGCAATGTGGACCACGCCGCGGTCGTCCGGCAGGTGCGCAAGGCGTTCGACAAGGCGGGCGCCCTGTCCCGTACGGACGCGGTCCCCGTCGCCCCGCGCGACGGCTCCCGCACCATCCGTGCGGCCGGGCGCGTCGAGGTGCAGGGCCGCAAGACCGAGCAGGCGCATGTCGTCCTCGGCATGCCGGGCATCGCGCGCACCGACGACCGGCGCTGGGCGCTCGGCGTGCTCAACACGGCGCTCGGCGGCGGTATGAGCTCCCGGCTGTTCCAGGAGGTGCGGGAGAAGCGCGGGCTCGCCTACAGCGTCTACTCCTACACCTCGGGCTTCGCCGACTGCGGCCTGTTTGGCGTCTACGCGGGCTGCCGCCCGAGCCAGGCGGCCGACGTCCTCAAGATCTGCCGTGACGAGCTCGACCACGTCGCGCAGCACGGGCTGACCGACGAGGAGCTGCGGCGCGCGGTGGGCCAGCTGCGAGGGTCCACGGTGCTGGGCCTGGAGGACACGGGCGCGCTGATGAACCGCATCGGCAAGAGCGAGCTGTGCTGGGGCGACCAGATGTCGGTCGACGACATGCTCGCCCGGATGGCGGCCGTCACCCCGGACGAGGTGCGCGAGGTGGCCCGCGATGTACTGGGGCAGCGTCCTTCGCTCTCCGTCATCGGCCCGCTGAAGGACAAGCAGGCGTCGCGCCTGCACGAGGCCGTCGCCTAGCGCCTGGCAAGACCGCGCAAGACCGCCGCGCACACCGGCGGACGACACAAGGGATTCGAACGATGAGCAAGCTGCGCGTGGCCGTTCTCGGCGCCAAGGGCCGGATCGGTTCCGAGGCCGTACGAGCCGTGGAAGCCGCCGAGGACATGGAGCTGGTGGCCGCGCTCGGCCGGGGCGACAAGCTGGAGACGGTGGTCGAGGCGGGCGCCGAGGTCGCGGTCGAGCTGACCGACCCCGGCTCGGTGATGGGCAATCTCGAGTTCTGCGTCCGCCACGGCATCCACGGCGTGGTGGGCACCACCGGCTGGACGGACGAGCGCCTGGCGCAGCTGCGGGGATGGCTCGAGGCCGCGCCGGGCACCGGTGTGCTCATCGCGCCGAACTTCTCCATCGGCGCCGTGCTCACCATGCAGTTTGCCCGGCAGGCCGCCCGTTTCTTCGAGTCGGTCGAGGTCATCGAGCTGCACCACCCGAACAAGGTGGACGCCCCCTCGGGCACCGCGGCCCGCACCGCGCAGCTGATCGCGGCGGCCCGGGAGGAGGCGGGGTGCGCCCCGCAGCCCGACGCGACGAGCACGGCGCTGGAGGGGGCGCGCGGCGCCGATGTGGACGGGGTGCCGGTCCACTCGGTGCGGCTGCGCGGGCTCCTCGCCCACCAGGAGGTCCTGCTGGGCGGGGAGGGCGAGACCCTCACCATCCGGCACGACTCGACCCATCACAGCAGCTTCATGCCCGGCGTGCTGCTGGGTGTGCGGCGCGTGGTGTCCGCTCCCGGCCTGACCGTCGGGCTGGAACACTTCCTCGATCTCGACTGAGGTACAGCGGTGCGCGCGAAGATCACGTATTTCGTCCTGGCGGCCGTCCTGGTCGTGTACTTCGTCCTGGTCGGCAGCCGGGGCGTGCTGCTCATCGAGCAGGGCACGCCGCTGACCGTGGCCTTCGGCGCGGCGGTGCTGGTGCTGCCGTTCATCGGCGGCTGGTTCCTGTGGAAGACGACCGTCTTCGCGCGCAGCGCGAACCGGCTCGCCCGCGAGCTGGAGGCCGAGGGCGGCCTCCCGGTCGACGAGCTGGTACGGACGCCCGGCGGGCGGATCGACAGGGACTCCGCGGACGCGGTCTTCGCCAAGCGGCGGGCCGAGACGGAGGAGTCACCGGACGACTGGCGCTCCTGGTTCCGGCTGGCCGTCGCCTACTACGACGCGCGTGACACGGTACGGGCCCGCAAGGCGATGCAGCGCGCCATCGCCCTGCACGACGGCCGGCCGGTACGAGCGCAGGGCTGACCGCGGGTTTCGGAGATCCCTGACCTCGGGATGCCTGACCCCGGGATGCCTGATCGCGGAGATGTCTGATCTCGGTGATCCCGGGCCTCGGGCAGCCCGGGATCATCAGGCGGCTCGGGGCCTCAGCGGTACCGGGCCGCCCGGTTCTCGATCGCGTCGGCCGCCATGGCGAAGGACTCGGGGCGACCGAGGAAGTCGGCGCTGTGGTCGGTGAAGGCCACGCGCGGGGCCCCGCCCCCCGTGAGCTCGATGAGCACCGCCTGCCCCTGGACGCTGCGCGGCAGCCCCAGCCAGCGCACCGGTTGCTGGACGGTGCGTACCGCCGCGACCTGGGACCAGCGCACCGTCGTGGCGGACAACAGGCCGGTCAGCCGCAGCCCCTCCTCGTCGATCCACACGCCCGCGCGCACCAGCCGGACGGCGCACACGATCACCAGCGCGGCGCCGCCGACACAGATGCCGGCGGCGGGGACCGATCCCGCGAGGGCGATGATCATCGCGGAGAAGAGCACATACGAGGCGAGCAGCAACAGCAGCGCCGCTCCGCCGACCCTCCAGGGACCCGGCCGGTAGGGGCGGCGCCGGCGGCCCGGGTCCTCGTACGGCAACGGGGCCGCTTCGGCCGCCGGTCCGTCTTCGTCAAGGGCGCGGTCCGCTGTCAGGAAGGGCAGGGGCACGAATGGTCCTCACTCACACACACGTCCGGATGGGCCTGTGCTGGCTGAGGCTATCCCAGGGGCTCAGCGCCCGTTCGACGCCTCCGACTGCTGCACCTGGTGAGTGGTCCGCGGCCCGCTTTCGAGGGCGGGCAACCCGAACATCAGCGAGCCCACGAACCCGGCGATGATCGTCAGGGTGATGAGTGTGCGGCCCGCTATCTGCGACGGGGTGGCGCGGGGCCGGGGCGGCGGGGTGACATTGCTGCGGAACTGGTCGGCTTCGGCAATGAAGGCGAAGGGCACGGGCTCGCGCCGACGGGACATGCGGGGGCTCTCCTTGGAACCTCGAACGTGGGTACTTCAGTAGGTAGGACGTGCGCACGAGGGGCGAGGTGCCCTTTTTCGTCGACTTCCTTCGGCATTTTCAGCGTTGCGACCGGTCGGAGGTGATGTCGGTGCCGCCCCGTAAGCTGGGCGCGCCTGAGCGATGAAACATGGAAGGACCCGCCGGTGACCGATATCCCCGCCGAGAGCGAGAAGGCCAGCTTCCGCAGCGATGTGACCGTCGAGCTGGTCAAGCACAGCGCGGCCGACTCCGATGTGCTGTGGGCCGCCCGGGTGTCCACCGCAGGCGAGCAGTCCCTCGAGGAGCTCACCAAGGACCCCGAGCGCTCCAAGGGGCTGATCAACTTCCTGATGCGGGACCGGCACGGCAGCCCCTTCGAGCACAACTCGATGACCTTCTTCATCAACGCCCCGATCTTCGTCTTCCGCGAGTTCATGCGGCACCGCGTGGGCTGGTCGTACAACGAGGAGTCCGGCCGCTACCGCGAGCTCCAGCCGGTCTTCTACGTCCCCGGGGAGTCCCGCAAGCTGATCCAGCAGGGCCGCCCCGGCAAGTACGAGTTCGTGGAGGGCACACCGGCGCAGCACGAGCTGACCGGCCGCGTGATGGAGGACGCCTACCGCCACGCGTACGAGGCGTACCAGGAGATGCTGGCGGCCGGCGTCGCCCGGGAGGTGGCCCGCTCCGTCCTGCCCGTCGGCCTGTTCTCCTCCATGTACGCGACGTGCAACGCGCGATCGCTGATGCACTTCCTCGGCCTGCGCACCCAGCACGAGCAGGCCGCCGTGCCGTCCTTCCCGCAGCGGGAGATCGAGATGGTCGGCGAGAAGATGGAGGCGATCTGGGCCGAGCTGATGCCGCTCACCTACGCCGCCTTCAATGCCAACGGGCGCGTCGCCCCGTAGCGCCGCTGCGCACCGCCGCGCATGGCGGTTCCCGGACACTCCCCGGACGGTCCATGCGCGAGAGGTGTCCGTATTGCGACGTTTCGTGAAGTTCATCTAGGCTGAACAAACGGATCCGGCACTGTCTGAACCCCCGAGCAGGCAGTGCCGGGTCCCATGAACGCCTTCCCGGTCGGCGCCCCGAGGGAGCACCGCGAGGCGTGCTACGAGTAGCGTGGGACCCATGGCACCGACATCCACATCGCAGACCCCTTTCGGGCGCATGCTGACCGCCATGGTCACGCCATTCACTGCTGATGGCGCGCTCGATCTCGACGGCGCTCAGCGACTCGCCGCCCACCTGGTGGACGCCGGCAATGACGGTCTGGTGGTCAACGGCACCACCGGCGAGTCACCGACCACCAGCGATGCGGAGAAAGCCCAGCTCGTACGGGCCGTGGTGGAGGCGGTCGGCGACCGTGCCCACGTCGTGGCCGGAGCGAGTACCAATGACACGCAGCACAGCCTCGAGCTCGCCCGCGCCGCCGAGAAGGCCGGCGCCCATGGCCTGCTGGCTGTCACGCCGTACTACAGCAAGCCCCCGCAGGAAGGCCTCTTCCGGCACTTCACCGCCATCGCCGACGCCACCGAGCTGCCGGTCATGCTCTATGACATCCCCGGCCGCAGCGGCGTCCCGATCAGCACCGAAACGATCGTCCGGCTCGCCGAGCACCCGCGGATCGTCGCCAACAAGGACGCCAAGGGCGACCTCGGCCGCGCCAGCTGGGCCATCGCCCGCTCGCGCCTGGCCTGGTACTCCGGCGACGACATGCTGAACCTGCCGCTGCTGTCCGTCGGCGCCGTCGGCTTCGTCTCCGTAGTCGGCCACCTGGTGACCCCCGAGCTGCGCGCGCTGCTCGAAGCGCACCTGTCGGGCGACGTCGCGAAGGCAACCGAAATCCACCAGAAGCTCCTCCCGGTCTTCACCGGGATGTTCCGCACCCAGGGCGTCATCACGACGAAGGCCGCGCTCACCCTTCAGGGCCTGCCGGCCGGGCCGCTGCGCCTGCCCCTCGTCGAACTCAGCGCCGAGGAAACGGGGCAGCTCAAGCGCGATCTGGCCGCCGGTGGGGTACAGCTGTAACCAGAGGCGATTTTCGCAACTTCGTACTTCACAACTTCATACAGACACATCAAGCAAGTGCACGAATGTCACGCGCGCCATGTGCCCCAGGGGGGCACGTGGCGCGCGTGGTGAGGAGAGTCTTTTGAGCCATCCGCATCCTGAACTCGGCCCTCCGCCGAAGCTCCCCGAGGGGGGACTGCGCATCATCCCGCTCGGCGGGCTCGGTGAGATCGGCCGCAACATGACGGTCTTCGAATACGGCGGCCGGCTGCTGATCGTCGACTGCGGAGTGCTCTTCCCCGAGGAGGAGCAGCCCGGAGTCGACCTGATCCTGCCGGACTTCACGTGTATCCGGGACCGGCTCGACGACATCGACGGCATCGTGCTCACGCACGGCCACGAGGACCACATCGGCGGCGTCCCGTTCCTGCTCCGCGAGAAGCAGGACATCCCGCTGATCGGCTCCAAGCTGACCCTCGCCCTGATCGAGGCGAAGCTGCAGGAGCACCGCATCCGCCCGTACACACTCGAGGTGGAGGAGGGCCAGCGCGAGCGGATCGGCCCCTTCGACTGCGAGTTCGTGGCGGTGAACCACTCCATCCCGGACGCCCTCGCCGTCGCCATCCGCACCCCGGCCGGCATGGCCGTGCACACCGGCGACTTCAAGATGGACCAGCTGCCGCTCGACGGGCGCCTCACGGACCTGCCTGCCTTCGCGAAGCTCGGCGAGGAAGGCATCGACCTCCTGCTCTCGGACTCCACGAATGCCGAGGTCCCCGGCTTCGTCCCGCCCGAGCGCGACATCTCCGGCGTGCTGCGCCAGGTCTTCGCCGATGCCCAGCGGCGGATCATCGTCGCGAGCTTCGCCAGCCATGTCCACCGCATCCAGCAGATCCTCGACGCGGCGCACGAGTACGGGCGCCGGGTCGCCTTCGTCGGCCGCTCGATGGTCCGCAACATGGGCATCGCGCGCGACCTGGGCTATCTGCGGGTCCCGCCCGGGCTGGTCGTCGATGTGAAGACGCTCGACGACCTGCCGGACGACGAGATCGTCCTCGTCTGCACCGGCTCCCAGGGCGAGCCGATGGCCGCGCTGTCCAGAATGGCCAACCGCGATCACCAGATCCGCATCGTCCAGGGCGACACGGTGATCCTCGCGTCCTCGCTCATCCCGGGCAACGAGAACGCGGTCTACCGCGTGATCAACGGCCTGAGCCGCTGGGGCGCGAACGTGGTCCACAAGGGCAATGCCAAGGTCCATGTATCCGGCCACGCCTCGGCCGGGGAGCTGCTGTACTTCTACAACATCTGCAAGCCCCGGAACCTGATGCCGGTGCACGGCGAATGGCGCCATCTGCGCGCCAACGCCGAGCTGGGCGCCCTGACCGGCGTACCCAAGAACCGCTGTGTCATCGCCGAGGACGGGGTGGTGGTCGACCTGGTCGACGGCATCGCGAAGATCGTCGGCAAGGTGCAGGCGGGCTATGTGTACGTCGACGGCCTCTCGGTCGGAGACGTCACGGAGTCCTCGCTCAAGGACCGCCGCATCCTCGGTGAGGAGGGCATCATCTCCGTCTTCGTGGTCGTCGACAGCACGACCGGCAAGATCGTGGGTGGCCCGCATATCCAGGCGAGGGGCTCCGGTATCGAGGACTCCGCCTTCTCGGCGGTGATCCCGAAGATCGAGGAATCGCTGGCCAAGTCCGCCTCCGACGGCGTCGCCGAGCCGCATCAGCTCCAGCAGCTCGTGCGCCGCTCGGTGGGCAAGTGGGTGTCCGACAGCTACCGCCGGCGCCCGATGATCCTCCCTGTCGTGGTCGAGGTCTGACGCCGCCTCAGCACCCACCCGGCGCCGACCCACGAGCGGGGCTCCCCGATTTGCATCCGGGAGCCCCGCTCCAGTACGTTTACGGCTCCGCCGGAAGGGAACCCCGAGCACTCAGCGTGCGAGAGGAGGACCCGGAAGGCGGGTGGGAATCCGGCTCAGAGAATTCTGATAAAGTCGGAGACACCGAAGGGAAGCGCCCGGAGAAACCGGTGAAACGGTTTCGAAGGAAGCGTCCGTTCCTTGAGAACTCAACAGCGTGCCAAAAGTCAACGCCA
>NZ_JBIBKK010000044.1:0-55533 GCF_042959105.1 Streptomyces sp. NPDC007917
TCGGCCCAGCGGTCGTGGCGAACAGCACCCGCAACGGCTCACAGCCCAGCCGCTGCCGGGCGCGGAACAGCGAGGACTTCGCCGGCACATGCCAGCCGCCCAGCAGGCCTGGCCCCGCAGACCCTCCACCAGGTGCCGCATCACTTCCAGATATAGAGCCGGAGAGAACAACGCCAGCCCCAGCACGAAGTACACCACCAGCCGCGCGGGAAGCAGCCGTCTACGTTGCTCCGCGCACCCGCAAGCCGCCACCACCCGATCCACCAACCCCGGCGGATACACCCAGGTCAACAACCCCAGACCCGATAACTCAGACACACGCACAGCCACCCAAACCACCCCCTGAGACCACTACCCAGGAACCCATGCCCAAGGCCTAAAACAACGGCATTGCCCCTAGCGGTGGTTTGTTGACTTCGGATCGGTTCAGGGGTACTTGGCTGAATGGGGGTGGTGGTGATGGTGACTGCCCGGCGGCCGTGTCCGCCTGCGCCCGGGCCGTTGGAGGAATACGCGGCCCGGTTCGACCGCCTGTTCTCCTCGCTGGCCCAGCGGCGGGGGTTTCGGGAGTACCTGACTGGGCTGCTGCTGCCGAGAGACCGCAACAAGACACTGACCTGCCTGGCCGGGGCGGAGCCGGTTGCCGGGGCCCGGCATCTAGCGGTGCAGCAACTGCAGTTCTTTCTGTCGGAGTAGCGCTGGGACCACGAGCAGGTCAACGCCCAACGCCTGGAGATGCTGCTGTCGGAACCGGCGACCACACCTCATGACGGCGGGGTGCCGGTGATCGACGATTCTGGCGACCGGAAGGACGGCCCAGCCACCGCGCATGTGGGCCTCGTCCGCCCTGCTGGCCACGGGCACTGCGCGCGGTCCGCAGTTGGCTGACCCCGTCCATCGTGTTACAACACGCCCCCGCCCGCCGAACTCCAAGCCCTCATCGACACGGTCCTCAGAGGCCAGCCACGCAACCCCTACTCCCCGGTTTAACAAACCACCGCCAGCCACGCAGGACTGCTTCCCGAGCGGCGTCGTGGCCCGGGCTGGGTGGCTGCTCCTCAGATGTCGAACCACCACATGTGGTAGGCCAGGACATGAGCGCAGGCGGGGCAGTGCCTGTACGGCGACGTGTGGGGTTCCCAGCTCCCGCTCCGCCCGGTATGACTGTGAATGGCCATAGAAGGCGCTCAGAGCAAGTCATGCCTCCTGCTGGGCGTTGATCTCGGCGATGAGAGCTTCGATGCGGGTCTTGATGTCGTCGCGGATCGGGCGCACGGCATCAACGCCCTTGCCCGCGGGGTCTTCGAGGGCCCAGTCGAGGTACTTCTTGCCGGGGAAGATCGGGCAGGCGTCGCCGCAGCCCATGGTGATCACGTAGTCCGACGCCTGCACTGCCTCGGTGGTCAGGATCTTCGGCTTCTGGTCGGCGATGTCGACGCCGACCTCGTTCATCGCCTCGACGGCGGCCGGGTTGACCTGGTCGGCGGGCAGGGAGCCCGCGGAGCGGACCTCGATCCGGTCGCCCGCGAGGTGGTTGAGGAAACCGGCAGCCATCTGGGAGCGGCCTGCGTTGTGGACGCAGACGAACAGCACGGAGGCGAGCGGGGCGGCAGGCATGGGTTCTTCCTTCGCGAAGTGGATCAGCGGCGGGTGCGCGGGGTGGTCCAGGTGGGCAGGGAGGTCAGCAGGTCGGTGATGTGGGCGGCGATGTCGTCGCGGATCGCTCGCACCTCTCCGATCGGCGCGCCGTCGGGATCGGCGACGGGCCAGTCCAGGTAGCGGCGGCCGGGCACGACAGGGCAGGCGTCCCCGCAGCCCATGGTGATCACGATGTCGGCGGCCTGGACGACCTCGTCGGTCAGCGGCTTGGGGGAAGCCCCGGCCACTTCAACGCCCGCCTCGCCGAGGACCTGTGCGATATGCGGCTCGACCTCGGCCACCGGGTGCGTCCCCGCCGAGGAGACGGTCACGCGACCGGCGGCACGGTACTCGAGGAGAGCCCGCCGCCAGCTGGGAGCGTCCGGCGTTGTGGCTGCAGACGAACAGCACGCGCGGCAGCCCGGGACCCGGCGCGCCCTGGACGTGTGCCAGGGCGTCCAGGCGCTCGGCAGTCAGGCGTTCGGCCAGCACGACGAGGTGCGTGTGGACTCGGGCGGTCGCAGCGAGGCGCCGGTAGGAGTCGGCGAGCAGGGTCTGCACGGTCTCGGCTGCGAAGCGGCCGGCGTGATGGGTGGCGAGCCGGGCTGCTCCGGCGGCAAGGCGCTCGTCGGGGAGGGCGGGTGGGGAGGCGGACATGGCGAGACCCTTCCGAGGGGCCTTACAGGTCAGCCTGGACTGGTATCAGCTCCAGGTGATGTGACAGTATCAGTCCATGATGACGTCAGTCGACACTGACCTGATCCGGGTGCTGGCCGACCCGCTCAGGCTCCAGATCGTGACCCTGCTGGCCCGCGAAACGTTGTGCACCACGCACCTGGTGGAGGAGACCGGCGCGCGCCAGACGAACCTGTCCAACCACCTCAGGGTGCTGCGCGAGGCCGGGGTGGTGGAGACCGAGCCGTGCGGCCGGTTCACCTACTACCGGCTCAAGCCCGACGTCATCGAAACCCTGGCGGGTCAGTTCGCCAACCTGGCAGCCACCGCCCGTGCCACCGCGGCCGCTGACACCAAGAGGGCCTGCCCGTGACCCGCACCGAAGCAGCCGCGACCGCCGACGAAACCTCTGTCGTCGCCAAGCTCTCCACGCTCGACCGCTACCTCGCCGTGTGGATCCTCGCTGCGATGGCTCTCGGGCTCGGGCTCGGCCGGCTGATCCCCGGCCTGAATGACACGCTGGCCAAGGTGGAGATCGGTGGCATCTCGCTGCCGATCGCGCTCGGCCTGCTGATCATGATGTACCCGGTGTTGGCGAAGGTCCGCTACGACAAGCTGGATGCCGTCACCGGCGACCGGAAGCTGATGATCTCCTCGCTGGTCATCAACTGGGTGCTGGGACCTGCGGTGATGTTCGCCCTGGCGTGGATCTTCTTGCCGGACCTGCCCGAGTATCGCACCGGTCTGATCATCGTCGGCCTCGCCCGCTGTATCGCGATGGTCATCATCTGGAACGACCTCGCGTGCGGCGACCGCGAAGCCGCCGCCGTACTCGTCGCCCTGAACTCCGTGTTCCAGGTCCTGGCCTTCGGCCTGCTCGGCTGGTTCTACCTCGACCTGCTGCCCGGCTGGCTGGGCCTGGGTGACGGCGAAGACCTGGACATCTCCATGTGGAAGATCGCCCTGAACGTCGTCATCTTCCTCGGCATCCCGCTCCTCGCGGGCTTCCTCACCCGCCGCACCGGTGAGAAGAAGCTCGGCCGCGAGACGTACGAGCAGAAGTTCCTGCCCAAGATCGGCCCCTGGGCCCTGTACGGCCTGCTGTTCACGATCGTCATCCTCTTCGCCCTCCAGGGAAAGACGATCACCTCGCAGCCGCTGGACGTCGCGCGGATCGCGGTGCCGCTGCTGGTCTACTTCGCGCTGATGTGGTTCGGCACCTTCGCGCTCGGCAAGGCGATCGGCCTGGACTACGACCGCACCGCCACCCTGGCCTTCACCGCCGCGGGCAACAACTTCGAGCTGGCCATCGCGGTCGCCATCGCCACCTTCGGCGTCACCTCCGGCCAGGCACTGTCCGGCGTCGTCGGCCCGCTCATCGAGGTTCCCGTCCTGGTCGCGCTGGTGTACGTGTCCCTGGCCTGGCGCAAGAAGTGGACGGCCGCGCGGTGACGCAGCGGGCAGATGTGGTGGTGATCGGCGGCGGCCAGTCAGGGCTCGTCGCCGGATACCACCTGCGCCGCCACGGCGTGGATTTCGTCATCCTCGATGCCCAGTCCACGCCCGGCGGGGCCTGGCAGTACATGTGGGACTCCCTGCACCTGTTCTCCCCGGCCGCCCACTCCTCGCTGCCCGGCCGCCTCATGCCACCCCAGCCCGGCGAGACCTACCGGGACGCCGGGCACGTGGTGGAATGCCTTGCCGATTACGAGAAGCGGTATGAGCTGCCGGTCCAGCACGGCGTCCAGGTCCAGGCCGTGTACCGCGACGGTGCGTGGCTTCGAGTGGAGACAGACTCCGGCGCCTGGCAGGCACATGCGGTCATCAGTGCCACCGGCACCTGGTTACGCCCCTTCCTGCCCGCCGTCCTCGGCCGCAACATCTTCACCGGCCGTCAGCTGCACACCGTGGACTACCGACGCCCAGCCGACTTCGCCGGCCAGCGCGTCATCATCGTCGGTGGTGGCAATTCCGGCGCGCAGATCGCCGCCGACCTTGCTCACGACACCGAGTTGACGTGGGTGACCCGGCGTCCGCCGCGGTTCCTGGCCGACGACATCGACGGCCGGGCCCTGTTCGATGCCGCCACCGCCCGACGTCGTGACCTCGACGAAGGCCGCACCGACACCGGCGGAGTGGCCTCCCTCGGCGACATCGTCGCCGTACCGCCAGTGCGCGCCGCCCGGGACGCCGGACTGCTCGCAGCGAAGCCAATGTTCACCCGGCTCACCGCGACCGGTGCCGAATGGGCTGATGGCACCCGCGCCAAGGCGCACACGATCATCTGGTGCACCGGCTTCCGACCCGCCCTGGCCCACCTCGCCCCGCTCGGACTGCGCGGAGCGCGCGGCCACATAGCCATAGACGGCACACGGGCAATCGGTGAGCCGCGACTACACCTGCTCGGCTACGGAGACTGGACCGGCCCCGCCTCAGCCACGCTGATCGGGGTAGGCCGCCCGGCCCGCGAGGCGGCACGCCAGGTCGCCGGGATGCTGTGAAGCCCGCCCCGCCCGGCGGTAACGAAAGTGGTGCCTAGTGGTGCTCGGGCAGCTTGGCCACATCGAACGCCTCCCGGGTCGGGGCGGCGGTCTCGAAAGTGGCGCTGCCCTCGTCGATACCCGCCTGGTAGACCGCCAAGACCTGGTCGGCGCGCTCGGCGGTCAGCGGGACGACGATCGCACTCGCTGGGTATGCGCAGGACACCCCTGAGCGCGGCTGTCAGGCGGCGGCGGTCGTCAGGAGCTTGCCCATCGCAGCCAGCACGGACGGCTCAACGCGGTAGTACACCCAGGTGCCGCGCCGCTCGGAGGTGAGCAGCCCGGCCTCCTTGAGCTTCTTCAGGTGGTGGGAGACGGTGGGCTGGGAGACGCCGACGTCGGAGATGTCGCACACGCACGCCTCGCCGCCCTTGTGTGAGGCGACGGCGGAGAACAGCCGCAGCCGTACCGGGTCGCCGAGTGCCTTGAACATCCGGGCGGCCGTCCCGGCCTCCTCGGCGGTCATGGGGCGCTCGGTCAGGGGCGGGCAGCAGGGCACCACGGCCTCAGGGGCGGCGTCCAGCAGCGGCAGCGCCTTGGCATTCGACATGCGTCTATGTTGACACATGTCGAAGCAGTGCGGCGAGGGCCGCGTGCGGCGTCAGTTCCGGGACACGTGAGCGGCCAGGCGGTGGGCTGCGCGGGCGGCGTCCCGGCCCACTCCGCGCAGGGAGTTGGAGGACAGGCTGCGCTGCCACTCCAGCCCGACGAACGCCAGGCCCGGATGCGTGGAGGAAGCGCCGTCGCGGTGGAGTGGGTGCCCTGCGGCATCGAGGGCGCCGAGGCCTCTGAGGTAGGGCAGGTCCGGCCGGTAGCCGGTGGCCAACAGGATCGTGTCGACCTGCTCCACGCTCCCGTCCAACCAGGTGACTTTGTCATCCTCGATGCCGGTGAACAGCTCCCGGCGGTCCGGCGCCGCCGCGGCGAGGGCGGCGCGGTAGCGGCCCTCGTCGATGACCAGCTGGGTCGGCGGGGTGCGCAGGAAGCGGCCGACCGGCGCCGAGTCGATGCCAGTCCACTTGAACCAGAAGTGCAGATCGCGGCCGAGGGGGCGCTGGTGCGCGAACTTCACCGGCCCCCGGCTGGCCAGGGACACCCGAGCCACGGCGGCGAGTTCGGTGGCGATCTGTATCGCGGAGTTTCCCGCGCCGACCACGACGATCCGCTGCCCGGCGAATGACTCGGGACTCCGGTAGTGGGCGGCGTGGAGCACCTGGCCGGCGAACCGGTCCAGGCCCGGCAGTGCCGGGCGGTAGGGGTGACCGAAGGTGCCGGACGCCGCGACCACGGCCCGCACCGCAAGGCTCCCGCCACCCTCCCACTCCACGACGAACCCCGATCCGTCCACACGCACGGCTGTGACGCGGCTGCCGGTGCGGATGTCGGCGTCCAGGCGGGCGGCGTAAGCGGTGAGGTAGGCGACCACCTCATCCCGGTGGGGGTATCGGTCCGGATCCTGACCGGGGAACGGCATCCCGGGCAGGGAGCTGTACCGGGCGGGCGAGAACAGGGTGAGGCTGTCGTAGTACCGCGGCCACGACCCTGCCGCCCGCTCCGATGCCTCCAGCACCACCGGGCTCAGCCCCTCCCGCAACAGCATGTGCGCCGCGGCCAGGCCCGACTGACCGCCGCCGATGACCACCACGTCAACGTGTTCCATAAGCGGACCTCGATTCGATAAATGTCTATGTTGACGCTTATCGAATCAGCTGCGATGCTGGCTACGCAAGACATCGACAGACGTCGAAACACGCAAGGAGTCGCCGTGACCGCACCCGCCACCACCGAGCTGCCCGTCGTCGTAGTCGGAGCCGGCCCCGCCGGTCTGGCCGCCGCTGCCCACCTGGTCGACCGCGGCCTCAAGCCGCTGGTCCTGGAGGCCGGTGACGCTGCAGGGGCGGCGGTGCGCGAGTGGTCGCACGTGCGGCTGTTCTCCACCTGGGGTGAGCTCACCGACCCGGCCGCGGAGAAGCTGCTCGCCCCGACCGGATGGACCAAGCCCGACGCGAGCACCTACCCGACCGGTGGGGACTGGGCCGAGCAGTACCTGCAGCCACTCGCCGATGCCCTCGGCGACCAGGTGGTGCGCTTCGGTGCCCGGGTGACCGGGGTGTCCCGATCCGGCCGCGACCGGATCGTGGATGCCGACCGTGAAGCCCAGCCCTTCGTCATCCACGTTCAGTACGCCAACGGCACCGAGCAGCGCATCTTCGCCCGCACCGTGATCGACGCCTCCGGAACCTGGACCACCCCGAGCCCGGCTGGCGCCTGCGGGCTGCCCGCGCTCGGTGAGAACGCGGCTGCCGACGGCATCGCCTACCGCATCCCCGACCTCAAGGACCCCGCCGCCAGGGCCCGGTATGCCGGCAAGCGCACTGCCGTGATCGGCTCCGGCGTTTCCGCCTTCACGGCGCTCGCCTGCCTGGCCGACCTCGCCAAGTCCGACCACGGCACTGGCACGAAGACGGTGTGGATCCTGCGCCGGGGCATCTCCGGTTCCACCTTCGGTGGCGGCACCGCCGACCAGCTGCCCGCCCGCGGTGCTCTCGGCCTCGCAGCGAAGGCTGCCGTAGACGAGGGCCACGCCGACGCGGTCACCGGGTTCCGTACCGAGGCGATCGAACGCGACGGCGCCGGGCACCTGGTGCTGGTCGGCGAGGACGGCCGACGTCTGGAGCCGGTCGACGAGGTGATCGTGCTGACGGGCTTCCGACCCGACCTGTCCTTCCTCTCCGAGATCCGCCTCAACCTGGACGAGCGCCTCCAGGCACCGATCGAGCTCGCGCCGCTGATCGACCCCAACCAGCACTCCTGCGGCACCGTCTACCCCCACGGCCACCGCGAACTGTCCCACCCTGAGCAGGGCATCTACCTGGTCGGCATGAAGTCCTACGGACGCGCCCCGACCTTCCTGGCCATGACCGGCTACGAACAGGTCCGCTCCGTCGTCGCCGCCATCGCAGGCGACCTCGAAGCGGCCGACCGTGTCGAGCTCGCTCTGCCCGAGACCGGGGTCTGCGGAGGCGCCGGCCTCTTCGACGCGCCCGAAGCCGACGAGGCGTCCAGCGGAGGCTGCTGCGTCGTCCCCGAGCCGCAGCTCGTCCAGCTCGGTGCACCAGCCGTCTCCGAGGAAGCTTCGACGGGAGGCTGCTGCGGCTCGTGACCAGCCTCAACGCTTGCGCACGCGGGGCCGCGACCGGATTGGGGGACCGGTCATGGCCCGTCGGTGGTCGGTAGGCTGCGGGCGCTCACACCGGAGTCGCGCGCCGATCTCGCGTCAACTCGCGGCCCGCCCGCCCTGGAGACGGCCGTCGCTGAAACGATGTCCCCCTATTGGGGCCTGACGCAGCGAGAGGTCGCTCGGGTTGCCTCGCTCCTGGATCAGCCGTCCGCCGAGGACGGTCTCTGGCTTTGCCCGAAGAGGAGCCCCACCAGGGCCAAACCGACGATAGCGCCGATCAGTTGCACGCCGATGAAGCCAGGCACCGAACCGGGGGCAATGCCTGCGAAGGTGTCGGAGAACGCCCGGCCGATCGTGACCGCCGGGTTGGCGAAGGACGTGGAGGAAGTGAACCAGTAGGCGGCACCGATGTACGAGGCCACGGCCACCGGCGCGATATGCGTCCGGCCGGTGCGGAGGAGTCCAAAAACCAGCAGGATGAGTCCGCTGGTCGCGACCACCTCGCCGACCAGCAGGTGGCCGGTCGCGCGGTCGTGGGCGGACCACTTCACCACCGGCTCGGCGAACATGACATTGGCCAGGACGGCACCCGCAATGGCTCCCACAGTCTGCGCGGGGATGTACGCGGAGACATCGCGGCCGGTGACACCTGGGCCTCCACGCCGGGCGGTCCACCACTCGGCAAGCGTGACCAGGGGGTTGAAGTGCGCACCGGAGACCGGGCCGAGCAGGGCTATCAGCACGCCGAGACCTAAGACTGTGGCGGTCGAGTTGGCCAGCAACTGCACACCAACGTCCCGGCTCAGCTCTGTCGCCTGGATGCCGGAGCCGACCACGACGGCCACCAGCGCGGCAGTCCCCACCAGCTCAGCGGCGGCCCGGCGGGCCAGCGGGGCGCGTGACGGCGGCGCTCCAACCACGGGTTGGGGAACAGCGTCCGTGGACTGGGATCCGGTGTCGATCTTCAAAGGGGCTCCTCATTCAGGAAGGATCAGGTGATCCCGCTCCCAGCGGTGGCACGGACAACGGCGGGGGTGCGCGCCGACAGTGTGAGTGATGATGCCGAGCTTGAGCCGGTATCGCCGCATGCGCCTGCTAGTGCATCCGTTTCCTCTACGCCGGGCTGGATGGACTGCGTCATCGGAAGTCCGGCCGACAGAGAGAAGAACGATGTCCGCCACCGCTCCCACAGGATCCGTGTTGCTCGTGTGCGCCCATAACGCCGGGCGCTCACAGATAGCTGGCGGCTTCCTCTCTCCCTGGCCGACGACCGGAACACACCCCACATCAAGGCTCTCGGGATAGATCAAATACCAGCAGGGGCCAGCTACCTCGTCGGGGTCGTCCTCGGCTCTCGCCAGGGCCGGACTACGCTTCCAGCCTGTGCACCGGGCGCGGATAGCCGGGGCGGAAAGCGGTGGCGGCAGCTGTGGCCACCGAGGCGCAGCCGCATGCCTCGTCCGCTGTGCGCACGGCCGCCCGGACTGCCTCGTCCAGTTCCAACGGATCGCACGCCACCCGAGCGTTGAACCGGACCTCGGCCGACCGCATGGTCTCGGTCGCCGTGCTGTAGGCGATGGGCTCTGCGCCCGCCGCGACAAGGCTCGCTTTGGCCAGGGCGGCGCCGGAGGTCAGAGTGACCTTGGCGTGTCCCACTGTCCAGCCGTGTTCGGCGGCTGCCGCAGACAGGTGTGTCAGGGCCGTGGTCGCCCATGTCTCCGAGGCGAAGCCGTGTGCGTCCTTGACTGCGGCGGTGTCGAACCGCTGGTTTAGCCACGCGAGATGGGCCTCGGCGCTGGCGTAGCGGTCGTAGTCGATGCTGAGGACGGGGGCGGAAGCATCAGGGGTGCTCAGCCAGGCGTCCACTAAATCTGGAATTCCGGTTCCGCTTGTCGCGGAATAGGGGATGATCGCCGTTGCCTCTGGAAAGCGCAGGCCGAGCTGAGATGTGATCTTTTCAGGGGCGTTCGGTGGCAGCTGATCGGTCTTGTTCAGGGCGATGATGTCGGCTTCTTCGAGCTGCTTTCCGAAGAGGTAGGACAGGTCGGCGTCCTTCTCTCCCACAGGCAGCGACGAGGTGAATGCCTGATAGCGGTCGGGTTCGACGACGGTGGTGAGCGGTGAGACCAGAAAACGATCTCCGTAATATCTCTTTAACGGCAGGACCACTGTGGCCTGGAGGTCCGTGCAGCTGCCCACCGACTCCGCGAGCAAGGTGTCGGCCGCGCCCCTGTCGATGAGGTCCTGGGCGACCTCCATTAAGTCCTCGAACCGGCAACAAAAACAGCCGCCGGTCACCTCCCCGACGGCTCCCATCTGCGACTTCATGAGCTGGGTGTCCACTAAGTCAGCGCCCTGGTCGTTGGTGATGACAGCGACCCGACGGCCTCGTTTCTCCAGTTCCCTGGACGCGGCCAGAAGTGTCGTCGTCTTACCTGCCCCCAGAAAACCACTCAGTGCTATGAATCGAATCATGCCATTGACGGTAGGGCGCGTGGCGGACTGCGGTCAATGGTGCCTTCGTGAAGTGCGTTTCAATATCATTTCACTGTGCTTCTGCGGCCTGGGGATGTTCCAGTAGGCACCCGAGCGATTCACGTGCAGCCGGGCTAATGCGGTAGTACACCCATGAGGCGCGTCGTTCGGACTCCACCAATCCCACGTCGCGCAGGATTTTCAAGTGGTGGCTGATGGTGGACTGTGAAAGATCGAAAGCGCCGACCAGTTCGCAGACACATACCTCACCATCGAGATGGGAGGCAATCAAGGAGAGTAGCCGTAGCCGTACCGGGTCGCCGATGGCCTTGTAACGGCGCGCGAGTTCGTTGCACCGGTCCTCGGACAGCGGGATACCTGCCATCGGGGGGCGGCGGTCCGCGACCTCGTCCACGATGTAAAGCTCGTTGGTCCCCATCGCCTGATGGTCCCATGTGTATACGGTCAGGTCGACAGTTCACGAGGTTGGCAGTTCAGTCGTCCAGTCCTCCAAGGTGGTGGCTCCCAGTTGCCGGAACAGTCCCTGCAACGCGCCGTTCGCGTGGGTCGTCGAGTACCACTCCCCGCCTCCGCGCTGGCAGAGAAACTCCCATAGCGGCGCCCGCAGTCGGAAGGCCTGGTGGTAGACGAGGGGGTAGCACGGCTGCCCTTCAAGGTACGCCTGCATCCGGCTGAACGCTTCCGCCCCGGGTGCTGCCACCTCGAACTCGGCGCTGAAGACACGTGTGTATTCGCCCTCCGGGTCCGGGCAGCCGTCGTGGACCGCCATCTCGTAGCACAGACCTGCAGCGACCAGGCGCTGTACGGCTTCCCGGCTGAACCGCAGCCGGGCCAGGGCTTCCTGCGGCACCTCCCGGCCAAGGAACTCTCGTTGCCACGAGGGCTGGTGCGCGATCTGCTCGAGGGCGAAGCCGAATCCCTCAGTCAGCGCGGGCGACGTCCGCCACAAGTCGGCGGGCCCGTTCACTCCCACGGTGAAGTGCAAGGCGTGCCCGAACTCGTGCAGCAGGACTGGCAAATCGCGAAGCGAGCGGCCGGTGCCCACCGACACGCGTACGTCCCTCGGAGGGGCGACCGGCGAGCAGAAGGAGAAGCTGAGCTTCCCCGCCCGGGCCGTGGTGTCGATCGTGACCCGTCTCAGGGCGCCGGACATGCCCCATGACGCGACGGTGTCCACGACGGCGGCCATCGGGTCCCCGCTGAGCCCAGCCGATCCGGCCCGTTCAGCGACCAGCCTGGTATCCAGGAGGCGTGGCTCGGTCAGACCGTCGATCCGCTGCCAGTCGCGCCAGCGCCGCAAGAAGTCCTCGCGGGTCTTGGCCAGCCAGCTGCGGGCGTCGGCAACCCACAGGTCGACGTCCGGGTGCAGGGCGCGCACCAGGTGGCCGTGTGTGGGGAAACCGAGCCGCTGCCGGGCCCCGGCGTATGCGTCAAGCCAGCGCAGCCGATGCTCACCCAGCTGTGCGCTGACCGCGGCCAGGGCCTGCCCGAGCATTTCCCGATCCTGTGGGGACTCCGCAACTCGGTGGGCAGCGAGCAGCTGGGAGTGGCTGAGCTCGCTGCCGCGCCATGGGGCCGTGGTGGCGCGCTGCGCCTGCCGCAACGAGAGGGTGGGCGCCGCGAGGTTGGTGCGGAAGTACCACAGGGCCAGCTCTTGGGCGAAAGCCACGTCGCCCCGGTCCAGTGCGGTGTGGAAGAGGTGGCCGTCGGTGACGTGCCGGAAGCGTTCGTACTGGTTGAGGGCCACGGCGTCGGTGCCGTTGTCCTGACCTGTGGCGGCGAGCCAGCGGTCGTGCGCGACCTGTCGTTGCAGAGCGGCCAGGTCGGCGGCGTGGTCGGTCAGGTAGTCCGGTAGCACCGTGTTCACCGTCTCACTCCCCCAGCCTGGCCGGGGCAGGGAGTCCGAGCACGTCCGCGGTGGTGTCGGCTGCCCGCTGCCAGAACGCTTGCCGGTCCTCGGGCAGCCCGGTGAAGAGCTGAGAGCAGTAGCGAGCGAGGTCGAAGGCGAGGCCCGGGTGGCTGAGCACTGCTCGGATCCAAGCCAGTTGGCCAGGTTCCGGCGGCTGGATCGTCACCTCCTCCAGCCCCGCGCGCATCCTTCCGGCGATCTTCTCCTCCACCCGCGCGCCGTACGTGATAGCTGACTCCTCCCAGCCGATGGTTCCGCTCAGCGCCGCGTCCAGGGTGTCGGCCAGGGCCCGCGCCCCGGTGAGGGCGTCGCCGATGCCCGCTCCGAAGAGGGGATCCTTGTGGCACAGCGCATCGCCGACGAGCCGCCAGCCGGGGCCTGCGGCAGCACGGTGGTAGTTGCGCAGCGTGCCACAGCCGTAGACCGGAGAGATGCGGTCCGCGTCACGCAGCCGTGCGGCCATTGAGGGCAGGGAGCGCAGCCGCTGTTCGTATCCGGCGACACCGTCGTGGCGGAGCGGTCCGAAGGTGTCGGGAGGGCAGGACAACATGATCACCCACTGATCGTCGTCGCAGGGCCCTGCCTGGATGATGTCTCCGTTGTCGTGCCACAGTTCCAACGAGGGTTCGGGGAGAGGACGCACGCCACGCCAGTATGCGTGGAAGGTGGCACGCAGGACGCCGGCGTCGAACAGCGTGGCGGCTCCAGCCTGCTGGGCGACGAGCGACCCACGGCCGTCGGCTCCGACGACGACCCGCGCCTTCTCCTGCCAGCCATGGCCTGCTACGCCGACTACCTGGCCGCCCTCGACCAGCAGGCGCTTGACCGAGCAGCGGTCGCGGATCTCCACCTGCCGCTCGGTGGCGGCCCGTCGCAGCAGGATCCCGTCCAGGGTCTCGCGCCGTACGCACAGGTTGTACGGGTGTCGGGCACGCGGCAGCATCGGCCCGCCGTAGTAGTTGTCCCCCAGTTGCAGATGCCAGTGCGCGAGCCGGGGGGCGCCGCTGGCCTCGACGTGCTCCCGAACCCCGAGTTCGTCGTCGAGGAAGGCCAGGACAGACGGTCCGAAGAAGTGGGTCGAGACAGCGGGGCTCGGCAGCGGGGCCCGGTCGCACAGCAACACTCGCCAGTTCCGCCTGGCCAGCAGTGCGGCGAGCACTGATCCGGCCACCCGGCCGCCGACGATGATCACGTCGTACGTCGGAATCCACTCCCTCGGTCGCTCCGGTCACAGGTCAGTACGAAGGGCAGCCGCCCGGTCCACATACGGCTGACCGGCCATACCTCGTTCGAGACCCCGGCGAGGCTGGAGCCGAGCGCATCACGTAGGTCCATCCGCAGGACACCGCCGCGTAATCGGGCCACGACGTGTCCGTGCCGCACCACGAAGCCCTGCCGGACCGGGGCCTCCACGATCGGGGAGAGGCGGCCCTTCTGCACACCGCCGAGCAGGGACTCGATCACCACGCCGTGGTCCATGGCGGCCAGCAGCCCAGCAGCAGGGGCTAGCAACTCCCGCTTGGCGTGCAGGTAGGCGTTGTTGAGCACTGCGGACACCGGCTGGGCTGGTTTGCGACGCAGGGCGTTGCCGCGGAAGCCGTGCCCGGTGGGGCGGGTGTTTCCGGTGGCCGCCGCGCTGTGGCGGGTGTGGTACCGGCCGCACGGCACACCGGCCTCTATCAGCGTGAGGGGACTGCAGAGAACACCCTCGTCGTCGACCGAGGGACATGGCAGGCCGTCTGCACCACCCGCTTCGTACCCGTCGGTTCCGTAGGTCCCGTCGAGCAGGCTCACGCGGGGGTCGAGGATCCGTTCGCCGTCCGACTGGTCGGTGACGAAGGAGCGGCCCATGGCGATGGCCGTGCCGCTCAGCGAGGAGACCAGCGGGGAGAGCAGGGTGTGCACGGCGTGGGGGGCGAGCAGCACCATCGGCTGTGGACCGGACGGCCAGGTTTCATGGGGCAGTTTCTGCCAGCCGCCTGCCTGGGAAAGCCAGTCGGCGACCTGGTCCGGGACTGAGGGGGCGCGCGTCCACGAAGTCCAGCTCGTCTGCAGGCGTCCGACTTGCTGGGCCTCCGCGACGCCGCTGACTGCCCACCGGCCGGTCGTCTCGACTGTGCCGCCGTGCTCCGTGGCCACGTGCACAGTCTCATCCACCCGTGAGATGGCGCCGTGCAAGAGGAGCCCGGTGCGGTGCTGCAGTCCGGCCAGTTGGTTCGCCAGCGCGCGGGTGCCGGCGACGATCTCCTCGTCGGGGGGATGCTCCGGGTGGCGGGCACGACCCGTGTGCGGAAGGTCTGGTGGGTCGGCCAGGGCGGGGACCGGTGGGCCAAACGCGGCGCATTCCAGGGCGGCGTTGATCAATTCGGCCACCCGCGTGGGGCGGGTCGTGGTGGCGGTTCCCAGTCTTCCGTCCACGACGAGGCGCAGGCAGGCCGTGAGCTCTTGGCCGGAACGGACCACGTCGGGCTCGCCGCTGGCCACTTCCACCACAGTCTCGCGCCGGTCGAGCGCCACCAGCTCCCAGAACTGGACCCGGGATGAGGCGGCGGCGCGGATCTCCTGGACGGCGTGGGAGAGTGCCGAGTCTGCTCGCCCGGTGTGGGTGTCACCCTGTCTCGACACGCAGCCCCCGGAGTCTGATGGCCGGGGCCCAGGAGGACACCGGCAGTGGCCACTGGCCCTGCTTGCCGCAGCTCGCCGAGGTGTCCCCGCGCCAGACCTCCTGTCCGACCGCGTCCACCCTGCCCAGGCTGTCCAGCACGTCACCGGAGAGCGTCGCTCCGCGCACCAGGCCCTTGACCTCGCCGTCCTCGACCAGTCGGCACGTAGCGGGCATGAACACGTACCCGAGGCGGTCGGTCTGGCCTCCCAGGAATCCGCAGGCCAGCAGGCCCCGTCCCCGGATTCCGCCGATCATGTCCGCGAGAGCGTCGGGGCCCGCCTCTATGCAGGTCGTCCGCAGGCGCGGCAGCGGCGGATGGCGGAAGTCCAGGGCGCGCGCGTTCCCGGTAGGGCTTTCCCCGAACGCCGCGGCGGTCCTTCGGTCGTGCAGCCGGGAGGTCTCCAGGACGCCCTTCCCGATGATCGTGACGTTCCGAGCCGGAGTCCCCTCGTCGTCGAACGGCACGTGGCCGCGCGCCGTAGGTGGGCCGGCCGCGTCCGTGATCGTCAGCTCGGCGGGGCCCACCTGCCGACCTGGCTTCATCGCCTCGACCATGTCCGGGTCGCCCAGTTGGTGGTCGGCTTCCGCGAGGTGGCCGACCGTCTCGTGGGCCCAGATGGCGGCCAGCGCACCGTCGCAGACGACGTCGTACGTACCGGACTTCAGGGCGGGCGCGCGGGACAGTTCGACGGCGGTGGCGGCGGCCTGGTCGATCCGCTCTTCCATGCCTCGTACCGCCGCGAAGTCCCCTGCGCTGCCGACCGACACAGAACCCACCCCGCGCCCGCCACCGTCGCCCGCGTACACCGTGATCTGCAAGGTCATGTCGCCTCTGGTCCAGCTGAGTTCGCTGCCGTCGCTGGTCACCAGATCCACCGTGCTGTGCGTGTGCCGGTAGTACACGAGTGCCCCGGTGATCGCGGGGTGTGCGGCGAGGGCCCGCGCGTGGTAGGCCGCCAGCAGGCCGACCTGTTCATCGAGGGCGATGTCGGCGACCGGCTCGGTCGCTTCCGTGCGGTAGGCGGCTCGCACCGGTTCCCGCTCGGCCGGCCGGGTGGGAGCGGCTGCGAGGCTCTGGGATCGGTGCCGCGCCTGGCGCAGGGCCGTGGCAGGGTCTCCGTCGGTGTACGAGACGAACGAGGATCCGCCCGGCCCCAGCACGCGGGCGCATCCGCCCTCGTCCAGCGTCCAGTTGATGCCCTCGAGTGCCCCGCCGCGCCAGACCGCGCTCAGCAGCCGGCTCCGTTCGGCGCGGAGCTCGGCGTACTCGGGGCCGCGCAGTCCTGCGGCGGCGAACGGGTTCAGCAGCACGGGGTCTCGGGCGGCTGGCCGCGGTAGGCCCGTATCGTCGCACTGGCGACACGGGCGCCGTCGCGGTAGGACACCGGCCCGTCGTCGCTGATCTCGACGTGTTCGAAACCGGCAGCGGACACCAACTCCCGGTACTGGTCGGCGGTCAGCCCCACCACACACCGCGCGTAGTCCTCGGCATCGGCGGTCGTGCTGTCCGCGGCGTCCTCGGGAACGTCGTCGAGGTACACCACGTCGGAGATCACCGCGAACCCGCTGCCCGGCCGCAGGGCTGTGGCGATCGCGCGCAGCACATCGGTCTTGTCCGGAAACATGCCGAGTACGCAGTTGCTGAACAGAACGTCCACGCTGTCGGGGCGCAGCGGCGGGCGGCGGATGTCGCCGACCCGTACATCGATGTTGGTCAGGCCGGCCTCCTTGGCCGCCTTGCGGGCCGTGCGGACCATGCTCATCGAGCCGTCGATGCCGATCACCCGCCCCTCGGGGCCGACGCGTCGGGCCGCGAGAATCAGATCCAGACCTGCGCCGCAGCCGAAGTCGGCGATCGTCTGCCCAGGGCGCAGGTCGACACCACCGAGCGGCGTGCCGCAGCCGCTGGACAGGTCCAGAACCCACTGCGGAATGTCAGCCAGTTCTTCGGGCGTGTAGATCGTCTGGGGCGCGCAGCACAGTGTGCTGGCTCCGGCCTGCGCCAGGGTGTCGTACCGTTCCTTGACGGCGGTCTCCACCGGTAACTCCGTAGAGGTGGGGGCGCCTATTCTCAGCTCATCCAGGGGAACGAACCCGCCTGTGCCATCTGCTGCCATGTGCTGTCACTCCTGTCGTCGGCCTTCTTCGTCTGGCTCCTGCGGCGCAGCGCCATGGGGAGCAGGTAGGCCAGTTCGCGTTCGACGTTGGTCTTGATGGTCTCGACCTTGGGGCAGTAGCAGGTGGCGAAGTCACCGCCGCTCGCCGCCCATGCCTTGATCGGGCAGCCGCCGCCTCCGCAGAACAGCTTGACGTTGCAGTCCCGGCACATCGGGACGGTGTCGACGTGCCGGTGCCGCCATGGCTCCCGGTAGCCGTGGGAGTAGCGGAACTCGGGTGCGTACTCGCCGCAGGCGTGCTGCGGGCGGCCTACGGTCTCCGGGCAGCCGTAAAGCTTGCCGTGGGGGTCGAAGGCGATGACGCTGGTGCCCGCGCTGCACCCTTGGAGGTTCGGATGCACGCGGTCGCCTTCCATAACGGCCGACCGGATGCGAGCCGGGTCGGGGCGGAGCAGCGCGTCGACCAGGGGGTTCGCTTCGAGCATGGCGTAGAAGGCATCCCGCAGGCCGGCTTTGACGTCACCGCGCACCATCCTCTGGCGCTTCTCCTCCGGGTGGTCCGGGGTGACGTACAGAAACGTGGTCTGCTTCGTGAATCCGTAGAACAGGGTCATCAGGGGATGGCCGATCCAGCCTTTGGCCCTGGCGAACTCGGCGAACTGGGGCATGTTGTCGATGCTGTCGCGGTCCACCAGGAGGCGGATGAGCACCCGGACCCCGGCATCCAGGGCGGCGTCGATGCTCCGCTCGATGCGGTGGAAGGTGGGCTTGCCGTTGCGGAAGACCCGCCGCTGGTCGTGCACCTCGGGGGTGCCGTCGAGGCTCACCTGGACCTCGTTGCAGCCGTAACGCTTCAGCAGGGGGACGTACTTGTCGAGGTCTACGCCGTTGGAGATCGCGGTGGACGGGTAGCCGCGGTCATAAGCGCGCCGCAGGATCTCCTCCACAGCCCAGTGCTGGTACGGGTTGTCCAGCAGAGGCTCGCCGCCGAACAACGTGATGTAGGGCGGTCCGGAGTTCTCGTGCAGTTCCTGGATTATCGGGATCGAGTCGAAAGCCGCCTCGATCATCTTCTCCGTCATCCGCGGGCTCTTCGTGGTCAGTTCGCCCTCGAAGCAGTAGTCACAGGCGAGGTTGCACACGAAGGACGGGATGAACATGAACTGGAACGGCGCTTCCTGGATCGCCTGGAAGTATCCGTCCACCAGGCCCTGATAGGCCGTCCGCTCGGATTCCTCGGACTCGTAGGCGTAGCCGCGGGCCTGGAAGACGGCGATGGTCTGGCGATCCTCGTCGGTGGCGGTACCGTTCCGCAGACGGTCCAGAGCCTCCAACTCGGCTCGGCTGACAAGATCCATGCTCCCGGAGACCGCGTCGGCCAGGACGCTGACTTTGCCGTCCTCGGCCAGGTACTCAGGACCGACCAGGCCGGGCGGGAGGCCCACCTTGAATTCCACGGTGTTTGCACTGACTCGCATGGCACTTCTCCCAAGACGTCTGGGGATGAGAGCACGGCAGGATGAGTAACCGGTACCGGTGCGTTCCGGTGGGCAGTGCGTTGTGCAGGCCGTACGGGTTCCCCGGGGTCAGTCGCACCCCTCGGGGTCGGCCACCATCACGTTGGCCTGGACGTCGAGGTTCTTGCGGCCGCGCAGTGCGGTGCAGCAGTCGGGCTGCTGCTCCTCAACCTCCGCGTTCTCGATGTTCGCGATCTCCATCATCGGACTTCACCTCCTTCCCTTTCGGTCTCTGCCGTGCCCTCGCATCCTCCGCCGACAGCGGAGGAAGTCCTGTTGGCGTGCTATTCGAGAAACGCTCTGACAGTCAGTACGGCGACCATGACGACGCCCTCGCCGATGATCAGCCCCGATGCCACAGCTTCGACCGTGCTCTGCCGCTCCGCGTGGCCACGTATGGCGAGTTGGCGCGCAAGGCCCCCGAGCCCGATCGTCAGGGAGTATGCGGGCGGCAGCAGGACGCCCAGCCCGATCATGGTGGGCATCACCTTGCCGAAGAACGACAGCACCGCCCCGACGGGGCCGCCGACGGCCAGAGCGAGCCCCATCGCTCCCGAGTAGTCCGCGGAGTCCCGGACCGTCGAATCGATGAAGCCCAGTGCCTGGGCAATGGGGGCCGGGAAGCTATGCCCGCCGATGAGCCCGAGGTGGATGAGCACGTAGATAACGCTGATGCCGAGCAGCGCGCCCACCACTCCGCCCAGGGCCTGCGTCCACACGATCCGCCGGGCCGGGACGGTCTCGCCGTCGGGGGCGGTGTCGGCCACTTTCACCGCGTACGTGTAATAGACCGAGGCGATGGCGGTGCTGCATATCGTCGCGGCGGCGAGCACAGCGGTCGTCGGCCCGAGACCGAGCGCGGCGAGCAACGCGACGCTCAGGTAGAGGACCGGGGCCAGCGGGGCGATTCCGATTTCGCCTCCGGCGCGGTTGAGGAAGAGGCCGAACACCAGCACCAGCACCATGCCGAGCAACACGAATCCGACCGTCTCGAACACCACCGCTCCCCACACGGCGGCCAGCGCGGCCACTGCGGCAAGCAGGGCCACTGCCGAAGCCATGGCCCCCCGTCGGCCGGAAGGGGAAGCGAGGACCGGGCGGACGCCCTTCGTCAGCGCGGCAGCCAGCGGAGCACGCACCCGCACCAGCGACATCACGGAGTAGCCCAAGATCAGGCCGACACCGCACGCCAGCACCCAGGGATACGTCAGGTGCCGGTCGTAGGAGATCGGCGACGAGTCGGCACGCTCTCGTACGAACCACACCACCATCGAGTAGGCGGAGCCCGCCGCAAGCCACAGACAGGCTCGGGGCCCGATGAGGAATCCCAGGCCGAACAGCAGCGGGGACAGCGCCAGAGACAGGAAAGACGCCCCCGGCACTCCGGGCGTGGTGTCGTGTCCTGTCACATCGGTCACAACCGCCACAGCCCCTGCGGCGGCGGCCGCCACAGGCAGGACGCGGCCTAAGCTCCTGGCCTCGGCGCCGCCCGACCGCGTCAGGGCCTGCATGAGAGTGATCGCGGGCCGCAGCGTAGGGAAGGGCAACCGCTCAGTGAAGACAAAGCCTCGGGCGATGGCCATACCGAGCAGCACACCGATGACGTTCGCCGTGGCGGCCAGGACCACCAGCAGCACCCACGCCGGTGTACGGCCGGTTTGGAGCATGACCGTGCCGATGCCGGTGTCCAGCGCCGCGGTAGCGACGTAACCACTGGTGGCGAGCGAGAAGACGATGAACAGATGCTGCCAGGTCAGTCGGCCGAGCAGCCGCAACAGCCACGCGCCCAGCAGCGCGACGAGCGCCGAGCCGCCGAAGGACGTGCCGGTCCTGAACAGCACAAGAACGTTCAGCACGCACAACACGGTGCCGATACCGAAGCCCACAGCGATGGTCGAGGCGAGCGAATGGCCGCCGACGCTGTGGTCCGGTAAGTCCGATAAGGATCGTTGAACGCTGCCCGTGCCGGCTTCCGGAGGCGGCGCGCCCGTCGACTCTGCATGATCGCTGCTGGCCATGGGCGTACGTCCCCCCTTCCACCGTGATGACGGTCAGTGGTATCGAAGTTTGCCGATGCCACTCCGAGACGGTAGAGATGCACCAGATGGGCGTCAAGACGGCACAAGTGATCCGGTTCTGTCAGCATCGAGCCCGAAACCTGGCACAACCATCCGCGACCACGCTGGGTGGCAGCATCCCGTGCAGCTTCCGGATACAACGGCGCTCATCCGCAGCACGCCGTCAGTCGCGTCAGACGAGGAGTCTTTGTTCGAGATGACTAGTGATGCCGAGGCCCACGTACGGACCGACGTACAAATCGAGCCGATGCGGTCCTGTCACGCCACCGAAGTGCTGGCCATCTACCAGCTCGGTATCGACGAGGGCGACGCGACTTTCGAGACGGCGGCACCTGATTGGGCCGCGTTCGCTCGCTCCAAGCTGCCCGGGCACCGCTTCGTCGCCCTGGATCCAGTTGCCGGCCGTGTCCTGGGGTGGACGGCCGCCGGGGCGATCTCGTCCCGTCCGGTGTATGCGGGAGTGATCGAGCACTCCGTATACGTTCACCCCGAAGCACGCGGGCGCGGTATCGGCGCAGCGTTGCTGCAGGCTCTGATCCGCTCCGCGGAGGAGGCGGGTGTGTGGACGATCCAGAGCGGCATCTTCCCCGAGAATGCCGCGAGCCTGGCCCTCCATACCCGCGCCGGTTTCCGTATCGTCGGAACCCGCGAACGCATCGGCTGCCATCACGGCGTCTGGCGCGACGTGATCTTCATCGAGCGCCGCAGCGGGGAAACCGGTCGCTGAGGCTTCCCCGCACACAGCCGCGGCCCTGTGGGCTTTCAAACAAGGCCGCTACGCTGACCTACGGCTTCATGTAGCGGGACTTACGTATCCGTTGGTGAGCCTTGTCGAGGATGGGGTTGGTGCCTGAGCCGTTCTTGGGGGAGTCCGGCGATGGGGTGGTCCGGCCAGGCGGTTGCACGTGGACTGCGCATGCGGCGCCTCCACCGGGATGATGTCGTGGCTGGTGGGGAACGCCGATGAAGGACTGAGCTGGCGGCCTGGTCCCGCCGGTAGGGCTGGCACTTGTAGAGGTGCTGGAAGTGGCGCTTTCGGTCGAAGAGCGGCTCGGAAGAGCGCGCCGCCAGGTCCGCTCTCTCTGCCGTCTGGGAAACCAGCGGTGTCGATGTTCCCAGAGGCGGGTGCCCGCGGGCGTCCTAGGCGTACACTGGACATATGCGACGCCCGGTCATGATGCCAGCTCCCATCCAACTTGCGGCGCAGAGGCCGAAAGTTGTGGACTCCTTTACTCGGCTGATTGCGCTTCAGCGTGACCTGGGAAAACGTACCGGAGCATGCCGCACAGGATCGACCCGACTGGGGGATTTGTGATCGTCCAAGTATGGGCATGATCGCTGATTGTGGGTCTGCGACTGCTCTACCTGATCTTCTGTCGACTGTTGGGCTGCCTCCTCCTGCTGGGCCGATCGACCGCCGCGAACAGCGCCGAGATCCTCGCGCTTCGCCATGAGGTCGCCGTGCTTCGTCGGCAGATCGAGCGCCCGCAGCTGTCATGGGCCGATCGTGCCGTGCTCTCCGCTCTCGCCCGCCAGTTGCCACCTGTCTTACGCCGTCATCGGCTGGTCACCCCGGGCACCCTGCTGAACTGGCACCGCCGTCTGGTGCGCTGGAAGTGGCGCCAACCCCCAACCGGCCCCGGCCGGCCACCGCTGTCGGAAGAGACTGCGGCGCTCATCCAGCGCCTGGCGCGAGAGAACCCGACCTGGGGGTACGTCAGAATCCAGGGTGAGCTCCGACGGCTCGGCCATAGGGTTGCCGCCGCCACGATCCGACGCGTCCTGCGCCGCTCCGGTCTACCGCCCGCACCGCAGCGCGCATCCCAGCAGACCTGGCGCTCTTTCCTCCGTTCACAGGCCCACACGCTGCTCGCCTGTGACTTCATGCACGTGGAGACCGTCTTCCTCAAACGTCTCTACGTCTTCTTCGTCATGGAGATTGCCACCCGGCGCGTTCACGTCCTGGGCGTCACCGCCCACCCGACCGGCGCATGGGTTACCCAGCTCGCCCGCAATCTGCTCATGGACCTCAAGGGCAGAGCCGGGCGCTTCCGGTTCCTCATTCGAGACCGGGACAGCAAGTTCACCACCGCATTCGACGCCGTCTTCGCCGGCAATGGCACAGCCGTCATCCCGACACTGCCGCAAAGCCCCCGGTCCAACGCGTTCGCCGAACGATGGATACGCACAGCCCGCGCCGAGTGCACCGACCGACTCCTCATCACCGGCGAACGACAACTACGTACGGTCCTCACCACGTACGCCGAGCACGACAACTCCGGACGAGCCCACCGCAGCCTCGACCTACGTGCCCCAGACGACGACCCGAACATGATCCCCCTGCCCGCCGCCACGGTCAGGCGCACGCAGATACTCGGCGGACTGCTCAACGAGTACCACACCACGCCACCCCGACCGCCTCACCATCTACAGAAAACGCCCAGCTCAGCAGCCTGATTGGAATATTGACACCCTTCAGGCGCAGGACGCGTCGGATCGGAGACGGCGTCGAAGTTGTCGGTGAAGTATGCGCCGCGATCCCGGATGAGGAATCTGACCGACTCGGCATGGTCGCCGAGGTCCATGAGGTAGTTGCGGGCTTGCTGGGTGATCCAGGGGCCGGTCGGGTGCCGGGTGATGCCGGCGATGTGCACCCGCCGGGTGCCGGGGTTGATGAAGAACAGCACGAACCAGCGCCGCAGGAAGACTGTATCGATGTGGAACAGGTCGGTGGCTACGATCGCGGAGGCCTGGTCTTTGAGAAAGGTGGCCCAGGAGCGGTCCGTGCGGCTGCGGCGACGGGTCGATCCCGGCCTCCTTCAGGATCGACCACACGGTCGAGGCAGCGACGTTGTGCCCCAGGCCGACGAGCTCTCCGCGGACGCGGCGGTATCCCCATCCCGGGTTCTCCCGCGCCAGACGCACGACCAGTTGCCGCAGGGCCTCTGGTTTCGGTAGTCGGCCCGGACAACGGGAGGAGTAAGTCCACTTCCAGGCCATGAGTCGTGCGTGCCAGCGCAGGACCGACCGAGGAGTGTCGCTCCAGGAAAGCGCGGCCGTGGCTGGGCGCATCGTGCGATAGCCAGTTGATGCCGGAGCATCAAGATCTCTGTGTCCTTCGAAACATCCGAGCGGGCGAGCAGGGCAAGCCATCGGAAGGTCTGGCAGGCGAGCAGGTAGATCAGCCGTATCACCACGATCGGCATGCTGCCTCAGAACGGCTCGCGGCCTGCTGAGGTCTGGCAGATCCGAACCAGCAGGTCAGCCCGAGTGACATAATTCCCGGCACCCACATGCCCGGCGCCGGCGAGAATTAACTCAAAAGTGAATAATGCGTGCATAGCTTGCTCAATTGGCTACTACCGCCCCCATGTTCCGGGGTGTGGTGAAAGGGCCGGGGAAGTGCGGCCCTCTGGCGGGGATCCTTCTGGGCCTGGCGCTGTTCGCCGTGGCCCGTGCGCTCGTCTGTGCGCTCCACGCCCCTGGTGGCCACCGCGGTCCGGTGTCCGGGCGGGAGTTCGGCGTGCTCGGGGTGTCCGTGGATCGATGGGGCGGAATCCAGCCTTCTGATCACCGTGTCTCGGGCGGTGACGGTGGCTGCTGTGAGTCCATGGCACACCTCTGCGACGGTCCGGCCCGCGTCGAGTCGCCGTTTCCGTGGAGGCTGCCGCTCGGGCTCCCCGTCCTGGGGGCGGCGGGCCTGAATACCTGCTCCGCCCCCGCTCGTTCGGCGATCCGCGCGGCGAGGGCATCCCCTCCGCGCCGCGGTGCGGATGTGCTCCGGATGGCCTGCGCCAGCCGTATGTGACCGATTCTGTGTGCCGCGCGGGCAGGTTGGCGCGATGTTTCAGGGGTGTTTCCCGGGCGCTCCCGCAACGGTGCTAGGGTCACGGCATGGTTACGGCCTGGTCGCCCTCCGTTATGTCGCGGTTCCGCCCCTCGGGGCGCCCGCTGCGTCTGCTGTGGGTGGCCGCGCTCCTGTTCGGGCTGGTGTACGCGCATGGCGTGAGCCCGGAGGGCGTGACGAGGCACCTCGCCTCCATCGCGGCGGGCCCCGGCGTTTCCGTGGGTCAGGGCGACGCTGTCATGACGGCATTCGCCGCCGCTGAGAAGACTTCTGACGGCGGGCTCGCGATGCGGGACCACCACGACGGCCACCACGGCTCTCCCCATCCGGCGCACGAGTGTCTGGTCGCCCAGCCACAGCACGGTTCCGGAGTGGCGGCTCCCTGCCCGGCGTCGCTCGGCCGGGAGTCGGCTCTCCTGATCGCGCCGCTCGAGGCGACCGGCCGGGCACCGACGTCCTGGGCCAGGTGCCCGTTCCAAGACTCCGCTGTCCGCGCGGTCCTGCGGATCTAGGCTCCGCCGTACCGTCGGCCGGCCGGTGTATGCCACGTATACGCCGCCCTTGTCCGGCGCCTTCGGCTCACGGCTCTCCGACCTCCGGTGGCGCGCCGCTCAAGGGTGCTGATCCGAGAAGGTCCGGGCGTCGCCCCCCCCATGCCCACTCCTGCTCACTGCCCATGCCCTCCCGTAGGGCGGGGTCGGTGTGTCATGCGGAGGAACTGTTGCCGTTCCACTCCCACGCCCGCCATGCCCTTTTACCGGACTCGTCGTGGTATCGCGGTGTTGTCGCGCTCCTGTTGTGCGGGTTGCTACTGACCCCTTTCGACTGCCTCGGCCCACACAACGAGTCGGCCCACCCGCGCGCCACGGCGCAGAACACCTCCGGGTCGCCCGCGGCGGCGTCCCGCGGGGACTCGGACGCTCCTGAGGCGGCGCGCAGCACCGAATCCTGCGCTCCCCTCGGCCTCACCGGCCTGTTCACGCCGCGGCCACCGGCGCCGTTCCGCGACCTGACGCCGACTGCCGGCGTATTCCCGGCACCGACCAGGGCGGCGTTCCGCGCGGCGATACGGCCCCGGGAGGAACGGCGTAGCCGAGCGCGGTCCGGGATGTCCAGACTCGCCGTCGTCTGCCGGTGGCGCATCTAGGCCATACCCGCCACCGCCGTCCCGCCGCCGCACGCGAGCGGGCTCCCCGGATCGGGAAGCCCGCCGCGGCCCCGGCCGTGACGCGGTCAAAGACGACCCGACACTTTTCACGCTCTGCGGAGAAAACACAAGATGCAATCCTCTACCACCACCGACACCGGTTCGCTCACCGCCAGGTCCGCCCTTTCCGGGCTGGTCGGCAACACCCCCCTGCTGCGGGTGTCCGAGCCCCTCGCCCCGGCCGGCCGCGGCTTCTGGGCCAAGCTGGAGGGCTTCAACCCGGGCGGTATCAAGGACCGCCCCGGGCTGCACATGGTCGAACGGGCCCGGGCCCGTGGCGAACTGCGGCCCGGCGGCCGGATCATCGAGTCCACCAGCGGCACCCTCGGACTGGGCCTCGCCCTGGCCGGCATGGTCTACGGCCACCCGGTCACCCTGGTCACCGATCCGGGACTGGAGCTGTCCATGACCCGGCTGCTGACCGCGTACGGCGCCCAGGTCAACGTCGTCTCCGAGCCCCACCCCACCGGCGGCTGGCAGCAGGCCCGCCGCGACCGCGTCCAGCGCCTGCGGGACCAACACCCGGGCTCATGGTGTCCGGACCAGTACAACAACCCCGACAACGTCGCCGCCTACACCCCACTCGCGCTGGAACTGGCCGGCGAACTCGGCCACATCGACACCCTGGTGTGCAGCGTTGGCACCGGTGGCCACTCCGCGGGCGTCTCCCGGGTCCTGCGCCAGCTCTACCCCGAGCTGAAGGTCATCGGGGTCGACACCACCGGCTCGACGATCTTCGGCCAGCCTGCCAGGCCCCGTCTGATGCGCGGACTGGGATCCAGCATCTACCCCCGCAACGTCGCCTACGACCAGTTCTCCGAAGTGCACTGGGTGGCCCCGGCGGAGGCGGTGTGGACCTGCCGTCAGCTGGCCGCGTCCCACTACGCCACCGGCGGATGGAGCGTCGGAGCGGTCGCCCTGGTGGCCGGCTGGCTCGCCCGGACCAGCCCCGCGGACACCCGCATCGTGGCGATCTTCCCCGACGGCCCCCAGCGCTACCTGGGGACGGTCTACGACGACGACTACTGCGCCGCCCACGGTCTGCTCGACGCGCCTCCGGCACCCGAACCGGAGGTGATCGGCCACCTCGACGAGAAGGAGGCGACCCGCTGGACCCGGTGCACCACCGTGGTCGACCCCCTCTCCCGCGACGACGCCGCCACCGAGGACGCAGACGAGGAGGAGGGCCGGTGAAGGCGCTGCTCACGCAGGTGCGCTCCTACGAGCGCAGCGTCCGGCTGCTGATGGTGAACCAGTTCACCATCAACCTGGGCTTCTACATGCTCATGCCCTACCTGGCCGCCCATCTGTCAGGAACCCTCGGACTGGCCGGCTGGCTGGTCGGGCTGATCCTGGGGGTGCGCAACTTCAGCCAGCAGGGCATGTTCCTGGTCGGCGGCACCCTGGCGGACCGGTTCGGCTACAAGCCGCTGATCGTCGCCGGATGCGTGCTGCGCACCGCCGGGTTCGCGGCCCTCGGGCTCGTGGACTCCCTGCCCGCGCTGCTCGCCGCGTCGGCGGCCACCGGGCTCGCCGGAGCGCTGTTCAACCCCGCCGTACGGGCGTATGTCGCGGCCGACGCGGGGGAGCGCCGGGTGGAGGCGTTCGCGCTGTTCAATGTCTTCTACCAAACCGGAATCCTGCTCGGCCCGCTGGTGGGCATGGTATTGACCGGCATCGACTTCCGCGTCACCTGTCTTGTGGCCGCCGCGGTCTTCGCCGTGCTCAGCGTGGTTCAGATCCGCGCGCTGCCGTCCCGCCGGGCCGACGACGCCAAGGACGGCGGCCGGGACGCCGCGCGCGAGAGCGTGTGGTCGCAGTGGCGGGATGTGGTGGCCAACCGGCCGTTTCTGCTCTTCTCCGCCGCCATGATCGGCTCGTATGTGCTGTCGTTCCAGGTCTATCTGGCCCTGCCGCTGGAGGTGCGCCGCCTCGGCGGCCAGGGCGAGGCCGGGACCGCGGCGGTGGCGTTGCTGTTCGCCGTCTCGGGCCTGAGCACCATCCTCGGGCAGACGAAGGTCACGGCCTGGTGCAAGGCGCGGATGGAGCCGGGGCGGGCGCTGGCCTGGGGGCTGCTCATCATGGGCGTGGCGTTCGTGCCGCTGCTGTCGGCGACCGCCGTTCCCGAACCGGAGGGCGGCGCGGGCCGTTGGCTGCTCGCGGCCGTTCCGCCCGCGCTCTCGGCGCTGTTGCTCGCCCTGGGGACGATGATCGCCTACCCGTTCGAGATGGACACCATCGTCCGGCTCTCGGGTGACCGGCTCGTGGCCACCCACTACGGGCTGTACAACACCATCTGCGGGGTCGGCATCACCCTCGGCAACCTGCTCACCGGCGCCGCGCTGGACGCGGCCCGGGCGGCGGGGATGTCCGCGCTGCCGTGGTGCGCGCTGCTCGCGCTGGGCCTGGCCTGTGCCGCCGCGCTGTACGGGCTGCACCGCACCGGCCGCCTCGCGGCGGTGTCCTCTCCCCGGACGCAGCCCGCGGCGGCCTGACGGGGCCACAGAGGGGAAACGGGGCGGCGGGCGGTCCCTGGCATCGTCCGCCGCCCCCGGGCCGGGCCCAGGGAGCTATCCGACGATCGAGGGGCAGCCGACCAGGAAAGGGAGCACCGGAACCGCCGTCACCGCGACGGCCATCGAGGCCGACAGCATCGGATGGGGGCGACGCCGCGGAGCCGGCACGCGCCGGAGCCGTACGAGTACGCCCGCGCCGCCCACGGCGAACGCGCCCCGGGGTGTCTTCGCGGCGGCCATGTCGCACATGGCCGCCGCGAGCACCTCGCGCGGGTGGCGGCGCAGGGCGCGGTCATCGGCGATCATCTCCAGGAGTATCGCGGTCTGCTCCCTGGCGTGCCGGGCCAGGGGCAGCCGGAAGACACGCGCGAACGCCTCGGCGGCGGCCGGGGCCAGGTGGTGCCGGCCGGCGATATCGTCAGCAGCCTGACCGGGGGTCAGCACGAACGCCAGCGGCAGCCCGCGTGCGTCGACCGCGGCATGGACTTTTGCTGCTCAGCCTGCCTCGGGACCGGCCGAGCCCGGCTGCCGCAGCGCGGGCCTTGCGGCGTCGCCGTGCGGCGGCACGATCCGCACCCGGCGACCGGTCCTGGCCGTCCGCACCGGGTGTGGCCTGCGCCGTACCACTCGCAGTACCGGCGGCTGATCGTCCAGCAGAGCCCTCTTTTCCTCGGTCAGGGCCTGCTCCAAAGCGTCCAACGTCTCCCCGGCGATCGCCAGACCGGCTGACTCGTGATGAGCCCGGACAATTGTGGAATCCACACTGACCAGCTCAAGCCCGACCTGCCCACGGGACGCGGCCTCGGCGATCAGCGCGTCCATCAGGCCCTGGAACACCCCGGCCTTGGACCAGGCATTGGAAGCGGTGCACCGGCGGTTCGTGCACCGGTTCAGCCGGTCGGAGCCGCGGGAGTCAGCGTTGGCCTATATACGGGGGCTGATCGCTCCGTTGCAGCGCAAGAACGGCTGGACGCTGGCCGAGGAAGCAGGCCATGGCGGGCCGGACCGTATCCAGCGGATGCTGAACCGGATCGAGTGGGACGCCGACGAGGTCCTCGACGACGTGCGCCGTTACGTGGTCGACAACCTTGGTGACCGGGAGGCGGTGCTCATCGTCGACGACACCGGCTTCCTGAAGAAGGGCACACGCTCGGCAGGGGTGCAGCGGCAGTATTCGGGCACCGCGGGCCGTACGGAGAACTGCCAGATCGGCGTCTTCCTCGCTTATGCCACCGGCCGCGTACGCACGCTGATCGACCGGCGGCTGTATCTGCCCGCCTCGTGGACTGACGACCGGGAACGCTGCCGCCGGGCCGGCATCGGTGACGAGATCGCTTTCGAGACGAAGGTCGTCATGGCCAAGGCGATGGTCCGAAGGGCGATCGCGGACCGGATCCCGTTCGGCTGGGTGACCGCGGATGCCGCCTACGGCTTCAGCAAGGGCTGGCGCTTCGAACTCGAGCAGGCCGACGTCTTCCACGTCATGGCCACCACCCGGCACGACACCGTCGTCACCCGCTGGGCACTCGACCACCCCGTCCATGACCTGTTCCCCGGCCTGCCACGGCAGAAGTGGAAGCGCCGTTCCTGCGGTGAGGGAGCCCATGGCCGGCGGATCTACGACTGGGCCCGCGTCGAGGTGAGGCCCTGGCACCGCGAAGACCGCCGGCACTGGGTGATCGCCCGCCGCAGCGTGAACAGGCCCGAGGAGATCTCCTACTACATCGCCTACTGCCCCGCCGACACCACCCTGGATCAGCTGATCCGCATCGCGGGCAGCCGATGGGCGGTGGAGGAGTGCTTCCAGACCGCGAAGCAGGAGTGCGGCCTGGACGACTACCAGGTCCGCCGCTATCCAGGCTGGCACCGCCACATGACCCTCGCCATGGCCGCCCACGCCTGCCTCACCGTCCTGCGGGCCCGACAGCTGGACACGGAGAAAGCAGAAACGGATCCTCCCAGCTCATCCAGCTGAGCCTCGCCGAGATCCGACGCCTGATCACCCGTCTCACCGGCCGCCGCCCCACCTCGATCGACCACATCCTGCACTGGTCGACATGGCGCCGACGACGCCAGCACCAAGCCCGAGTCAGTCACTACAAGCGACGCGGACACAGCCCCTGAAAACTGCCCAGCACTCAGAACAGACACCGTTGCAGTACTAGTGGCACCCAAGTTGTGGTGCCCGTGTCGGCGCACGGTCTGGTTCCTCCGCTGGCAGCGATGGTGCCCGTGAGGCGGTTTTCTTGGCGGGCCGGTCAGCGGCATCGTCCCGGACTGGGCTACAGCACCTCAACCGACCGATTGCACGGATTTGAGAGCCACCTGCGGCTGCTCAAGGCCCGCCCTGGGATCACCGGCCGCACGATGCCCGAATACCTCTACGCCCGCACCAACGGCGTCGTCGGCCTGCTGGAACGTCTCATCGAGGACGGCTGCACCGAGGCGATCGCCAGCGGTACCGAGCGCCTGACCGAGCCCCTCCTCGACAGCCTTCCCCTCACCCTCACAGACGCTGGCCGCGACGCCCAAGCGGGCGAGATCCCCGCCGTGCCCGCCCGACCGCGCCGGCGGCGCAACGGCGCCTTCGACGACCGCGGTCCCACCCCGGCAACCGCATGACCACCACCCCGCTGCCCCGAAGCCTTGACCCGGCACCGGGCGAGCTGCTGCCCGGCTACCTCCCGCGCCTGGCCCACCGACTCGCCCTCCCACCACTGGACCTCGGCCGCCTCTGCGGCCTTGTCACCGGCTCCACCTTTCCCGCCCGCCACATGGTCCGCCTCGAAGACGCCCAGGCCCGGCACATCGCCGACGTCTGCCGCCTCCACCCCGCCGAGGTCCACGCGCTCACCCTCGCCGGACAGGCCGCTGGCTACACGCCGCTGCGCATCGACTACCTGGGACGGCACCAGAGCCCCGTCACCATGGCCAACGACGGCTGGGTTCTTACCGCCTTCAGCCGCTACTGCCCCGACTGCCCGCGTGACACCGCCGACCTCCCCGGCGGTCCCATCTGGGACGGCCTGGAGCCTCCCACGCACCTTCCTGTGCGAGCGACACAACCGAATCCTGGCCTGGCGATGCCCCGCCTGCCACGCGCTGGCCTTCTCCAACGGTTACCGCGCCGACGGACGATGGCGCCCCACACAGCTCGTCCCCGCCCCGGCACAGCGCCTGCACCCCATCCGCTGTCGCCACCGGCCCGGCACCGGCCGAGCTGCCGTCTGCGGCCAGGCGCTCGACCAGCCCGCCGGACCGCTCGTACGGCCCACGTCGGCCATGGCACACGCGCATCAGCGGCTCGCCGATGCCGCCGCCGGGGCCGATCACGAGGTGACGAGCCTGGGGCAGCACGTGTCCGCCCAGTGGTTCTTCAACGATGTTCGCGCGACCGTCTCAGCCGTACGCGGAACCTGGCCCATGGCTGGCGAACTCATTGCCGAGTTCGGGCCGATGGACACGGTCGCTGCGCACGTCGAGGCTCTGCGCCGCCCGCGCCCGGAACGCACGACGGCGCTGGGCGACGGGCGGGTGGCCCGGACCTTCGGACACCCGCCCGCAGACCCGCTCGCGGCTGCAGACCTGATGGCCATCACCGTGGCCATCCTCGACGACCCGTCCGGACACCAGACCCTCGCGCGCCTCCTGTCCGCCCTGCCCTCGACCAGCACCGCCCACATCCGTCTGCGTCATCACGCCCAGCACTGCTCACCTGCCATGACCGCGGTGATCCGCAGCAGTGTCCGTTTCCCCCGCAAGGCCGCTGGCCCGCCCGCCCTCTTCCCACAGCCCGCCACCCACCGTGGCCGACTCGACCCACGCACCATCTCCACGCCCCTGCCCGAACACTGGGCCGTTCCGCTCGACGAACTCGACGCACCGAGACCGCAACTGCGCAGGGACGCGGCCATCCGCCTCGTCCAGACGGCCACCGGCCGCTCCCGCCGCTCCGCGGCCCTCTACCTCGGGATCCCTCTCGGCTCACTGCACTCCGCCACCATCAGCATCCGCACCTGGCAGAAGGAACCGGGCAACGCGACGGCGTACCGGAGAGCTCTCCACCGCGTCGCCGAGATCGCCATCGCACAAGGCCAGGCCGAGAGGGGCGGTGCCGGAGGCGGGTGACAGCGCCGTTTGACGTTGGTCCCGCGGAGAGCCTTGGTCTTGAGCTGTGTCTCGGGGGTGAGGCCGATTTTCCGGCATGCTCGGCGCATCGGACCCGTCAAATGACACTCGCGCAGCGATGTCTCAGTAGAAGGCGGGAAGGGGTCCCTGCCCGATATTGCCCGCGAGCCGCACGACAGCGTCGAGATTCGGTTGGGCGTCGTTGTCCACGACGATGTGCCGGGCTCCGGACCAGGCGCAGTCCTGGACCCCGAGCCGTTGCCAGAATGCGGGCCAGTCGGCCAGCTTGGCCCGGTCTCGTGGCAGACCTCGTTGCGTCAGTCTCGTACGAACGGTCTCCGCGGAGGCCCGCACCTCGACCACGACGACAGGTGTTCCCGCCGGCCAGGAGGCCCGGTCGGCGGAGACAGTCAAGAAGTCGGGGTTGCCGAGGTACGCCGCGAAAGGCGCGTCCAGGACGATGGGGAGGCCCAGCCGCAGGTTGTCGGCCGCTGTGGCGAACAGCGCCTTGTACTCGGCCGGCATCAACCGTTCGATGTGGGTCGGGTCGTCTTCACGGCCTCCGGCCCGCCGGCCGGCCAGTTCGAGTGCGGCGTCCACGAGGTCGCCGGCCAGGGAGTCCTTGTCGAGGTAGACCGCGCGGAGCCGGCGTGCGAGCTCACGTGCGACATGAGACTTTCCCGAGCCCGCGGGGCCGATCGCGACGAATACCGGTGGTGTCCCGGACGTGGGGGCCAGCGGGTCAGGCGCGGGCATCGGCCACCGCCTCGAGGAATGTCCGGGCCGCCGCGCGGACCGGGTGCTGCTCTGTGTCTTCTCGCTGCGCCGCCTTGGTGATGAAGCTTCCGACGCCGACCGCCGCGACTCCGGCATTGAACCACTCGTCCACGTTGTCCGGGGAGACGCCCCCAGCCGGGACCAGGGGAATGTGGCCGAGGGGCTCGAGTACTGCACGGGCGTAGTCGCGGTTGAGGACCGAGGAGGGGAACAGCTTGACGAGATCGGCTCCTGCCGTGGCCGCCTGGACGATCTCCGTGGGTGTTGCGGCTCCGGAGATGCTGACGGCCTGGTATCGGCCGGCGGTTTCCAGCATGCCGGAATCGACCTGGGGGCTGACCAGGAAGCGCGCTCCGGCCTGGATGCTGGCGTACGCGGATGTCGCGTCGAGTACGCTGTCGGCGCCGATCTCGGCCTCGGGGTACTCCGCGCTCAGCCGGCGAATCACGTCCAGGGCACCCGGCGTGGTGAGCGTCACCTCGACCGCTCGTATCCCTCCAGCGATGGCCTCGCAGGCCACTTCTTACGACGCCTCTGCGGTGGGCAGGCGCACGATCAGCACCGTCCCGGTGTCGCAGATGGCATTCAGCGTGCGCAGCTTGCGCATCGAGTCACCTCAAGGAAATCCGTTGTCGGGGGGTGTTGACAGAGCTTAGGACCCTCTGTTTCGGTAATGCAACCGATCTCAGCGATCGATTGCAGCGGCCGATCTCAGAGGGGCCAATCGGCAGAAGTTGCTCCATACCGAAAGTGAGGAGGCGCGTCGTGAGACGTCCGCGAACGGCAGTTCTAGGCGCCCGCCACTGGCACGTACCCCTGTATGTCAGCGCCTGGGCGGACACTCACGATGTCGTGCTGGTCCAGGACGAGGAGCCCGACGGGGTCACGGACATCGCCCGGCGCCTCGACGCGCCCGTCTGCGGGGAAATCGGGGAGGCTCTGGACGCCGGGCCGTTGGACTTGGCCTACGTCTTCGGGCCGCACGACCGCATGGTGGACACCTGCCTGGACCTGGTCGAGCGCGGCATTCCCTTCGTGGTGGAGAAGCCGGGTGGCACGGGGCCCGAGGATGTGGAGCGGATCCGGGATGCGGCCGCCTCGGCAGGGGTGGCGGTGACAGTCCCCTTCGTTCAGCGTGGCGGCCCCGTGGATCACGCGCTGTCCCTGGCCGGCGCGCCGACGTACCAACGGGCGAGCTTCGTGGCCGGCCCACCGGAGCGCTATCACGCGGCAGGCTGCTCATGGATGCTCGAGCCCGCGCGCTCGGGTGGGGGGTGTCTGGTGAACCTGGCGCCGCACTTCATCGACCTCTTCCTACATCGGAGCCGGGCCCGGCGCGTGGAGCTTGTGGCCGCCAACCTTTCCGCGAGCCTGCACGGCGAGGCCGTTGAGGATCACGCCACGCTGGTGTTCGCGGGCGACGACGGCAGCGAGGCCATCATCGAGGTCGGCTATGCCTTCCCGTCGAGTCCCACGAAGCGGTACTGCTCCTACACCAGCGCCGGCGAGGGGGGATACGTCGACGTGGGTACCTCCGGCGACGTCTCCTTCACGCGTGCGTCGGACGGTGTCACCGAGTCGAGCGCCATCGACGTGGACAGCGACCCGCTGTACGAGGTGTTCGTTCGACAGGTGGCTGACACCTGGACGGACGGCTTCGCCGGGCTGCCTACCCTGGCCGACCTTGCCGACACAATGAGGCTCATCTGGGCCGCGTACAAGCGGTCTCCCATTGCGTCTGTGGAGGTCAGCCATGGCTGAGGTGAGCATCGACGACGTCGCCGCCCGAGCGGGCGTGCATCGTTCCACGGTTTCCCGCGCCTTCTCCCGGCCGGAAGCCGTGAATGCCGAAACCCGGAAGCACGTCCTGGAGGTGGCGAGGAGTCTCGGCTACCGGGTGAACCCGCTGGCGCAAGCCCTGCGCCGCCGTGCAAGCAAGCTTGTTCCGCTGATCATCCCGGACATCACCAACCCCTTCTACGGTGAGCTGGCGAGGACCATGGCGGCCGCGGCGGCCGACCGGGGTTACCAGTTGGTGTTGTGCGTGACCGGCGGCGAGGTGGCCCAGACCAACGCGTATCTGACATCGCTGCAGGAGATGTACGCGCCCTTCGGGATCGTCGCGCCGTCGACCACCGTGGACCTCGACGAGCTGCAGAACGTCGCGCTCGGCAGCAAGGTCGTCGTCGTCGACCGTGTCGAACAGGCACAGGTGCCGACCGTGACGGTGGACAGCGCCGAGGGCATCGCACTCGCCGTGGACCATCTGCGCGGCCTGGGGCACCGGCGCATCGCCTACGTGTCCGGCATCTCCGGGGCGTACACGTCCAGGGACCGCCTGGCCGCCTACGAGGGGCTGGCCGCGGAACTGGACATGCCGACGATGGTCCTGGACGGAGGCACCGGGCCCGACGTGGGTGAGCGGGCCGCCCAGCGTCTGGTGGACATGACACGCGAAGAGCGCCCGACAGCAATCATCGCGGCCAATGACATGGTCGCCTTCGCCCTCATCTCCGCTCTTGGTGTGCGCGGTGTTTCCGTCCCGGACGAGGTGTCGGTGATGGGCTTCGACGGCCTGGAGTTCGGCGCCCGGTTCAACCCACGGCTGACCACCGTCCGCCAGCCCATCGCCGACATGGGAGTGATCGCCATCGACCTCGCCGAGAAACTCCTCAAGGACGGGGAGACGAGCCATGTCGTTCTGGCCCCGGACCTGCTGGTCCGTGAGTCGACCGCGGAGGTGCCCCGATGAGCCTGCCCGCAGGGTTCCAACACGTCGACCATGTCGCCTTCACGGTGCCCGACCTCGGCGAAGCGGTCACCTTCTTCACGGACGCCTTCGGAGCCGAGGAGCTCTACCGCTCGACGCGGGGGCCCGACGCCGACTTCATGCCCGCGCATTTCGAGGTCCCGGCCGATGCCCATCTGGAACTCGCCATGCTGCGCATGCCGCCAAACCTCAACGTGGAGCTGTTCCAGTGGTGGAGCACGGACCAGCGCCGCGACTACCCGCGCCACTGCGATGCCGGCGGCCACCACCTGTGCTTCACCGTGGCGGACGTCGACACCGCCGTCGAGCATCTCCGCTCGCACGGCGCCCGTGTGCTGGGCGGAACCAAGGAGGTCGGCCTGGACAGCCCGCGCGTCGCGGGCAACCGGTGGACCTACCTCCGGGCGCCCTGGGGCCTGTTGATCGAACTGGTCGACCGCTCCCGCGTCCACAACCCGCCACCGCTGATCGGGCCTGCCGACTGGACTGCCCCCTCCCGAACCGAAAAGGACCTGTAGTGCGGATCATTGGCCACACCCTCGGCACACCGGAACAGACCCTCCCCGAGGCGCTGGAACTCTTCGCCTCCGCCGGTCTGGACGGAGCGGAGGTCATCTACCAGAACGACTACCGCAGCGGACTGCCGATCGGGGACGATGCCGCCGCTGCCGAGGCGGCCCGCGTAGCGGACGATCTCGGCGTAGCGGTGGTGGGTCTCGCTCCGTACACCACGGGGCTCAACCACGAGGACCCGGCGCAGCGACTCGCCGCGCTCGATGAACTGCGGTCGGCCATCGACTGCGCCCATCGCGTGGGCGCCACCCGGATCCGCGTGTACGCGGGTTCCTGGGGAGCGGATCGAACCGATCACGCCGCACACTGGGAGCGCCTGCAATCGGGGCTTTCGGAGCTGGCGCCGCTCGCCGCCGACGCCGGAGTACTCCTGTGCGTGGAGAACCACTTCGGAACCATGACGCAATCGGCGAAGGAGACCGCCCGGCTGATACGCGAGGTGGACTCACCTGCCGTCCGAGTGCTCTACGACCAGGCGAACCTCACCTTCACCCACGACGAGGCATGGCCGGAAGCACTGCGGGAGCAGGGCGACCTGATCGGGCACGTCCACGTGAAGGACCTCGTCTTCACCGATCCGAACGCACCCTTCGTCGCCTCTGAGACGGCCCGGGTGAAGGCGGACGAGCGGGCGGTGCGCTCCCGCGTCGTCGGCGAGGGCATCGTGCCCTGGGCGGACATCCTGCAGGCGGTCAAGCAGCACGGATACGACGACGTCCTCAGCCTCGAATACGAGTACCGGTGGCACCCGCAGGACCTCCCGTCCCCGGCGGAGGGCTTCACGCGGTCCGCCCGCGCGCTGCGCTCACTCCTCGAAGAGGCCGCCGGACTCGCACCCGCGGAGGTCTCCCGATGAACCGGCCGCCGCTGCGTGTCGGAGTGGTCGGCGCCGGGAACATCGCACACATCGCGCAGCTGCCCACCCTGGCAGCACGGGACGACGTCATCCTCGATGTCCTGGTGTCCCGGCGCGAGGACCCCTCCGAACTGGTCCGCCGCTGGGGGTTCTCCACGGCGGTCCCGACCGTCGAGCAGGCACTCGAACGTGACTTGGACGCCCTGTTCGTGTTGACCCCGAGGTCAGAGCATGTCACCGGCGTGAGCAGCGCGCTGGAGGCGGATGTGGATGTCTTCTGCGAAAAGCCCCTCGCGACCGCGACCAGTGACGCGGAGCGGCTCGCCGACCTCGCCGACGAGCGTGACCGCGTGCTGATGGTCGGCTTCAATCGCAGGTTCGCGCCGACCTACGTCGCCGCTCGTGACCAGTTCGGGGACGCCGGTGCCGCCTTCTGCGTCGCGCAGAAGAACCGCCGCGGCAGCGAGTACCGCGCGACCTTCGAGAACGCCATCCACATGGTGGATCTGCTGCGCTGGTTCTGCCCGGGCGAACCGGTCGACGTCTCCGCCCACGCCGCCGGTGACGACCCCTGGCAGGAGGACGGCGTCTCCGCCCTGGTCCGGTTCGCCGGCGGCGGCACCGGTGTCCTGATGGCGGCACGGACCGCTGGTGCGTGGGCCGAAAAACTGGATGCCTACGGCGCCGAGCGCTCGGCCGAGGTGGTGGCTCCGGACACGGTGACCCTCACCCGGGACGGTGCGAGCACGGTGCGCTCGATGAGCCCCGAGGCATTCGGCTGGGCCACGGCGACGAACACCTTCGGGTTCGCCGCCGCCGTTCACCACTTCCTCGACCGCGTACGAGACCGTGGAGCGCCGCTGACGTCAGGGCGGGAAGCCGCCCGCACACAGGCGCTCCTCGACGACATCCTGCAGGCCGCCGGTCTGCCCGTGAAGGAGCAGGAGGGCCGCACCTGGTCCAGCCACGCGACGCGCTGACCCTCCGCGAGCCTCGAACGGCCCCTCACGGAGCTGGCGCCGGCGGCGTCCCCTCTCGAAGAAGGCTTTCCGAACCGCCGACGTCGTCGACCGTCACAACCCGGTCCGCGGTGCCATGACCCGACGACTGTTCGCACAGATCCCATCCCTCACTGCACTGAGGAGCGCTCAATGGCGAACGCACCAAGAATAACCTCACCGGAATTCCCCTCCGCAACGGCCAAACCGGCCACCCCACCCCGCGTAAGGCGGCTGAACATCCTGGCCGGTACTGTCGGCCACTTCATCGAGTGGTACGACTGGTACATCTACGGCCTCCTGGCCGCCGTCTTCTCCAGCCAGATCTTCCCCGGAAACAGCCCGGCGATGTCGCTGATCGGCGCCCTGCTGACCTACGCAGTCGGGTTCGTGGTGCGGCCGCTGAGCGGCATCATCATCTCCCCCCTGGCAGACCGATACGGCCGCCGCGTCGTCCTGGCCACCACCATCGGCGGCATGGCCGCGGGCAGCCTGATCCTCGCGCTCACCCCGCCGTTCTCCGCCATCGGATACGCGGCACCGCTGCTGTTCCTGCTCGCCCGCGTACTGCAGGGCATCTCGGCCGGCAGCGAGATGCAGAGCGCCATCGCCTACATGGTGGAGAACGGCTCGACCGACCGGCGCGGCCTGTTCGGCTCGTTGTCGAATGTGGCCAGCGGCCTGGCGACGCTGGCCGCCACCGGCATGGGGGCGATTGTCACCTCGACCCTGAACACCCATGACCTGGAGACGTGGGGCTGGCGCATCCCGTTCGCCATCGGCGGCCTCCTCGGCATCGTCGGTCTGCTGCTGCGCTCGCGCGCCGACGAATCCCCGGAGTTCGAGGCCGCCGAAGAGGCCGCCGCCCGCCGACAACCCGAGAACCTGCGACTGCGGGAACTGCTGCGCAGGCACCCCAAGGCACTGCTGCAGACCGCGGCTCTGTCCGCCCCGGCCGTCGCCTACTACACGTGGGCCACCTTCCTGCCCACCTACGCGCACCTGACCACCGGCCGTGACCTGGACTCCGCCTTGGCCGGCAACACCATCGGACTGGGCCTGCTGGTGATCATCGTGCCACTGTGCGGCTTCCTGTCCGACCGCATCGGCCGGCGCAAGCCCTTCCCCATCATCGGGGCCATCGGCATGGTGGTGCTCTTCTATCCGCTGCTGCTCCTGCTGCAGCAACCCGGATTCGGCGTCTACGTGACGGTGACCGTCTCCGGCTGGGTGGTCCTGGCCATCTGGCAAGGGGTCTACCCGACCATCCAGGCCGAACTGTTCCCCGCCGCCGTTCGCGTATCCGGCATCGGTGTCGCCCACCAGATCGTCATCGCAGCCCTCGGCGGAACGGCCCCACTCATCGCCAGCGCATTCATCGACGCAGGCCACCCCATGGGCGTAGCGGTATACATGACGGCCATCGTGCTGCTCTGCCTCATCGTCTATCTGACCCTGCCGGAAACGGGCCGCTCAGGCGCGCACACCACCACACCACCCGCTGCGGAATCCGACACCGAGCACAGCGCTGCATCCACAAAATCCACGAAAGCCACCGAGGACACCCCATGACCGCCCCGTCCCAGATCGCCCTTGTCACCGGGTCCAGCGGAGGCATCGGAGCCGCCACTGCTGAACGACTGCACGCAGCGGGCACGGTGGTCATCGGCTGCGACCGCACGGCACCGGACAGCCGCCCGAAATGGCTCGCGGAATTCCGCGAGCTGGACGTCACCGACGAGCAAGCGGTGCACGACACCGTGACCGCGATCAAGGCGGAGTTCGGGACGATCGACGTCCTGGTGCACGCCGCCGGCATTCTCGGCAACGAACCGCACCTGCTCACCACCCCGAGCTCCGAATTCGCCCGGGTGATGGCGATCAACGCCACGGGTGCCTTCTCCGTACTGCGCGAAGTCGGCCTTGTCATGCAGGCCCAGCGCTCCGGCTCCATCGTCGCGGTGGCCTCGGTCGCCGCGAAGGAGGCCCGTCGCGCGTACGTGCCCTACAACGCCAGCAAAGCGGCCGTGCTGAACATCTGCTGGTCACTCGCCCTGGAACTCGGCCCGGACAACGTGTCGGTCAACGCCGTGTGCCCCGGCCCGGTCAACACCGCCATGTGGGACCAGCTCGCCACCCGCGCCGGCGGCAGCGACCCCGACGGAGACCAGCGCGCCCGACAGGCCCGGGCCGCTCAAATCCCGATGGGCCGATTCGCCGAGCCAGAGGAGGTAGCGGCGACCATCACCTTCCTCACCGACCCGGCCAACAGGTACCTGACTGGCCTGAGCCTGGATGTCGCCGGCGGCGCCCGGCTCGGAATGGGCAGCTGACGGAGCGACTCCGCCCTCGGAACGGGCGACAAGGGCCGACCTCTTGTGGGCCCAGCCGTCCGCGCTGTACCCGGCTGGCTCCCACACATCCTCGGACACCAGCTCCAGCCGGGCGCGCATCTCCAGTTACTGCAGGCGTGCAGGTAGATCGCGCTGGTGGTCACCGACCGGCGCCCCATCCTGATCCACACCCATCGGCGGGTCGCCCAACCCTGTGGGTGCCGGAAAGTATGTCACCCAGGTTGACCTGCTGGTTCGAGTTTGCCAGAGCTCGGGTGGCTGCAGGCTGTTCTGGGGCAACATGCGGGGCGTGGTGATACGGCTGATCTACCTGCTCGCCTGCCAGACGTTCCGGTGGCTTGTCCTCCTGGCCCGCTCGAGTGCGGCGAAAAATGTCGAGATCTTGATGCTCCGGCATCAGCTCACCATCGCGCAGCGCAACCGGCCTCGGCCTCGGTTCTCCTGGAGCGACAGGGCCGTCATGGCAGCTCTGCTCCGGATCGTGAGCAAGGAACGGCGTACCCAGGTGGCCTTGCTGGTCACTCCGCGATCGGTTCTGCGCTGGCACGCACGGCTCATCGCCTGGAAATGGACCTACCCCTCCCGTCGTCCCGGTCGACCACCGAAACCAGAGGCGCTGCGGCAGTTGGTCGTGCGTTTGGCGCGGGAGAACCCCGCATGGGGATACCGCCGCATCCAAGGAGAACTCCTCGGCCTGGGACGCAAAGTCGCCGCCTCGACCGTCTGGTCGATCCTGAAGGAGGCCGGGATCGACCCGTCGCCGCAGCGCACGGACCGCTCCTGGGCTACCTTCCTCAAGGCCCAGGCCTCCGCGATCGTGGCCACCGACCTCTTCCCCATCGACACCGCCTTCTTGCGGCGCTGGTTCGTGCTGTTCTTCATCGACCACGGCACCCGGCGGGTACACATCGCCGGCATCACCCGACACCCGACCGGCCCGTGGATAACTCAGCAGGCACGCAACTACCTTATGGACCTCGGCGACCGCGCGGAGTCGATCAGGTTCCTCATCCGGGACCGCGGCGCGTACTTCACCGACAGCTTCGACGCCGTCTTCCAAGCGGTCGGCGTGCGGGTCATCCCGACACTGCCCCAGGCACCCCGGATGAACTCAATCGCAGAACGCTGGATCGGATCATGTCGCCGCGAGGCCACCGACCGCATCCTGATCACCGGCCAGAACCACCTCCGCCTCGTCGTCAATGAGTACGCAGAGCACTACAACAGACACCGACCACACCGGTCCCTCGGCCAACGGCCACCAGACCCGCTGATCACACCTGAACCGCGGCCAGCCAGCGCCTCCACATCGGTCTCCCGGCGTGATCGGCTTGGTGGTCTCATCCGCGAATACAAGCAGGTCGCATAGGTTGACAGCGTTTCCGGCACCCACACGCCCCACCGGCGCATGGGTCAGCCAACTCGCCCGCAATCTGCTCATGGACCTCGGCGACAGAGCCGGGTGCTTCCGGTTTCTCATTCGCGACCGGGACAGCAAGTTCACCGCCGCGTTCGACGCCGTCTTCGTCGGCAACGGCACAGCCGTCATCCCGACGCGCCGCAAAGCCCCCGGTCCAACGCGTTCGCCGAACGATGGATACGTACAGCCCGCGCCGAGTGCACCGACCGACTCCTGATCACCGGTGAACGATACCTGCGTACGGTCCTCAACCAGTACGCAGAGCACTACAACACGGGACGGGCCCACCGCAGCCTTGGCCTACGTGCCCCAGACGACGACCCGAACGTCATCCCCCTGCCCGCTGCCGCGGTCAGGCGTCGGCAGGTGCTCGGTGGACTGCTCAACGAGTACCACACCACGCCTCTCCGATTGCCTCAGAAGCCGTCTCTCAACCGATCATGGAATGTGTGGGTCGAACAGGTTTCCCGCCGGGGTGATCTTCCGGCGGTACGCGCATGAAGGCAGGGCCTCTCGGTAGCTCGGGGATGCGAATCGAACCGAGCAATGCCGGAGGCCCTGTTGTCGTTGTTGTACGCGTCCGAGCCCGACCAGTTCAACTCGGCTGCACCATCGTGTGACTGCCTCGCGCACGTGTACGGCAATGCGGCCGACCATCCCGACCGGGTGCGCCGGTATCCGTCGGACATGACGGACGCTGAGTGGGCGTGTTGGCACTCCTTGAATTCGGCCACCCCATGATCGGCGCCGCCTCAGAGTTGCTCGGCTTGATTCCCCAGGTATACCCGTGCTGACTTGCACTGAGACGCCACAGCGGAGGGGCCGCCCGATAGCCAGCCAGTACCAGGGGCCTGGCGGCCGGCCCAGTGTGCGCGCGGAGCATCGCGTGAGCGACGCCGCAGGCGCCCTTGACGCCCCGGGGTCCTAGCTCAGACACCAGTGTCTGTGATGCTCAGGCCGTGGGCTCGCCGGTGTCCGGTGTCGGCTCGACGACCCGGGCGGTGAGTACGCGTTCGTGGTCGCTGGTGTCCGCGATGAGAACTGGCCGGAAAGCCGGTATTCAGACCCTGCGGTACTCCACCGACATCCTTGGGCTTTGGCCCCTTGGAGTCCGGCATATGGCTGAAGTGCTGCTGGACTGCGTAGGCCTCCCCTGCCACGTTCGAAGCCGCCGAGGGAACGGCTAAGGGGGGCTGGGAATGCTGGTGACGGAGTTCAGCACGGACGTCGTGGAAGCGCCGGATCGGTTCGCACTGTGGGAAGAAGCCACCGCACAGTCGCACATGCGCAATCTGATGCGCAGCAACGACCAGGACGACTTCCGTGCCAAGATGCGCAACCTGGACCTGGGGGAGGTACAGGTGTCCTCGCTGGCCTTCCCGCATCTGGAGATCATGCGGACAGCGAAGCTGGTACGGCAGTCCGACCCAGAGGTGTACCTGATCAACTACGTTCTCGGCGGGGAAGGTGGCGTCTCCCTGGATGGGGGTGACACGGTGTTGCATACCGGCGACCTCGTGGTGCTGGACAGCAGCCGTCTCTACCATGCCCACCGGTACGCTCATCAGGACAGCTGGTCGCAACTGACCGTGCAGTGTCCTCGCCGGCTGTTGCCGCTGCCAGAGAAGACGGCGCAGCACCTGCTCGCTGTCCCGATCAACGGGCGCCATGGCATGGGCGGCGTGTTTACCCGCTGGCTGACCGACCTCAACGCACGTGCTGGCGAGTTCACCCCAGCCGACATCCCCACCCTCGCCTCGGTCACCCTGGACCTCCTGGCATCCGTCATCGCCCGCTGTCTGGAAGCTGATGCGGCACTGACCCCGGAGGCCCGCCGGAGCGCCCTGCGGGTCCGGATCAATGCGTTCGTCGAGCAGCATCTCGCCGACCCGGCTTTGACTCCCCAGGCGATCGCGGACGCCCACCACATCTCCCTGCGCCATCTCCAGCAGCTGCTCGCCGAAGACGGCGCGTCGCCGGCGGCCTGGATACGCCACCGCCGTCTGGAACGCTGCCGCCGCGACCTGGCCAACCCCCGTCTGCACGCCCGCCCGATCCAGGCCATCGCCCTACGCTGGGGCTTCACCGACTTGACGCACTTCAGCCGCCTGTTCCGTGCAGCCTACGGAGTGCCGCCACGCGACTTCAGGAACCTGCGGGCTAAAGAGTGTGCGCGAATCGTCAACAGCCCTGCGCGGACTGACAAGTACTGCATGCTGTCAAGCTCGGCATTCTGGAGCAGCACAGCAAACAGTCCACCAAGCAGTAAAAATCAACCGAGAAAAGGAGCACCCATGCGGAGACGCTATGCCCTGGCTGCCGCCACAGTTGGCACGGCACTTGCCCTGGGCACCATGAGCATGTCGGCCCAGGCCGCTCCCGCATCCAAGGCTGCTGCGGATGCAGTAACCAATGCGCCCGCATCAACCGAGTCTTCACCGGCTTCGATACGCGCCACGTGGCACCAGATGGACCGCTACTACTGGAAACTCCAATGCTATGCCGCTGGTGTTGAAGCCACGGTGGGGCCCGATTCTTTTGCAATCGACTACCCGTGCCCGGTTGACGCGTCAAACCCGGACTACTACAGGCTCTGGCTGCTGTACTGAGGTCATTGGGCCTGGATCCTTGGGTAAGCGCCTGTCCAAGTGTCCGGTTCGCGCTCTACTCGTCCACGTGGGCTGTCTGCACGCTGGTCTGACAGGCATCAGCCGGGGCGGGTATGGCGAAGCGGAGGCACCCGCAGCCCAGGGACAATCGGGGCAGGTTCGTGAAGGCGGCCCCGGTCCCGGTCTGGCAGGCCGGGACCGGGGCCGCCGGTGTGGAACATCGAGCGGCCGCCGCCGCGGCCCGGACACTGATCAAACGGGCGTCCCCGGCTCACCGCTGGTGTGTTACTCACTGGCCTTCCCTGCTCCCTTGAGAACCGGACCAAGTGAGGCGAGGAGTAGCCCTGGCCGAATCCAAGAATCGCCATCAGGCGGCCGTCCGGCCGTTGCTGCCAGTGCCGGCCTGGCTCCAGGGACGGGGCGGGCAGCCCGAGGGCTACTGCCACCGCCAGATGCTGGACGCGATCCGCTACCTGGTCGCGGGCGGGATCTCCTGGCGGGCGATGCCCGCGGACTTCCCCGCCTGGGGCCGGGTCTACGCCTTCTTCCGCCGCTGGCGCGAGCACGGGCTGATCACCGAGTTCCACGACCGGCTGCGCGGAAAGGTCCGTGAGCACGAGGGCCGTGAGGCCGAGCCCACCGCGGGGATCATCGACGCCCAGTCGGTGCGGGCCGCGGCTTCGGTACCGGCCGCCTCACGCGGATACGACGGCGGGAAGAAGGTGCCGGGCCGCAAGCGGCACATCGTGACCGACACGCTCGGTCTGCTCCTGGCCGTCGCGGTCACCGCCGCGAACATCGGTGACCGGGACGCCGCCGCGGGCCTGCTTGCCCGGCTGCGCCGTCTGCACCGCGACATCACCCTCCTCTGGGCCGACGGCGGCTACACCGGCTCCCTCGTCGACCGGGCACGAGAGAAACTCGCGCTGACCCTGGAGATTGTCAAACGCACTGACGATACGCGGGGATTCGTGGTGCTGCCCAGGCGGTGGGTGGCAGAGCGCACGTTCGCGTGGCTGATGAACTCCCGCCGCCTGGCCCGGGACTACGAGAGGCTGCCGAAGAACAGCGAGGCGATGATCCGGTGGTCGATGGTTACACGGATGAGCAGGCGTCTGGCACGGCCACGGGCCGCCGCCCGGCACTGAATGCCCCCGACGCCTCCAGGAGAAGCCACCCGCGCTCCGCCAGACGTCTGGCCTTCGACCGCACCCCTTCGACCTTCGCCGACGTCGTCCCAAGGCCCAGCTCCACCGTGATCTCCTTGGCCTTCACCGGTCCCTTGCCCGCTGATCGTCGTTCATCCAGCACACCCAGAATCCGCCGGTAGTCCGGCGCCAGCACGGTCACCGGCAGCCCCTCCCGCCACGGTGGCACCGTCGAGCCCGGCATCGGCACGGCCGGCGGCGCCGTTTCCTGCTCTGCCCCGGCCCCGGTCACGGCAGTGGACTCGGCCACGGAGGCGGCCAGTGCCTCGACCAGTTCCTCCCGCGCGATCACCCGCCGGTCCAGCTCGATCTCAGCAGCCTCCAGCACCTCAGCCAGCCGCGCGGCTTCCTCCCGCAGACCCTCCACCCTCACCCGGGCAGCCGCCTCCCGCTCCTCCAACATTCCCAGCACCGACGCCACCGCGCACCCCTCGGCCATCAAGCGGACACAAGACGCCGCATCCCTCCCTCACCCCGAGCGAAACCATGCCTGACCAGCAAGAATCAAACGATCACGTTCGGTTGAGAGACGGCTTCTCACCATCGACAGAGAACGCCCAGCTCAGCAACCTGATCGGAATAATGACACCCTTCAGGAGTCCTCCACCAGTACCAGCACGCCGTCTGAGCTGCGCGGATGATTTATCGGCATCCGCAGTGTCCAAACCCTATGCCGATACCCCTGGGCATTCCGCGGCCCGCACGACGAGGTCTGGCGGAGGAGTGGTCAGTGGCTCTTACTCATCGCCGATCGCTTCGGCCAGATGTGTGGCCAAGGCTTCGGCCATTGGGCGCAGTCCCATAGCGCGCTGCAGTACGTGGTCATCGTAGTCGCCGCGTTCGATCGCTTCCCGGTTGTTGAACAAGATACTTACTTCGGGGTCAAGCAAGGTGAGGAACCAGGAGACGAATTCGGCCGCGTCCAACGCTGCGTACCTGCTAAGGATCAATCCACTACGGAGACTGTACTCTCCGGAGCGCTCAGTTCCGTCTTCGAATGTCATGGCAAACCGAGTCCGCTGCGCCGTTCCGGAATCGTCTTCGATCAGGCGCGTGCTGCAGTCAGGCCAGCGGCTCTGGGCTGCCTGTGCGAACTGTTCTGGTGTGACGTGCCACCGTTCGCCCTTCATCGGGGCGAAGTAGTAGCTCGTGATGACGTTGGCGGCTTCATCGGGAGTCACTGAACGCTCCTTCTCAGTTGCCCTGGGCCGGGTGCTTTCTCTTCGGTTCCTGCGCGCGCGTGAGCTGGGTCTCCAGCCCGATCCCGAGCTGCTCTACATCTCGGCGATGTTCCACGACGCGGGCCTTCTGGTCCCGTTCTCCGACACGGAACAGCGTTTCGAACTGGACGGCGCCGACCACGCGCGGAAGTTCCTGCTCGAGCGCGGGTTCTCCGAGAGCGCCGCCGAGGTGGTCTGGACGGCGATCGCCCTGCACGCGACCCCGGGGATTCCCGGCCGGATGGGCCAGGAGATCGCTGCCACGAACTACGATGTTCTGACCGAGGCGGTCGGCTGGGGGATGGACCGGATCGCAAGCGAACAGGTGGACGAGATCGTCTCCGCTCATCCGCGCGGAGAATTCAAGAAGGAATTCCTGCAGGTGTTCGTCGAGGGCCTGAAGGACCGTCCCGACACGACATGCGGGACCATCAACGCGGACGTCCTGGAACACTTCGTTCCCGGCTTTCGCCGCACCTCCATGGTCGAGCGCATCCTCGACGCTCCCTGGCCGCGGTGACCCGGCAGCAGCCATACATCACGCCGATGAGACCGGTCGCCTCCCGCCGCGACCGTCGTCACCTGGACAGGTGGCATCACCTTGACATGGCCCCGCCCCTTCCGCACTGTCCGAGCCGTCGACACCGCTCATCTCCTGGACCTGGCCCAGGAGGCCGCCATGCACGGCTTCAGTCAGCGGCTCCCGGTCGACTGGTTCCAAAAGCGCCTCGCCGCAGCGGCGACGCACTACCAGTTCCCTATGCTCGTGCAGCGGCTCCGCATCGAGCGAGCAGTGCCCCAGCGCGAGTGGGTGGAATAACTGAGACACGAGCTCCCGGACATGGGCTGGGACAGGCCAAGATCTCTTACCACATCGGGGCGCATCCGGCGCGCCCGTCCCGTCACGGAGCGACGGCGGGAGAGGCGCGGATGGAGTCCGTCCGTCCGGAAGAGCTGGAGGGCATCGTGGGGAGACCTCCGCGTGAACGGTGTCGGCTGGACAGATCGCTGACCGTGGCGGGTGGCTCCCGGCCGCTCATGTCGACGTGATGCCGGCGAGGCGCCGATGAGGAGAGTTTCAAATCCGGATAATTAGGGCATTTGTTCGCTTATGGGGTCGTTTCGCTGAAGGAGGATCCGATGTCAACAGGTACCCTCATCGCCATTGTCGTCGTCGTGGTGCTCGTGCTGATCGTCGTCGCGACCGGCTTGAGGCTCACCATGCGCCGCCGTCACCTGCGTGAGCGGTTCGGCCCGGAGTACGAGCGGGCGGTTGAGTCGGGCGACAGCCGGCTGGCGGCCGAGCGAGAGCTGAAAGAGAGGGAGACCGAGCACGACGCCTTGGAGATCAAGCCGCTGTCCGGCGCGGCCCACGACCGCTATGCCCAGGACTGGATGAGAGTGCAGGAGGAATTCGTCGACCGGCCCGACAGAGCCGTCGACGACGCGGACCGTCTGGTCACCCGGCTGATGAGTGAGTGCGGATACCCCACGGATGATTTTGATCAACAACTGAGGCACTTGTCCGTCGAACACGGTCAGACGCTGGAACACTACCGGGCCGCCCACGAGATCACCGCGCGAAGCGACCGCGACGAAGCGAGTACCGAGGAGCTGCGCAGTGCGATGGTGCACTACCGCACGCTGTTCGACGAACTGCTGGAGGCCGGCGGCGGTCGGCGAGCGTGAAAGGCCCCACTGGGACGGTCTGCTGATGGTCCCACCAGAGGAGGGTCCACCTCGGGACCGCCGGATGGTCGGTTCCCGTACGGAGGAGACGACATTATGGACCAGGACGAACTGCACGAGCGCGCGGAAAATCCGCCCACCGAGGACATCGCCCCTGCTCAGGAGAGCGCGGGGGAGAGGCGCCCAAAGGAAACCGAGGCCGCTGAGCAGAGGCCCTCGGGCGGCGGGACGGCACCCGCCGCAGAGCAGGAAGAATCGACCCCCATGACCGCCCCTGGCGGTGAGGAGGAGGCAGCGCAAGCGGATACGGAAACCATCACCACTACCGTGCCGGAGACCGGGGCGGGGACGGAGCAGGGTGCTGCGGGGGAGGGCGCCGCAGAGGCAGGAGAGCCGCTCCTCCGGAAGAAGGAAGTGGAGGAATACCAGGAGAGGTGGCACGAGATCCAGAGCCGGTTCGTCGATGACCTCCGGGATTCCGTGCACGCGGCCGACACGCTGGTCGCCGAGGTGATGCAGACCCTGGCTACCTCATTCTCGCAGCACAAACATCGGCTGGAGGAGCAGTGGCGGCGCGGGGAAGAGGTCGCGACCGAAGATCTGCGCGTGGCGCTACGGCGCTACCGGTCCTTCTTCCACCGTTTGCTGCAGAGCTGAGCGGCCTGCCGGGACTGGCGACATTCGGGTTCTGGCCGGTCACGTCTCCGCCCTGACGATCCGTTCCGGTGCGGAGACTCGTGATCGCCCTCGACATCGGACGACATCATCACACTCCGTGTTTGCTCCCCAAGATCTGTGCCAGAAGAGCCGCGGGCGCTCGATCGCGGCGCCGCCATAGTCGTGCGCCCGAAAGCTCTCGGCACCTGCCAGGCTACGCCCGGCCGGGGCGGACGGCGCGGCCCGCAGTTTCGACGGTCGGCCGAGGGGGCCGGGTCGGCGAGGTAGGTGACGACGCGCACGCGCCTGTCGGCACTACCAAGAGGAGATCCCTGTGCGTGCAGCCGTGATGTACGGCGCAGGAGACGTTCGGATCGAGGGCCGTCCCAATCCGGGGATCCAGCATCCATCGATGCCCGCTGTCCGGGGCGTGCTGTCGTGTGTGTGCGGCAGCGACCTGTGGCCCTACAAGTCCATGCCCCGCCGCTGGCACCGGCCGTCCGATGGGATACGAGTTCCTCGGCGTGGTGGAGGAGACCGGCTCCGACGTGTCCGGCCTCAAGACCGGCGACCTGGTCGTCGCCCCGTTCACGTACTGCGACAACACCTGCGACTACTGCGCCAAGGGCCTGCACCGCAGTTCCGCACGCCTCATGGTCACCGGTCATTTCCGCCGGTGGCTGCGGCGCGTCCCGGGGCGGGAAGGCGGGCGCTCCGGAGTGGTGCTCCGGCCTGATGGAGGCTGGTGAGGGCCTGCCGGTAGGAGGTGATCAGCCCGGCCTCCAGGTAGGCCACGCCTAGTTCCTCGCAGTAGCGCCGGACGATGGCCCGGGCCTTGCGCAGGTTGGGGCTGGGCATGCTGGGGAACAGGTGATGCTCGATCTGATGGTTCAGCCCGCCCAGCGCGATGTCGGTGAACCAGCCGCCGCGCACGTTGCGTGAGGTGAGCACTTGGCGGCGGAGGAAGTCCGGGCGGTCTTCGCCTTTCAGAATCGGCATGCCCTTGTGGTTGGGCGCGAAGAGGGAGCCGAGATAGACGCCGAACACGCCCTGGTGGACGGCGAGGAAGGCGATCGCCATCCCGGGCGGCAGGAGCCAGAGCAGAACGGTCAGGTAGACCGCGAAGTGCGCGAACAGCAGGGCGCCGTCGAGCGTTCGGTGCTTGAGCGACCGATTGGCCAGCGCCTTCACGCTCGACACATGCAGGTTGAAGCCCTCCAGTGTGAGGAGTGGGAAGAACAGGAACGCCTGCCAGCGGCCGATCAGGCGGGGGAGCCCTTTGGCGGCCCGGGCCTGATCCTGGGACCAGACCAGCAGGTCGGGGTCGAGGTCAGGGTCGAGTTCCTCATGGTTGGGGTTGGCGTGGTGGCGAGTGTGCTTGTCCTGCCACCACCCGTAGCCCATCCCGATTCCGACACCGGCGATCCGACCGGACACCTCGCTGGCCCGGCGTCGGCGGAACACCTGGCGGTGGGCTGCGTCATGGGCGAGCAGGGCGACTTGGCCGAAGACAACGGCGAGGAAGGCGGCGACCGCCAGTGTCCACCAACTGTCGCCGATGAGCGCGACGGCGGCCCACCCACCGACGTAGAGCCCGGCCACCACTGTGATCCGCAGTGCGTAATAGCCGGGACGGCGCCCCAGCAAGCCGGCATCAGCGATCTTTCTCGACAGTCGGGCGAAGTCGCTGCCGGGCGTCTCCGAGGGCGGGGGGCGGACCGTGGTGTGTCTGGTCATGGGGGTGAAACTCTCTCTGAAGGAGGCAGTTGGCTCGGCGCTGCCTTGGAAGCCGCTGAGACCGGGCCGCGGGTAGGGACGCGCTTCTTCCGCTGCGGGACGCGTATCGCGCCACCGCGGAGCAAGGAAGACGTCTGGTTCGTCTGCCAGCGGCAGCGTAGGCCCTTTGCCTGAATGCGGGTTCCCTGCCAGGCAGGTCTCACACGTGACAGGGCAGGGCTTATGAAGTGATCCGCGCGCTTGCATGGCAGATTGGCAGATTTGTCCGGATATGCTTGAGGGAGGGCCGGGAAGAGTCAGAGTCGGAGAGGGGCAGGAAGCGATCGTGACCGTTCTCGCGATGTTTCTTCTCATCATCGGGGCGATTTTGATTCTGCTTGGGACGCTCCTGCTCATCGTCGGGGCATTCGTGATCTTCATGGGGATTGCCCTGATCGCCCTTGCGGCCTTCCTGCTGATCCGGAGAGCGCTGAGGCGCCGACAGTAGAAGGGGCAAGGCCGAAGGGTGTCTGGGCGTTCGGGCCGGGCGGCGGCCGCGGTGTGCCCTGTGCCCTGTGCCGAGGGCGAGACCGGAGAAATGGGATCGGATCACGCCGAACGCGTCGAGCTGCCGTTGACGCCTGGCTGGCTAGGCCGCGGTTTCCGTGATGAGGACGGCGGCAGTGACCGGTCCGGGGGTGTCGGTGGTGGCTGCGGCGGCCACGGCCTCCCGAACCGCGCGGGCGACTTCCAGGGGATGGTGTCCGGGGCGACCGCGAGTTGGATCTCGATGTGCCGGCCGGGTGGATCGTCATGGTCCTCCACCTTGACCGGGAGGCTTCCCAGCACGGCGGTGAGGCGGGCGACACCCGGAACACCCGTCACGACGTCCGCCGGCGCACCGACGGGCCCCCGCATGGAACCTGTTCCGGTCACCGGGGGCGCGCTTCGCGTGGCCGGGGCTTCCGGCGCCGACCTCATGGCCCTCGTCGCGGTCCGCGACTCCATGCCTGTCTCCGAGGCCGCATGGAGATCCGTGACGCGCAGGTCAGCCGTCATCGTGGCCAGGCCGAGCCGTTCAGCGGCCGCGTTGAGCAGTGCGCTCCTCAACTGGTCGGCGGTGTGGGGCAGCGGCTGCCCCAGGGATGCTGTGAAGGCGGCTTCCATCCTGAGCGGGCCAGGCGGTAGCGCGCTGGCCGGCGGACGGACGGCCGGCTCGGACACGGACTCGAGCGGTGCCGACCCGATACGCAGAGATTCCAGCCGGACACCGGGAATCTCGGCGGCAGCGCGCCCGAGGGCCCGGACGGCCGCTTGCTCGGTGATCCACGTCCCGTCGTCGGGCCCGCCGAGCGGTAGCAGCTGGCCCAGGTCGAGCTGGCGCCGTCCTGCCCGCGTCCACGCCTCGGTTTCCACCGGCCTCTCACCCTCTTCCTTACACCTCTCTCTTCCACGGCCGCGGTTCCCGGCGGTGACTGGGAAGTTGATCGGCGTCCGGGCATCCCCGCGGGGAGCGTGGCGCGGCCACTGCCGCCGACCGGCTCGTCGCGAAGATCGCGTCCCAGGTGGCGCGCGAGGCGCTGAGCCGGTTCACCGAGTCGGTCGGCCACGCGCCGCCCGGCCGCCGGACGCCACGCGTGACGACGTTCGTGCGGCGGTCACCGGAGCGGATCCGAGGCCGAAGAGAACACCTCCCTGGGGGAGAGAAACGCCAGGCCGTCGGGGTTGACGCGCTGTGTCCCCCGCCGGATTCGAATCCCCCGCAGGATTCGAAACCGCGCCACCCGCTCTGGGGTGGTGGGATCGAAACCTTGATCGGGGATGTTCGCTCATGCCGGGTGCTGCTGCTGTCCGCGCAGGTCAGAAGCGCCCGGCATGATGCTTGATCCTTCCTTGTGGCGTGGCGCCTGGTGCGCGCTCACGCAGACCGCAGACGAGGACGACGTCGATGCGTGGTATCACCCCGGTGTCCTGGCCGGACCAGGAACAGCTCAGGGACGCGGCCATGAACTGGCACGGCGCGTACCGCGACACCCCTCGGCGTTGGCATGGTCGGGGTCAGTGTTTGAAGGCGTCCTTGATCTTTGCCACGGCCTGCTTGAGGTTGCCCTTGGTCTGGTCTCCACGGCCTTCCGCCTGCAGGCGCCGACTACCGGTGGCGCGGCCGGTCGTCTTCTTGGCACCGCCCTTCGTTGCTTCGGCTCTGTGCGCGATTTTCTTGGCGAAACTCATGGGTGGCCGCCCTGGGTGAGTTGTCTTGGGGGGTTTGACGGGAGGACTGTCCCGTAGCGCTGACTGTCAGCGTTCTGTGCGTGCGGTGGCGCGGCCTACCGGGGGGCGGGCCGGTGCCCGAACAAGTGCAGTCTCCTCCGACGACGGCCATCCGGGGCCGGAGCCAGGTCACCGCGGGGTGGGTTCTCCCGCGCGTTCGCGTTCTCCCCGCGGGCGGGCTCGCGTAGACCGGCCAGGTCGTCGCGGTCCCTCCTGGTGGAGGCCGTATCGCGGGGGACTGCTTGGGTTCACGGCGCGAGACGCTGCCACGGCGGTGGCGTACACCGGCCCACGCCAGCCACAGCCCGAACAGGGCCGCCGCTCCGACGACGATGCCGGACAGGAACAGCGCGCCGGTGGAGCCGGTCATGCCGTGGCCGAATACCGAGAAGCCGCCAGTGAGTTCATGCCCGCTGCCGTTGTTGGTGAGAGCACCGGCTACGCCAACCACCACCGCGGCGATCAAGATGATCAGTCCAAGGATGACGATCATGATGCACTCCCAGGATCTACCTGCTCCAACAGCAGAACCACACCGTCCACAAGGCCACCGGGACCGGGACGCAGGGTGAAGGCCACCGGGACCGGGACGCAGGGTGTTGGAGTGTTCGCGTACGTCCCGTCGGCTTGTCCCTGCCGCCGGCGACCGCTCTGTTCTGTCGCCGACCGCCAGGGCGCGGCCGGCGCGTGCCGGAGTCGCAGCAGGGCGGACGCGATCGCGCGGTCCACTGCTTCACCGGCCTGTTCTTCCGCCAGGAGATCGCCGCCGTATCGGTGACCTGCCGCATTCGTCGCCCCCTGGTCTCTCCTCCCGCACCAAGCCGCAGGTTTCCGGCGATCGCCGAAGCCGCTCCTTGCCATCCGCGCCGTCCCGCTATAACCTTACGGTCGTAAGTTAAACGATCGTAATTCAATGATGCGGGGAGTCTGTCATGGCGACACATCGGCCGGTAGCACTCGTAACGGGGGCGTCATCGGGGATCGGTAACACAACCGCTCGCGCCTTCGTCACAGCCGGGTTCGAGGTGATCGGAACTGGACGGAACACCTTGGGACTCACCCCGCCCGCCGGTGTGACCTTCCTCGACCTCGACGTGACCAGTGACGAATCCGTCGCCGCCGCCGTCCAGGAAGTGATCAAACGGTTCGGACGGATCGACGTCCTCGTCAACAACGCCGGTCTCGGCTCGGCCGGCGCCGCCGAGGAGAACTCCGTCGCCCAGGCCCAGAGCCTCTTCAACCTCAACTTCTTCGGTCTCGTCCGCATGACGAAGGCCGTCCTGCCGCACATGCGCGCCCAGGGCCGTGGACGCATCGTCAACCTCTCGTCCGTCCTCGGCGTCATCCCGCAGCCCTACATGGCCCTCTACGTCGCCGCGAAGCACGCCATCGAGGGCTACTCCGAGTCCCTGGACCACGAGGTCCGCGAGCACGGCGTCCGCGTCCTGCTCGTCGAGCCCGGCTACACCCGGACCGCCTTCGACGCCAATGCCGCGCAGCCCGACACCCCGCTGCCGCTGTATGCGGAGCGGCGGCGTGTCTTCGACGAAGTGGTCGCTGCGGCAATGAAGACCGGCGATGACCCTGCCGTCGTCGCCAAGGAGATCGTCACGGCAGCCACCGCCTCGAAGCCGAAGCTGCGCTACACCGCCGGACCGCTCGCCTCACGCATCACCACCGCGCGACGCCTCGTCCCTGCCGGGATCTTCGACAAGCAGATCCGCAGATTCAACCGGATGCCCGGCTGACGTCGCACCCGGCCCATCGACCTGCAGTGCGCGCGAGAGGCGCGTTCAGCTCTGACCTGACAAGGAGCTTCCCAATGCTGATGTCAAGCTGCTGCCGTAACAGGCGATGTGGCTTGGTAACACGCTCCGTCGCGGATCATGGCCCACAGGACA
>NZ_JBIBKK010000045.1:0-52963 GCF_042959105.1 Streptomyces sp. NPDC007917
GCCCTTGCCTACATCGTCCCGGTGACCGGTGACTGCCGCCCCCGCCAGGACGCCCTGGACCTGGTCTGGTTCAGCCCGCAAGAGGCCGCGTCGCCCCTGGTGCAGAACGAGATGCCGGGCGGCCAGGGAGTCCTGCTCAAGCAGGCACTCGCCCACGTGGGCTGCCTGTCCTGACGGGAGAGCGCGGCGCCTGTCACGGCACCAGTGCTGCGACAGGCGCATCAGCCGACCTGTTTCTGCCCGGTCGTCGCAGCCGTGACCGTCAGGAAGCCCTTTCCCGCGGTCGGGTCGAAGTCGGCCCGGGTGACCACGTCGGCCGGCGCGACCTCAGGCAGCGTGTGGATCCACGCTCGACCCCCGGCACCTGGCCGGTGATCAGGGCCTAGGTCCCCAGGAGCATTTCCTGGCTCGCCTACGAGGCCGACCAATCGTCGAACTCGGTCCGTGGGCCGTAAAGGTGTTCGCGGAACGCGGCTGACCCGCCACGCCGGGGACCCGGGCGACAGTCGTGCCTCGGTGATCCGCAGATCTGTACGGACGTGATGAGGCGGGGAGCAAGGCGCGCTCGTGATCGACACGTGGGCCATGACGATCGACCGTGTCGGCGTGACGGCGGGCACCAGCGTTCGCGTGCAACTGCCGGGCCGTCCCTCCATGGCGGTCCGCCTGACCCGCCTGCCCGACGACACCGAGGCGGGGGACACATTCCTCGGTGCTGCCTGACCCGTGGCGCCCCGCGCCCGGTTGGTCAGCGCATGGACGAGGCGCGCCTGTAGGCGCTGATCGAAGCGCCAGGCGGGCGTGAGCCACTACTCGCTCGCGGCGTGGCCCACGAGCCGGCTGGCATCTTGGGGCGCCGGTTGCCGGGCGAATAGCCCCCTGCCCAGCCAGTACGGCAGTCAGACTTCGTGGTCTGAGTTTCGCGCGGCCTTGGGCAGCGCGGTCGGGTAGGTTCGACGGGTGTCAGTCGTCGGCGGCGATGAAGTCGGCTATCGCGGCAGCGATAGCTTCGGGCTGCTCGTCGGGGATGAAGTGTCCAGCGTCGGGCACGATGATTCGGGTGGTGTTGTCGGCCCAAGGGCTGATGGAGGCGGCCATGTCCGGAACGGAGCCGTGACTGCTGGAGACTCCGAGGATCGGCACAGTCAGGTGTCGCCGCTTGAGCGCCTCGCGGTTCTTACGCGCTGACTCCGCGGCGTCCCGGTAGTACGCGAGGGAAGCGCGCAGGCCGCCGTCGACGGCGATGGCCGCCGCGTAGTGGTCGAGCTCGGCGTCGTCGAACGTGTCGGGAGACAGGGCCTTCGCCTTCAGGAACCAGCCGACGTACTCGCGTTCGCGGCCGGCAAGCAGCGTCTCGGGCAAGTCGGGCACGATGTGGAACGCGAAATGCCAGGTTTTCCACGCTCGATCCGGGTCGGTGGGAATCGCCTCCAGGAGAGTGATACCGGGAATTCCGGCGTCGAGCAGAGCGACCCCGCGCAGGTGACTCTCGAAGTTGAGGGCGAGGGAGAAAGCGACCCAGGCGCCGATGTCGTGGGCGACCAGGGAGTAAGTCGACACTCCGAGAGCCTTCACGGCGGCGTGGACGTGCGCGGCGACCGCGTGCGTGTCGTAGCCGCGCTCCGGACGCTCGGAGTGGCCCTGACCCGGCAAGTCGATCGCGATGACGCGGAACCGGTGAGTGAGGCCGGGCATCACCTTTCGCCAGGCCCACCAGGTCTGCGGGAATCCGGCGAGCAGGACGACGGCCGGGCCGCTCGGCCGTCCGCCTTCGACGGCATGAAGGCGGACGCCGTCCGCGTCGACCCAGCGGTGAGTGAATCCGGCCAGATGCTGCAGGGGCAGGTCGCGGATGGGGTTGCTTTCGGAGACATGCGGAGTGCTGGTTGCCGGGCCGGTCACGGGGGTCCTCCATCGGTGTCAGGTTTTGAAGGCTAACACATCTTGAACTGATTAGTTCAAGATAGAATGGTGCGCAACACAGTCCGAACCATCGACGCATCGGCAAGGAAGTGCCGCGTGGCAGGCAAGAAGCAGTTCGACATGGACACGGCGCTCGACGCCGCGATGATCCAGTTCTGGCGCGACGGCTACGCCGATACCTCATTGGATGATTTGTCTCGGGCAACCGGCCTGAACCGCAGTTCCATCTACTCCTCCCTCGGCGACAAGGACACGCTCTTCCTGCGCTGCCTGGATCTCTACGCCGCGCGCTATGGCGAGAAGTACGACGCCGCCCTGTCGTGTGCAGCCTCGGAACCCGTTGCCGCTGTTCGTGCGTTCTTCGACGTCACCCTCGAGCGCATCGCCGATCCCGAACTGCCTGATGGATGCCTGATTGCCCAGTCAGCCATGGCAATTCCCGTGCTGAGTCCGAGCGTCGCAGCGCACGCCAAGCAGGCGCTCGGCTTCCAGCGCCTGCGCCTGCGCGCCGCACTGAAGGCCGGCCGACTGACCGACCAGGGCGCCGAGGCCTTCGCTGTACACGCGGCGGCTGTGAACCAGTCGCTCGCCGTCATGAGCAGGGCCGGGGCGAGCCCGGCGCAGCTCCTGGCTATCGTGGGCGTGACCGTTGACGCGCTGTCGCAGGCGTTGCGCGCGTAACCGATCTGATACGGCCGTCGGACTCGCAGCCTGATACGCACAGTCATTTCATGAACCTGTTGTATTCGCCGTGTGATCACGGTGAGAAGGCGCTGGATCTCGGGGACGGTCAGCGCGGTCATGCCGCGGTCGTGTGGGGTCGGTTATTCATCGCTACTGGTCAAACGCCCCACCCGGCGTGCAGAGAGCTGCGACCATGGTGGGTTGATCGTGTCGCTGCACCGCCTCGTGCACCCGCCGCAGCTCGCCACCCGGCTCCGCGCCCCGGTCCCGCACCAGACGGTGGCGCTGCCCGGGGATCCCGACCAGCGGACCGGGGAGCGGCACGAGAGAGGGCCCGCACGACCGTGCGAGCCCCCCCTCGTTCTGGTCTCTTTCTGGTTCAGCTGTTGCAGGTCGTGAAGTCCGGGCTGGTCTGGGCCAGATAGATGCTGGACCGGCCCTGGTCGTCACTCTTCAGCGGAACGGTGACGGTGTCCTGCGCCTTCCACGGGAACCCGTTCGCGTCGAAGGTCCACTCACCGGTCACTTTCGTCGCCAGCTCCGACAGCGCCACCCACCCGTACTGGTGCGACGGAACGCTGATCGTCAGGCTGTTGCCGAGATCCTCGCGCAGGTTGTAGCTGACCTGGCCGCTGAGGGTGAGACTGACGCTGGCCTGGACAGGGCTCGCACCACCCGCGCCGACGGTCGAGGTGAAGGACACGCCGAGCTGGCTCGACCAGCCGGTGGAGGTGTTCAGCGAGAACGTCCACGGCACCGGCGCCTCGGTGCCGTTGTACCAGACCGGAGAGACGCACTTCTTTGGGAGCGGCTCGGCCGGGGCCTGGGTGCCCTTCGTCCACGAGCACGTGGAGCCGTCCTTCTGGCAGCGGTTCGAGGCGTAGTCGACCGCAGCCTTGAGCACCGCGTCGCCGGCGCTGCCCGGGATCTTCCACTGCTGAGCCTTGCTGCCATTGCAGCCGTAGCTCTGCGTCCAGGCGTCGTTGTACTTCGCGCCGAGCACCACGTCGACGCACTTGTTGTCCCCGGCATTACGGATCATGAACGTGTCCGTGGTGCCGTTGACGGGCTGGAAGTACCAGCGCTGCGCGGAAGCGCCGGAGCAGGGCTGCTGCTTGAGCGGGAGGCCCGTCTCGATGCACTTGCCTGTCGCGTCGTTGACGATGGTGAACGACGAGTCGGGCCCCTGAAGGCGGGCTTCCCACTTCTGGTGGTAGCCCGGCGCGGCGTTGGTGACGATGTAGACGCCATCGCCGGTGTTGCCGTTCTGAACGTCCAGGTTCAGCCCGCTGTTGACCGAAGTGAACGTCAGACAGGACAGACCGGAGCAGTCGTCGGCGGCCTGCGCGACGCCGGCCTGGGCGGTGAGGCCCAGGGTGACACCGAGCGCGGCTATGAGGACAGTCAGTGCCCGGTAGAAGGCGTGTGGCCTGGATGGGCTCATGCCAGAGCACCCCCCTTTGTCTGGTCGGAGTGTTGGTGGTGTGGTCCACCTTGGGTGAACGCTCATCCTGGCGCGGGGCGCTGAAAGGGCGATGAAATCGCGATTCGCCGCGCGGACGCGCCTACACGGGGTTTGTCGGGCGCCGGCCCCGGTCGTGACATGACGGGGCCGGCCGTGGTCTCGGCCGGCCCGGTGGGCCCGGAGAGCGGGTGCGACATGCCGGGCGAAGAGTTCGCATGTGCGCCAGTCGACCGGCGGGCGTGCGCCGAGCAGGAAGTCCCGCACACCGAGGGCGAGGTAGGGCAGCAGGCGCTCGACGCACTGCTCGGGTGTGCCGACGACCACGTACTCCGACCAGACGGGTGAGTCGGCTCCGATGCGCCGCCGCAGTTCCTCGGCGCGCTCCTCGGCCTCGCGTGGGTCTTCGCCGAGGACCGCTCGGAAGGTCACCGACTTGCGGATGTCCTGCGGATCGCGTCCCACCACGGCGCAGTGGCCCTCGAGGCTGCTCAGTGTGGAGCGGTAGGCGTCGGGGGTGCCGTTGCGAGTGCCGAAAAGTCCATCCGGGCAGGCGAAGGAACGGATCACGGTGTCCTGCCGACGGCGGGTGGGCGGTGTTCCAGCGCGTCGGCGTTGACCGACAACCGGAGGGAACGGCACCGCTCCCGCCCAGCCTCCCGGCTGGGGGAGCTCCGCGCAACACACCGCAAGCCCCAGGCGCTGCTTCTGACCAGTCGGGCCAGCGGTTAAGGAAGGCGGCGGCTCCTCCGACGCGGGCCGCGCATGCTCGCCGCTGGCGCCGTTCGTCGGCGATGACGGCCGTTTCGCACGCCGGTACGGGCTCGACCTGGGCCAGCCGGTGCGGTGGGAGGTCGTGGCGCTTGACCCGACCGAGCTTCAGCGCCTGGTCCTCGCCGCCGTCGACCCATACATCGGCCAAGCCGTACTCGCCGACCGCATCGCCGAGGAAGAGCGGCGACGGAGGCAACTCAAGTCATCCGCCGATGAGTCAGTCCCTCCCCTCGCCCGGCCGTGATGGTGACTCCCGAACTCATCGATATTGATCAAGCTACGGGACCGCGCGAAGTCGGCCCTGTGCTTTCACCAGCACAGGGCCGACTTCGCGGTGCTCAGTTGGCTATGCCGACGGGGTGGACCTGGATCTTGTCGTCGTACGGGCCGGCCAGCTTCAGCGCCTCCGCGGGCCACTTCAGGGACACGCTGTGGGTCTCGTTGGGCGGCGTCACGATGATGTTGGTCGGGGACGCGAGGCTGTCGCCACTGAAGTCGACCTCGTACGAGATGCTGAAGGTGGCGGTGTCACCGGGCTTCAGGTCGGTGATGCGGGGCTGCTCACCGCCGCGATGGACAGGGGCGGACGTGCCATCGATGTCCTTCAAGTCGACGCCCGCGAAGCCCGTCGCCGAGCAGGTCTTCGCACCCTTGTTGGTCATCTGAACGGTGACCTCACCCACCTTCTCATCGGGCGAGCTGTCCACAGCCTCCATGATCAGGTCGTTCGTGCGGCAGAACTTGCTCTTTCCCCCGCCCTTCGCCGCACCGTCGGTGGCGTCCTGCCCGCCGCCTGCCTCCGAGCCTCCCTTGCCCTTGGCGTCGGAACCCTGCGCACCGCCGGAGGATGAACTGCTCGGGGCCGTGTCGGCCTGGCCCGCGGCCTTCTCATCGCCGTTGCAGGCCGTCAGGGTCAGGGCGGCCGCCGCGGTCAGGGCGGCGGCGGCGACGCGGAAGGTGCGACGGCGGGCGGTGCGGGCAGTGGTGTTGGAGCGCATTTCGGGTCCCCCGGAGAGGTCGGTGTCGTCGTCTGGTCGGTACGACAACAACTCTGGCCGGGGGCACTACCGCAACACTGCCGACCCGCTAACGTCCCGCTAACACGACCGCGACCAGGAGAAAGAATCCCATCAGAGGCACCCCGATGCGTGCGCGTTCACGCTGGTGGACCCCAGGGGGCTCGGCCGCAGCGTGGCCGGTTCGCTGGACAACTGCAAGGTGCCGATGACGGAGAACAGGCCGGTCAGCACGAAGGCGGGCGCGACCAGGGGGACCTTGATGCGGAGAGCGATCTGCAGTTCGCTCGCGCCGTCGATGCGGGGCCGCCTCGTAGACCGAGGGCGGGATGGACCGCAGCGCGGTGTAGATGACCACCATGTTGAAGCCGACGCCGGACCACAGCGCGATGTTGGCGAGGGAGAAGTACAGCGTCGGATAGCCGAAGAAATCCAGTGGGATGATCAGGAACATGACGTAGGGCATGTGTCGAAAGTGCCTGGTGAGGATGGTGGAGAGCCCATTTGTGATCCACAATGATTGGATGGTCACGCTTGAGACTCCCCGTTTGATCCTGCGTCGCTGGCGCGAGGAAGACGTTGCGCCCATGGCTGCCATCAATGCCGACCCCGAGGTCATGCGGTGGATCCGTGACGGCAGCGTCCGTGACGAACAGCAGACTCGCGACGGGATCCAGGCATGGGAGAGCGAGTGGGAGTCACAGGGCTTCGGCCTGTTCGCCGTGGAGATCCGGTCCACTGGCGAGCTGGCCGGGTTCACCGGCCTTTCGGTGCCCGCCTTCTTGCCGGAGGTACTGCCGGCGGTTGAGGTCGGCTGGCGGCTGGGACGTTCCCACTGGGGGCAGGGCTTGGCCACTGAGGCCGCTGCGGCCGCTGTACGGTTCGGGTTCGAAGAGCGAAGGCTGGAGCGGATCGTCAGCATCGCTCAAGTGGGCAACGACGCCTCCGAACGGATCATGACCAAACTGGGGATGCGTCCGGTCCGTGAGACCGTCAATCCCACCGGCGGTCGGCGAGTCCGGGTGTTCGAGTTGTCGTCGGACCAGTACGTCACAACCACTCGTTGATGGCGGCAAAGCCACGGCTCGACGTCTCGGGGCAGACGCGCGGCTGACCCGGCCCTATGCAGTGCGCCTGCGCGGATCCGGCTTGGCGTGCGTCGAGGTCTGTGGGGCCAGGCCCGCACGGTGCCGTGCCTGGCCCCGGGCCTGTCAGTTCACCAGGCGCCAGCGCTGGTTAGCACCGCCCGCGCAACTCCATAGCTGGACTTTCGTCCCGTTGGCGGTCCCCTGGCCGCTGGCATCCAGGCAGAGTCCCGACTGCGCTGCTGTGATCGTGCCGTCGGGATTGATGTTCCATTGCTGGTCTGCCTGCCCGCTGCAGTCCCAGATCGCCGCCGGGGTGCCGTTGCCCGCTGCCTGGCCGACGCCCAGGCACTTGTTGCCGTAGACAACCAGCTGCTTTCCGGCGGTGTAGGTCCACCGTTGGTTGGAGCCACCGTTGCAGTCCCACAGTTGTGCCTGCGTGCCGTTGGCCGTGGTGGAGTTGTTGATGTCGAGGCAGCGCCCCGACTGCTGCCCTACGATCTCCTGGTTGCCGCCGGACGGTGGCGAGTCCGAGCCGAACTGTGTGAAGAACTGCCACACCGCTGCCGACGTCCAGGTGCGCCATCCGTCACCGGTGGAACCGTCTATGGGACCGGGGTCGTGGCCCGCTCCGTCGAACGCGGCCCAGACGACGGGGTATCCGGACCTGCATCCGGAGTAGGCGGTGATGATGTGTGTCAGGCTTCCGTAGGCCGGCTCGGGCGGGTTCTGCTGGGTGCAGCCGTTCGCCCGGACGAAGGTGTCGCGCAGTTCCCGCCCCGACGAGATGGGCAGCACGTTGTCCCTGATGCCGTGCAGACCCATGTAGGCGATGGGCTGAGTACCGCCGTTGCACCCGCTGAGGTTCGCGCCGGAGTAGACCGCGACCGCGCGGAAGACCGTCGCCCGGGAGCAGGCGAGGGCGTACGACATCGCGCCGCCGTAGCTGAAGCCGGCGGAGAACACCTGGGTGGTGTCGACGCACAGAGCTGATTCGATCTGGCTGACCATGGCGTCGACGAAGGCCACGTCCTGGCCGCCGGAGTTGGCCCAGCCGTTGCCGATGCCCTGGGGGGCGACGAAGATCGTGCTGTTGTTCGCGTTGTCCGCCAGGCGCCGGAGGCCGTAGTAGGACCAGTTGTACCCGTCCGTGCCGCCCGAGTCGACGTCGTTGGCCGTGCCGCCCCGCCAGTGGAAACCGAAGATCAGCCGGTAGGGGTGGTTGATGTCGTAGCCGGCAGGAACCCGCAGTATGTAACTGCGCGTCTGGCCGCCGCTCTGAATCGTGTGTGTACCACTCGTCAGCGTGGGGGCCTTACCGCAGCCGGCGGTCGCCCGGACGGCGTCGGTGGTCGTGGCCGACGCGGGCGCGCCAGGGCCGCTGCTGAACGAGGTCCCCGCGGCTGACAGGACGAGAAGTACCGCAGCCACGATGGCTATGAAGAGCGGTTTGCGTTTCATACACTCCTTCTTCCGTGGTCGAAGGATGGACAGGGAGCGTCGGGGTCGGTTCAGACGGCGGTGATGGTCCATGCGTTGTTGGTACTGGGGTTCGGCGACCACATCACCGTGGTGGAGCCGGCCGTGGTGCTGCCGCTGCCGTCAAGGGCGGTGCCGGTGCCCCGATTGACGATCTGGTAGCGGTTGCCGCCGAGGCTGTTGAATGACCACTGCTGGTTGTTGCCGCCGTTCCACGCCTCCTGGCGGGCGGGAGCCCCGTTGGCGGAATTGCCCCAGCTGTCGGCGGCCATGCCGTTGGTGCGGTTCATGATGCGGTAGTAGCCGTTGCCGAGGTCGATCAGCTGCCACTGCAGGTTGGTGCTCCCGTCGTAGTTCCACTGCTTGAGGCTGGATCCGGAGGCGACGTTGCCCCCGCTGTCGAGCGTCAGTCCGCTGGTCACGTTGGCGATCTTCACCCAGGTCGTGGAGCCGCCCGGCGCGCCCAGGACGGGGATCTCACCGGAGAAGGTGAGCTTGACCGTGTACGCCAGGGCGCTGAACGGCGGGTTGGACGAGGGCATGGCGAGGTGCAGGCCGGAAGCGTCCTGGGCCGGTGCGGGCAGGTCGATGTAGGTGCCGGCGGTGTTGTTCAGCAGTTTGGCGCCTGTGAGGCTGCTGAGGTTGATCTGGTTCGAGTTCAGCGTCGTAATGGTCATCGTGCCGCCCTGCCAGCCCAGCGCGGTGGCGTAGAGGACCTTGTTGTCCCGGCTGCGGGTGAACCGGACGTCCTGCGGTTTGCCGGCCACCGGTCCGCTGAACGAACCTCCGCCCATCTTGGTGGGGCCCTCGCCGTAACTGGCCCAGGGGCGGGTGTTGTAGACCGCCTCTCCGAAGCGGCCGAGCCAGTCGCCCATGGCGAGCAGGATGGACTGCTGCCCCGAGGGGATGGTGCCGTCGGCCATCGGAGCGATGTTCAGCAGCATGCTGCCGCCCTTGCTGACCCGGTCGATCAGCGAGTGGAGCAGTGCCTGCGTCGAGTAGTAGCCGATGCCCACCGTGTAGCACCAACTGGAGGAGGAGATGCTGTCGTCGGTCAGCCAGTAGGGGGTGAGCAGCCCTGCCGGGCCGCCGCGCTCGAAGTCGAAGACCTCACCCTTGTTGTTGAGGCCGTCCTTGTAGGTCGCGACCACGTCCTTGTTCCACGAGACCGCCTGGTTGTAGTAGTGCGCGAGGAACTGGAGCCGGTAGGACTCCTGCACCAGGTTCAGGTCGAAGTCCTGCCAGACCAGGTCCGGCTGGTAGCCGTCGATGATCTCGATCAGCTTGTCGTACCAGAGCTTGTTCTCCGCGGCCGAGCCCTGCTGGCCGTAGAGGACGCGGAGCGTCGGGTCGGACTGGGACGGCACGTGGTCGAAGAAGCCGTTGAAGTGGTAGGCGTGGTGCAGCGAGGCCATGAACTTCAGCCCCTGCCCGCGGATGGCCTGCGCGTGCAAGCCCACGAGGTCGAGTCGGGGGCCGTGCTGGACCGAGTTCCACGGGTTGGAGCGGCTGTTCCACATGGAGAAGCCGTCATGGTGCTCGGCGACCGGTCCGGCGAACTTGGCGCCCGCGGCCTTGAACAGCCGCGCCCAGGCGTCCGGATCGAACTTGCCGCCCTGGGACGCGAGTTTCGGGGCGAACTGCACGTAGTTGCCGGCCCTGTCGCGGGCGCCGTCGATGAAGTTGTGGTATGGCCAGGACGAGGGGTCGCCGTAGGTGTCGATGTGGTGCCGGTTCTCGGCCGAGCCGCCGATGTACATGTTGCGCGGATACCACTCGTTCCCGAAGGCGGGGACGCTGAAGACGCCCCAGTGGTAGTAGATGCCGAACTTGGCGTCCTGGAACCACGCCGGGGCCGGCGGGTGCTGGTCCACGGAGGACCAGCTCGGGGTGTAGCTCGCGGGGCCGTCGGTCGCGGCGGCCTCGGGGGCGAACCGCAGCAGACCGACGGCCGTCGCGGCGCCGGCCGCCGCCAGCAGTCGGCGCCGGCTGAGCGGCAGGGAGGATGAAGACATGGATGGGTGCCTCTCGGGGGGATGACGGAGGTGGTGCGGGAGGTCGTTCAGCCCGTCACCGGATCAGTCGCGCGTCCACTTCTGGTTGCTGCTGCCGTTGCAGGTCCACAGCTGCAGCAGGGTGCCGTTGGCCGTGCCCGCGCCGGTGGCGTCCAGGCACAGGCCGGACTGGACACCGGTGATCGTGCCGTCGGCGTGCAGCGTCCACTTCTGGTTGCTGCCGCCGTTGCAGTCCCAGATGTCCACCTTGGTGCCGGGGGTGGTGCCCTGGCCCGCGGCGTCCAGGCAGACGCTGCCGTAGACCCGCAGCTCACCGGCCGAGGTGTCCGTCCACTGCTGGTTGCTGCCGCCGTTGCAGTCCCACAGCGCCACCTGCGTGCCGGCCGTGTGCGACTGGTTCGGCACGTCCACGCACCGGCCGGAAGCCACGCCGACGATCGCGCCGGTCGTACCGTCGTTCCCGCCGCTGCCCGGAGTGATGGACAGGTTGTCGAACTGAGCCGTCTCGCCCTGGCTGGTCCCGTAGCCGATCTGTCCGGCGGCCCAGGTGCTGTCGTTCACGGAACCGACCGTGGCACCGTCGATGACCGCGGTGATCGTGGTGCCGGAGAAGATGAGGCCCAGGGTGTGCCAACGGTTGGTGCCCAGCGCGGCGGTCGTGCCGCGGGCCAGGGTGGAGACGGTGCCGCCTGTGTTCGTGTTCAGGATCGACCAGGCCCCGGTGTCGCTCACCCGCAGGCGGTAGGCGTTCTGCCCTCCGCCACGGTCGTAGTCGTGTGCGCCCGCACGGCCGATGAGCTCGGCGTATCCGGGCTGTTCGAGCATCACGTCCGACGAGACCGTGTAGTTGCCCCAGCCCACGTCACCGAGCAGGGCGTGCGGATCGGTCAGCGAGTCCCAGGTGATCGGCTTCTGCGGGCTCATCTGGCGCACGCACTTGCCGCTGCGGCCGCCCCCGCAGCCCACCGTCTCGAAGGCGCCCTGCCAGTCCATGAGGTACTTCGCCTCGGTACCGGTGGCGTTGCCGTCGAAGGAGTCGCTGTACGGCAGCTTCATCGCGCTCTTGGCGGGACCGGTGGCGGTGCCCTTGCCCTGTCCGGTCGTGGTGGTCACGGTGTACAGGTGGCCGGGCTGGACGGTGAGGCTGAAACCGCCGCCGGACGGGGTGATGTCCGTGTTGTGCACGAAGTGGTCGGCCGGGTTGCCGGACCTGACGTCGGTGGACCAGACGTGGACGGTCCCGGTGGACAGCCCCCCGGTGACGTTGAAGTTCAGCGTCTGGGCGCTGCCGGCGTCCATCGTCTCGATGACCGTGGAGTAGTCGGAGTTGTTGGTGGACTTCAGCGAGACGTAGCTGCCGTTGTTGCGGTTGCCGCCGATGTAGCCGCTGGAGGAGTCGAGGTAGTGCCACCCCGGGGCGGTGAACTGGCTGGTGTGCGCCATCACCCAGGTGTTCTTGCCGATCGAGTACGCACCGGACCAGGGCTGGGAGGCCAGGGCGAGGCCCATGGTGGGGTACGGCAGGTTGGGTGTGAGCGCGGCGACCACCGGCCAGTTGAGGTATGCGGTCATGCGTCCGTCGATGTATCCGCGGTTGATGCCGCGGGCCATGGCCTGCGCTCCCCCGTTGTAGTCGTCCGAGCCGTTCTCGCTCGCCCACAACGGCTTGCCGGACGATATGGCGGCCGACGGCACGGAGCAGTTGGACTGTGACGACCGGTAGCCGCAGGGATAGTGCGTGCCGATGGCGCTCACCGAGGAGGCGAACGCCGGGTTGGAGTTGATGTCGCCCGCCACGGTCCAGTCCGAGTCAGCCGCGACGATCTTGACGTTGCCGTAGCCGTTGCTGTTGAGCGCGCCGCGCAGCTGCTGGTACCAGGAGACGTTGTAGCCCCGCTCGTTCCACCCGCCGAGGTAGTCGATGCTCAGTCCGTGCTGCTTGGCGCAGCCCAGCCAGGAGAGCGCGTAGTTGACCATGTCGGTGGACCAGAAGTTCCCACCGCCGATCCAGCCGGGCGCGCCCCAGGCGAGCCCGTACAGCTTGATGTCGGGGTTGCGCGCCTTGGCCTGCTCCATCAGCCACCATTCGTAGCCCCGGTCGCAGTTCAGGTCGGACCGGGTGTGCTGGTGGCTCGGTTCGGCCCCCGAGGTGGAGTTGGTGTCACCGCCGATCTCCGCTTTGAGGATCTGCAGGGAGGCGCCGTAGCCGGGCCGGAACAGGTAGTCGAGGATCTGGGCGCGCTCGGGCTCGGGATAGTCGATCAGGAGTCTGCTGTTGCCGCCCCCGCCGCTGATCGCGCCGACGCCGTCGAAGGTCCGGCCGCCGGAGGCGCCGTTGATCGTGATGGAGGTGGCGGCCTGGGCCGGCACGGCGACCGTGCCCACGATGCCGCCGGCGGTCAGGAGGAGGCCCGCGAACACGGCCGTCGAGGCGCGCAGGCGCCGTAACAGCCGTCTGAATGCTGACACGGTGGGTTCCTTTCGCAGGTCGGAGGTGTCCCGTGGCCGGGGGTGGCGGTCCGGCCGCAGGACCCGATGGCTGTGTGGTCAGCGGACGATGAAGTCCTGGTTGGTGCCCGGCGCGTTCTTGCACGCCACTGGTCCAGTTGCCGGCCCGCGTTGCCGTCGGCGCCGTAGACGTCCAGGGAGAATCCGGATCGGAGACCGGTGACGGACCCCTCGGAGTTCTGTCGCCACGCCTGGGCCGCCGCCCGCCCGTCGCACCACCGGATGACCACCGGGGCTTCCGGAGCCGTCCGGTCGGCGTAGGCGTCCACGCGCCGGGTGCAGTTCATCGTCCTCAGCTCGCCGAGGTGAACTCGAACGCCTGATTGACCTGGCCGTTGCAGTCCCGGATGTCCAACCCCGTTCCCGGCGTGTCGACGTTGCCCTTGACGTCCAGGCACCGCCCCGACGCCGAGCTCACCAGGGGTGCCGCTGACGCTGACGCCGGCCGGGACGCCGGCGACAGGGTCGGCAGTGCCATCACGCATGCGACGGCGGCCGGTAAGCGTGGTCCACGAGCCGCGGGGCTCCGGGGCGGAGCGGATAAAGGCTGCATTCTGTTCCTTGGATATGCGGGGAAGGGGACAGAGAGCGCCGTGCCTGTCAGAGGGTGTTCAGAGGGGGCGTCGACCGCTCCCGTCAGCGGGCCCGCGAGCACTCACAGGGAACACTCGAGACATCCCATGTCGCATAGTGATCCCACAGGGTCATCACACTGTCAATAGGCATGACTCGCCGATTCGGAACCCGATCCATCCCATGTTTTGCCTGGATCAGACCTGTGGGGCTCGATTATTCATCGCCGCTGGTCAAACGCCGCCGTCTGCCGATGGGACTACTCCCGACCATGCCGCGGAGCCGGTTGTGCACGACGCCGAAATCGCAACGAGGCAAAGCCGCGTGACCAATCCCGGCGGACGTTTGCGGCCAACGCGGCCGCTGGGCCTGGGCCAGTACTTCGATGAGCCGTGTACGGACAACGTCCAGCGCGGTGATCTTCTCCTCCACGTCGGTGAGCCTGGCGGCGCAAGGCGAGTCTCCCGACAGTGTTGTCCCGATCATGCATCGGTAGCAGGCGCAGCGTGGCGAACACATTCGCCACGCCCAAACAGGCCAGTCGCAGCAGCACGGTCGATCCTCGTGCCGCGGTGAGCTCCACCCTCACGAGAGCGCCCGCTCGGGCGACTTCTCCGGTCGACCTCCCGTACACCGCGCGCACCACCTCCCACCAGGGCGGATGACATGTCGGCAAGCCTCCGTACCCGCGATGAACGTTCACAAAGGAGAGGAACCCCAGCCGGCGCGGGCTTGGGGTTCCTCGAGGCGGTGAGTATCGGGCGGTCAGCAGGTGGACGTTGCCCACGCCGTAAACCGCTCGTCTACGCGCCGGTAGACCGCACACATCGCGATCACCGTGGATCAGGCAGGTCAGCGCTGCAGGGTAAGGACACCCGGCCGCCAGGGCAGTTGGTCGTAGGGACCGCCTGCGGAGGGGGACTTGCCCTGGTAGAGGAACTGCAGGTTGCAGGGGTCGACGGTCATGGTCTGGTCGGGGTTGTTGCGGACCAGGTCACCGTGGCTGATGTCGTTGGTCCAGGTGGCACCGCTGTTGGCCTTGCCCGCGAAGGGGTTGCTTTCGCTGCTGGCCTGCGGGGTCCACGAACCGTTCAGGCTGGAGGCCGTGAACGAGCGGAAGTAGCGCCCCCTCGCACCCATCGCTTCCACGATCATGAGGTACTGGTTCTGGCCCTGAACCTTGTAGACCTGCACCCCCTCGAACAGGTTGGCCGTCGTGTCGCTCATGATCGTCGTGTACGACGAGCCGAAGTTACCCGGGAAGTTACCGATCGGCATGCTCGCCCGGTAGATCTTGCCGTTGTCACCGGCGAAGAACAGGTACATGTTCTGACCGTCACCGATCAGGGTCTGGTCGATCGGGCCGGTGCCGGAGCCGGAGATGCTCCCGGTGAACAGCGGCTGTGGCGAGGACCAGCCGTTGGGGTTGGTGGGGTCGCTGGAGGTGCGGTAGATGAAGGGCCACTGACCCCACTGGTACGCCAGCACCCAGATGTTCTTGGGTGCAAAGTAGAACAGCGTGGGGGCCACCGCGGACTGGTTCATCCCGGCCTGGCCGGCCGACCCCATGTCCGACCAGTTCGTGAAGGGGGCGAACCTCATCGAGCCGTAGGACGATCCCGACACGTTCGACCCGTAGACCAGGTGCTTGCCGTTGTACACGACGTTGGTGAAGTCCTTCAGCGAGACCCACCCGTTCGCCGGCTGCGCCAACACACCCGTCGACGTCCACCGGTACGTCGACGGAAGAGAACACGCGCTGGTGGCCGCCTGAGCTGGGTTGGCGACGAGCGCCGCCGCTAACGAGCCCAGGGCCGCAACCGCGGCGGCGAGCATCGTAGACAGACGTTTGCGGCTAAAACTTCCTCTGCGCATGAGGACCTCTTGATTCTTGAGTGAGCGGTTCCGGTTGGCCCCGTCAGAGGCTGTCCGGACTGTCGATGTGGTTGCGGCTCGCAGCGGTCCGTGGGCACCGGACCGACCCCTTGCGGCTACCCGGTCCCGCAGGACCCTTTGACACACCGGCGGCGCCCTACGCCTTCGGGCCGCTGCGAAACGCACCGGCCCGTGTCGGACTCCGAGCGTCGTCGGTCGAGCTGGACCGTGGCGGTGGAGGTGAGGCCCTGAATGCGGCCGGTGGCGGTCCCCAGCGCACGACGACGGGAGAGCTGATGAAGCCATGACATCTGCATGAGCGGCATGCTCCTTGCGGCTCGGCCGTTTCGGTGGGCGTGACGGAGGTGCCCTGCTGTGCGGGTGGAGCGGCTCTACATGTCCGAGATGTCGAACAAGGATCGAAGTGTCGAGCAATCTGGATGGTAGGAGACCGGTGAGCGGCGTCAATACCTCTCGCAAGATTCGCGAGCAACGCCGAAATATTTCGCAGGACTTCATGGATGAACGCCGCAGGTCAAGCCGATCGAATGGCCGGGCTGGGCGGATGGACAGCCCTTTGGTGCCGGAGCGAAGCCGGCCTCGTGGATAGTGCTCACATGGCGGCCGGTCGCCTCTCCAGTCCCGCACGGGAACGCCAACTCGGCAAGGAAAAGATCCGGTTCATGCCCGGCGATCAGGCGTTCCTGGCGGCGCTGCTGCTGCACCGGCTGCCACGGCACGTCCTGCGACAGTTACGGCTGCTCGTACGGCCCGACACGGTACTGCGCTGGCGCCGCAACGTGCAGTTGCTTTCCGTTACTTCCCGAATGCCTGGCGGAACTCGTCGACGGTCTCGTTCGAAGCCCCGTTTGCGCCGCACACCGGGACGACACCGTTCTCGGCAGCCACGATGTAGCGCTCACCCTCCCAGAACGTCAGCGCCTCCGGCCGGCTCGGGTCGCCGTCGAGCACGACCGTCTCCGTGTCGCCGCCCTTCAACCAGTAGTCGACAGCGGAAGGTGGCCGTGGAGCCCTTGATGGAGGTGACCGTTCCCGCGAAGATGGTCGGGTACCCGCGCAGGGTGTCGGGACTGGGTGTCACACACTTCTGGCTGCCGAAGCCGCTGTGGGTGGTGAGTGTCGGCCGGTCGAGGCCGAGTGCCCAGTGTCGTTGTTCGCCATGACTGCTCCGGCGATGCCGCCGCCGAGCAGAAGCAGACCGGCCGCCGCCGCGAGTCCCAGGAGCTGACGGTGACTCCGTCGCGCAGCGGGCTTCGCGGGGGCCGTATTGCCGGTCTGGAGCGCGGTGTCGGTTCGGTCGCCTCCGCGATCTGCCGGGGCGCCAGCCCCTCCCACGCCCACAGCCGCACCACCTCACGGTCCAGCGCCCCGAGGGCGGCGAGCGCGGCACGCAGATCGCTGTGGTCGGCGACCCCGGCCGACTGCTGTTCCCGCGTCCGGATCAACCGCTCCATCAGCCGGAGCCGGCGCCCGTCGGCACGGCGGGCATTCGCCAGGCAGCCCCGCGCCACCCCGTAGCACCACGGCAGCACGTCATCGGGGCCGGGCAGGGAATCCGGCTCCGCCCCCAGGCCGTGCGACGGATGGGGGCGGTGCTCACGCCCTGGCCGAAGCAGATCGCGAGGGACTTGACTGTACAGCCGTTGGAACCGCTGCCGTCCGCGGCCGACAGGCCGACTCATCGTGGAAGGGCAGGTCATCCGCCTGGGGCGTCCTCGGCTTCCCAGCGCAACAGGTCGCCCGGCTGGCACTCGAGCACCTCGCAGAGCGCGGCGAGCGTCGCGAAGCGCACCGCCTTGGCGCGGCCGTTCTTGAGTACCGCCAGGTTGGCGGGCGTGATCCCTACACGGTCCGCCAGCTCGCCCACGGACATCTTCCGCCTGGCCAGCATCACGTCGATGTCGACGGCGATCGGCATCAGATCACCTCGTCCAACTCGGCCTGCATCTGCGCCGCTTCGACGTCGCGCGCGACGGCCTGGGCGAGCAGCATCCTCAGCAGCAGCACGATGAGCGCAACCCCCAGGATGGCCACGCCAACCCCGCCCATGATGACGGTGACGCCCGGGTCGTCCCGCTGGCCCGGCGCATTGATGACCGTGACCGCGAACCACACGAGGGCAGCCGCCACGACCGCGCCGATCACGCCGTCCACGTACCGGAAGGCGGCGTGGGAGAACACGGTTCCGCGTCGCACCATCGTCACCAGCCGCCATACGCAGAACAGGGCGACTTGCACCGACGCCATGCCCAGAATCGTGATCACGCGCAGCGGGGTCAGCGGGAGCGCCCCGTCCTCGGGGTCGGTGGCCAACGCCCACACCATCAATGCCTGTACGAACACGGTGCCGGCGAGCACCACCACGAGCACGACGCGCAGCGCACGCACTGCCAGCTTTCCCATGACCCAACCTCCCATCGACTTACGATGGGAATCTATCGAAAGTCGATAGGTGAAACAAGGGCTGGGACGGAGGGTGGGCGGCAGTTTCGCACCGCGGCGGGACGCCGCCGCCTCCCATGGCATGGCGGCGCGAACCGTCTCGATCTTGGGCGATGCGGGGCCACCGCGACCCGGCACAAGTTGAGAGGCTCACCGACCGTCACCGTGTAACGGCGACACCAGATTTGTCGGAAATGCCATGACCTGTGGCGCGGGCACGGACCGGACAGAGCGGGCGCCGCAGCAGGCTACGACTTGAGACCAGCGCGCAGGGCCTCCATGAACCAGGCAACACCGGCGCCAGGCTCGGTGGCACGGGCCATCCGTTGATGACGGCCAAGAGGTGCCAATAGCGTTCCGCCCGGGGGTCGCCGGCGACCTCCAGGCGTGTCAGCAGCCAGCGACGCAGGTCAGTGTCGTCAGCACGACCAAAGACCTGGGCGTAGCGGGCGGTGAGGGCGTCGATGATGGGTGCGGCATCGGCTGAGGCGGGGCGATGCCGGCGGTGAGGGCGTGGCCGACCTGGGCGCGGACGGTTTCGGTGAGGTCGTGACGAGGCGGCGGCGCTCCTCGTCGGAGAGTTTCGCGAGCTTGTGCATGAGGTCCACTTCCTGCGGGGTGGAGCCCCGCTTGGCTACCGCTCTCAGCACCGCGCGACCTAGTCGCAGGGTGCGGATCTGCACGTCCAGAGCGTCGGCATGCGCTGTCGCGACCTCAGGCACCGAGACCTCCCGGTCCAGCACCTGCCGGATGACGGCGAGGTCGAGGCCCAGGTCACGCAGTGTCCGCACGAGGTCCAGACGCGCGAGCGCACGCAGGCCATAGAGCCGGTAGCCTGATGGGGACCTTTGAATCTCCTCACCCTGTGCTACTTGAGGGCTGGTTCTTGGTCGGGTGGCTGGGTGGGGACGGGGCGGTCCGGGGTGGGTGGGGTCTCTCTTGTGGGCGGGAACAGGTGGTGTGGGAGTGGGTTCAGGGTTCGATGGCGAGGTGTTCGATGAGGTCGTCGCGGAGCGTGAACCGATAGTGGAGATCGATGGTGCCGCCGGGGAAGTTGCCTTCGAGGTGGTGTGTGGCGATGTAGTGGGCGGTGTCGGTCTGCTGGGCGTTCGTGAGTTGGATGGTGTAGGTGAATTGGGTGGCTGATCGGTCCAGCCACCGCTCGATCGCGGTGCTGCCCTGGTAGGTGTTGCCGTCGTCGATCACTGTGGCGTCGTCGGTGAACGTCGTGACCGCGGTGGCGGTGTCGTGGGCGCGGTGCGCTGTGAGGTAGCGGGTGATCACCGCGGGCAGGTCATCCGGGGTGATGGTCCGGGGCTGGTTGTCGTGCATGACGCTCCTGATGATGGTGGCGGGTTCAGACGGTGGGGGTGGTGCCGCCGTCGATGACGTGTTCGGCGCCGACGATGGCCGAGGCGCGGTCGGAAACGAGGAAGGCGACGAGTTCGGCGACCTCCTCGGGCCGGTTGGGGCGGCCGAGCGGGATGCCTCCCAGGGAGTCCATGAGCCGGCCCAGCGCCGCTTCCTGGCTGATGCCGGCGTCGTGGGCGATCCGGGCGACGAGGTTGTCGGCGGCCGAGGTCTGGACGAAGCCGGGCGAGACGGTGTTGACGCGGACGCCGTGCGGGGCGACCTGGTTGGCCAGGCCCTTGCTGTACGTGGTCAGGGCGGCCTTGGCGGCGGCGTAGGCCAGGGTCCCGTTCCACAGCGGCATGCGGCGCTGGATCGAGGTGACGTGCACGACCGCGCCCCTGCCCGTGGCGATCATGTGCGGGAGGAGTGCGCGGTCCAGGCGGACGGCGGCCAGCAGGTTCGTGTTCAGCTCCCTGGCCCAGTCGTCCTCGCCGAGCGCGGCGAATCCTCCTGCCGGTGCCTCGGAGCCGCCGAGGGTGTTGACCAGGATGTCGACGCCTCCCACGCGTGCGTCCACCTCGGAGGCGACGTGGGCGGCGCCCTGGGCGGTGGACAGGTCGGCGGTGATGAACGTCTTCTCCCCGACGTCGTCGGGGCGGCTGCGGGCGGTGACCAGCACGGTCGCGCCGGCCTCGGCGAGCCGTCGGGCGATCGCGGCTCCGGTGCCCTTGGTGCCGCCGGTGACCAGAGCGCGTCGGCCTTCGAGGGATTCGCTGATGGATGTGGTCACGTTGTGCTCCGTTCCCGGGCGCGGGTATGCGGGGCGCCGCTCCCGCCCCGACTGCTAAGATAGAACCTACTAACTTCGATTTTAGCAGTAACTGAGGGGATGGTCGCCGTGGCAAGCCGGATCAGGCTGGAGGACCGGGAGTGCCCGCTGTCCACGACGGTGGAACACGTCGGCGAGTGGTGGACACTGCTGATCCTCCACGACGCCTTCGACGGGTACACCCGCTTCGACCAGTTCCAGGAGAGCCTGGGCATCTCCTCCAGCATGCTCACCACCCGGCTGAAGACCCTGGTCGCGGACGGTCTGCTGGAGCGCCGGCCCTACCAGACCAGCCCCGTCCGGCACGAGTACGTACTCACCGAACTCGGGCGCTCGCTGCGCCCGGTGATCGTCGCTCTGGCCGCGTGGGGCAATGCCCGCCTCACGCCGACGGAGCGCAGCATGATCCTCGTCGACGCGCACAGCGGCGAGGAAGTCGAGCCCGTCGTCGTCGACGCCAAAACCGGCCGCCGACTCGACGACAGCGCCGCCTACGTCTTCACCGCGGGCCCCGCAGCCAGCGACGCGATGCGCAGCCGCTACGCGGCACGGCCGACCATTCCCGCGGAAGAGGCGTAAGTCCGCCCGGAAGAGCCTCGTACAGCCTTGAGCAGGGCCGCGAGCACGGGCTGCACCTGGCCAGCCTCGCGGCACCGGCTTGTCGCCGGCGTGATACCTGCCAACCCTCCCCGGTCGTTGAGAACTGGATCAAGTGAGGCGGGGAGCAATACCGGTCGTTTCCAAGAATCCCCATCAAGCCAGCCGGGCTGCGGTCAGTCGACGGCGCAGGGGGCGCGGTACGGCGCGGTAGGTCTACCGGATCGAGTGATGGACAAATCGGGCACCGTTGACACGTCTGCGAGTGGGGAGCACGAGGGCTCCCAGAGGGCTCCCACTTGCTCCCGGCCCGGAAACGGTTAGGGCCGCCTCCGGCGCTCTGTCAAGCTCCTTATGACGCCATATACGGCAGCCGTCAAGTGTCAACGCGGTGCTCCCATAAGCGCATCCGTCGCAGCTGCCTTCGCTCAGTGGTCTCCCCCACAGACCCGCAGATCCGCGTGTGGCTCAGGGCCTGGACGACCTTGGTGAACCTTGACGGATCTCCGCGGAGCATGGGCCGATGGACTCCGTCATTCGACGTTTTACGGCTGGCTGATGCCGTCTCGACAGAGGCCGCTGCTCCCGGTTGCCTGCGAAAAGGAGAGGTTCTGCACTGTTTCGATGTCTCATGAGACAGCCGGCGGGCGAGCATCCCGAGTGTCAGAGCCATGCGCTTGGATGTGCGCGTGACCGTTCATGACATTGCTCGGCGGCTGCCCGGGATAGCCGTCCTCCGAGATCACTGCCGTTCCATGGCGATGCTGGAGGCGGTGCTGAGTCCCAAGTGGGAGGACCGTTACCACTCCTTCGATGCCCACTGGTCCGACACGGAGTCGATGGCCTCGATGCGTAACGGGTCGGGCGACGAGTACTCGATCGTTTTCTCGGCCGCCGGCGCCTACGTCCGTGGGTTCGCTCACGAGTCGCCCATGAGCCCCTACGCACAGGACGGGCCATGGCCCGGCGTGCTCGACGATGTACCCGAAGTCTTCCGGTCGTGTGTTGAGGAACCCGCGTTCTCGGACGAAGACGGGATGCCTGTCATCACCGTGTGTATGTGGCGGGAGCCAGGAGACAGCGACTGGAAGACGGGGACCATCGACTTCCCCGAGGAGACCACGGGAGATCCGGACGGCGCCCGGTCCTTGTTCCAACTGCTGGTGGATCGCTCGGCGGAAGCGTTTCAGCGGTGGGCTCAGGACTACTACGAGGCCTCGGTCAACTTGGAGGCCGTTCGTCACGTCTATTCCTCACGTCCGCTGACCGAAGGTGTGGTCAGCGCGTTGAACCCAGAGGTCACGCTGGCCGACCTCGCGGGGGACATCACGGAGATCGGCTATCCGCTGGGCAGGCCGACGTCACCGCTCACCCCACCGAACATTGTTCAACGCAGCAAGCACGCGACCTGACCCCCGCGACAAGGACAGCAAGGAGACCGAGTCGTTCAACACAGTCTTCGCCGGCAGCCGGACGGCGAAGGACCCGGTGCGGCTGCGGTGGGCGATCGTGGTGCTGATGTCCGCCCAGGGCCAGACGGTCAAGGACACCAGCTCGCTGATGCAGGAGCGTTGAGTCGCCAGTTGCTTGATCAGGGCCGTCGTTGGGCGGCTGCACTCCTCAAACGGGTTCAGAGACGTGTTGCGACGCGGATGAGGTCAGCAACCGGACGAAGGCGGCTGTGCGGCGGCCAGGCGATCACCGTTGTCACGGGCGGAGCGTCCAGGACCGGCACGGCGGCGAGGTCTCGGCGCAGGTCGGCGGCGGCTGACTCGGGGATGACCGCGGTGCTGCGGCCGAGCGCGATCAGCTGGAAGAGCTGTGTCAGGTTCCGTACCTCTGCGCCAGGTCCTTCCGGGTAGCTGCCGCCGGGGCCGGGCCAGCGGGCCATCGGGAGCTTTGGCAGTGTGGTGACGTCGTCCATCCGGGCCTGGGAGCGGCTGGCGAGCGGGTGTGAGGTCGGCAGGATCGCGACCTGCCCCTCGGTGTGCAGGGTTTCGGTGTCGAGCCCGACTGCTGAGTCGAAGGGCAGGTGGAGCAGAGCCACGTCGGCTTGCCCGTCCTGCAGCAGCTGCTGGTGCTGGTGTGCCTCGCAGAGCAGCAGATCGACGGTGGCTGCGCCGGGTTCCGCGGCGTAGGCGTCGAGCAACTTTGTCAGCAGCTCGCCGGCGGTGCCGGTTTTGACGGCGAGGACGAGGCTGGGATGTGCTGTCGCGGCCCGTTGGGTACGCCGCTCAGCCGCGGTCACTGCGCTGAGGATCGCTCGTCCTTCGGCCAGCAGCACGGCTCCGGCCTCGGTGAGCGTGACCTTGCGGCTGTTGCGTTCCAGCAGTGCGATTCCGAGCCGCCGTTCGAGCTGGGTGATCGTGCGCGACAGCGGCGGCTGGGCTATCCCCAGGCGCTGGGCAGCCTTGCCGAAGTGCAGCTCCTCGGCGACGGCGACGAAGTACCGCAGCTCGCGTATTTCCATGAGCCCAGGCTAATGACGGGCAGACGGCTGATCGATATCGCTCGGGTATTCCTGCACTACCGAGATGGTGTTGGTGCCCGGCTGCGGCGCAGGCATGCTCGCTGTCATGAGCGAGAAGACGATCGCGCTGGTCACCGGCGCGAACAAGGGAATCGGGTATGAGATCGCGGCCGGGCTGGGTGCGCGGGGCTGGAGTGTCGGTGTCGGCGCCCGACACGAGCAGCGCCGGGAGGACGCCGTGGCGAAGTTGCGCGCGGCTGGTGCCGACGCGTTCGGCGTACCCCTGGACGTGACCGACAGCGCGAGCGTGTCCGCCGCTGTCCAACTGATCGAGGAGCGTGCAGGACGGCTCGACGTACTGGTCAACAACGCCGGCATTGCCGGCGGCTGGCCGGAGGAGCCCACCACCATCGACCTCGAGACCGTGCGGCGACTGGTGGAGACCAACGTCATCGGCGTCATCAGGGTCACCAACGCGATGCTGCCGTTGCTGCGCCGTTCGGCACACCCGCGGATCGTCAACCAGTCCAGCCATGTCGGCTCCCTGACGCTGCAGACCACGCCCGGCGTCGACCTCGGGGGGATCAGCGGGGCCTACGCGCCGACGAAGACCTACCTCAACGCCATCACCATCCAGTACGCCAAGGAGCTGAGCGGCACCAACATCCTGATCAACAACGCCTGCCCCGGTTACGTGGCCACCGACCTCAACGGATTCAGCGGGACCCAGACCCCCGAACAGGGCGCGGCGATCGCCATCCGACTGGCGACCCTGCCGGACGACGGCCCGACCGGCCAGCTCTTCGACGACAACGGGGTCGTGCCCTGGTGACCTGACCTTCGGATGCGTTCCCCGTCGAGCAGACCGCGGCCGCCCGTCGGCCCCACGTGCACCCCGCCAAGATCGCTGCTGCCGGCCTTTGTCACGCAGCCTTGGCCGGGTATGCGGTCCCCACTGCCGGATGGGTGACTCGGATGCGATGCGGGTCTTCGGCTCAGCGCGGGCGTTGTGCCGGCGTATGCAGGCGGCGATGGCGGCGTTCCGCTCGTCGTTGCGCTTGCCGAGAATGTCATCCGCCCTGGTCGGAAGCCTGCACCTGGACTGGCGGTCGTCGGCCTCGTCGCTCGAGTCGGCGCTCTCGCGTAGCCCGTAGTCGACGCGTCATGGTGATCGACCGTGCTGCTGCGACTGGCCTACCTGGGAGTGACCAACGCGTTCGCGCCGCGATGCGTGCGCTCGGGCTCGTCGATCCCAGCTCCCCCGCCTCGACGGCTTGATCGAGATGGCACTCGATGTGCTCCATGGTCTGGTTCAGCCGCTCCAGCATGCCCGGCCTCGTTCCTCTTCCCTCTTCACGACCACCTTGCTGGCGATGGTCGTGAAGCACGTCTATCCGGCGCTGCGGTCCGTACCGTCCCCGTCCGGACCGGGGGTGTCCTGTCCCAGGCCCCGGCGGATCGCAATCTCCACGGGTGAGTACGCGCTGTCGGCCCGCTCCAGTTCGTACGGCGCGGCCGGCATCAGCGGCGGCTGGGCCATGAAGCGCGGCCGCACCCCATGGTGCGGTTGCGCCGCGTGCACCAGGAACGGATGGCACAGGAAGACGTCGCCCGGGGACCCGGTGGCGAGGGCGAGTGGCCGGTGGTCGGACGCCGCCACCAAATCGGGGGCGAGGGTCAGCCCGCTCGCCCCGTCCTCCCCGTACTTCTCCAGCACCTTCGGCGCGTCGAGGTGTGAGCCGACCCGGATCCGAGTCGGGGCGTCCTCCTCACCGACCTCGCTGAACAGGAACAGCATCAGCAGCGCCCGGCCCTGGGAGCGCAGATTGGTGAAGTACCAGCTCTCGCCCTCCGGCAGATAGCTGCCCTCGATGTGCCAGCCCGCGTCGTCCGGCTCGTCCTTGTGCGGGAAGCGCAGCGGGAACGTGCCCAGCGAGTAGCGCGGCTCCCAGCGTCCTGCGCCGACGAGCAGGTCGTACGCGTGATGCAGTGATGGGGAGTTGGGTGCGGCAGCGAACGGCCCTTGCGCCATGCCGGCCACCCAGTGCACGGGCCGCGTCCACGTCGAAGGGTCGTCCGGGGCGCAGCCCGTCTCTCGCCACAGCAGCCGCGCGCAGTCCGCGGCCACGCGCGGCGCGACGGCGCCCTCCAACTTCACGAATCCGTCGCGGAGGAAACGGGATACCAAGATCGTGTCATCCATGCCCCCATCGTGCGACGACACCGGCCCGATCACCCGACATTCTCCGCACCGCTTTTGTCCGACGGGCGAATACTCCCCACTTCGACCGCCACAAACAACGCCGAGATCCTTGGGATACGGAATGATTCACAGCTTTTCGAACGGATCGTGCTCGGCGAGCAACTTCTCCATCCGCGCCTGATCGACCCGGCTGACGATCTGCCCGGCCTCCTGCCGGTCCCGGATCACCTTGGCCAGGGTAAAGGCGGAGGTCACCAGATAGAGGACGGCGATGGCCAGGAAGCCGCGTACCCAGGCGTCGGCGTTCAGCCGGAAAATGCCGATAGCGGTGGCCGCCATGGCGACAGCGAAGGAGGCGACCGCCTGACCGTAGAACGCGGCCGTACTCTGCTGCCTGACTGATGTCTCACTCATGCGGACAAGGATCGGCCGAGGCCGCCCGCCCCGCATCCGACCCGATACTCAGCTATGTACTCAGAAATCAGGCCTCCTCCGCCTGCTGCCCGAGTTGCTGGAGACGCCGCACACCGCGTGGGCGTGGCGGCCGACCGGCCGGCGTGACCACCTGTTCTTCGCCCCTTGGGCGCCGTTTTGCCGGACCGGCAACAGTAGTGGCGTGCCCAGGACACGATGGGCGACGGTGGGTCCGTGACCGACAACATCACAGCAGGATCGCCCGCATCCGACACCCCCTCGCCTGCCGACGGCTACGTCGGAGACCCCGCGGTGCGGGCGGAGTGGGACAACCGGTACGCCGACCGACAACAACTGTGGAGCGGCCGGCCCAACGGTGCGCTCGTGGCCGAGGTCGCCGGGCTCACACCCGGGCGGGTGCTCGACGTCGGCTGTGGCGAGGGCGCGGACGCCGTCTGGCTCGCGCGCGGTGGCTGGGACGTAACCGCGCTCGATGTCTCGGGCGTGGCGCTGGAGCGGGCGGCCGAGCACGCACGGGACGCAGGCCTCACCGTTCGCTGGGTACACGCCGCCCTGACGGAGGCGGCGCTCCCGCCGGCCTCCTTTGACCTGGTCTCCGCGCAGTACCCAGCCCTGCTGCGCACCCCCCACGCCGCAGCCGAGCGAGCGCTGCTCGCGGCCGTCGCGCCCGGCGGCGTGCTGCTGCTCGTACACCACGCAGGGATGGACAACCAGCAGGCGCACGACAGCGGCTTCGACCCGGCTGACTACGTCTGGCCCTCAATGGTCGCCGCTCTGCTCAACGACGACTGGGAGGTGGAGGTGGACGAGCAGCGGCCACGCGTGGCACCCGACGGCGGCGCCGGCGCGCACCATACCGACGACCTGGTGCTGCGCGCACGCCGGCTGCGCTGACGCGACTCGATCGCTGTGGAGGACAACGTCTCCGAAGACGCCCTGTGGGCGGCGGACATCAACCGCTGCGGTCACGCCGACTGCCACAGGAAGGCGACCTGATCGCGGTGCGTGGGACACTGCACGATGTAACCCGCACCGTTGTCGCCCCACACATGGGGCACCCCGCGTCCGGAGGCGATCTGCAGGACCGGCTGCGTCATGCGGTGGTCCCCGCGGGGGCAGTTCGGGTACCCGGGGTCCTGGACCCAGCTCGGCCACCCTCCCAGCTTGTCGCCCGGGCGGTTGAGCCCGAACACGGCGGCACGTTCCTCCGGGAGTAGTTCCGACTCGTCTGCCTCGCGATACGGATAGTCCCTGACCGCACGCGCCCACCCGGCAATCGGCCGCTCTGGGAACAGTCGGACACCGTCGGGCAGTGTCGGCGACGACGCTTGGCCGGCCGCGTCGACGACCCGAACCAGGTGGCCCCCCGAGAAGGCGCGGTACGGGTCGCACGCGGTGCAGTGGAACAACTGCAACAACCCCGTGCCCAGATCCCGCGCCTGCTTGGGCGCGCCCGCGAGGTCGAGTTGCACGAAGAACGTCAGCGGGGCCGCGCAGTCGGCGCAGCCAGGCCATGGTTCATCCGCGCCCAACCAGGGCAGGCCGCCGAACCGCGAGGCGCCCGGTTCCCCGTCCCCGTCTGTGGCGCCGATGAGCGGGCTCCATGCGAGACGGGCGACATGGGCAAGCTTGGCCTTCACCGCCCGTGTGATCTCCTGTGGCGTCCGCGCGTTCGCTCCGGCGGTGCGCAGCAGCCGCACGATCTCGGTGCGGCCCTGCTGCCGAGCCGCTGCGAGGGCGTTGCGGCCTTCCTCGTCACGGGCTTGGATGTCGGCCCCGGCGTCGAGCAGGTCGCGCACCACCTGGACACGCCCGCGGTCGGCGGCCAGGACGATCGGTGGGGTGCGGTAGTAGTTGTCGGGTGCGTCGGTGTCGACCCCGGCGATGATCAGGTGCGGCACCACTGCAGGCACGTCGAAAGCGATCGCCTGGCCCAGTGCCACTCCCAGATCGTTCGAGCCGACCTCACCGCGCTCCAAGACCGCCACCGCGACATCGACTTGCCGCTCCTGCACGGCGACGATCAGCGCGCCGCCCTGTGCTGCCGGCTCCTGCGTCGGCAGCAGTTCCCGCACCCGGGCGAGGAAGCCCCGCCGTGTCGCCTGGACCAGGTCAGCCTCTTCAGGTGCGAAGACCGTAGCCCCTCGTGCACACAGCAGCTCCGCTATCGCGGTGCCGCCCGTCTCCAAGGCGATGTCGAGCGGGCGACGCAGGGCGTCGGTCAGTGCGTTCGGGTCAGCGCCTCCGTCGAGCAGGGCCGCGACCGCGGCGTGCGCGTCGGCGCGGATGGCGCCGACCAGCGGGAGACGGCAGCCGTCCGGGCTGTCCCGGTCGTCCGTGCGCGCGTTCGGGTCCGCGCCGGCTTCCAGGAGTAGCCGCACGGTATCCACATCCCCCACTGTCGCCGCGGCCCACAGCGGGAATCTCTGCCACCCCGGCGCCGGCCGAGCCCCGGCGGCCAGGAGCGCACGCACGAACGCCGCACTCCCCCGACGCTCGGTCGCCGTCGACAACGCGGCATCGAGATCGAATTGCAGCGGCTCGTGTCGCAGGACGAACTCGAGCACATCCAGACGATCGTCGTATGACGCGGACTGCACCGCATACCCGACTTTCTCCGGCTCCTCCCGTAAAATCGTTGCCAGTTCACCGCTGTCGAAGAGCTCCGCTGTACGCATGCCGACACCGTAGCGACCAGCCCGGACATCGCCGGCCGCTGAGCTGGGTGTCTCTTGTGGATGGAGAAGTCGTTGGGGTGGTGTGGTACTCGTTGAGCAGGCCGCCGAGTAGCCGTCGCCGTCGGACTAAGGCAGCAGGCAGGGGGATGACGCTCGGGCGGTCTTCTGGGGCGCGCAGGTCGAGGTCGATGCCCGCGGGCGCGTGGGCGATCGCCTCGCTGGGGACGACGACGTATTCGGCCTGCCCCCGGTTCATCCCCGTGAAGGCGCGGCTGAGGGCGATCACCGGCTGGCCGGGCTCCCACACCACGGCAGGGCCCACTGCGTCCACGACCCAGGCGATGTCCCAGCCGAGGCCGTGGGTGCTGCCCTCCGGCCTTCGGTCGCGGCATGACCACAGCACGCCGGTGATGGCGACGGCACACAGAGCCTGGCCTGGGAGTTGGTGCGAGGGTCCGTGGCTCCGGCATCCTTCTGTGGCTCCGGCATGCCTCTGCGGGCCGTTCGCCCGGTTCAGGTGGAACGGCGATGCCGCCGCCCGCCAGGCGGAGGCCCGCGCTCCGGCGACATGCACTCTGGTCCCCGTCGGTCCCCGACGCGAAACAACCACGCACGATCGATCAGTGAATTGTCGTAGCGGGTCGCGATGCCGGGCCAGTCTTTGCGCAGGTGGGCTCGAGGTTGTCGTGGCGGGCAGACGGTGATCACCGAGCCGCGCGCGGGTCGGGCGGTGGAGGTCCACAGCAGCCGCCCCTTGCATCGGTCAGGGCGATGACCAGCAGCCCGTGCCGTTTGTGCTTGGCCGACCAGCGGCGTCTCATCGGGTGGCCGGCGCGGCCGCGGTGAAGCGCGTCATTTCTCGGCTGGGGTGGGGGCTCGGGGGAGGCGTAACCGGAAGCATGCTCCGAGGGTCCGGGGGGTGAGGGTGAGGGTGCCTCGGTGGCGGTGGGCCAGGTCGCGGGCGATGGCGAGGCCCAGGCCGGTGCCGCCGTGGTCGCGGGAGCGGGCGTCGTCGAGTCGGACGAAGCGTTCGAAGATGCGCTCGGCGTCCTCGGTGGGCACGCCCGGTCCGTCGTCGTGCACCGTGAGGACGACCCAGGCGTCCTGGTTTCGGATGGTGATCTGGATGCGGTGTGCGGCGTGGCGGGCGGCGTTGTCGATGAGGTTGCGCAGCAGCCGTTCGTATTCGTCGGGGTTTCCGTGTGCGTGTGCGGGGGCGGTGCTGTCGCAGGTGAGGGTCAACGGTCGTCCGGTGAGGGGGTATTGCTCGGTCAGCCGGGAGGCGAGGGCTGTCAGGTCGACGGTTTCGGGGCCGGCTGTGGGGGTGCGGGTGTCGAGGCGGGCGAGGAGCAGCAGGTCTTCGGTGAGGGCGTGGAGGCGGCGGGTCTGTCGTGCGGCGGTGGTGGCCGCGGCGGGCCAGTCGGTGCGTTCCGGGTAGGCGAGCGCGACTTCCAGGCTGGTCAGCAGTGTGGTGAGGGGGCTGCGCAGTTCGTGGGCGGCGTCCGCGACGAAGCGGCGTTGCTGGGCGGCGGCGTTGTCGAGGCGTTGGAGGGTGGCGTTGATGGTGGTGGCCAGGGCGGTGATCTCGTGCCCCGCGGCGGGGACGGTGACGCGTTCGCGGGGGTCGCTCGCGGTGACCGAGGCGGTGAGGACGCGGATGGCTTCGACCGGCCGCAGCGCGATGCGGACGGCGAAGTAGGTGACGGCGGCGACCAGTACGAGGCTGACGAGTCCGGCCCACAGCAGCAGGCGGTCGGTGGTCGTGGCGATGGCCTCGGCTGTGTGCGGGAGCACCACCACATAGACCCGCAGGTGGGCGTCGACGGCGACGCCCAGAGCGGCGGCTTTGGCGCTGCTCAGTTCATCGGCCCAGATGTCGGCCGTGATGACCCGAGTGGTCCCGCCGGCTACGGAGAGTTTGTCACTGGGATCGTAGTCGGGGTTCAGAGGGAGGCGGACGGTGGTAATGAGCTCGACCCGCCGGGCTTTCGGCGGGGCGGGCATCACGTGGTGGGTGCCGGGATCGAAGTCGTCCATGCCTCCGCCATAGGCGACAGCGGTGCGTCGGCCGGTCGCGACGACCTCGTACGGCACGGTGCTTGTGGAGTCGGGAATGACACCCTGGCTCAACTGATCGCAGAAAGACCACAGCTGTGCCTTGGCTTGGTCTTCGGCGATCTGCGTGCTCAGGCGGTAGACGTCATGGTGGACCCACCAGCCGATGCCGGCCAGGATGACGGCGGTGGTCAGGGCGGCGGCCAGGGCCGCTCCGGCTCGTACCGAACGCGGCCACCAGCGGCGTCGCGGCTCAGCCGCGTTCACGGTCGTCCACCAGCCGGTAGCCGATACCGCGTACGGTCTGCAGGGACTTCCGGTGGAACGCGGCGTCCACCTTCTTGCGGAGGGCGCTGACGCGCGCCTCCACCAGGTTGGGATCCTCGGCTTCCTCGGGCCACGCGTGATAGAGCAGATCCGATTTGGAGACCGCCTGGCCCGCCCGGCGGGCCAGCAGCTCCAGCACGGCGAACTCCCGGGGGGTGAGTTCCACCCGGACCCCGGCCCGGCGGCAGACCCGGCCGGCGACATCCAACGAGAGGTCGCCCACGGCAAGGACGGGCGGGGCGACCGCGGCGGCTCGTCTGACCAGGGCCCGCAGCCGTGCGACGAGCACCATGTAGGAGAAGGGTTTGGCCAGGTAGTCATCGGCCCCCGTGTCCAGGGCCTCTGCCTGATCCCAGTCCCCGTCCTTGGCGGTGAGTATCAGGATGGGGGTCGCGTTGCCCTCCCGGCGCAGCTGGGCGCAGACCTTGTAGCCGTTGAGTCCGGGCAGCATCAAGTCCAGTACGACAAGGGCGTATTCGCCGGTCCGGGCCATCCACAGTCCCTGCCGGCCGTCATGGGCGAGGTCGACGCTGTAGCCCTCGGCGGTCAGACCGGTGTGCAGGGTGTGGGCAAGGTCAACCTCGTCTTCGACCACCAGGATGCGCATGCGGTGCAGCCTCGCACAGCGCCGGCCCGCCTTCCTGATCGGCCGGTCAGGTTGGGTCAGCATCCGGTCAACGAGGTCCGGGCACGCTGGCGGAGTGTCTTCGCCACTGCTGAAAGGCCCTGTCGCCGATGTCCGCCTGTGAACGTGGCCCTGCCGCGGTCAGGACGGTTTCCCCTCCCGTACCCGCCCGTCGACAATCACCGAGCCGGCCAAAGCCGTTGTCGTCATCGATTATGTAGCCCGCTGGAGTGAGTACATGAACTCGGCGGAATTCGACTGTCCAGCACCGCGGCCAACTGAAGACGGATGGACTAATTCGACGAGATCGAGACGGCGAACACCCGTCGCCGGTAAGATGTTCGAGTAATTCTGGCCGATCATCGAGCCAGAACTCAATCACATTGCCCAGCGGGACGTTCGTCAGCTCCACAGGAGTTCCGCGGGAAATACTGAACGGACGACCATTGCCTCTCTCCGTCTCGGCGGTCCAACTGCCTGTAGACAGTGTTCATGTCGGCAGATTCGCATGGGCGCGTACACACTGGCGCCGACACTACGTCCCGATTTCGGCTACCGCCCTAGCCCTGCCGCTGTATGCAGTATGGGCCGCATATCTGGCAACAGGCGGCGGTGATCTTGCCGCGCAAATTTCATGGGCGGATTTCGTCTCCCGAAACCCCGGATCCCCCTACAACCTGGGCTGGTACGGGGGCATCCATGTCGGCAACTACAGTGTAATGGCGCCGCAGTTGATGGCTTTTCTTGGTGTGCGGACTGTCACTGCGGGGGCGGGAATCATTGCCACGTGGTTCACGGGGCGTGTGTTCGTACGTAGCGGAGTAAGTCGTCCGCTGTGGCCTGCACTCCTGGCGGCCCTGTCTGTCTGGGCGAATGTCGCATCGGGGCGCTCGACTTTCGCACTGGGCGTGACTCTGGCACTAGTGTCCTGTCTTAGCCTGGCAGGTTCCAGCCGGCGCTTGGTCCTGGCATCGGCGTTCAGCGCCCTGGCAACTCTCGCCAGTCCCGTCGCAGGGCTGTTCCTCCTGGTTCTTGGGGCGGGGTGGCTCTTGAACCGGGATATCGGAAGAGCTATCGCTGTTTGTGCACCGCCGGTCGCAGTGGTCGCTTTGGCAATCTTACTCTTTCCTTTTAGCGGCGTAATGCCCATGGCAATGGGCGATATTTGGAAGCCAGCCCTCTTCGGAATCGTTCTGGCGCTGCTGGCACCGCGAGAGTGGAGGACTCTACGTTTCAGCTCAGCGGTTTATGCCTCAGGTGTGGTTTTGACCGGACTGATTCCTTCGCCTGTTGGTTCCAACGTAATCCGCCACGCTGAAATATTCGGACCTCCGGTGCTTCTCTGCGTGCTACTCGAGCGCGGCGTTCAAATAGCGTCAAGGATAGCTATCGGGCTTTCCCTCGCTCTTTCTGTGCAGTGGGTGACGGCACACACTATCCATGTGCTCAATATGTCGACACCTGTGCCGTCATGGGCGTCCCACACGCAAGGTGTGCTGAAAGCACTCGACCGTTTGCACGCGGACCGCACGCGTGTGGAGGTAGTGCCTGCTGTCAATCATCGTGAAACCACCGTACTCGGTCCTCACGTGAATCTGGCACGGGGGTGGAATCGTCAGCTCGATGTAGAACGTGGGGGCCTGTTCTATGAAAACCAGTTCACGATTGGGAAATATCGCGCATGGCTCGACAAGTGGGCGGTAGGTTATGTCGTCTTGCCGGGGGGTGAGCCTGACTGGGCGGCAAAAGACGAAGCCGAGCTCGTCCGCAGCAGACCAAGCTGGCTGGAGCCGGTATGGCACGACTCCCAGTGGCAGATTTATCGGGTGAAGGGTGCCAGGCCAATTATCTCAGGTGCAGATGCGTCAGTCGTCAGCAGCGACAATGCGAAAATTGCAGTACAAGTTCCCAGGCCCGGCATGGTTAGGTTGCGTATCCCCTATTCCCCCTGGCTACGCACCAGCGCTGGTTGTATCGAGCGTGATGGTGACTGGATCCGTTTCAAAGTTTCCACGCCAGGGCTGTATGAAATCGGCAGCTCCTATGCGGTGCTTTGGCAAGGGAACTGCTGACGTGAAACGGTGGCCACCCCGCCTGGCCGGCCGACATCGACGCGGTCAACGCGGACTGGCTCGCGCGCTGGGCGGCCGCCACGTACAGCCGGAACACCCTGGCCCGGGCCGACGCGGGGTCGGCGGGGCAGGCCGTGAACGGCGGCACAAAGCTGATCCCACGGAGTGGAGCCAGGATCATCCTGGCTCCACTCCGTGGTGCGGGCATGTCACTGGAACTGTGAGAAAAACCTCCAGATCTCTGCTTTGGTCCAAGTGGCGACGCCGCTTTCGCCGGGGGAGCCGTCGACCGGACCGGGTATGTGGTCTCCGTCGAACGCGGCCCATTGGACCGGGTATCCGGCACGGCAGCCCGAGTAGGTGGTGGTGATGTGCGTGCGGCTGCCCGGCGCGGGCTCGCGCGGGCTCTGGGGGGTGCAGCCGTTGTTGCTGACGAATCTGTCGCGCAGGGACCGTCCTTGCGCGATGTTGAGGACGGAGTCGCTGATGCCGTGGATTCCGAAGTAGGCGATGGGCTGGGTGCCGTCGCTGCACCCGCTGATCTGAGCGCCGGACATGACCGCGACGGCCCTGAAGACGTTCGCCCGGCTGCATGCGAGTGCGTAGCTCATACCGCCGCCCCAGCTGAATCCGGTGGCGAAACGCTGTGCCGGGTTGACACAGAGGCCGCCCTCGATTCGCCGGATCATGTCGTCGACGAAGGTGATGTCCTCACCGCCCGAATTGGCCCAGCCGTTGCCGAGGCCCTGGGGGGCGACGAGGATCGCGCTGTTGTTCGACTGTTCCTGTTGGCCGTAGTAGGACCAGGCGTTCCCGCTCGTGCCGCCCGAAGCGACCTCGCCGGCCGTTCCGCCCCGCCAGTGGAACGCGAAGATCAGCCGGTAGCGGTGGCTGTTGTCGTAGTTGGCGGGAACCCTGAGGATGAAGCTGCGGCTCTTACCGCCGCTCTGAATCGTGTGCGTACCGCTCGCCAGAGTCGGGGCACTGCCGCATCCGCCGCCATCACCAGACGTCAGTTTGATCATCTGCCATTGCTGGTTGGCGCCGCCCCAGTCGGTGTACTGGACGACGTTGCCGCCGTCGGCGGTGGAGGCGCCCTGCACCTCCACCGCCTTGCTGCTGGTGCGGTTGATCAGCCGGACGTGGCCCGCGTCGGAGTCGGCCAGGCGGAACTGCTGGTTGGCCCCGTTGTGGTCGGCCCACTGCTGGATCGCGGCACCGTCTGCGGTCGAGGCGCCGGCCACGTCGAGAACCTGGCCCGAATGCCGGGCCTTGAGGCGGTAGAAGCCGTCGCCGGAGGCCACGAACTGCCACTGCTGGTTGGCTCCGTCGTTGCGCGTCCACTGGCTGACCCGCGCGCCGTCGGCGGTGGACGCGCCGGAGACGTCCAGCGCCTTGCCGCTGTTGCGATTGACCAGGACGTACCAGGCATTGGTGTCCACCGTCGCCGCCTGGGCGGGCGCCGGATTCACCGCGGCGACCATGCCGATCGCGAGGGTCGCCGCCACCACGGCGGCGACCCGGGACCACCAGCGAAGTCTTCGTGGAGGGGCAAGGGAAGCCGCACCGTAGGTCTTCATCGATTCACCCTTTCGTCTGTGCAGGTCCTCTCAGGTGCGGGTCCAGCGTTGGTTGCTGCCCATCGAGCAGGAGTAGAGCTGGATCAGGGTGCCGTTGGCGGTGCCGCCTGCGGCGGCGTCGAGGCAGAGGCCGGACTGGACGCCGACGATGGATCCGTCGGCGTTGAGGCGCCATTTCTGGTTGTCGCCGCCCCAGCAGCTGTAGATCTGGACTTTGGTGCCGTTGCCGGTGCCGGCGGCGTCCAGGCACTTGTCGCCATAGACCCTCAGCTCGCCGGCGGCGGTGTACGTCCACTGCTGGTTGGTGCCGTTGTGGCAGTCCCACAGGTTGAGCTGGGTGCCATCGGTGGTGCTGGCGTTGGGCACGTCCAGGCAACGGCCCGAACCGACGCCCTTGATCTGTCCGGAATCCGCAGGGGGCGTCGTGGAGCCGCCGTTGAGTGCGTTGAGGACGGCGGTGTAGGCAGGCTTCTTGCTGCCGTCGCCGTTGAACAGCAGCGGCGTGTCCCCCGGTCGCCAGGAGTCGGTGTCGCGCACACCCCAGACGGTGATGCCGAGGCAGCGCGGGACGGCCAGGCAGTCGTTGGTCACGTTGGCGTAGGTCGTGGCCGAAGCGCCCTGGATGTCGAGTTCGGTGATGGCCACGTCGACCCCGAGGGCGGCGAAGCTCTGCAGGGTGGTGCGGAAGTTGCTGTTGTAGGGGCTGCCACTGTTGAAGTGCGACTGGAAGCCGACGCAGTCGATCGGTACGCCGCGCTGCTTGAAGTCCCGGACCATGGCGTACACACCCTGGGTCTTGGCCCAGGTCCAGTTCTCGATGTTGTAGTCGTTGTAGCAGAGCTTGGCGGCCGGGTCGGCGGCGCGCGCGGTGCGGAAGGCGACCTCGATCCAGTCGTTGCCGGTGCGTTGCAGGTTGGAGTCCCGCCGACCTCCCGAGTTGCCGTCGGCGAAGGCCTCGTTCACGACGTCCCACTGGGCGATCTTGCCCTTGTAGTGGCCCATCACGCCGTTGATGTGGTCGATCATCGCCTGGCGCAGTGTGCTGCCGCTGAGGCTCTGCATCCAGCCGGGCTGCTGGGAGTGCCAGGCCAGGGTGTGACCGCGCACCCGCTTGCCGTTCTGCACCGCCCAGTTGTAGACGCGGTCACCGGCGGTGAAGTTGAACTGGCCCCGCTGCGGCTCGGTGGCGTCGATCTTCATCTCGTTCTCGGCCGTCACCATGTTGAACTCACGGCCCGCGATCGTCGTGTACGCCGAGTCGCCCAGCCTGCCCGAGGCGATGGCGGTGCCGAAGTAGCGGCCGCTCTGCGCCGCCGCGGCGCCGAGCGTGTTCTCGGCGGCGTGTGCGGTCTGCGGCGCGACGAGTGTGGCGACCGCACCGAGGACGCCGACGACCAGCGCTAACAGCAGGCCGCGGATCTTCTGGCGGATAACGGGTCTGGGAAGGGCATACGAGCCCATGACTGTGCCTCCAAGGTAGGAATCACGGAAGGACTGAAGCGCAGGGGAATGCGTCGTCCGCTCCCACTCGGCAGATGGACGGGGCGGGCCGGAACCCGGGCAGCACGCAATCACCCGACACCGCGATCATGGGACCGGGACGATCTCAACCGGCACGGACGGCGCCCGGTCGGTCGTCGGGTGACGTACGGCGGGCAGCGGCGGTGTTTCGATACAGGCATGGGGTACTCCATCGCGGCTCAGCCAGGTGAGGGACCGCCCCGCGGCGTCGCGTACCTCTCCAACTGCGCGAAGAGCCAGAGGCGCTGGTGCGAACCTCACCGGAACGAAACGGGGTGGCGCAGGTGCTTTGATGCGCGGATCTGTCGTGCAGCTGTTGCATGGATCTGCCGTGCGGCACAGATTGCTCAGGGCCGACGTCGTTCGGCATCTCGAACTATGACCGCTTTCTCAGACAGGGATGATTGAGGCATTGACGGTGATCGTCAATACTCCCTGCAGAAAAAATTTCGGCTCCTCGCCCGAAACATTCCAGAGTCGGGGTCAGGGTCGGGACGCTGCACGGACGCCACTTACCTGACTTGTCAGGCCCAAGAGGAAGGCGCTGTTTGTGGACAGATCGGTGACAGGCCTTGACCAGAGGGCCCCACATTCCTAGCTTGTGGCGTCAAAGCATCCGGAAATTCTTCGAAACTTTCCAGGCTGTCTCTGTCCCCCGGCACGTGCGCTCCGCGGTTCATCGAGGTCACCTCACCCCCGCCCCCCCAAAGGAGGCCCTCTTATGTGGTTTCGCCACCCGTCCCCGGTCCGTCTGAGACGCTTACTCGCCGCCCTTGCGCCCTTGCTGCTCGTGGCCACCTTCCTCGGTGCCCAGCCCGCCGGCGCGGCGACCGTAGACCTCAACGCCTCGTATGTGCTGGTCAACCGCAACAGCGGCAAGGCCCTGGATGTCTACAACATGGCGACCGACGACGGCGCCCGCATCACCCAGTGGACCAGGAACGATCAGAACCAGCAGCAGTGGCAGTTCGTCGATTCCGGGGACGGCTACTACCGCATCAAGTCCCGCCACTCCGGCAAGGTCCTGGACGTCCACAACTGGTCCACCGCGAACGGCGGCCCGATCGTCCAGTGGGCCGACCTGAACGGCACCAACCAGCAGTGGCGGCTGGCCGACAGCTCTGATGGCTACGTGAGGTTCATTTCGCGCCACAGCAACAAGGCCCTCGAAGTACAAGGTGCCTCCACCGCCGACGACGCGAACGTCGTCCAGTACGACGACTGGGGCGGCGCCAACCAGCAGTGGCAGCTCGTCAAGGTCGGCGGCGGCAACCCCGGCCCGTGCGATCTTCCATCGACATACCGCTGGACATCAACGGGCGCGCTGGCGCAGCCCAAGCCGGGATGGGTCTCGCTCAAGGACTTCACCGTCGTCCCCTACAACGGCAGGCAACTCGTCTATGCGACGACGCACGACACGGGGACGAGATGGGGTTCGATGAACTTCGGCCTGTTCACCAATTGGTCGGAGATGGCCTCGGCCAGTCAGAACACGATGTCGGCTTCCACCGTCGCGCCCACGCTCTTCTACTTCGCGCCGAAGAACATCTGGGTGCTGGCCTACCAATGGGGTGGGACCGCCTTCTCCTACCGGACGTCGAGCGACCCCACCAACCCGAATGGCTGGTCATCCCAGCAGGTGCTCTTCTCCGGAAGCATCTCCGGCTCCGGAACAGGACCCATCGACCAGACGCTCATCGGTGACGGGACGAACATGTACCTGTTCTTCGCCGGTGACAACGGCAAGATCTACCGGGCCAGCATGCCGATCGGGAACTTCCCGGGCAGCTTCGGCACGACCTCGACAGTGATCATGAGCGATACGACGAACAACCTGTTCGAAGCCCCGCAGGTCTACAAGCTGCAGGGCCAGAACCGCTACCTCATGATCGTCGAGGCGATCGGCTCGCAGGGCCGCTACTTCCGCTCGTTCACGGCCACCAGTCTGAACGGCTCATGGACACCCCAGGCCGCGACCGAGAGCAATCCTTTCGCCGGCAAGGCCAACAGTGGCGCCACCTGGACCAACGACATCAGCCATGGCGAACTGATCCGCACCAGCCCCGATCAGACCATGACCGTCGATCCCTGCAATCTGCAGTTGCTCTACCAGGGGCGCAGCCCCAACTCCGGTGGCGACTACGGCCTCCTGCCCTACCGTCCGGGTCTGCTGACACTGCAGCGCTGACGGCGTGACACGAGTCCGGCTCCGGTATGGAGCCGGCGTGGCGGGCTCGGCGGAAGGCCGAGCCCGCCCGGGTCACGCGTCAACGTCAGCGCCCATAGCTGACCACCTGGTTGATGGCCGCCGGGGGGCCTTCGACGATTCCTCGGTCTGCCTTGACGCTTCTCTACCGCTCGATCGGTGGCGCCCCGCCCTCGTGCCGGGACGCCGGGCCACGGCACGCCGAGGATGGGCACGGGGCGCGCCTCCTGCGGGGCCTTCTTCGGTACCAGCCGGACCCGCGACAAGACCGTCTGGGCACCGGGTGCGAGCCTGATGATCACCGGCGGGCGGCGAGGCGGAGCGTCATCAATCGGCCGAGCCGAGGAGCCCTGTCACGAGCCGATGCGCGTAGGCGGCGTCGAGCCCGTCCGGGCGGAAGAGGATGCGGTACATCACCGGGCCGACGACGCGGTCGAGGACCATTTCGACGTCGGGTGTGCTCTCCCCTCGATCGGCCGCGCGGGTGAGGATGACGTCGATCTGCTCGGCCGCGTAGGCGGAGCACTGGCCGGCGTTGCTGCCGTCCGGGTCGCCCAGCAGGGCGTCGCGGATGTAGGCGCGGCCCGTCGGGGCGGCCATTTCCTCGAGGAACTGCTCGGTCCAAGCCTCGAGATCTGAACGCAGATCCCCTTTGTCCTCCGGCGCGGATTCGGGCCGCAGGCGCTCAACCGCCACGTCCGACAACAGCTCCTGCAGGTCGCCCCAGCGACGGTAGATCGTGGAAGGGGTGACTCCGGCCCGGGCGGCCACCAGGGGGACGGTCAGACCTTCCCGGCCCACCTCCGACTCGAGCTCGCGTACGGCGGCGTGCACCGACGCCTGCACCCTGGCGCTGCGCCCACCAGGGCGTACCATCGGTTTTCGACCCATGAAACCAGCTTAAAGCAAATTTGTTGCTTCAAGCGCTCGATCCCCGTCACTCGGCCGGTGCCCGCGTTCGTCCGTTCGTCACACCGTCGCGAGTCCGCGCGCGGGCTGTGTCTGCTCGTAGGCGTGGCCCATCCGCAGGAGCGTGGGCTCATCGAGGGGTCGACCGAGCAGCTGCATGCCGATCGGCAGGCCCGCCGTGTCGTTGCCGACCGGTACCGAGAGTGAGGGCACCCCGGTGATGTTGGCTGGGGCCGAGAGGCGTACGTAGGCGTCGGAAACGCCCTCGACGGCGCCGTCGGGCCAGGTGAGGGTGTTCTGGTCGGCCTTCACCGCGGTCACCGGGACCGTGGGGGCGGCGATGACGTCGACGTCGTCCAGCACGCGGGCCCAGGCCTGCCGCATGAGGGTGCGGGAGCGCTGGGCGCGCAAGTAGTCCCCGGTGGGCATGAGTTCACCGGCCTCGAGGAGGATGCGCACGTCCGCCTGGTAGAGGTCGGGGACCGCACGCAGGGTGCGCTCGTGGTAGGCGGTGGCCTCCGGCACCATCAGGCCCCACTGGGTGGCCTGGATGTAGCGCGTCATGGGGATCTCGACCTCGACGAGGCGGGCGCCGAGGCTCCCGAGTGTGTCAATGGCGCGCCGGACGGCTGCTTCGACCTCCGGGTCGACTTGGTCGAAGTAGTAGTTGCGCGGCACTCCGACGCGCAGGCCGGTCAGGTCCGTGTCCGCGCCCGGCCGGTAGTCCCCGGACGTGGCGAGGGAGGCGGGGTCGCGGGGGTCGTGGGTGGCCATGGCGGCAAGGACCAGTGCGGCGTCCTCGACGGTGCGGGTGATCGGCCCGACGTGGTCCAGGGACCAGGACAGCGACGTGACACCGTGGCGGGGGACGAGGCCGTACGTCGGCTTGAGGCCGACGACGCCGTTGAGCGCGGATGGCACGCGGATTGAGCCGCCCGTGTCGGTACCCAGGGCGAAGGTCGCGGTGCCCGCGGCGACGGCGACGGCGGATCCGCCACTGGAGCCGCCGGCGACGTGATCCCGGTTCCAGGCGTTGTGAGTCTGCGGGGTTGTCAGTCCGTAGGCGAACTCGTGGGTGTGTGTTTTGCCGATCAGGATCGCGCCGGCCGCGGTCAGGCGGGCGGCGACCGTGCTGTCGGTGTCGGCGCGGTGGTCCGCGCGGACCCTGGAACTGGCCGTGGTGGCCGCGCCGGCGACGTCGATCAGGTCCTTCAAGCCCATGGGGATGCCCTGCAGCGGGCCGCGCAGCCGTCCGGCCGCGACATCCTGCTCGGCCTTGCGCGCCGCCCGGCGGGCCTGCTCCGGGGTGACGGTGACGTAGGCCTCCAGCTGCGGCTCCACCGCCCCGAGGCGGTCCAGTACGGAGTCCACCAGCTCGACCGGGGACAGCTTCCGGGTCCGGATCGCCTCAGATGCTGCCGCGAGGGGCAGTTCATACGGCTGCATCGCGCATCTCCTCTCCCGCGCGATAGGCGGCGGCAGGCGGGGTGTCGCCGAAGTCCAGTTCCCGCAGGATCGCGACGACGGAGTGGATGTGGTCGGCGGTGGCGGCCACCGCGGCGTGGCGGTCGGCCGGAAGCGGGAGACCGGCACGGTCGGCCCAGCGGGCCGCTTCCGGTGGTGTGAGTTCATCGGCGGACATGGACGTTCCCTCCCGATCGGACTGGAGCGACGGAGCAGCAACCCGCCCATTAAAAGCTAACGGTTTGCTTTAAGTGACCCTAGGGCTTACGGTGGCTTAAGGCAAATTCATTGCGTTTAGCGGGAAGGGAGTCCCATGTCCGGCGTCACAGCAGGCGCGCCCGCCCCCTGCCGTCGAGGCCAGTGGGGCCTGACCGCCCTGACGGTCACGGTGGTCTTCAGCGCCCTGGCCGATCCACCCTGACCAACAGCATCGCCCCGGTCGCCGCCACCGGCACGGGCAACCGGGGCACCGGCACCGGCGGAAGCCTGGCCGTCCTCCCGTCCGCGCCCTGAGCCTGCTCGGTCTGCACGTGCCGGCCTGCCCGCTGCCTACGGCGGCGCTGCGCCGGCCAGGCGCGGTCGCCGCAGACACTCACCTCCGCTGAAGACCAAGGGAACACGACCATGAGCACTTCACCCGCCGACGAGACCACCGCCATCCCCTCGTGGACCGTGGGCGGCATCATCGTCCACCGCATCGACGAGACCCCCCTGCCCCCCGCAACCGGACCCTGGCTGCTACCGGACGCCACCGCGGACGTCGTCAACCAACACGATTGGCTGCGTCCCGACTTCGCCGACCACGAGGGCATCCTGCGCATCGACAGCCACAGCTTCGCCTTCACCGTCGGTGGACTGCGCGTCCTGGTCGACACCGGCATCGGCAACGGCAAGACGCGAGCCAACCCCGCCTGGCACGACCTGCGGACCGATTACCTGGAGCGCCTCACGGCCGCCGGATTCGCACCGGAAACCCTCGACTTGGTGATCCTCACCCACCTGCACACCGACCACGTCGGTTGGAACACACGGGAAGTCAACGGCAAGTGGGTCCCCACCTTCCCCACCGCCCGCTATGTCACCTCCCGCGTCGAGCGGGAGTTCTGGGCCGGCTACGACATGGACGAGCCGCGCAAGCAGATGTTCCGCGACTCCGTGATCCCGGTAGAGGAGGCGGGCCTGCTCGACACCGTCGACGTCCCCGCCGAGGGCGCCGAGATCGTGCCCGGCCTGCGCCTGCTGTCCACCCCCGGGCACACCCCCGGCCACGTCGCCGTCCAACTGACCAGCGAGGGCGAGACGGCACTGATCACCGGCGACTGCATCCACCACCCGGTCCAGTTCGCCCACCCCTCCATCGGCTCCTGCGTCGATATCGATCCGGAGCAGTCCGAGGCATCGCGCCGCAAGCTGCTCGGCTCGTACGCCGGCACCGGCGCGCTTGTGCTGGGCACCCACTTCCCGCCGCCCACCGCCGGCCACGTGGTCATCCATGGGGACGCCTACCGGCTCTCGCCCGTCCCCCCTGCGCCGCAGGCCGCCTCGCACTGACCCAGGACCGGTACAGCCGGTGGCCGGAGCGCGGACCGCTGTCCATCGGCTGGGGGGTGCGGTCAGCAGCCTGAGAGACCGCTGGAGTATTTACGCAAGCGACTTGCATAACTTGCGATAGTCTTGCGTGCATGACGCGACGACTTGCTGAAGTGGCGAAAAAGGTGGGAGTCAGCGAGGCCACGGTCAGCCGGGTGCTCAACGGCAAGCCCGGAGTGTCCGAAGTCACCCGGCAGTCGGTGCTGGCCGCCTTGGACGTCCTGGGCTACGAACGGCCCACGCAGCTGCGCGGCGACCGCGCCCGCCTGGTCGGACTGGTGCTGCCCGAGCTGCAGAACCCCATTTTCCCGGCGTTCGCCGAGGTCATCGGCGGGGCACTGGCCCAGATGGGCCTGACTCCGGTGCTGTGCACACAGACCAAGGGCGGGGTCTCCGAGGCCGACTATGTGGCCCTGCTGCTGCAACAGCAGGTCTCCGGCGTGGTGTTCGCCGGCGGGCTCTACGCGCAGGCCGACGCGGAGCACGGTCACTACCGGCTGCTCGCCGACCGCAACATCCCGGTGGTGCTGGTCAACGCGGCCATCGAGCAGCTCGGCTTCCCGGGCGTCTCCTGCGACGACGCCGTGGCGGTGGAGCAGGCCTGGCGCCATCTGACCTCCCTCGGCCACGAGCGGATCGGGCTGGTGCTGGGGCCGGGCGGCCACATGCCGTCGGCCCGCAAGCTGGCCGCCGCCCGAGCCGTCGCCGACGATCTGCCGGACGAGTTCGTCGCCCAGGCCATCTTCTCGATCGAGGGCGGCCAGGCCGCGGCCTCCCGGCTGATCGACCGGGGGGTCACGGGCATCGTCTGCGCCAGCGACCCGCTGGCCCTGGGGGCCATCAGGGCCGCGCGCCGCAAGGGGCTCGGCGTGCCGTCGCAGGTATCCGTCATCGGCTACGACGACTCCGCGCTCATGAGCTGCACCGAGCCGCCGCTCACCACCGTGCGCCAGCCCATCGAGGCCATGGGCAGGGCGGCGGTGGAGCTGTTGAACGCGCAGATCAGCGGATTGGCTGTGCAGGCCGAGGAGTTGCTGTTCGAGCCCGAACTGGTGGTGCGCGCCTCCACCGCACAAGCCCCGCAGGGGTGAGCTCGACCCGAACCCAAACCTCCTGTCGATTCTTTTCAGTTTCTGCTCGACATCTTGCAGCACGATGTCGACGGTGCTTGAGTGTGCGGCGCACCCACCGCTGTGTGCGCTCCACCCACCGGCGGCGGGCTTCCCTGCTCCTGTCCAGAGGGGTCCACCATGAGAAGCACCGGGTTCCGTCGTCGCCTCATCGTGCTGAGTGCCTGCTGCCTCGTCCTCACCGCATGCGGCTCGGACAACGACGCGGCGAGCGGAAAGACGCGCATCACCGTCAACTGCATGCCGCCCAAGAGCGCCAGGGTCGACCACGCGTTATTCGAAGAGGACGTCGCCTCTTTCGAAAAGCAGAACCCGGACATCGATGTTGTCGCACACGACGCGTTCCCCTGCCAGGACCCGAAGACGTTCGACGCCAAGCTGGCCGGCGGCCAGATGGAGAACGTCTTCTACACGTACTTCACCGACGCCAAGCACGTCGTCGACATCGGTCAGGCCGTCGATCTCACCCCGTACATCAAGGAGCTGAGGAGCTACCGCACCATCCGGAAGGAACTGCGCGACATCTACACCGTCGACGGCAAGGTCTACGGCATCCCGCGCACCGGGTACTCGATGGGCCTGATCTACAACCGCAAGCTGTTCGAGAAGGCCGGCCTCGACCCCGACAAGCCGCCGACGACCTGGCAGGAGGTCCGCACCGACGCCAAGAAGATCGCGGAGCTGGGCGGCGGAACCGTCGGCTACGCCGACTACAGCGCACAGAACCAGGGCGGGTGGCACTTCACGGCGGAGCTGTACTCCCAAGGCGGCGACGTCGTCAGCCCCGACGGCAAGAAGGCCACCATCGACACCCCCGAGGGGCGCGCCGTCCTGCAGAACCTGCACGACATGCGCTGGGTGGACGACTCCATGGGCAGCAAACAGCTCCTCATCCTCAACGACGTCCAGCAGCTGATGGGCTCCGGCAAGCTCGGCATGTACCTCGCCGCGCCCGACAACATCCCGATCCTGGTCAAGGAGAAGGGCGGCGACTACAAGGACCTTGCCATCGCCCCCATGCCCGGTGGCAAGGGCACACTCATCGGCGGCGACGGCTACATGTTCCACAAGGGGGACTCCCCCGCCCAGATCCGAGCCGGCCTGAAGTGGCTCGACCACATGTTCCTCACGCCGGGCGAGGGGTTCCTCGGCGACTACGCCCGCGCCAAGAGGCGCGACGCCCCCGTCGGCCTGCCCGAGCCGCGGCTGTTCACCGGCGCCGCCGACGCCAAGGACCAGCGGATCAAGATGGCCAACGCCAATGTCCCCGTGGAGAACTACCGGGCCTTCCTCGACGGCAACCAGGACCTGCGGATGAAGATCGAGCCGCCGAAGGCGCAGCAGATCTACTCGGTCCTCGACGGAGCCGTCTCCGCGGTCCTGACCAAGAAGGACGCCGACATCGACGCGCTCCTCGATGACGCCTCCGGCAAGATCGACAGCATTCTGGCCCGGAGCTGACACCGATGACCAGGACCGTGGCCCGGCGCCCCGCCGACGCGATCGCCGTACGGCCCGTCAAGGCGCCGCCCCCGGTGGCGGGCCGGAGGCGGCGCCGCCTGCACGACCAGGCCCGCGCCTACGCCTTCCTCCTCGGCGGCCTGCTGTGTTTCGCGCTCTTCTCCTGGTATCCGGCGATCCGCGCGGTGGTCATCGCCTTCCAGAAGTACACACCGGGCTCCGCGCCCGAGTGGGTCGGCACCGCCAACTTCACCCGGGTCCTGCACGACCCCGAGTTCGGTGCCGCCTGGCGCAACACGCTCACCTTCACCCTGCTCGCCCTGCTCATCGGCTTCGCGATCCCGTTCGTCCTGGCGCTGGTGCTCAACGAACTCCGGCATGCTCAGGCCTTCTTCCGGGTCGTGGTCTATCTGCCGGTGATGATCCCGCCGGTGGTCACCGCCCTGCTGTGGAAGTGGTTCTACGACCCCGGCGCCGGCCTGGCCAACGAGGCGCTCCGCTTTGCGCACCTGCCCACCTCGAACTGGACCAACGGCGCCGACACCGCCCTGCTGTCCCTGGTCGCCGTCGCGACCTGGGCCAACATGGGCGGCACGGTCCTGATCTATCTGGCCGCGCTGCAGTCCATCCCCGGTGAGCTGTACGAAGCCGCCGAGCTGGACGGCGCGAACCTGTGGCAGCGCATCCGGCATGTGACCGTTCCCCAGACCCGTTTCGTCATCCTCATGCTGATGCTGTTGCAGATCATCGCCACGATCCAGGTGTTCACCGAGCCCTTCGTGATCACCGGCGGGGGCCCTGAGGACGCCACGGTCACCGTTCTGTACCTCATCTACAAGTACGCCTTCCTCTACAACGACTTCGGCGGCGCCTGTGCGCTGAGCGTCATGCTCCTGGTGCTGCTGGGGCTCTTCTCCGCCCTCTATCTGCGACTGACCCGATCCGCGGAGGAGGACGCATGAGCACCCGGACCCTCGTCTCCCCCGCGGCCCTGGCCCGCCCCCGCGGCAAGGCCGTCTACTGGACCGTCTTCGCCGGCATCGTGGTGCTCTTCGCGCTCGCCTTCCTGTTCCCCGTGTACTGGATGGTGACCGGCGCCGCGAAGTCACCGGACGAGGTGGCCCGGACCCCGCCCACCCTCGTCCCGTCCCACTGGCGCCTCAGTGGCTACACCGACGCCTGGGAGCTCATGCAGCTGCCGACCCACCTGTGGAACACGGTGGTCCAGGCGGCCGGTGCCTGGCTGTTCCAGCTGGTGTTCTGCACGGCCGCCGCCTACGCCCTGGCCAAGCTGAAGCCCGCCTTCGGCAAGGTGATCCTCGGCGGCATCCTCGCCACCCTGATGGTCCCGGCCCAGGCGTTGGTCGTACCGAAGTACCTGACGGTCGCCGACCTGCCACTGCTCCATACCAGCCTGCTCAACGACCCTCTGGCGATCTGGCTTCCGGCGGTCGCCAATGCCTTCAACCTGTATCTCCTCAAGCGCTTCTTCGACCAGATTCCGCGCGATGTGCTGGAGGCCGCCGAGATCGACGGCGCCGGAAGGCTGCGCACCCTGTGGTCGGTCGTGCTGCCCATGTCGCGTCCCGTGCTCGGCGTGGTGTCCATCTTCGCTCTGGTCGCGGTGTGGCAGGACTTCCTGTGGCCGCTGATGGTCTTCTCCGACCCGGACAAGCAGCCGATCAGCGTGGCACTGGTCCAGCTGTCCCAGAACATCCAGCTGACCGTGCTCATCGCCGCGATGGTCATCGCCAGCATCCCGATGGTCGCGCTGTTCCTCGTCTTCCAACGGCACATCATCGCCGGGATCAGCGCGGGCAGCACAAAGGGCTGACCCCCGCCCGCAGGCCCGCCCCCTCTACAGAAAGGCACCGCCGTGGCACAGCCCACCCCTGCCCGGAGGGACCGCGACTGGTGGCGTTCCGCGGTCATCTATCAGGTGTACGTGCGCAGCTTTGCCGACGGCGACGGTGACGGCACCGGCGACCTCGCGGGCGTCCGGGCCAGACTGCCCTATCTCGCCGATCTCGGCATCGACGCGTTGTGGTTCACGCCCTGGTATCTGTCGCCGCTGAAGGACGGCGGCTACGACGTCGCCGACTACCGCACCATCGACCCGGCCTTCGGCACCCTGGCCGAGGCGGAGAAGCTCATCGCCGAGGCACGGGACCTCGGCATCCGCACGATCGTCGACATCGTGCCCAATCACGTCTCCGACCAGCACCCCTGGTTCCGCGCCGCTCTCGCCGGGGGTCCCGAGCGCGAGCTGTTCCACTTCCGGCCGGGCCGTGGCGACCACGGTGAGCTGCCGCCCAACGACTGGCGATCACAGTTCGGCGGTCCGGCGTGGAGCCGACTGCCCGACGGCAGCTGGTATCTGCACCTGTTCGCCCCCGAGCAGCCCGACCTCAACTGGAGCCATCCGGCCGTCCGCCGGGAACACGAGGACATCCTGCGCTTCTGGTTCGAGCGGGGCGTCGCGGGGGTCCGCGTCGACTCGGCCGCCCTGCTCGTGAAGGACCCCCGCCTGCCCGACTTCGTCGAGGGTCGTGACCGGCACCCCTACGTCGACCGCGATGAACTGCACGACATCTACCGTTCCTGGCGGACGGTGGCCGACGCATACGGCGGGATCTTCGTCGGCGAGGTGTGGCTGCCCGACACCGAGCGTTTCACCCGCTACCTGCGCCCCGACGAACTGCACACCGCCTTCAACTTCTCCTTTCTGGCCTGCCCCTGGGACGCCCGGCGCCTGCGGGCGTCGATCGACGAGACGCTCACCCGGCACGCTCCCGTGGGCGCGCCCGCCACCTGGGTGCTGTGCAATCACGATGTGACCCGCACGGTCACCCGCTACGGCCGCGAGGACACCGCCTTCGACTTCGCCACCAAGGCCTTCGGCACCCCCACCGACCTCGCTCTCGGCACCCGGCGGGCGCGGGCCGCCGCCCTGCTGTCGCTGGCCCTGCCCGGCGCCGTCTACGTCTACCAGGGCGAGGAGCTCGGCCTGCCCGAGGCGGACATCCCCCGCGCTCGCGTCCAGGACCCTATGTACTTCCGCTCCGGCGGCACCGACCCGGGCCGGGACGGCTGCCGGGTGCCGCTGCCGTGGGCGGCCGAGGCGCCGTACGCCGGTTTCGGCTCCCGCGTGGAACCCTGGCTGCCGCAGCCCGCCGACTGGCCCTGTTACGCGGCCGACCGCCAGGCGCAGGACCCCGGCTCGATGCTCAGCCTCTACCGCGCGGCCCTCCGTATCCGCCGCGCCACGTCCGGCTTCGGCGACACCCCGCTCACCTGGCTTCCCGCCCCCGATGACGTCCTCGCCTTCGCCGGCGCGGACGGGCTCATATGCGTGGTGAACCTCGCGGACGCGCCCGCCCGGCTGCCCGCCCATTCCCGGTCCCTGCTGGTCAGCGGGCCACTGGACGACCGTGGCCACCTGCCACGGGACACCGCGGCCTGGCTGCGCGCCTGAGCCGCCACCGCACCGCACTTCCTTCCCACCCCACACCCCCACACGCGAAGGGATCAGCACATGCGCAGCAATACCTTCGGATCGGTCAGGCGCATGACGACGATCGGCGCAACCGTGGTTCTGGCAGCCGGCATGCTGCTCGTCCTGCCCCCCACCTCCGCGTACGCCGCCGGGGGCGCCGCCCTCCCCTTCACCTCGGTCGAGGCCGAGTCGGCCACCACCACCGGCACCAAGATCGGCCCCGATTACACCCAGGGCACCCTCGCCTCCGAGGCATCCGGCCGCCAGGCCGTCCGTCTCGCCTCAGGCCAACGCGTCGAATTCACCGCACCCCGCGCGGCCAATGCCGTGAACGTCTCCTACAGCGTGCCCGACGGCCAGTCCGGCACGCTCAACGTGTACGTCAACGGAACCAAGCTCGCGAAGACCCTGCAGGTCACCTCCAAGTACTCGTATGTGGACACCGGCTGGATCCCCGGGGCGAAGACCCACCACTTCTACGACAACGCCCGGCTGTTGCTCGGCCGGAGCGTCCAGGCCGGCGACAGGATCGCGTTCGAGGCCGGCAACGTCCAGGCCACCGTCGACGTGGTCGACTTCGAGCAGGCGGAGCCGGCCGCCACACAGCCCGCGGGATCGGTCTCCGTCACCTCGAAGGGCGCCGACCCGACCGGACAGGGCGACTCCACGCAGGCGTTCCGCGATGCCATTGCCTCCGTCCAGGGCGGCGTGGTCTGGATCCCACCGGGCGACTACAAGCTGACCTCCTCCCTGAGCGGCGTCCAGAACGTCACCCTGCGGGGCGCCGGGCACTGGTACTCCACCGTGCACACCTCGCGCTTCATCGACCAGTCCAGCTCGTCCGGCAACGTCCACATCAAGGACTTCGCGGTCATCGGGGAGGTCACCGAGCGCGTCGACTCCAACCCCGACAACTTCGTCAACGGCTCACTCGGCCCGAACTCCAGCGTGTCGGGCATGTGGCTGCAGCACCTGAAGGTGGGCCTCTGGCTGATGGGCAACAACGACAATCTCGTCGTCGAACACAACCGCATCCTCGACACCACCGCCGATGGGCTCAACCTCAACGGCAGTGCGAAGGGTGTGCGCGTCCGCGACAACTTCCTGCGCAACCAGGGCGACGACGCGCTCGCCATGTGGTCTCTGTATGCGCCGGACACCGACAGCAGCTTCGAGAACAACACCATCTCGCAACCGAACCTCGCCAACGGCATCGCGATCTACGGCGGCACCGACATCGCGGTCAAGAACAACCTGATCTCCGACACCAACGCCCTCGGCAGCGGGATCGCCATTTCCAACCAGAAGTTCCTCGACCCCTTCCATCCTCTCTCCGGCACGATCACGGTCGACGGAAACACGCTGGTGCGCACCGGCGCCATGAACCCCAACTGGAACCACCCGATGGGGGCCCTGCGCGTCGACTCCTACGACAGCGCCGTCAACGCCACCGTCAACATCACCAACACGACCATCACGGACAGCCCTTACAGCGCGTTCGAGTTCGTCTCCGGCGGCGGCCACGGCTACGCGGTCAGATACGTCAACGTGAGCGGCGCGACCGTGAAGAACACCGGAACCGTCGTCGTCCAAGCCGAGGCGCCGGGGGCGGCGGAGCTCAGCGATGTCGCGGCCACCGGCGTCGGCGCGGCGGGCGTCTACAACTGCCCCTACCCGGCCGGTTCCGGCTCCTTCGAACTTACCGACGGTGGCGGCAACTCCGGTTGGAGCGGCACCTGGTCGGACTGCTCCACCTGGCCGCAGCCGGGGCAGGGCAACCCCGACCCGCACCCCGCCCGCAACCTCCTCATGGGCCGGCCGGCCACCGCGACCGGCTCACAGGACGTCTACACCCCCGGCAAGGCGGTGGACGGCGACGCGAACACCTACTGGGAGTCCACCAACAACGCCTTCCCCCAGTCGTGGACGGTGGACCTCGGCTCCCGCCAGGCGGTGCGCCGGGTCGTGCTGAAGCTGCCGCCCTCCTCCGCATGGCAGGCCCGCATCCAGACCCTGTCCGTACTCGGCAGCACCGACGGCTCGTCATACTCCACGGTGGTCGGCTCGCAGGACTACCGCTTCGCCCCGGAACGGGGCAACGCCGTCACCCTCACCCTGCCCCAGAACACCGACCTGCGCTATCTGAGGCTCCACGTCACCGCCAACACGGGATGGCCGGCGGCCCAGTTCAGCGAGGTGGAGGCCTATCTGACGTCCTGACCGCCACGGCGGGGTGCGGCGGTCATTTCGCCGTCCTGAACCGGGCGGCTGAGCCGCACACCACGAAGCCGATCGCATAGCCGTGGCCGAGGGCATCGAGGGCGTACGCGCGGGCCGCGCCCGGCGGGGAGGTGGCGGCAGTGGCACCGTGTCGACGGCGGTCGCGGTGATGGACGACACCGTGAAGGCGAAACCGATGCCGACCAGGCCGAGTGGCGGAATCAGCGAGGTGGGGAAGAGCGCGGCGGCGCCGAGACCGGCCGGCGCCTGCCCCGCCCACAGTTGTTGGATGCCGGAGGCGCTCGCGGCGACGAGCGTGCCGCGCGAAAGACGGGGGCAGCGGATACGGAGGGAGAAGAGGCGGGTGCGTCGGAGGTGAGAGGGTCCCAACGTCAGTGGCGGGCGGTGTTCTCCGGGCGGTCGCGGCCAACCGTCAGACGTGCCGGGCGGTACGGGACGTACGCCGCCCCGTCCAGACCGAGCGCGGTGGCGGACCGCTGGAGCGCGGCCGGGGTCGCGGCGTCGTCCCAGTGGCCGGTGGTGACGCGGTGTTCGAGCGCGTGCAGGGCGGCCACGGTCTCGGCCGTGGTGAACGTGCAGTGGCCCTGCCGTTCGACGTAGGCCTGACGCAGCATCGCGCCGTTCCGGGCCCTGCGCACTCGGTCGCCGAACTGCCGTTCCTGCTCGACGGGTACAAGGTTGTCGGCGATCGTGTGCACGTCCAGCAGCGGCACGGCGAGGCCCTGACCAGCGGACGAGGTGCGCTGCGCGGTTCGGACCGCGGCGGGGTCGGCGGCGATCGAGGCGCCTTGGGCCAGGGACATCAGGTCGACGCGCAGGTCCAGTCCGGCCGTCCGGTACAGCGCGCGGACCCGCGGGGCATGGACGGAACCGGCGAGCAGTCGGGTGTAGTCGACGCCCTGGTTCCAGGAGTTGTTGCCGCCGACGGACTGCTCGATGGCGTACCGGCCACCCTCGACGAACGACAGGATGCCCTGCGCGAACCACGTGTACTGCTGCTCCTCCTGGCCTGCCCAGTCGGTCGGGGCGGGCCGGTCCTTCCCGGGCGCCCAGGCGGGCAGGTTGAGGAAAGCCGCGGCCAGCGCGACCCGGGCGCGGCCCTGCGGGGTGGACTGCGCGGCGGTGACGGCGTCGGTGAGCTTCTTCGCGGTAGCGGCCGCGTCGTCGGCGGAGCCGAAACGGACCAGGCGGACGTCCTGCCCCGGCAGGAGCAGCCGGGCGATGGTGTACTCGGCGTCGAGCTGGTAGTTGTCCAGGTCGGTGCCGCCCGCGACCAGACCGCACAGGCCGAGCGCGCCGTCGACACGGCCGGCACCGTCGCGGGCGATCTGAGCGTTGACGAGCCCGCCCATGGACTGGCCAACGGCCAGGGTGCGGCGCGGTGTGCCGATCTTCGCGGTGACGGCGTCGAGCGTGGCGAATTGGTCGCGTTCGGCGCTGTTCATGGCCCACATCGAGCCATGGGGGTCGTACGACGACCCGGCCATCGCATAGCCCTCGGCGAGCAACTCGGTGCGTACGGCGTCAGAGGGGGCGTCCTCGGCGGCGGTAGGGCCGAAGCCGTGACTGAACAGCAGCAGGGTGCCGTTCCAGGCGTCGGGGACCTCCGCGATCCAGGTGGCGCCGTCGGAGAGGGTGCCGGTGAGGTGGGTGGTGGCCACCGGGTCCGCCTGGGCAGTCGGCGAGGGGAAGGGGGCGATGGCGGCGGACGCCAGTGTGGCCAGGGAGGCCAGAGCGATACGCAGACGTGTGCGGGAAGACATGGAGGTGGCCCTACCTTTCTGGTGGGTTCGAAATGATCATTCGTAAGATCAGCGGGACCCAGGGGCTCTGGGTATGGCAGATGGTGGGGAGACCGCTGGAT
>NZ_JBIBKK010000046.1:0-46638 GCF_042959105.1 Streptomyces sp. NPDC007917
CGTGCACACAGTCCGCAAAACAGACACACCAAAACAGCGCAAGAGGAAGTCAACAACCCCACGGCCACGCCGCACAGGTTAAAGATCAAGCTAGGCGTCGCGCCCGGCGCGGGGACCGTCGCCCCGGCTGCCGCGGAGGCCGGGGCCGGCCGTGGGGGCCTGGGGGCCAGGGGTATCAGGCTCCGCGGACGAGGTGCTCCTTCGCACAGGCGCGGAAGGGGCCGAGGAGCGGACTGGTGTCCGCGTGACGGGTGGCGACGACCACCTGGCAGGGTTCGATGTCCCCGACGGGCACGGTGACCAGGTCGCCCCGCAGAAAGCAGCGTCGGTCGTCAGCCGGCACCAGGGCGACGGCCCGGCCGTCGGCGACGACTTCGAGCTTGTCCTCGAAGGTGCCGGGCCCAACTGCCCGCTGCTCACCGAGACGGGGCCCAGACCGCTCGGGGTGTACGCGATGTCCGCCCCGCCACCGCCTCTGTAGTTCACGTGCGGATTGTCCGAACCGCACCCAACGCCTCCGTGCCTGCAGCCGTGTGCCTTGGCCACCTCGTCGGACACCGTGACGGGCTGGTTCTCGTAGTTCTTGTTACCGGGCCGCGCCGGCGCGCCCCCGGTCTTCGCCGGCCCGGCCCACACGGTCGAGCGCTGTGTGGAGAAATACTGCAAGGAGGGGGCGACCGTCCGGTGACGGATCGTGGGAGTCGCATGGGGCCGGCGCAGCAGAACCCGAGAGCCGCGCCGGCCGACAAGCTGGACGGCCCTCACCGCAGGCACCGGCCGACGGTCAGCGCGAGCGTCCCGACCGCTCCTCACCCCAGGCCTGTGACCGCCGATCAGAGAGGGAGGCCGAGCGGGGTCGCATGGCGTGCGGCCAGGCGAAGTCGACAGGCGTACCGCTCTGGTGAGGTTCAGAAGCTGAGGTGTTCGATCAGCTTTGAGCCGAAGACTTGGGGCCGCCCAACTTCAGCCACCGAGAACGGAGTTCCTGCACGGCAGCCTTGGGCCTGCGGTCGCGGGTGAAGACACCCTTGCGGTTGCCGTCGACGCGGTGGATGCCGGGGGAGGTCTGGAAGTCGGCGAAGTTCCACACGTGTTCGCCGACGACCGCGTCGATGCGGTCGAATGCCCGGTGGCTGGCGGCGAGATACGCCGCCTGGTACTCCTCCGTCCACGGCTGGTCCCATACCGAGTGCAGTCCCGGCAGGGTGTCCGCCCCGTACTCGCTCATCAACAGCGGCCTGCCGAACTTCGCCGCCCAGCCGCGCAGGTCCTGCTCCATGTAGGTCTCGGCGGCGGCGAGGTCGCCGGTCGCGATGTACCAGCCGTAGTAGCGGTTGATGCAGATGACGTCGAAAAGGTCGGCGATCAGGTCGTTCTCGGAGGTCGCGAACATCACGGCGGCGTAGGTGAGCGGACGGGTCGGGTCGAGTTTGCGGGTGAGTTCGACGAGCGGCTCGAAGTATTCGCGGGCGCCTTCCTCGTTGGAGGCGGGCTCGTTGGCGATGCACCACATGACGACGCTGGGGTGGTTCTTGTCGCGGGCGATCAGCTCGCGGATCGCCTGGGCGTGGGCGGCGCGGGTGTCGTCGTTGAAGGTGTCGGGCGAGAAGGTGGGGCGCGGCGGGCTGCCGAGGAGGCCGGCCTCGACGGCGAGGTTGAGGCCGACGGCCGCGGTCTCGTCGATGACGACGATGCCGTGCCGGTCGGCGAAGTCCAGGACCTCCTCGGCGTACGGGTAGTGGGAGGTGCGGAAGGAGTTGGCGCCGGTCCACTGCATGAGCTGGAAGTCGTGGACGAGGTAGGCGTCGTCGTGGCCCTTGCCGCGTACGGCGGTGTCCTCGTGCTTGCCGAAGCCGGTGAAGTAGAAGGGCTCGCCGTTGATGAGGAACTGGGTGCCATGGACTTCGACGGTGCGCACACCGAAGGGCTGGCTGTATGTGTCCAGGACGGCATCTCCGTCAACGATCTCCGCCACGAGGTCGTAAAGGTACGCCGCCCCAGGTCGCCACGGTGTCACCGCGTCGATACGCAGGCTGCCGCTCGTGCCCTCGGCGGCAGCCACCTGCGCGCCGGTGGCATCCAGGACCCGGACCCGCACCTGGGCATCGGTGCTGCTGGTCTCCACCTCGTACTCGACCGTGCCGTCGGCGCCGTCGAAGCCGGTGACGACGGTGATGTCCTCGATGTGGACGTCGGGCACGCTGTGCAGCCACACCGAGCGGGCGAGTCCGGCGTAGTTGTAGAAGTCGTGCAGATAGGTTTGCTTGCGGCGGCCGGCCTGGTCGACGGTGATCCGGCCGGGCGGGATGGTGGTGTCGGTCAGCTCGTTGTTGACGCCGATGGTCAGGCGGAACTCCAGCCCCGCACTGAGGTGTTCGGTGATGTCGGCCTCGAACGGTGTGTAGCCTCCGGTGTGTTCGGCGACGAGGGCGTCGTCCACGTAGACCTGCCCCTGATGGGTGGCGGCGTCTACGCGAAGGATCACCCGCTCGTCCGTCCAGCCGCGCGGCACCCGCACGGTGCGCTGGTACCAGACCCAGCCGACGTGGTCGCGGATCGCGCTGTCGGTGAACAGGTCGTTGTAGCTGGCGGGCACGGCGGCTTCGAGGGGGGTGTCGAGGGGCGCGGTCCAGGGGTGTTCGCCTGCGGTGGTGCTGGTGGCGAACTTCCACAAGCCGTCGAGGTTCACCAGTTCACGGGTGGCGGTGGAGCGGGGCTTCAGCATGGGCCTCTCTTCTACGGGCGCTGTTGAGATGATCTAGGTCTGGCAGTGTGCGGGGTCGATGGCTGCCTAGGTTGCCGCCAGGCGTCGGCGCTCTTCGCGGCGCTTGCGCTGCTTGGCCGGGTCTGCGACCGGAGCGGCGAGCAACAGCCTTCGGGTATAGGGGTGTTGAGGAGCCGCAGTGACGTCCCCCGCTGGTCCGGTCTCAACGATGTCACCGCGGTAGATCACGCTGACGCGGTGGCTGACATGGCGAATGACGGCCAGGTCGTGCGAGATGAACAGATAGGCGACGCCGGTGCGTCGTTGGATGTCGATGAGCAGGTCGAGGACGCGGGCCTGGGTGGTGAGGTCGAGGGCGGAGACGGGCTCGTCGCAGACGACGAGCCGCGGGGCAGGGGCGAGGGCGCGGGCGATGGCGACACGCTGGCGCTGGCCGCCGCTGAATTCGCGCGGCAGCCGCTGCGCCGCGTCCTTCGGCAGCCCCACCCGGTCCAGCAACTCCGCTACGCGGGACCGGGCTCGGCGGGCGTCGGCACCGTGCACGATCAGCGGTTCGCTGAGAATGTCGCCGATGGTGAGGGCAGGGTTGAGGGAGGAGTACGGATCCTGGAAGACGACCTGGATGTCGCGGGCCAGGGCGCGGCGATTCTTGCGTACGGCGTGCGTGATGTCGCGCCCGTCGAAACGGACGGTGCCGCCGCTGGGCGCGACCAGGCCGAGCACGGCCCGGCCGATGGTCGTCTTGCCGGAGCCCGACTCGCCGACGACACCGAGGGTCTCGCCCTGTCCCACGCTGAACGACACGCCGTGCAGAACCTCGTGGGGGCGCGCCCTGAAGCCCCGCCCGGGATAGGTGACGTACAGGTCGTTCACCTCGAGCAGCGTGTTCATCGGGCCTCCGGCACAGTGCTCGCGGGGTGGACGGGCGGGTCGGTGCGCAGCGCGGTCTCGTCGAGGATCGAGTCGAGGAGCGCTTGCGTGTACACGTGACGGGGGGCGCGGAACAGCTCGTCCGTCCGACCGGTCTCGACGATCGTGCCCTTCTGCATGACGGCGACGCGGTCGCAGATGTCCGCGACCACACCGAAGTTGTGGGTCACGAGCAGCACGGCCATGTCCAGTTCCTTCTGCAGGTCGCGCAGGAGGTCGAGGATCTCCGCCTGCACGGTGACGTCGAGCGCGGTGGTCGGTTCGTCGGCGATGAGCAGCAAGGGCCGGCTGGCGACGGCGCCCGCGATCAGGACGCGCTGCGCCATGCCGCCGGAGATCTGGTGCGGATAGGAGCGGAAGGTCCGCTCGGGGTCGGGGATGCCGACTCTTGCCAGCAGACCCATGACCCGCTCGCGTGCCTCGCTCCTCGGCATGGGTGCCGCCGCGCGTACGCCTTCGACGAGCTGGGCGCCGACCGTGCAGGACGGGTCCAGGTTGGACATCGGTTCCTGGGGGACGTACGCGATGGACGTCCCCCGCACCGCCCGCAGTTCGCGCTCGTTCAGACCGAGCAGCTCGCGGCCGTCCAGCCGGATCGAGCCATGGGTGACGACCGCCTCCGCGGGAAGTACGCCGAGCGCGGCGAACGCGGTCTGTGTCTTGCCGGAGCCGGACTCGCCGACCAGGCCGAGGGTCTCCCCGGCCGCCACGCTCAGTGTGACGTTACTGACGACCTCCTTCAGTTCGCCGGTCGTCGTCGGGTAGGCGATCGCCAGGTCGTCGATGGTGAGCAGCCCGGTGGTCGTGCCCGCGCCGGCCGGCGGCCGGCGCGTGGCGGTGACGATCCGCGAGGGCTTCGGCCGGCCGCCCTCCAGCGCGTCCCGCAGGGAGTTGCCGAGCAGGACGAGGGAAGCGGTGATGATGCCGAGTGTCAGGCTCGGCCACAGAAACTGCAGCGGCTCCTCGTAGAGGTTGGAGAACCCTTCATTGATCATCGCTCCGAAGCTGGGCACTGTGGTGGAGCCGACGCCGAGGAAGGCGAGCCCCGACTGGACGGCGATGGACGACCCGGCGAGGAACGCGGTGGCGATGACCACCGGCCCGCGTACCACGGTGAACACATGCCGCCGCAGGATGCGCCGGTCGGGCAGGCCGGAGACCCGGGCGGCGTCGACGTACAGCTCGTTCTTCACGCCGACGACCAGATTGCGTACGAGCCGGTAGATGCCCGGGGAGAGCAGTACCCCGAAGACGACCATGGTGACGCGGTAGTCGCCCTTGGTCACCGGCATCAGCACGATGAGCAGAAGCAGCCCGGGGAACGTCATGATCAGGCTGAACATCCACTCGGTGACACCGCGCACGCGTCGCCCGAAGTACCCTCCGATCAGCCCGAAGGTGACGCCGATCGCCAGGGCGATGCTCGCACCGATCAGTGCCGAGACCGTACTGGTGTTGACGGAGTTGAGCAGTCGCGCGTAGATGTCGCGGCCGCTCTTGTCCCCGCCGAGCAGATAGCCGTGGTCGCCGATGCCGGCGTTCACCGCGTCCAGGTTCGCCTGGTTGGGCCCGTGGTCGGTGAGGAGGGGAGTGAGCAGCCCGAGCAGGATGACGAGGGCGAGCAGGCTCGCGCTGACGACGGCCTGGGGGTCGGCGAGCAGCCGCCGTAGGGTCGACCTGCGACGTGAGGACGGGTCCGGAGTTGTCAACTGACCATCCTCGCCTTCGGATTGAGCCAGCCGGCCAGCAGGTCGACCACGAGATTCACGACGACGACGAGCAGTACGCCGAAGAGGCTGATGCCCATGATGATCGGCACATCGCCCTGCAGGGACGCGTTGAACGCGTACTGGCCGAAGCCCGGCAGCGCGAAGACCTGCTCGATGATCAGAGCCCCGCCGAGCATCTGGATGAACTCCAGGGACAGCACCGTCAGGGCCGGTCCGGCGGCGTTGCGCAGGGCGTGCCGTAGCACGATGGAGCGGGTGGGGATGGAGCGGGTGCGCAGGGTGCGGACGTAGTCCTTGCGCAGTTCGCCGATCATGGCGCCGCGGATCTGCGAGGTCAGGCTGGCGACCCCGCCCATCATCAGGGCGGCCACGGGGATGGCGATGGAGCTCGCCCAGCGGGCCGGGCTCTCGCTGAAGTCGGTGTACCCGGTGGCCGGGAACAGCTGCAGCTTGATGGCGAGTACGTAGACCAGCGCGATGGCGAACAGCAGGTTCGGGACCAGGTAGCCGATCATCGAGATACCCTGCGCGAGCCTGTCGACGGCGCCGCCGCGGGCGGCGGCGGCCACGCCGAGCACGACGCTGATGACCGAGGTGGCGAGCAGCGCGACCACGACGATGGACAGGGTCACGCCGAGTCGGGCGGTGACGGCGGAGCGGACCGGTTCGCTGGTGAAGTACGACAGGCCGAAGTCGCCACGGATGGCATGCGCGAGCCAGTCGGCGTACTGGGTCAGCACGGGCCGGTCCAGGCCCATCTGGGCCTTCTGCTCGGCGATCCGCCCGGGAGTCGCACCGCTGCCGACGATGCCGGCTGCCACGTCGTCGAAGGACAGGCTGAGCAGCAAGAACGTGATCATGGTCACCAGGACCGCGAGCACCAGGCCCGTGGCCAGGCGACGCAGCACATACAGCGTCATCGCCGCGGCTCCACGCCGAACTGCCGGATGGTGGACATCGTGGAGGCGCCGTCGCCGAGGTAGACGATGCCCTTCTTGGTGCCCCAGACGACGCCGACGTAGAAGACCGGCGTCATCCATGCCTTCTCGACGCCGAACTTGTTGATCTCCTGCTGGGCCTCGTCGGCTTTCGCCGGGTCGAGCTCCTTGGCGGCCCGGTCGAGGAGCTTTGTCAACTGCGGGTCGGTGGAGTGGAACACGTTGCGGAAGCCGGACGGGGAGTAGAAGTTCCGGGTCATGATCGGGTCGGCGGTGAGACCCTCCACCAGCAGGAACATCGGGTACTTGCGCGAGAGGAGAGCCGAGGTGGTCTGCTGCGCGGGCACCGGCTTCCAGTCCACCTTGATGCCGATGTCGGCGAGCGCCTGGGTGAAGGTCGGTTCGAACGGCTTGGTGAAGACCAGACTCGGCATGGTGACCGAGAAGCCCTTGGGGTAACCGGCGTCGGCGAGCAGCTTCCTGGCCGCGGTGACGTCAAAGGAGTAGGCGGCGTCGAGTGCGTCGTCGTAGGCCCCGCTTTGCGGGTTGTACAGCTGGTCGGTGGCCTTGCCGACGCCGTGCAGCAGCTTCTTGACCATCTTCTGCCGGTCGAAGGCCATGTTGATGGCCTTGCGGACGCGCAGGTCGCCCAGTGGCTTCAGCTTGGTGCCCGCGCGGTCGGCGAGGACGAGCGTGGCCACCGCGGTCGCCGGCACCGTTTTGATCTGGAAGCCGGCCGCCTTGAGCGAGGACACCTGGGAGCTGTCGACGGTGCCGACGTTGGTCTGGCCGGCTCTGAGCGCGTTGGCCGACGCGGTCGGGTCGGAGATCACGCGGACCTTGACCGTCTTGAACGGGTACGCCTTCTCGTTCCAGTAGTCGTCGCGCCGCTTGAGCACGTACACCGAACCGTTGACGGTGGCCTTCGCGTCGAGGGTGTACGGGCCGGAGCCGACCGGGTTCAGGGCGGTGCTCTTGTTCGCCATCGTCTTCGGGTCACCGATCACCCCGGGCGCCGTCGCCAAAGAGCCGAGCAGCGAGCCGTCGGGCTGCTTCAGCTTGATCACGACCGTCGACGCATCCGGTGCCTCGACCGAGGAGACGGAGGCCAGCGACGCCTGGCTCTGTCCGGGCGTCGAGAGGGTCCGCTCCATGGTGGCCTTCACCGCCTTCGCGTCCACCGGGTCGCCCGAGCTGAACGTCATTCCCTGGCGCAGCTTGAGGGTGAGCGTGCGGGCGTCCTTCGAGTACGACCAGCTGCGCGCGGCCCCGGGACGCAACTCGCCCTTGTTGTCCTGCAGGAGCAGCGTGTCGAAGATCGAGTCCCAGACGTAGGTCTGCTGGCCCTCGATCAGCTGGGCGGGGTCGAACGAGTTGGGCGTGCCGAAAATGGACAGCGCGAGGGTCTCGCCGGCACCGGAGGGGCTGGACGGTTGGCTGTCGCACGCCGTGGTGGCCGTCGCGAGCAGCGCGGCGACGGCTGTGACCGCCAGGGACCGAATGCGCGGCCGAGGCTGTCGCCGGGAGTACGGAACTCGTGTGGGCATGGCTGGATTCCTTCGTCCGGGGAACCTGAGAACAGAGACCTTCGTCAGTGCGGAGCCGCCCTGGGCGGAACAGGTACGTGTGCCGTGAACAGGGGAGATCCGGCGGTCGCGGACCCGCCGTTGCCTCCATCCCGCTAACCCTTACCGCGTGGTTGAATTTCGATCGGAACGTAAGTCCTGCGGTGAGTGGCGGGAAGAGGGCGGGCCGCGTTCGTAACCGGAGTGTTACCTGGGGGCGGGGTGTCGCAGGCGGAACCTTGCGCTCGCGGCGGCGGTCGACCACACTCCGGGCGGGAAGCCGAAACACTAACCCTTGGAAGGTTTCCAGGGATCGCGACGCGGGATTCTAGGGAAAGGGAAACATGTTGTGGCCCAGGCCAAGGCCCGTGGCCCGTACGCCAAGACACCGGCCAGGCGTGCGGAGATCGTCCGGGCGGCGCGCGACAGTTTCGCCGAGCACGGTTTTACGAAGGCGTCGCTGCGGGACATCGCCGAGAGGGCCGGCATCACTCACGCCGGGTTGCTGCACCACTTCCGCGGCAAGGACGACCTGCTGGCCGCAGTGCTTGCCGAACGCGATACCGAGGAGTGGCAGCACGGCCTTGCGCAGGTCACCAACGTGGGCCAACTGGCGCCGTACCTCGGGGATCTGCTGCGTCACCACCAGAAGGCGCCCGAGCTGATGCGCTTGTGGATCGAGCTCGCGGCGACCGCCTCGCGTCCGGACAATCCGGCGCACGACTACTTCGTGCAGCGGTACGCGCGGGCACGTGACCAGTCCGAGCCCGGCATGCGGGAAATGGCCGACAGGGGAGGGCTGCAGGAAGGCCTCTCTCCCGCCCACGCCGCCATCCTGATCCAAGCCATGCTCAATGGCCTCCAGCTGCAGTGGCTGCTCGACCAGGACCTGGACATCATCGGCCCCATGCGAGCCTTCATGCGCCTGGTCCTTCCCCAGGGCGACGAACCGGAGAACGAGGCCTGAGACCCGGCATGCAGTCAGGCGTCCGTGATCGAGGTGCGCCTGATCAATGGCGGAGCCCCATGCTGCCCTCGTGTGCCGTATCGGCCCGTGGCTGACAGGGGCCGAATTCGTGACCGGGTCTTGCCCGCTGCCGCTGTCCGGGAGTTTAATCTCGCTCGAAAGGTTTCCACGCGGTTACATTTGGCCGGTGCCCACTCAGCACGGAGCCTCGTCGCTTCCCCGCCCCGCCGACCGCGCTTTCTCGCCACCAGCGGCACTCAGCGCCACCTCACCCCACCACCTCAAGGACCACTCATGGACAAGCCGACCTTTCTCTGGGGAGCTTCGACCGCCCCGCACCAGATCGAGGGCAACAACGTCAACAGCGACTGGTGGGCCCGCGAGGGCCAGATGCCCGGCATGGAGCGCAGCGGCGACGCCGTCGACAGCTACCACCGCTATGAGGAGGACATGCGCCTGCTCGCCGACGCCGGCCTGACCGCCTACCGCTTCGGCATCGAGTGGGCGCGCATCGAGCCGGTCCCGGGGCACTTCTCCCGGGCCGAACTCGCCCACTACCGGCGCATGATCGACGCCGCGCTGCGCCTCGGCCTCACACCCGTGATCACGCTGCACCACTTCACGAGTCCGCAGTGGTTCGCCGAGGAGGGCGGCTGGCTCGGCGAACGGGCCGTCGACCGGTTCACGTCGTACGTCGAGCAGGCCAGCCGCATCCTCGGCGACGTGCCCTACGTCGCCACCATGAACGAGCCCAACATGCTGGCGATGATGACCACCATCGAGCGCATGATGCGGGAGCGCCCCGCGGACAGCTGGCAGAGCCCCACCGTCGACAACGACCCGAGGCCCACGCTGCCCGCACCGGCCCCCGAGATCGGGCACGCCCTGGTCAAGGTCCACCACGCGGCCCGCGAAATCGTGCGCGCCCGCACCGACGCGAGCGTCGGCTGGACCGTGGCCAACCGCGCCTTCGCCGCCCGCCCCGGCGCCGAGGAAAAGCTGCGCGAACTTGAGTACATCTGGGAGGACCTCTATCTGGAGGCCGCGCGCGGCGACGACTTCGTCGGCGTCCAGTCGTACTCGAGCCAGTGGGTCGGCAAGGACGGCATCGAGCCGCACCCGCCGCACCCCGACAACACCCTCGTCGGCACCGCATACCGGCCCGACGCCCTCGGCATGGCGGTGCGGCACACCTGGGACGTCACGGGGGGCGTCCCGATCCTCGTCACCGAGAGCGGCATCGCGACCGCAGACGACACCCGGCGCATCGCCTACACCGACGAGGCCCTGCGCCATCTGTTCGCGGCGGCCGACGACGGCATCGACGTCCGCGGCTATCTGCACTGGAGCGCCCTGGACAACTACGAGTGGGGGCACTGGGAGCCGACGTTCGGCCTGATCGCCGTCGACCGGGAAACGTTCGAACGCACCCCGAAGCCGAGCCTGGCATGGCTCGGCGAGGTCGCGCGGCGCGGCCGCCCCTGACCCCGTAACCGTCCTCTTCCAACAAGGCCTGCGCCCCCAGACCACTTCATGTACTTCTCCGCACACCACAGAGCCCGCACGCCCCACCCCGCACGCCCGCGTGCACCTTTGACAATGGAGTCACCGTACAGGACCAGACACCCTGTCCGGCTGTCGCACCGGCCCCGCCACGGCCCCCTGAGCCGTCCCCCGCCGCCACCGCACCTCAACGGATGGCGCGGGGACACCTGTTCTGGATGGCCGCCGCCAACTTCGGCGTCTCCATGGCCTACATCCTCCCGATGTCGTACACGCTGACCCTGCGCATCGATCAGCTGGCACCGGGCCGCGAGGAGGTGCTCGGTTACGTCACAGGCACCGCCCAAGCCGTCTTCCTGCTGGCGAGCCCGCTGCTCGGCCTCTGGAGCGATCGGACGCGCAGCCCGTTCGGGCGGCGTCATCCGTTTCTGATCGGCGGCAGCCTGCTGGGCCTGCTGGCCCTCACCGCCATCGCCGTGGCGCCCAGCCTGCTGATCACCGGCGCCGGCTGGATGCTCGCGATGCTCGGCTGGGCCACCGCCTCGCAGGCGATCCTCACCCTGCAGGCCGACCGCGTCCCCGAGGACCAGCGCGGCAAGGTCTCCGGGCTCACCGCTGTCACCGGCCAGGTCGGCCCGGTCGTCGGCATCACCCTTGCCTCGGTCCTGCCCGGGACACTCCTGGTCTTCGTCGTGCACTTTCTTCTACGCGCAGCGTCTCGACCTGCCGGTGAAGGAGGTCGCGGGCGCGGTCGGCGCCGTCGGCGTGGCGGGCATCGTGGCCGCCACGGCCGGGGCGATCGGCGGCGGGTTCCTCTCCGACAGGCTCGGCCGCAGGCGGCTGTTCGCGATGCTCGGTGCGCTGCTGTTCGTCGTCGGCGCGGTCGTGGAGGCGTTCGCGTACTCACTCCCGACGCTGATGGTCGGGTCGGTGCTGATGCAGTTGGCCATCGCCGTGTTCTCATCGGTCGACCAGGCGATTGCCATGGCGGTCCTGCCGGACCGCGCCGAGACCGGCCGTTACATGGCGGTGGTCGCGTTCGCCCAGAAGATCCCGAGCGCGCTGGCCCCGCTGATCGCTCCGGTCATCATCGCTCTGAGCACCACGGGCGACACCAAGAACTACACCGTGCTCTATCTGACGGGCGCTGCCTTCGCGCTGGTGGGCGGCCTGTTGATCGTCACCCGGGTGCGGTCCGTCCGCTGATCCCGCCCGCTTCACCCCATCCGTTCGGAGACCGAAGAGCATGTACGACAACGCACCGGGGACCTTGAGGACCGATGGCTCGGACTGTGCCGGCCGGGTCGCCATCCGCGGCCCCCGGCCCCATCTGTCATGGCAGCTGCCCAAGGGCCGACCGGCACAGGACGGTCATGAAATCCAGGCACGCGTCAACGACACCGACCTGCCCTGCGCCGTCGCCGCCCCACCACGGCACCTGTTCGTCCCGTGGCCCCTGGCAGCCGCTGACCAGCCGAGACCGGGTCAGCTGGCGGGTGCGTACCCGCAACGGCGATGCCCTGACGCCGTGGTCGGCGGCACGTATCGCTCCGTGCGTACGCTGGCCGCGATCGCCGGCGTCCTCGGCAAAGGTGAGGACGCCCGCCGGTACGGCGAGTCGGCCGAGCGCATCCGGGCGACGCGGCGGACCGACACGGACGTGCCCGCCGGGCCGACGGCGACCGTCGTCCTGCCGGACGGCACGCACGTCGCCGCCGGGCCCGGCCCCGTACACGCCGAGTGCCCTCACCATGCCCCCGACATCGACATGAAGGACGTATCCCATGCCCATGCCTGACGTCTCCGCCCGTCCCCTCGCCGGACTGACCAGCCTGCGCGAGCGCCGCATCGTCGTCACCGGAGGCGGCCGCGGTCTCGGCAAGGCGATCGCCGCCCGGCTCGCCGAGGCAGGCGCCCGGGTGCTCATCGGCGACATCGACGCCGAACTCGCGACAGCCGCGGCCGCCGAACTCGCCGACGGGTACGGCACCGACGTCCTCGGCGTCGAGATGGACGTGACGGACTCCGACGACATGCGCACGGCGGCGGATGCCGCCGTGCGGCGCTGGTCCGGGCTCGACGCGTGGGTCAACAACGCCGGCGTCTTCCCGAACGTGCCGATCGCCGACATGGACGACATGACGTGGGATCACGTGTTCGCGGTCAACACCCGCGGCACCCTGGCCGGCACCCGCGAGGCCGCCCGGGTCATGTGCGACGGCGGCCACGGCGGCGTGATCGTCAATATCTGCTCCACCGCGGGCTTCCGCGGCAGCGCGCCCGGCCTCGCCGCCTACGTCGGCTCCAAGCACGCGGTGCGCGGCATCACCCGGCAGAGCGCCCTGGAACTGGCGCCGCACGGCATCCGCGTGCTCGGCGTCGCGCCCAGCTATGTCCCGACCGAGGGCAACCAACTGGCCGCCGCTACGCCGCCCGCCCCGGAGTTCCGGGAGGCGAGCACGCCACTGATGATGACCAGCCCGGTCGGCCGCACCGGGACGCCCGACGACATCGCGCGCGTCGTCTTCTTCTGCGTCAGCGACCTGTCGATGTTCATGACCGGCAGCACGCTGCTCGCCGACGGAGGCACGACGGCATGACCACCCCGAGCATCGAGGAGCACCGATGACCAGCACATCACCCTTCCTGTGGGGGGCTTCCTCCGCTCCTCACCAGACGGAGGGCAACAACGTCAACAGCGACTGGTGGGCCCGCGAGGGCCAGATCCCAGGCATGGAGCGCAGCGGTGACGCCTGCGACAGCTACCACCGCTACGAGCAGGACATGCGCCTCCTCGCGGACGCAGGGCTCAACGCCTACCGGTTCGGCATCGAGTGGGCCCGAATCGAACCCGTTCCGGGCCATTTCTCACGGGCCGAACTCGCCCATTACCGGCGCATGATCGACACCGCGCTGCGCTTCGGTCTGACACCCGTGATCACACTCCACCACTTCTCCAACCCCCGGTGGTTCACCGAAGAAGGCGGCTGGCTCAGCGAGCGGGCGGTCGACCGGTTCACGTCGTACGTCGAGCAGGTCAGCGGCATCCTCGGCGACGTACCCTACGTCGCCACCCTGAACGAACCCAACATGCTGGCGATGATGATCACCATCGAGCGCCAGATGCTCTCACAGCCGGGCGGTGACCCGACGGGCTCCACTCTGGCCGACACCGTGCGTCCGGCACTGCCCACCCCCAACCCGGAGATCGGCGCCGCCCTCATCGAGGCCCACCACGCGGCCCGCGCGGTCGTCCGAGCGAACACCGACGCGGCCGTGGGCTGGACCATCGCGAACCGCGCGTTCGCCGCCCGGCCCGGAGCAGAGGACCGGCTCCGCGAGATCGAGTACGTCTGGGAGGACCTGTACCTCGAGGCCGCGCGGGGTGACGACTTCATCGGAGTCCAGTCGTACTCCAGCGAATGGGTCGGACCGGAGGGGATCGAGCCGCACCCGCCGCACCCGGACAACACCATGGTCGGCACCGCGTACCGCCCCGATGCCCTGGGCATGGCGGTGCGGCACACCTGGGATGTCACGGGGGGCATCCCGATCCTCGTCACCGAGAACGGCATCGCCACCCCCGATGACTCCCGACGCATCGCCTACACGCAGGAGGCCCTGCGCCATCTGTTCGCGGCGGCGGACGACGGTATCGACATCCGGGGTTACCTGCACTGGAGCGCCATCGACAATTACCGCTGGGGGCAGTGGAAACCGACGCTCGGGCTGATCGCCGTCGACCGGGAGACCTTCGAACGTCACCCGAAGCCGAGTCTTGCCTGGCTGGGGGACGTCGCGCGCCGCGGACGTCCTTGACGGACCGCGCCCGCCCGCGGCCCGTTCGGGGAACGACGCCACCGCGGGGGCGATCTCTCGGCGCAGTTCGTCATGCCGAAGTCGGGCCGAGGATCATTCTCCGAGCTGGAGCATGACCACGCTCCAGCTCGCGAGCGCGAGGTGGGAAGCACACGCGCGTGCGGGCGTTGTCGGCGGCAGCGCCCGCAGGACGCCCTCGACGGCATACTGCGCGCCGTCCCCGCAATGACCGCCTGGCCCCGGCTCCACCTGCGCCGACCGACCCGGCAGGCTCGTGATGGTTACGACTGGGGGCACGCTGCCGGCAGACGCCGGTGAGATCCTCTGATCAGGCCCGTCGGCGTCTTCCGCCAGATGGACACCCCGACCCCTTGGCATGACTGCGAGCGACCGGGGCGGGGCTGTCGCGCTGGTCAGTCCGCCGGGCGGAGAGCCCCTCGCATCGCCTCCACCCTGGCCCGCTGCAATTCTCTGACGACCGGATGCTCGGGCGCGACCAGCTCGAACGCATGATGCGCACCGGGGATCGTCGTCAGCTCGCACACCACACCTGCTTCGCCAAGGCGCCGCGCGTAGTCGATGCCCTCCTGATGGAACAGGTCGATCTCCCCGACGCTGATCCACGCCGGGGCGAGTCCGCCGAGGTCTTCGCGGCGGGCGGGTACGGCGTAGGGGCGTTCCTCGCTTTCGCCGGGGGAGTGTCCCAGATAGCTGGTCCACGCGAACCTGCTCGAGGGCACCGTCCACACGACACTCACGCGGCCTTCCCTCTCCGCGCGGACGACGGTCCGGTCGCCCAGCATGGGTGAGACCAGCACCTGCATGCGCAGATCGATGCCGGCGTCGCGAGCCCGCTGGGCGATGGCCGCGGCAAGCCCGCCGCCCGCGCTCTCACCCCCGACGACGATCCGTCGCGGGTCGATTCCGAGTTCCTCGGCTGGGTGAGCATCCACTCGAGAGCCGCGAAACAGTCGTCGACGGCGGCGGGATAGGGATGCTCGGGTGCGAGCCGGTAGCCCGGGACGACGACGAGCGCGCCCAACTCGGCGGCGAAGGCGGACGCCGCGTCGTTGAAGTGCTCGGCGGATCCTGTGATGAGGCCACCGCCGAACAGCCACAGGAGCGCTCCGCTGGGCCGCTTACGCCCGTCGGGCTCATGGACCATCACGGTGAGATGGGGGTGCTCCGGCACCGCCCGGAGCTCGGCACGCACGCCGGCCCAGAGCTCGGTCTTCGCGCTGTTGACCTCCCGGGCCATCTGGAGGGCGATGCCGGCCGTGACGTGGGCTTCGGGAATGTCGAGCAGAGGCGCCATGAAGCCGGGATCCACGCCCGCGAGCGCCTCTTGGAGGGTGGTGGGAACGGGGTGGGACATTTTCTCTCTCCAGTCACGATGAACGGGTGGTGATCGTGTGCCGGCCGGATGGGAGCAGCAGGCGGCGCGGAGATGTCGGGCGCGAACTCGATGGTCGAGTAACCAGGTGCGCCCGGGCGGATCCCCGCGATCCGGCGGAACAGGAAGTCGTCGACGGCTCCGAAGGCGTAGTGGCTGAGCGAGAGTTCGCGCGGCTGCCCGTCCCGGGCCACCCCGGCCCAGGACTCCCAGACCGTGGTCGCCCCCATGTCCACCTCATACGGCCAGGAGGGGGCACTGCCCTGGCATCGTCGGATACGAGTCCGAAGGCCAGGGCGATCACATAGGCACCCAGAGCGGCCCTCTTCGGCTCGCAATGGGGCTACGCTGCGCAAACGGCTCCCACATGAGGGCGCGAAACGACAGGAACTTGTGACACCCTTGGCCCGTGCAGACACACAAACGACACGTGGCCGCGACCGCGGCGATAGCGATCGTGTTGGCGGGGACTGCTGCGTGTGGCGGGAGTTCGGGCTCCTCGCCCAAGTCTTCGGGATCCACCACATCGGCGTCCACAACATCAGGTCTTCCCGGAAGCACGTCCGCTTCCAACACGGGTTCCGCGGACGAAAGCGATTCGACCACGGCAACGTTGAAGGGACTCGACTACTGCAGCCTGCTGGATCCGGCAGCCCTGGCCGCGGCCGGAATCCAGGATTCGAAGGGGCAGCTCCCGGCCGACTACCCGAACGTCCTCGGCTGCTGGTGGATGCAGGACAAGACCATCGTCAGCCTCACCGTCAGCGTGGGCGCTCAGGTCAACGACCTGGACAAGGGAGAGAAGCAGGACTTCTCGGGCTTCGAGGGCGCGTCGCAGTACAACGAGATCACGTCCGAGTGCTTCGTTGACGTCAACGTCGGCCTCGACCAGTTCCGGGTCGACATCGCTGACCCCAGCAGGGAGAACAAGGCGCTCACCGGCAAGAAGTGCGACGTGGGCATCCAGTTGGCACGCCAGGTGGTGGCCAAGATCAAGAAGTAGGACGGCGCCCGTTCCCGACACGGCAACCTTGCGGATCTTGAAGCGTAGAGAACTCCATGATCCACAAGAACCGTGCTCGTTCTACGTCAACCCCCTCACAGGAACAAGCCCCGTCAGGGCCTTTCGGGCCTGCGGGCCAGCAGGCAGGCGTGCGGTCTTTTCACTCGTCCGCCGGGCTCCTGCTCCAGCCTCGCGGTGACGACGAGTCCGGCCTGCTCCAGCAGGCCGATCATGCGGTTCAATGGCAGGAGATACGACTCGTAGGACACGGGATGGCCGTAGCCCTGGGTGGGCTGAAGCCGTTCATCGCCGACATAGTCTCCCCAGAGCAGGTAGCCGCCGGGCGCGAGCGTGCGGTGGAACTCGGCGAACACCGTCGGCAGCCACTGCGGAGGCGTGTGGTGGGTGGAGTACCAGGCCAGGAGGCCGCCGAGCTCGTCGTCCCTCATCTCCAGCGCGGTCATCGAGCCCGCGGTGAACCGCAGGTTCGGATAGGCGTGCCGGGCCAGCCCGATCATCTTCGGTGACAGATCGACGCCGAAGACGGACACCCCCAGTCCGGCCAGGTGCGCCGTCACGCGGCCGGGGCCGCATCCCAGGTCCGCGACCGGCCCCAGACCGGCCGTCCGCACGAGTTCGGCGAAGCCCGCCAGCATCGCGCGTGACAGCGGGTCCATCGCGGCTGGAGGCGGGACACGTTCGACGTAATCGGCGGCGACCGTGTCGTACGACTCGCGGACGGCGGTCAGAAAGGAGGGCTCAGCCATGCGGGCGACCCTAGACCAGAGAACTGACGGGCCGTGCCACGACCTTGAGTTGACCTGCGCGACATCCACCCCGCCGTAGACACTCGGCCATCACACCACTCCGCTGATCGTTTCCGGTCAGAGCACCAGAAGTCATGATCCGCTGGGCCGCCATCTGCCTCATGATCCGGCGCCGCCCGGGGTGAGGATTTCCATGAGATGCCTGTCGGGGTCGTGGAAGTAGGTGCCCCTGCGGCCCATGGTGTGCTTACTGTGATAGATCTGCCCGATCTCCTGGCATGCGGGATCGCTGTAGTGGGTGATTCCGCCGTGCTGGATGCGGGCGAGGGCGGCGTCGAACTCCTGCTCGCTGACCATGAACGCGTAGTGGTGTGGCTCGAAGTCGTCCAGCTGGTCGTAGTCCAGGCTGACCTGGTTGGCCAGCGTGACCGGCGTGAAGTGTGCCACCGGCGGATCGACACTCAGGCCGAGGATGTCGGCCAGGAACTGCGCCGAGGCTTGCGGGTCACGGGCGGGGACGATGGTGTGATTCAGTTCCACGGGCATGGTGACTCCTCTTCAGGGACGGGGCTACGCGTGGTGGGGCGCAAAGCGCGGTCGGCTTCGGGCTCGGCCTTGGCGACCCGGCATGGTGTATGGATGTGCGACTGCCCAGGGGAGGGCAGGGCTTCTCGGCTGCCCTCCCCCGGCTGCAGTTGCCGTGTCATACGTTGATCTGCTCGAAGATGTGCGGGTACGACACGATGTCGTCGGGGAACTCGGCGGCCATGCGCTGGAACTCCGGGCTGCCGAGCGCCGTGGCGAGCGCCTCGGTCGACTCCCAGACCGCGATGTTCATCAGAAGCTGGCTGTCCGCCGTTCCCTTGTGCATCTGCAGGGAGATGAATCCCGGCTGAGCCTTCATGAACTCCGCCTGCCTCCGAAAGAGGGCCAGGAACGCTTCAGTCCTCTCCTTTGGGACGACGAAGGTGTTGGCCAGGACGATGGGTCCGGTCTTCTCCTTGAACTGCGCGACCATCGGCGTATTCGGGTCCAGGCTCTGCAGCTTGGCCATCTTCGGTAGTTCCTCTCGCTGTCGGTTGTCCCACGGCACTGAGGGCGGCCACCGCCGTAGTGGATCCGGCGACGCTCCCGACGCTCGCTGCCTGTGGCACGAGGAGATCTGGCGGGCGCTCAAGGGGTATCGCCGGTGGCACCGGGGCCTCCAGCGACTGCGGCCTTGCCAACGCTTGTTGGTCAACGCTTGTTGGCAAACGTAGGGCCGTAGCTCTGGACTGTCAACACCTGTTGGCCTACGCTTGTTGGCATGACCGGCACCACGGAGAACCCGCAGGCCGCACGGCGTTCCGGCGCCACTCGCGCCACGATCCTCGCCGCGGCCCGCGAGCGGTTCGCGGCGGACGGGCGCACCCGCCAGACCGCCGTCATCACCCGCGACGCCTTCTCCAGCCGGGACAGCGCCGACAGCCGCTTGCCCTCCGGCACCTCTCAAGTCCCCGTTCGACCCGGTCGGCATCAGCGCAGGCAAACTGCGGCAGGATCGGCCCTTCGACGAAGCCCGGGAGACCGCCGGCCCGATGCGCCTCATCCGCGTCTTCGGCGTCTGCAGCGCGACCGCAATGAGATACGTTGCCGCCGCCCACCCGGAAAAGAAGACCGACCCGATCCAGACCTAGCGTCCGCCTCACTCCGAGATGGGAGCGGGGCCTATGCGGGAGAGGGCCAGCGCAAGCTGGATGTCAGAACACGATCGAGCGCCGCCCGGCCCGCGGGTCCCCATGCCGGCTTGCCGCCGGGAAGGCCCCGCTCCCCGTTCTGGCCCATAAGGATGAGGAAAAGGCTCTTCAGGGCAGCCAACCCTCGGGCGCGCCGGACCGTCGCCTCGTCCGCATGCGCGTACACCTCGAAGAACCGTGAGCCCGCGCCCGCGGGAAGCAGCACCCACGCGGCCGCGAGGTCCCACGCCGGATCGCCGGCGAACAGGGCATCGAAATCAATCACGCCCGAGAGCGTCCCGTCCGAGACGACGACATTCGCGGGATGGAGGTCACCGTGCAGCCATACCGGCGGGCCCTCCCACTCGGGGGCCGCAACAGCATCGTCCCAGACGTCCCAGACGGCCCGGACGTCAGCAGCAAAGCCACCGGGGGCAATGGCTTGCAAGAACTTCTCGAAGCCGCCCGTGCACTTCTTGGGGTGAGCGCCGCGATCCGAACTGGCCGGCGCATCAGAGGGCGCTTCCACATGGAGAGCCCTGAGGAAGCCCGCCAGAGTGTCGGCCGCGTGGTCGCCGCGACTGATCGAGGTGCAGTCCAGTGGCTCGCCAGGAACCCACGTCATGACGGTCCATGGCCTCGGGAAGCGCGCGGACGGTTCGCCGATCCGCACAGGCGTCGGAACCGGGAGCGGAAGACGCGGGGCCAGGACAGGCAGCCACCGGCACTCCTTGCGCAGGAGATCCGGGGCACCTTCCGTGCGCGGCATGCGCACGGCCAACTCATCCCCAAGGCGCCACATCTGGTTGCCCCAGCCGCCCGCTACCTCGCGGATGGGCAGCCCAGCAAGGTCCGGATGCTGGTCCTTGAGAAGGTCGTGCACCAGCTCTGCGGTGATCTCGATCTCGGGGTCGGTCATGCGAAGACACAGTACGTGAGGCAGCCGGAGCGGACACTCACTCTCCGGAATGCCCGTCGATGCAAGCCCGGATGGATCTGCTGCTGGCGCCAGCAACTCGTGTGCACGCGACGGAAGTTGGTGGTCTCGGTGTCCAGGGTGGCGGCGCGACCCGGCTGGAACAGCTCCCTGACCTCGCGGGTGATCTCTCTCCCCCCAGGCGGGGCACAGCACGACGTCGGAGACATAGGCGCTCGCCTCCGTGGCCTCGGCCAGCTCCCGGCGCACGGTCTCAGGGGGTGGGCAGGTCCTCGATCCGCCCCCAATCCAACCCCCAGCGCCCGGAGTACGGCGAGTTCCATGCCCACACGGTCACACCGTGCCGGTCGGCGAGGCCCCCGCGCAAAGGCGCGGACGGCGGCGGCCCGGGGCGGGGTGAGCTTGGCGTACTCGCGTAGCGGGCTCGGGGCGCCCTTGGGCAGACCGCAGGCGGCTTCCCAGTCGACGCCGGGCACTCCCGCAGCGCGCGGACGTCGCCGAGCCGGTACACCCGCGACGGTGACCGTGCGGCACCGGCCGACCTCGCGCTCGTAGGTGCGCGCGGGGGTGACCCACCCGGCGGCCTCCACGTACTTCCGCTCGCCCGGATCTCCAGCTTGGTGTGTTTGCACAGGCAGTTGTGGTGTTGGTGGCAGAAATACCGGTGACCCCAGAGCCGCCGGACCACGACCCGACCCGACCCGAGCCCAACGGCCGCTTGCCCAAGGGCGTTGGTGTGATCGGTGCACACGTCTCGCCGGTTCCGTCACTTGGTTTCGGCCTCATTGACAACGTTCGGTCACAGCTGCCTGTTCGGTCCCGGCTGGCCAGCCGCGTGGCGAACCGTGCGAGAGCGCTCGGTGTCAGAGGCGGGCCCGGTAGGGCGGGAATCCTGCCGGGTCGGTGAAGTCCTGGTCCGCGTCGGGCCAGCGACGGCGTAGTACGGCGGCGATGCGGCGGATCCAGGCAGTGAGATGGGGCAGGGCCTGATGGGTCTGGGAGGCGTGAGCAGTGGCTTCCAGCGTTGCGATGAGCTGGAGTCGGCTGTGGTCGCCTGGTGGGCGGGCATCGAGCAGAGGGAATCGTTGCAGACGGACCAGCGCCCAGGACACGCAGGCAGCGGCGAGGCCGTTTCCGTACCGCTGGTCATCCTCGGCCTCTGGGATGCCGAGGGCCAGGGCGTGACGGTAGTGGTCGGCGAGTCCCGTAGTGGTGGGATCGCCCACCGTCAGCCAGGCTGGGCCTGGTACGTACAGGCACACGGCGTCCGTCAACGCGTGGGTGAAGCCGGCGAATTCGAAATCGATGAGGCGGGCGTCGGCCGGTCCGGAGGCGTGGAGCAGGATGTTGTTGGCTTCCGCGTCTTGGTTGCTCAGGGCGAGAAAGGGGCCGGGAGCCGCCAACTCATCCATGACTGAGCCAAGTTCATGTGCGGCCCGGTCTTCGAGGTGCACCCCGAGGGCCGAGGCGTGCTCGATTCCGGCCTCCCGGAACGGGGCCAGTCGTCCTGTCTGCTCTGCCGCGGGGTCGACCGGTCCCAGCTCTGCCCGGCGGACGTAGTAGGCCGCGGCTCGCCCGGCGGTGGCCGCGCTCAGCGCACCGCGGGCGCGGGCGAACGCGGCCAGTCGTTCGCCGTGCGCTGCCGCGCCGTCCCGTCGAAGCAGTTGGTCAAGGCTCACACGGGGCGCCAGGTCTTCCAGGATGAGGAACCCGGCGGCTGCATCAGCGGCGACGACACCGGGAGCAAGGCCGGTCCCGAGGTCCCGGCTGAGGAACTGAAGCGCGGCCAGCTCGGTACGCAGCCGCCACGAGGCAGTACGGGCGTCCCGTAGCCCGCCTGACACCCACTTCACAACGACGGACTCCGGGACCGTCGTAGCACTTCGGAGCCAGACCCGGGCTACGGTCCATGGCTCCATCGGCTCCCAATGGTCGACAGCGACCGGAGCGGCATAGAGATCGGTCAGGAGATTCCGCACCGCATCGATTGCGAAGATCTCTCTGGAGGCAGCCACTGGCTCAGGCTATGGCTCGCTCCCTGCCTGGGGCATGCGTGTGAGGAATCAAAGCGAGCAAGTCCGGCCGTCCGCACCGGTCTGCTGGACTCCCTGAGCGAGTACGAGCGAACCGCCGTCGGCCGTCTGTCCGACTCCGGCCCGGAGGCCACGCTCGTCGTCAACGTGCTGCTGGCCCGCGAGTTCTCGAACACCGGCCCTCACCCACGAACCGCGGTTCGAGGGTGAGGGTGACCCCGGCTACACGCCGATCTGCGAGTGCCTGCGCACCCCGAAACAGTTCTGCCTGGCGTGCGCCGGCTGCGCCGCATGCGGGCAGTGCGGCGGGCCGCATGTCTGGCCGCCGCTCCGGACTGATCACCGAGGGCGGACCAGATGTTCACCCTGAAGTCCGTCACCGCGCCGGGCAACAGCAAGGACTACCAGCTAACCGCCGTCCACAGTGGCAAGCGCATCGACGTCAGCGAGATCTCGACCGCAGCCGGCGCGAAGATCCACCAGTGGACCTGCGACCCCGCGAGCGCGCTGAACAACAAGAAGAACCAGATCTGGCGCCTACAGGGCATGGGCTGACCAGCGTTCCCTCCATGGGGGCTCCCGGCAACAGCAGGAGCCCCCATGGGCTGCCGTCTCCCTGTTCCTGGACGGCTCGGCAGTCGGACGCCAGGGCAGGTCAAGGTGCCCTGCATACCGTCCTGCGGTGGGCGCCGGGGCTGGTCCGAAACGGGATTTGAACGCCCGGGAGAAGTGGTACGCATCCTTGAACTCGACGCTCAGCGCGATGCTGCTGACGTTCTGAGCGTCGCATCCGGCCCCCGACAGCATGGCGCGGGGAGCGGTCGAGTCGCTGGGCGTAGAGCCATGCGCGCGGTAGGTGTACGGCCCCGCGGAACAGCTCGTGGATAACGCGGTGAGAAGCCCAGGCCGTGGCTGACGACGAGGAGTGTCGGGCCCGGACCGTGGAGCCGGTCGGCGAGGTAGGCCTTGGCCGCCGAAGGTCCGTGCGGGCCACCGGCCGGGCCGAGCGCACGCAAGTCGACTCACCCAACCAATGCCACAGACATCCCATAAATAGCCGGACCGGAAGCCCTGAAGCCAGATAACTCCCGGACGATATGGACTAGTTCCTTGACAGTGATGGGATGTAAAGGCAATCTCCCCTGCGACTCCCGGCGCGAGTGATACGCGGCGGGCCACCTGCAACCACCCGGAAGGCCGCATGAAACTCCTCCAACGAAGCCGGATTCGATTCGCTGGTGCGGTCGCCGCCGCCCTCGCCGGCATAAGCTCGGTCACTGCGGTGCCCGCATCCGCCGCCACGCCGGGGACCTGGACCTCGGTCCAGCCCGGTGTCGCACAGACGGGCTGTGACGGCGTGCGTGCCACCGTGGCGCTGGACGCGAACGGCGCCCTGTCGCTCGGCGCGACCTGGAACTGCCGCCAAGCCCTGATGCCCGCTCCGATCGGGCTGGTGACCAGCCAGGCCGACTTCACCACCGGACTGGAGTTCGTCAGACGTACGGATACGCCGGTCTTATACAACTACGAGGTCGAAGCGGGGAAGTCCCGCGTCCGGACGCGGTCCGCGACCGAGACGCGACTGGTGTTCGCGAAGGGCTCCGCGCAGATGACCGTGCACGTCCGCACGTCCGCGGACGGTATGGCGCTGCGCTACGAGTTGCCGTCGGGTGCGACGGTGCTGAGAGAGGCGACGTCGTTCGAACTACCGACCGACGCCCAGCTGTCCCGGCAGGTGTTCAGTCCCGATCACGAGAGGGGGTATGTGACCTCTGCTGTCGCCGATGTCCCGACGGGCTCCTACGACATGGGCATGTTCGCCCAGCAGGCCAACGGCGCGCGGGTGCTGCTCGCCGAGTCCGGTGTGGACGGCGACTATTCCGGTGGCTCGTTCACCCACACCCAGGGCACCGGCCGGTTCACCGTCGCGCTGGCCGACGCGCAGATCGTGCGGTCCGGTGCGTTCACCACAGCGTGGCGCACCGCCGCCATCGGCAGCACGGCGACGATCGTGGAGTCCACGCTGGTCGACGACGTCGCGCCCGCGTCGAAGATCTCCGACACCTCGTGGATCAAGCCGGGTGTCGCCGCGTGGCCGTGGCTGGACGGCATGTCGGCCACCCAGCGTGACCTGACCAAGCTCAAGCAGTGGGCCGACTACGCCTCCTCGCAGGGATGGCCCTATCTTCTTGTGGACGACGGGTGGAAGGCCAACCAGGCGATCATTCCCCAGCTCGTGGCCTACGCCCGGGATCACGGCGTGCGGATCATGCTCTGGTACCACTGGCAGGACCTGGACACCGCCGCCGAGCGGGATGCCGAGTTCAGCAAGATCACCGAGTGGGGTGTCGTCGGCGTCAAGATGGACTTCATGGGCTCCGAGGCCCGGGCCCGTCACCAGTGGTACGACGCGGCCCTGGCCGACACCGCCCGGTACAAGCTGATGGTCGACCTGCACGGCTCGCGCCTGTCCGTCGGTGTCCACCGCACCTGGCCGCACGTGCTGACCAATGAGGCCGTCCGGGGTGAGGAATACCCCGGCGGCCGGGACATCGGGCACGTGGCCGCGCTCCCGTTCACCCGCGGCGTACTGGGCCCGGCCGACTACTCGCCGATGAGCTTCCAGCAGGGCAACCCGAACAGTGACGCCGCCGAACTCGCCCTCGGCGTACTCCTGGACAGCGGGATCATGCTGCCCGGTGGCCGCGTCTCGGACTACCGGGCCCGGCCCGAGGCACAGCGGTGGCTGCGCATGCTGCCGACCGTGTGGGACGAGACGAAGTACGTCTCGGGCGACCCGCTCACCGGAGGGGTCATCGCGCGCCGCGACGGGGACCGTTGGTTCGTCGGGGCTTTCAGGCGCGGCGGCGCCGCCACCATCAGCTACCCGACCACGTTCCTCGGCTCCGGCACCTGGCACGCGGAGATCACCACCGACGGCTCCGACGGTCTGACCCGCACCAGCAAGGTCATCCAGGCAGGTGACACACTGAGCGTCCCGGCGGTCGCCAACGGCGGCCATGTGGTCAGGCTGACCAAGGTCCCGGCCATCCCGACCGGGAACGGCACGGTGGCCATCGCCGGCAGCAGCCACGTACTCGACGTGAAGAGCAGAAGCCTCGCGAACGACGCCGAGATCATCCGCTGGACCAGTACCGGCGGCACCAACCAGCGCTTCGCGTTCGTGCCCCTCGGGGACGGATACACGCGGATCGTCAACCAGGCCAGTGGCAAGGACGTCGTCATCATGCGGGCCTCCCGCGACGCGGGCGCGAAGGCCGTCCAGTACCCGTACGAAGCCAACGCGAACACCAACGACGAATGGCTGGCGGAAGACGCGGGCAACGGCCGTATCCGGCTCCTCAACCGTCACAGCGGTCTCTACCTCACCGCGGGCAGCGCCCAGGGCGACCAGTTGGAGCAGCGCCCGTTCGACGGCGCCGACCACCAGATGTTCACCGTCTCCTGACGCCGCTGGACGAGACTGCCATTCAGCAGTACAGCACGGGGGCAGAACCCTTCGCCGGGGCCGTGGTTGAGGGCCACGGCCCCGGCGAAGGCGAAGCGGGTGGAGGACGAGGGGCTGCTCCTGGCCGAGGGCGAGTTGCCCGTGCCGGTGACGCCGACCGGAGGCCACGTCTTTGACCCTCGGCCCCGGCTTCCGTCCGCCTGCTGCAGCCATCGACCGACGCCGGGCTGATCACCGTGGGACCTGCCGAGTTCGACGCCGCCCGCGGCCGGCTGCTACGGATCGGCGGTCTCCGCTTCGAGGAGCTGCAGGTGGGTGTGTGGCGCCCCCACCGACAACGACCTACGGGGATGGGGCGGTTCCGAGGCGAGCCGGTGGCGAGAAGCAGGCCTCGACCGACTGGAACACAAGGTCCACGCTATCAGGACCGGCCAGCACGGCCTCGCCGTCTCCACCCGGATCGCCGCCGCCGGCAGCGACGCCGCGATCCTCGCCGACTACCTGTGGAGCGCCCCGGACAACGGATCGGGCCGTGTGCTGCTGCGGGTCGAGGTCACCCCGGCCGGTGACTGGAACATGCCACTACCCGCGTCGGACTGGACATCGTTCTGCCCGCGGCACCGACGACACTCACCTGGTACGGCGGCGGCCCGGGCGAGGCGTATCCCGACACGTGCGCCGCCGCCCGGATCGGACGTTTCACCGCCCGCGTCGAGGAGCTTCAGACCCCCTATCTCTTCCCGCGGGAGAACGGCAGCAGGACAGGTGTGCGGTGGGCCGAGCTGCACGGCGGACCGGCCGGCAGCAGTCTGCGGGTGAGCGGTCCCGAACCCTTCTCGCTCGCGGTGCGACCCTGGTCCGCCGCAGCACTGGACGTGGCCGGGCACACTACGGACCTGCGTCCCGACGGGCACCTGTACCTGGCGCTCGACGCGGCACAGCACGGCATCGGCAGCGCTTCCTGGCGGGCCCGGCGTACGGCCCGCCCATCGGCTCGCTGCAGGACCGATGTCCTTCGCCGTGGAATCGCTCGTCGGTTGACCGTGTCTCAGGTCGGCTCGACAGATGGCGGTGCGACCGACTCCCGCACCATGAGATGGGTTCCCAGCACGACGTAGTCGACGTCCTGGCGCGCCGCGGGGTCCAGTTCCATGACGTGTCGGACGGCGGCCCGGCCGAGCTCCCGGTAGGGAACGTGCACGGTGGTCAGCCGAGGGGTCATGTCGATCGCCATCGGGATGTCGTCGTAGCCGACCACGGAGACGTCCTCGGGAACCTTCCTGCCGTGCTCACGCAGGACCTGCATGCACCCTGCCGCGGTCATGTCGGAGGCGGCGAAGACGGCGGTGAACGCGACCTGACGGGCGAGGACCTCCCGCATCGCGCGCACGCTCGCCGCGCGGCTGAAGTTGACGACCACCTGCAACGCGGGGTCCGGTTCGATGCCGAAGGAGGCCAGCGCCCGCAGGTATCCGGCGAACCGTGCCTCCGAGGTGGTGTATCCCTCTCCCTTGCCGAGGAAGAGAATCCGCCGGTGGCCCTGCGAGAGCAGATGGGCGGTGGCCGCGTAGGCGCCCGCCTCGTTGTCGTAGTCGATGACGGTCACCGGCAGCGGCTCCCTGGGCGGTGGGCAGCCGCACAACACCAGTCGGGAGCCGGCCGCGGCAAGGGACCGGGCGTAGGACACCAGCCGGCTGTGCGACTCCTCGTCGTTGTCGGCCCCGCCGATGAGGATCACCGCCTCGGCACCCTGCGCACGCATGAGGTCGATGACCTCCGACTGGCGCTCTTGGCTGCCATTTGTGGTGCAGACGACGCACAGCCGGCCGTGGCGGGCGGCCTCCTCCTCGACTCCGGCCGCGGCCTCGGCGAAGGACGGCCCGGTGATGTCGTGCAGGACGAAGGCGATGGTGCGGCTGGCACCCGCCTGCAGGGCCCGGGCCTGGGCGTTGACGACGTAGTCAAGCTGGCGGACCGCGCGCATCACCCGGTTCTTCGTGGTCACGGAGACCGGGTAGTTGCCGGCGAGGACACGTGAGACGGTGGCGTTCGACACGCCCGCCATCTGCGCGACGTCGCTCAGGGTCGCGCGGCGCTGCGGCCCTTCCTTCGCCACGGGGAACGTTTTCTTCGCACCTTTTCCACCGCGGACCGTCTTGCCGGACCGCTCGCCGTCGCCGTCGCTGTTTGTCTTCGTCACACTCTGAAAGTACTGCACAGCAAGCGCCCCCGATCAGTGCGGCCGTCATCCGGCCGGGGACGGGAGTCCGCCCCGGCCGGATGACGGCCGGCACCGGACGGCGAGTGACGGCTGTCCGAGGGAACCGGCGGCATGCTTGCCAGCTCGTTCCGGGTTCCGTAGTCTCGGCGCGTAGCAATCGCTTTCTATCTGACGTCTCCCTGTCATGCGATTTTCTGAGAGAAAACGTTAACTCATGACTCTGCAGCAACGCCGTCGAGCCGCCTCGGACATCCGCTGCACCCTCGCGATGTCACCCCCCGGCCTGGCCGACCATCTCTTCCCCGATGCCGTCCGGCGCCGCCTGGAAGGGGCCGTGAAGGTGTCCCCGCAGATCCTCACTGAGTTCACCTCCCCGTCCTCGCGCGCCGCACTCGCCGACACCGACGTCCTGCTCACCGGGTGGGGGTGCCCCCCGCTGGACGCCGACGCCCTCGCCTGTGCTCCTCGGCTCGCCGCGGTGGTCAGCGCCGCAGGCTCCGCCCTGTCGCCGCTGCTGCATGCCAATCCGGTGCTCACCAAACGGCTGCGCTTCGCCAATGCCGGCGCCGTCAACGCTGTTCCGGTGGCCGAGTACAGCGTTGCCATGATCCTTCTGGCCGGAAAGCGGATCTTCGAATCCGCCAGGCTGTACCGCGCGCGCAGGGACTTCATCGACCGCGAGGCGGTCTTCCCCGACGCGGGCAACTACCGGCGGACGGTGGGCCTGATCGGTGCCTCACGCATCGGGCGGCTCGTCATCGAGCGCCTGCGGCGGAGCACCGACCTCAGGATCGTCGTGGCAGACCCGTACCTGTCCGTCGAGGAGGCCGCTTTTCTCGGCGTACACCTGGTTGGTCTTCCCGAACTCATGCGGTCGGTCGACGTCGTGTCGGTGCATGCTCCGCTGCTGCCCGAGACGAGAGGCATGATCACGGCCGAGTTGCTGGCGCTGCTGCCGGACGGTGCGACGGTCATCAACAGCGCCCGGGGGGCGGTGATCGACCAGGACGCGCTGCTCGCCGAACTCGCCGCAGGGCGCCTCAACGCGATCCTCGATGTCACTCACCCCGAGGTACTGCCCGCCGACCACCTGCTCTACGACCTGGAGAACGTCTTCCTCACTCCGCACATGGCCGGTTCCGTCGGCAACGAACTGCGCCGGATGGGAGAGCACGTGGTCGACGAGGTGATCAGGTTCGCACGCGGTGAGGACTTCGCGAACCCGGAGTACCCGCACTCCGCTGGCGCTCCGATACCGGCGGCCGAGTGACGCCGCCGACGGCTGAAGGAGGGGCAGGCTGTGATCGAGAAACGAGGTAACGGCGCCCTGAGTCTGTACTTCGGGATATCTCCCGAGAGCCACGTGCGTCTGCCTCGCGGTCCACTTCCTGCTCACGGGGGAGCTGCCGGTGGTGGGGTGCTGGGGCGAGCTGACGACGGGCAGCAGGCAGGTGCGGATCGGGAACGTCTCGTCGTTCGTGCTGGGCGGCGTGGCCTCGCCGCCGGGCACCCGTACCCGGTGGCAGCACCGGGGCTCGCTGTTCCGTGCCGTGAACCCGTGGAGCGGGGAGTACCGCTGGGAAGGCACGCCGCCGACCGAGGCGGAACTGGTGGACGTCGGGATGACCCGCTCCGGGCAGACCGGCTCCAAGACCGCCTCGCGCTGGCCAGCACCGGGTCGTGGCCGTCGTCCGAGTTGCTGCCCATGGCGTGGCTGGAGGGCCCGGCCGGCGTGCTCGCCTGGCAGATCGACCACGACGGCTCCTGGCGCGCGGAGCCGGCCGACCGGCACGACAACCGGCACGTCCTGCTCGCCGGCCCCACCGGCCGCGAGCACCAGTGGTCGCTGTCGCCGGCCCCGGGGGAGACGTTCGCCTCGATCACCACCACGGTGGGCCGTCACGGCCGACCGCGACACCGCACTGGCGGCGCTGCCCCGCACCGCACGCACGGTCCGGCGCCCGCATAGCGACAACGCGGAACTGCCGGTCGTCTTCAACGACTTCATGAACTGTCTGATGGGCGACCCCAGCGCTGGTGCGCTGCTACCCCCGGTCGCCGCCGCGGCGGCGACCGGCGCCGGGTAACGGCCGCTTGGGGACGGGGCGCCCAGTTCCGGGCGCCGCCGGGTGAGCTATCTGGGCCGGGTGCAGGGGCTTTCCACCAGCGCCCAGCTCATCAGCGGCTCTGTCCGCGCCGAGAGCGAGCACCAGGTCTTCGGCACACATGCCGTCATCCGGGACTCCATCCGGACCTCCGGCCGATGACCCGCCCGGCCGATGACCCGCCCGGCCCGCGCGAGGCGTGCGGAATCCTGTATCGATTCATAGTAAGCGATCTCTTTAGAAGCTTGCTTCGTACCCCGTCTTCGTGGATGCAGCCTTGGTCCAACGCAGGGCGGGCAGTGCTCTTAACAGAGGATTTTCCTGTCTGACATCTTGCTTCGGGAGGCGACGAGCGCCTAGCTTCCGTAGAGAGCGATTTCTGTGATGGTTTCCGCTCCAGCACGCACGGCCGGGCAGCCGATCGGATCGTCATTCGTGCCCGGACTCCTGGGAGGGTTTTCATGAACCGCAAAAAGGTCGTACTGGCCTCCGCCACCGCGATGGCGCTGTCCGCGACCCTGGTCGCCTGCGGCGGCGGTGGCGGCACCGACTCCGACGCAAAGGGCCCGGTCACCATCACGTGGTGGACCTGGGACGATGCCAAGAGCACTGAGCCGGTTGCCGCCAAGTTCAACGCGACCCACAAGGACATCAAGATCAAGCTGGTCAGGCAGGCCGACGGCCCGGGATCGATGGCCAACCTCCGCAACGCCGTCGCCTCGGGCAAGGACGTCCCGTGCCTGACCAAGAACCTCGGGGAGATCCCGGGCCTGGTCGGTGAGGGACTGCTCGCCGACATCACCGAGTACCTGGAGCCTTACGTCAAGAAGGGGCTCTTCATCCCGGCAGCGGTTCCCGCCATCAAGGCCGGGGGAAGGGACTACGCGATCCCGACCGGCTTCAACCCCTCGTTCATGGTGATCAACCGGAAAGTCTACGACAAGTACGGCATCAAGCCCCCCAAGACCTGGGACGACATCATCGCGGCCGGCAAGAAGTTCAAGAAGCACGGCATCTACGTGATGAACCTGGCCGGCGAAGACCCGTCGACCCTGGTCAACCTGGTCCAGCAGGCCGGCGGCTCCTGGTACAAGCAGGACGGGGACAAGTGGAAGGTGGACTTCCTGTCTCCCGAGTCTCTCAAGTCCGCCAACATCATCCAGCAGCTGGTGGACAACGACATCGTCGCCAACCAGACGTACACCGACCGGCCGGCGCTCATCAGCTACTTCGACTCCGGCAAGATGGTCTCCCTGCCGACCCAGACCTGGCAGCTGGCCAACTACGAACTGAACTACAAGAAGTCGCTTGGGGACTGGGAGCCGATCGACTACCCGCAGTTCTCCGACGCGACATCGTTCACCACGCAGGCGCACAACGCCAACAGCGGCATGCTCGTGCCGAAGGGCTGCGCCCACCTGAAGGAGGCCACGGAGGCCGGTGTCTGGCTGAACACCTCCAAGGACGCGATCAACGCCTCGTACCGGAAGGACATCAAGCAGTACATCTGGCCCGGCGCGATCCCCGACCCGTCCCCGTGGGTGGACGCCGCCGTCCCGCCCAAGCTCTTCGGGCCGCACCGGTCCAAGGCGAAGCCCGTGATACTCAAGGCGGTCGCCAGTGCCAAGGACTCCTGGGTGGTCGGGCCGAACTACACCGGCGTGTTCGCCGAACTCCAGGACCAGTGGGCGAAGATCGTCACCAAGAAGATCACAGTCCGGCAGGCGCTCGAGCACATGCAGAAGTACACGGTCGCCGACCTGAAGTCCAAGAACATCAACGTCGAGGGCTGACAACATGACCGTCGTCGAGCAGCAGCGCCCCCGCACGCAGCGTCTGCGCTGGCGCAGAGTGATGGCGCTCAAGGGCGCCTCCCTCACCGTGCCGTTCTTCCTCGGGTTCGGGCTTTTCACCGTGACGCCGATCGTCATGGCGATCAAGAAGAGCCTGTACCGGGAGCAGAGCTCAGGCCTGGGATTCGGGGCCAAGACCGTCGAGTTCGTCGGAATCGACAACTTCACGAAGGGGCTCCAGGACACCCATTTCTGGGGAGGAATGGGCCGGGTCGCCCTCTTCGCAGCGATCAGCATCCCGCTGATCCAAGTGGCCGCCGTGGGACTCGCGCTGCTCCTCGACGCGGCGTCGCAACGAGTCGCCAACCGATTCCGGATCGCGCTCCTCATCCCCTACATGATCCCCGGCATCGTCGCGACGCTCATCTGGATCTACATCTACAGTCCGACTGTGGGGCCGTTGACACCGTTCTTCAAACTCCTCGGAATCAGCGCCGACTTCTACAGCGGCTCCATGATCTGGATCTCCATCGGCAATCTGATCGCATGGAGCAGCATCGGCTTCAACATGCTCATCGTGTACTCCGCGCTGCGGGCGCTGCCAACCGAGATCTATGACAGCGCCCGCATCGACGGGGCGTCGGAGTGGCGTATCGCCTGGTCGATCAAGGTGCCGCTGATCCGTAGATCCCTGGTGCTGACCAGTGTGCTCAGCATCATCGGAACCTTGCAGATATTCAGCGATCCCGTGCTGTTCCGGTCGATGACGCCTGAAACAGTCACCCGTGACTTCACCCCGATCATGGACATCTACGACTGGGCCTTCAACCAGGGCGAGTTCCACTACGCAGCCGCCCTGTCGATCATCCTCGCGGTCGTCGTCGGCACCACCTCGGCGATCTTCTACCGGCTCACGAACAAGGCGCCCACCTCATGACCACGACCATGGACAGGACGAACGGCCGCGCCGTCGCACCGAAGCCGGCCGTCACGAAGCCGCTCCGGCGGCGCAGCGAGGGTAGTCAGCCCCACCAGGCCACCCGTACCAAAGCACTCGTCATCACGGGCCTGGTTCTCTTCCTGATCTACTCGCTTGCCCCTGTCTGGTGGCTGATCGTCTCGGCGACCAAGAGCCAGCGGGACCTCTACACCACCAACGGCCTGTGGTTCTCGAACATCCACTTCTGGAGCAACCTGCGGCAGCTGTTCACCTACCAGGACGGCATCTTCCTCACCTGGATGCGGAACACGCTGATCTACGGGTTCGTGGGCACCGCCGGTATGACCCTGATCTGTGTGGCCTGCGGCTACGCCCTTGCCATGTACGACTTCAAGGGCCGCGGATTCCTGATGGGCTGCATCATCGGGTCGTTCCTGATCCCGGGCGCCCTGCTCACCATTCCCTCGTTCCTGCTCTTCACCGACCTGAACCTCGTCGACACCCCGTCGGCGATCATCCTCCCGAGCTTCTTCAACGCCTTTTCCGTCTACCTCGCCAAGGTGTACGCGGAGGGAGCCATCCCGCCCGAGCTGCTGGAGGCGGCACGTATCGACGGCGCGGGGGAGTACCGGATCTTCTTCACGATCGGCGCCCGCCTGATGTCCACCGGTGCGGCGACCATCTTCATCCTCGGCTTCGTCGGCATGTGGAACTCGTTCTTCGGGCCACTGGTCTTCCTGCGCAGCAGCACCAAGTGGACGGTCATGCTCGGCCTGTATTCCTGGCTGAAGGTGAAGACGGACAGCTCGGTCGACCTTACCGGCATGGTGGTGGTCGGATCGATCATCTCGCTGATCCCGATGGTGATCCTCATGGTCTCGATGCAGCGCTACTGGCGTTCGGGAGTCACGCTCGGCAGCCTCAAGTGACCCCGCTTCCGCCCGGCGCACATAACGGCAGGCCTTTGGTTCCCTGGTGAGGGTGCGGCACGGGTGTCCGTGCCGACGGTTTCCAAGGTGGTCCACGGTCGGGAGGACGTCGCACCGGACACCCGCCGCCGCGTGACGGAGCCACCGGCGGTTGCGCGGGCTCGCCGCGCGCGGACCCTCCGGTGTGCTGTTCGACCTCGCCGGGCCGGCTGCATCCCGGTACCAATGCCTCGAACGGCAGAACATCCCCTTCGTGATGGTCGATCCGTTGCGTGATCCGTCGCCGCACGTGCCGACGCGTTCGCCGCAGGGCTCCCGCTCGTCACCGAACTCCTCCTTCGAATCTCCCGCCCGAGCAAGAAGGTGCTTCTTGTGAATCCGACTCCAGCCGCCGCAGGCGCTCGTGTCCGACGACTCGGCGCGTTCGCCACAACGCTCCTGCTCATCACCGGACTCCTCTTCACGGTAGGCCGGCCGGCCGCCGCGCAGGATCTCGGCACGTGTGCCGTGACGTTCAAGTCCACCGTCAGCGCGCAGGGATTTTCCCACCCCGGAGTCGGCCTGACAAAGCCGACCCTGGAGAATGCCCGCCGGCAGATCGCCGCGGGCGCCGAACCCTGGACCTCGTCCTTCCACGCGATGCAGCGGTCGTCAGCGGCCGGGACCGGCGTGACGTCGTCGAACCGGAGCAGCGCCGACCCGACCAAGCCCGCCTCCGACGCGTTCAACAGCCAGGGCTTCAACGGCCGCTTCATCGCCGACGGCCTCAAGTCCTACACGCAGGCGATCCTCTACGTGCTCACCGGTGAGGAGGTCTACCGCAAGAACGCTCTCGACATCATTCGCATCTGGGAGCAGATGGACCCCGCCAAGTACGAGTACTTCACCGACTCGCACATCCACACCGGCATCCCCCTCAACCGCATGGTCTCCGCCGCCGAGCTGCTGCGCTACACCTCGTGCGCCGACGAGGCGTACCCCTGGACCGATGCGGACACGCGGGCGTTCACCGACAACCTTGTCGTCCCGGTCATCAAGACCTTCCAGAACGACAACAACCACTTCATGAACCAGCACAGCTACCCGCTGATGGGCGCGATGGCCGGAGCCATCTTCATGGACGACACCGCCCTCTACAAGCGGTCGGTCGAATGGTTCACCGTCAACGCCACCGCGAAGGACCAGGGCTTCAACGGCTCGATCGCGCGGCTGTTCCGATGGGTCGACACCAACGACGCCACCGGCAAGCCGATCAAGAACCCGCACGTCCAGCACGCCGAGATGGGACGCGACCAGGCCCACGGCGGCGGCGACCTCACCAACGCGGCGATCATCTCCCGCATGCTCCTGGCGCAGCAGACGAAGGTCGACCCCGTCGACGGCACCATCTCCAAGGCTTCGAACGCAGTCGGTCCCTACGAGTTCCTCGACAACCGGATCCTCGCCGCCGCCGACTACTTCTGGCGATACATGCTCGGCCATGACACCCCGTGGACTCCGATGGCCTACGCCATTTCGCCTGACGGCACCATCCGCGACACCTACAACCACATCTCGTACGCCTACCGCGGGCGCTACAACACCGCGAGCTTCTGGGACATCTACTACTACTACGCGTTCACCCGCGGCGAGGACGTCAAGAAACTCGCGCCGTACTTCGCCGAGGCGTACGCCAAGCGCAACGGCCCCCTCTTCTACTACGGCGGCAGCCTCAGCAACGCATGGGACAACGTGGACGGCGGCGGCGACTCCTGGCTCTTCGCGCCCGCCTCGGCGGCCGGGCAAACCGTCCCGCCGCTGCCTGACAGCCCGACCGTCCTCGAGGTCGAGAACAAGTACACCCGCCTGTCCGGCGACGTCGAGCAGGGAACCGACGGCGACACCGGCTACGTGCGGATGTCGACCGCGGGCCACGGCTCCGAGATCGCCTACCTCAGCGGCTCGAGTAAGAACCAGCTCCTCGCCTTCCGGGTCCGCACCGACGGCGAGGTCCGGCTGCGCCTCGACCGCCACGACGACCGCACGATCCTCGTGCCGGACACCGGCGGCAAATGGCGGTACGTCATGTACCCCCGCTCCATCGGCGACATCCTGTTCATCAAGGCCACCGGCAACGGGGCCATCGACATCGATCACATCAACACCAACGCCGCCGCCGAACTGACACCCCCGACCTTCGACGACACCTCCACCGCCCGCATCGTCGACTGGAAGGGCGCGACCGCCACCGCCGACCTCTCCGCGCACTACAAGGGCACCGGAAACCTCGCCTACACGGCCAAGGGACTGCCCGCCGGGGCGACCCTCGACGCCTCCACCGGCCAACTGACCTGGAAGCCCGCCGCAGCCGGCTCCACCACCATCAGCGTGACAGTCTCCGACGGCACCACGGTGGCGAGCCACCACGTCGTACTCGGCGCCGCCCGCAACCGCTCCGACGCGCTCAGGCTCGCCCAGATGGGCCACGACGCCGACGCCGAGTACGTCTCAGAGACTCAGACCGCCTACGACCAGGCGCTTACCGCCGCCGAGGCCTTGCGAACGAAGGGAACGGACGACAAGTACCTCGCGGCGCTGGCCCACCTCGTGACGGCGGTCGACGGCCTCACCCTCGTCTCCCCGCACACGGCCGTGGACGGCAGCCTCGACTACCCCTCGCTCGTGGCCACCTCCACGGCCGGGGCCAACGTCGGCAACCTCGTCGACGGCGACAACCAGTCGGGGACCTCGTACCCCCAGGCGGTCAATCTCTCCCACACCTTCGACTTCGGGCCCGACTTCCGGGTCTCGGCGACCCGCTTTGGATTCCAGAGCAACATCTTCGCCGACCGGCTCGCGAACTCCACCGTCTACGGCTCGAACGACGGCAAGAACTGGACCCGGCTGACCCCGGGCGTGACCAAGTTCACCCAGGACTTCAACACGCTCGACGTCGACCCGGCTCTGCGCGACGCGCAATTCCGCTACCTCAAGGTCCAGATGCTCAAACAGCTGCCCGATGTGCTCTACGGCATCGTCCGCAACGTGTTCGAGATGACCGAGTTCCACATCTACGGCGAACGGCACGAGATCGGCAACCTGGTCAAGGCAACCTCGATCGCCTCACGCCAGGCCATTGCGGGCAAGATCATGACGGGCGACACCGTCGACGTTTCGGTCACCGCGAAGAAGCCGATCCAACAGGTCACCATCACCGTCCAAGGTGTGACGGCGAAGGCGAACTCGGAGGACGGCGTCAACTGGACCGCAGCGGTCAAACTCGACAACGTGGCATCGGGCGACATCCAGGTCGCGGTCGACTACCTCGACGCCGACGGCAAGGCCGGGCTGACCGCCTACGGCACCACAGACGGATCGAAGCTCTATATCGCAGGCGATCCCGCGCACTTCATCGATGTGGCCAAGCTGGCCACCGTCACCGCCTCCGACAAACAGTGGCCGGGCAACGGAAAGGGCGCCGACGAGGTCGGCTACCTGCTCTTCGACCGCGACGCCGCCACGTACAGCGACCTGAACAGCGGAGCAGGCGCGTACTACGTCATCGACTTCGGCGCGCACGCGACCGTACGGCCCGAGGAGGTTCTGCTCCTGCCTCGGGCCAGCCACCCGCAGCGGGCCAACGGCACTGTCGTGCAGGGGTCGAACGATGCCCAGACCTGGACCGACCTCACCAAGCCGCTCACCGGGGCCGTCGCAAACGCCTGGAGCGACCAGTCCACCTCGGGCGGAGACCACTACCGGTACCTGCGGATCTACAACGCCACAAGCTGGTACGGAGACCTCTCCGAGGTCGAACTCTACGGTGACATCAAGCACGACGCGTGATTCGAAGGCCTGCATGACCGAGACGCGAAACTGCTCGAACTCGCGCAGGGCGTGGAGGAGGTGTCTCGGTTGATGCACCGTGCCCGGCAGCCGAGGTCTTCGGGGTCAATGACCAGGTTCTTCGGGCCGGGGCGGGTGAGGTGACCAGCGCCGAGCGTGAGGAGCTCACGCGGCCGCGCCGGCAGAACGCCGAGCAGCAGAAGACGATCGAGATCTTGAAGAAGCTGCGGCCTTCTTCGCCAAGGACAGCGACCGGTGAGCGAGGTCTACCAGTTGATCGCCGGCGAAGAAGGCTGTCTACCCGGTGGCCCTGCTGTGCCGTGTCCTGGGCGTGGTCCGCGATCCACCTGGCCTCGAAGGGCGCCTACGGTGTTCCGTGCGCGCTGAACTGCGGCGACGGGGCCAGGCGGTCAACCGCAAGCGGGTGGAGCGGATCATGCGCGAACGCCGGATCACCGGTGTCACACGCCGAAGACGCCGGTCGCTGACCCGGCCCGACCGGCAGGCGAGGCCGACGCCCGACCTGATCGGCCGGGACTTCACCGCCACCCGCCCCGGCACCCGGCTGGTCGGGGACATCACATACCTGCCCATCGGCGAGGGTTGGCTGTATCTGGCCGCGTCCACCGTTTGGGAAATCCTGAAGGAGGCCGGCATCGATCCTGCGCCCGAGCGGAACTCCAGTACCTGGGCCAGTTTTCTGCGCTCCAGGCTGATGCTCTGTTGGCCTGCGATTTCATGGAAACAGTCACCTTGTCGGGGGTTCGAATGTACGTGCTCGTGGTGATCGAGCACGGCAGTCGCCGGATCCGCCTCCTGGGCGCGACCGCGCATCCGATCGCCTCCTGGGTAGTGCAAACGGCGAAAAACCTCGTCATGGACCTCGAGGACCTCGGCTGCCGGGCACGGTTCATGATCAGGGACAGGGACGGGGAGTTCCCCGAACTGTTCGATGCCGTCCTCAAGGACGCAGGGATCGACGTCGTCCTCAGCGGCATCCAGATGCCACGAATGAACTCGATCATGGAGCGCTGGATACAGACCTGTCGCCGCGAGCTCCTGGACCGGACATTGATCTGGAACCAGCGACACCTACTCCACGCCCTATGCGAGTTCGAGCAGTTCTCCAACGGACACCGACCACACCAGGGCATCGCGAACGCCAGGCCGCTGCACCCAGTGCCCCCGCCGATCGACGATCCCGGCGTGTTGGTCCGCCGGCCCGGCCTCACGCGGCTGCCCTTTCAAGCCGGAGCCGAACGGGCCCCGCGACGAGCCGCAGGCGAGACCTTCGTCCCGATCCGTTCCAGGGCGTCAAGCGCCTCGAACAGGCCGAGACGGTCGTCCTCGCCGCGGCGCATCGTCGTGAGGACGGTGGCCGCCCTGCCGCCCTCGTCCACGGTCTGCTGCAGGGCCGGGGCCAGAACCGGGTGGGCACTGATCTCGACCAGCACGTCGTGCTCGGCCAGGAGCTGCTCGGTGGCCTGCGCCAAGAGGACGGGCTGCCGTAGGTTCCGTGCGAAGTAGCCGGCCGAGATCTGCCTCCAGTCCAGCACGCTTCCCGTGACCGAGGAGACCATGTCGATCCGGCCCTGTCGGGGGGTGATCCTTCCGATCGCTTGTTCCATGTCGGCCATGATCGGGTCGATCGCCGCGCTGTGCGCGGGAAGGTCGACGCGGACCATGGCCGACAGGACATTCAGCGCCTGGAGTTCGGCGACGAGCGTCTTGAGCGTGGACCTGTCGCCGGCCAGTACCGTCGTCCGCGGCCCGTTCATGCCCGCGACGGACACCTTCCCGCCGTAGCGGTCGAGGTGCCGTGCGAGGTCGGAGGCGCTGAGTTCGACCACGGCCATACCGCTGTCGGAGCCCGCCACCCGGCGCTGCTGGTCGCTGTAGTGGTGGACGACGCGAACGGCGTCGGGCAGCTCCAGAATGCCGGCGATGGCGCAGGCGGCGATCTCCCCGACGCTGTGACCCGCCACGGCGTGGGGCCGCACGCCCGCCGCCTCCAGCCACCGTGCGATGCCCACCTGGATCGCGAAGACAATGGGCTGCATGACGCCGACGTCTCCGGTCCTGGCCTCCGGCTCGTCGAGGAACAGCTCGTTGACCAGCGACCATCCGGCGTGGCGGGCGAGGAGCACGTCGCACGCCTCAAGCGCGGCGCGGAAGTCCGGTTCGGTGCGGAACAGGGTGCGCCCCATGCCGACCCACTGCTGTCCGTAGGGCGAGCAGACGAAGGCCACACGGGGTTCCTGCCGCGCGTGGCCGGGCGCGGACGTCGGCGTGACGGCCGGCCCCGCCCCGGCCTCCCGGGCCGCGGCCCAGGAGGCCGGGGCGGGGCCGCCCAGTTCGCTCAGGCGCAGGTCCGGCGTCGCGGCGGCGTCGAGAACCGCCAGGAAGTCCCGCATCAGTTGCTGCGCGTGCTCCGGCGTGTACAGGTCCAGGGCGAAGGTGAGGCTCACATCGATCCCCTTCGGCTGCCCGTCCCTCGTGGCCTGCTCGAAGAGTTCGAAACGGAGGTCGAAGCGTGTGATGCCCTCCTCGACCGGTTCGGGCCGCACATCGAGTCCGGGCAGGCGGAGTTCGGAGGAGTCGTTGCTCTGGAAGGCGAGCATGACCTGGATGAGCGGGTGCCAGGCCGCGGAACGGGCCGGATTGAGCAACTGGATGATGTGATCGAACGGAATGTCCTGATGGGCGAAGGCCGCCAGATCGGTGCCGCGCACGCGCCGGAGCATCTCCCGGAACGTGGGATCGCCGTCCGTCCGAGTCCGCAGGACGAGGGTGTTGACGAAGAAGCCCACCAGGTCGTCCAGTTGGGTATCGGCCCGTCCGGCCGTGGGGGTGCCGATGGCGATGTCGGTGCCCGCTCCACGGAGGGTGAGCACGGCCGCGAGTGCGGCCTGGACGGCCATGAAGACGCTGGTTCCGGTCTCCCGGGCCAGCTTCTGGAGGGCGCGATGGGTCTGTGCCGGGATCCGTTCGGCGGTCCGGCCTCCCCGATGGGTGGGGGTGGCCGGTCGCTGTGCTGCCACATCGATGCGCAGCCGGTCCGGCATGCCGGCCAGCTCACGCCGCCAGAATCGGCCTTGCCGGTCCAGCAGGCTGTTCGGATCCTCCGGATCGCCCAGGAGGTCGTCCTGCCAGAGCGTGTAGTCGACGTACTGCACGGGCAGATCGGGCCAGTCCGGCCGCTGGCCCCGGCACCGGGCGGCGTAGGCGAGCCCGAGGTCCCGGGCGAGGGGCACCAACGACCATCCGTCACAGGCGATGTGATGTACCGTCAGCAACAGGACGTGGTCGTCCTCGGCCAGGCGGAAGAGCCGGGAGCGCAACGCGGTCTCGCAGGTGAGGTCGAAGGCATAGCCCGCCTCGGAGGTGAGGGCTCCGGGCAGCTCGGCCGCGGTGACCACCTGGGCCGGCAGCTCCACCGGCGCCTCGTCGGGTTCGAGCACGACCTGCTGCGGGCGGCCGTCCCAGTCCGGGTAGGCGGTGCGCAGACTCTCGTGCCGGTGGACCAGGTCGCCGAGCGCGCGCCGCAGCGCCGGCACGTTCAGCTCGCCCCGGAGGCGGTGGGCCATGGGCATGTTGTAGTTCGCGGCTGCGCCGTGCAGGCGGTTGAGGAACCACAGCCGGCGCTGGGTCTGGGAGAGGGGTATCTCCGGTGGCCGCCGCATCCGCCGCAGGGGAGGCCTGCCGTTTCCCTCGCCCTGTGCGAGGTGGCCGGCCAGGGAGGCGACCGTCGGCGACTCGAATATGGTGCGCAACGACACCTCGACGCCCAGCGCGGTGCGCACCCGGGCCGACAGCCTGGTCGCCAGCAGCGAGTGACCGCCCAGTTGGAAGAAGGAGTCGTCGATCGTGACGCGGTCGACGCCGAGCACCTGGGCGAAGATGGCGCACAGCAGCTCCTCCTCCGGTGTGCGCGGGGTACGGCCCGAGGAGATCCCCGGTACGGCGGAACCGGCCTCGGCGGGGGCGTCGTCCGGGACCTGACGGGTGGGTGCAGCGTCGTTCACGAGGCCTGCCCTACAGTCCGGTTCCGGCGCGGACAGGGGTCGGCCAGGCTTCGGGAGCTACGCCGTACTGACACAAGAAGGCGTAGACGAGCCGCTCCAGCCCGAATCCGACACAACCGCTCCTGATCATGCCGCCGGAACCGTGTGCGATCCCGAAGGCCTCGCCGAACAGGTCGTCGTGGAAGTTGAAGGATCCGACGGCGATGGTGCGGTCGGCGGCGACAGGCAACTGCAGCTCGTATTTCAGCTCCAGCAGGCGTTGTGACCAGATGCGCCCGGAGGTGTCCGTACCGCAGAAGAACGGGTCGTTGCCCACGGCGCAGAAGCCGCTCAGGCCGAGAGACTCGACGTAGGCGAAGATGTTGCGCATGAAGCGTTCGCGGGCGCCGAGGACCTCCTCCCGCGTCCCCATGAACACGATCTCCCGGATGGTGAAGTCCCACAGCCGTTCCATGGTGGTGGAGTAGGCGGCCTCGAAACGGAAGGACTTGCCCCGGGCCGTGACGACATGCAGCCTGTCCGAGGCGAGGGTGCGCCCCTTGTACTGGTGGAAGGTGTGGTAGCACATCGTGGGCGGCAGACAGTAGTCCACGTTGTCGCAGTGTCCCAGCACGCCGGCGTCGATGCCCGAGTCGGCGTACGTCGCCTGAAAGGCACGGTAGACGTCGATGTCGTTGCGCAGTCGGCTGACGAACATCAGATGCTGCGGAAAGGCCTTGAAATAGCCGGAGGTCTGAAGCGCCGTGGTGCTGATGAGTGTGGGGTACCGCTGTTCCAGGGCGGTGAAGTCCTGCGCGAGGATCTCGCGCACGGCGGTGTCGAAGTAGGCCAGGAGGGACAGCAAGGGCTCGCCCATGGCGACCTGGCCCTCACCCGCCTCGCTCACCGCGCCCGCCGCCACGAGTTGCTCGAACACGTCCTCCTGCACGGAACGCTGATGGGGTGACGTCCAGATCGCCTTGGGCGGTGTCACCCACTGCTTGCGTACGTCGTTGTCCACCACGAAGTTGACCTTCTCGGTCAGCACATCGTGGGCGGGGGAGCCGTTGGTGACGAGGGCCACCCCACGTATCTCCCCCTCCTCGCGGACGAGTTCGAAGCCGGTGATGTCCGGTGACACGAAGAAGAGGCGGCGTTCGATCTCCGGTGCCAGCGCTTCGGGCAGCGGGGTGTGCAGGTCGATGTGGGTGTGCGTCACGTGTGTACTCCTCGCCTGGGGGAGGGAAACGAGGCCGGCGGGCGTGACGGGCGGTGGAGAGCCACGCCCGCCGGAACGGGATTCAGACGGCGGTCTTCGCAGTGACGAGGCGGACGAGGCCGTCCACCGTGCGGAAGTTGTCGAAGTCCATGTCCTCGGGCCGCAGAGCCAGTCCGAGGTCCCTCTCCAGGAACTGCGCGAGCTGCATGGCGAAGAGGGAGTTGACGTACCCCAGGGCGAAGAAGTCGTCGCTGTCGGCGAGAGGCTGACCTGCCAGCTGGGGAGCGAGGAACTCCCGGATGCGCTGTCGGGCGTCGTCATGTGTCATGTTCGGCTCTCCTGTGCGATGGGTGATGTCAGTAGATGTAGAAACCGCGGCCTGTCTTGCGCCCCAGCAGGCCGGCGTCGACCATCCGCAGCAGGAGCGGGGCCGGCCGGTACTTGGTGTCCCGGAAGCTCTCGTACAGGACGGTGATCGAGTTCAGGATCGTGTCGAGGCCGATGAGGTCAGCGGTTTCCAGCGGACCCATCTTGTGGCCGAAGCAGCCCTTGAACATCTTGTCGACGTCCTCGGCCGAAGCGACCTGGTCCTGCACGCAGAAGATCGCCTCGTTGATGGTCGGCATCAGCACCCTGTTGGTCACGAAGCCCGGGGCGTCGCCGACCACGATGCCCTCCTTGCCGAGTTCCCGCAGCAGCCCCAGGGCGGTGCTCAGGGTGTCGTTCGAGGTGAAATGACCCCTGACGACCTCGACCGTGTCCATCAGGGGCACCGGATTCATGAAATGCAGCCCGATGACCTCGGACGGACGTCGGGTCACCGATCCCACTCGGGTGATCGGAACCGCTGACGTGTTCACCCCGAATATCACTCCAGGACGGCACAGGGCGTCGATCTCCTCGTACACCTCGCGCTTCACGGACCAGTTCTCGGTGACGTTCTCCACCACGAAGTCGACGTCGGCCAGGGCCGTCAGACCGGTGTCGCAGCGGATGCGTTCCCGGACGGAGTCGGCGCCGTCCTTGAGCGTGCTCACGCCGAGCATCTCGTTGACCAGCAGATCGCGCCGGATCTGTGCCACCGCGCTGTCGAGCTGACTGTGTGACACGTCGACGAGGACCACCTCCATGCCCGCCTCGGCGAAGGACTGGGCGACCCCCCGGCCGATGGTCCCGGCCCCGACCACCCCTACTGTGCGCACGCTCACGCCGTACCGCCTTTCTCAAGAGAGGGAGCCGTCCATGGCTCCGGCACCTTCGCGGTCAAGGTGCTTGGCCAGCTCCGCGACCGTTTCGTACGTGTAGAGATCCGCCATCGACACCCGGACCTGCATCAGCTTCTGGATCCGCTGCGCCAGCCGCAGCGCCGCCAGCGAATCGACCCCGAGCGCGAAGGAACTGTCGTGGACGTTCAGTTCGGCCAGACCCAGCTCCGTGGCCCAGATGTGGGCGAGCGTTCGCTCGGTCCCGGTGTACGTGTCCTCCTTCTTGCCCAGGAGCCTGAGCCGAGCGGGATCGTCGCCGCTGCGCGCGGTGTCCGCCGGGGGTGCCGTGGAGTCCTGGGCGGATGCCGCGGCCCGGCGGATCGGCTCGGACAGCACGACATGGCCGCGGTCCACCAACGCGGCGAGGGGGCCGTCGGCCCGGGCGAGCCGCGGAGAGTTGATCTCGCCCACGATGACCGACCGGCCCGACGAGGCGAGGATCTCCTCGAAGCTGCTCAGCGCCTCCTCGACGGGGAGAGAGCGGAAGAAGCCCTGGTCCCGCGGTACTCCGTGGTCGAAGGCCATACCGACATCGAGCCAGTCGCTCCAGCCGATCGTCACCGTCCTGCGGCCACGCGCCGAGCGCTCGTCGGCGAAGTGGTCGAGGTAGCTGTTCGCCGCGGTGTAATCGCCTTGGCCCGGGGCTCCGAAGACCGAGACCGTCGAACCGAAATTCACCATGAGCTTCGGCGGGGCGTCGCGCGTGACGAGGTCCAGCACCGCGGCGCCGAGTACCTTGGGTGCCAGGGTGCGCCGGAAGGTCTCGGGGTCCTTGCGGAAGAGGAAACCGTCCCCCGCCACGCCGGCCGCGTGCACCACGTAGTCGACCGCTCCCAGCTCGCTGCGGATGAGCCGGACGATCTCCGTCATCCGCGCCGGATCCACGACATCGGCGCTGTAGGTGCGCACCTCCGCCCCGCTGCCGGCCAACTCGCGCAGGATCCCGATCCGTCGCCGCAGCGCGGGGTCGCAGACCTCGTCCCACCGCTCCTGGGGCGGCATTTCCGTACGGCCGACCAGAGCCAGGCGTACCCCTGGGACGGTACGGCTCAGGTGACGGGCGACCGCCAGGCCGAGGCCACCGAGTCCGCCCGTGATGAGGAAGACATCGCCTGCTTGGACGTGCGGGATGTGAGGATCCCTCTTCAGCTGTACAGGAACCAGCTGGGCGACATGGCGTACTCCGTCGCGCAGGGCCACGGTCGCGGGGGTGCGCACGCCGAGGAGTTCGGCGCACACGGCGTCGGCGCCGGTGTCCCCGCAGACGTCGACGCAGAGCACGCCCAGCCCGTCGTTCTCCAGCGCCGCCACCTTGGCGAGGCCGAACAACGTGGCGTGCACGGCCTCCGCCGCTCTTTCACGGCCCGTCACCCGGGCGACGGACGGGGCGACGACACTGAGCCGGTCCGGCATGGCGCCGCGTCCGGACAGGCACTGGAGCAGGTGGAACAGGCTGTGGACGCCCCGTGACAGCTGTGCGTCGAGGATCGCCGGCTCGTCGTGGAGACGTGGGTCCACCGGCCCGGCGACGTGCACCACCTCGTCGAACACCGGGCCGCTGAGCGCGTCGAGCAGCCGGCCGAACCCGTCAGGCGTGGGCGGCACGCGGTAGCGGCCGGCGTCCATCGCCGACCAGGACTCGTCGAGCGTCGCCTCGGCGACATCGACGCCGTGCGCGCGCAGGGCCTCTCCGAGTTGCCCGGCCATGCCGTTGTCCTCTCCCACCAGCAGCACACGGCGAATGGCGGCCGGCGTCCCCGTGGGCGCGGGCGCCTGGATCCAGCGAAGGGCGTGGTGGCGAGCGTGCGGACGCAGCTGGGCCACGGTGCGCCGTGCGTCGGTGACGCGCTTGACGGTGAATCCGGTGATCTCGACGGCCACCGCCCCGGATTCGTCGCAGATCAGCACGTCGGTCTTGCGGACCTCGCCGTCGCCGCCGTGGTCCGCGTGCGGTCGGACATAGCTGATCCCACGCCGCGGCAGCGCGGTGTGGATGCGCAGCGAGTCGTAGCCGACGGGCAGGAAGAACCCGCGGTCCTCGCGTGCCCGGAGCGAGTCGTCGGCGCTCCGCAGGACCGCGAAACCGTGGAATCCGGTGGCCAGGTCGAGCAGCGCGGGGTGCAGGATGTGGTCGCGGCACTCGGACGCGTACTCCTCGGGGAGGTCCAGCTCTCCGAGCGCGCGGCGCACACCCACCCGGACCGTCCGCAGACTCCCCTGCCAGCGGTGGCCGAACTCCATGGTCCTGTGCTCGGCCTGGTGCGCCGCGGTGTCCACGGTGTCCAGCGCACACTCCGCCCGCAGTGCCGCCACGTCCCGCTGCCGCGGTTTCTCCGGCTGCGGCAGGACGCTCACCGTCCCCTGGACGTGCAGGGTCCACGTGTCGTCCCGGGGGTCGTGGCTCGCCACGGTGAACGTGGCCAGTCCGTCACCGGCTTCCCGCACGGTGGTGTGCACCGTGCGGGACGTTCCCTCCTGCACCAGCAGCGGGACGAGGAAGGTGACGTCACGAATCTCCGTGGCCGGGCGCCCGAGCAGGGTCTCCGCGGCGGCACGGCCCATGTCGAGATACGTCGTGCCGGGCACGATCGCCTCACCGAGCAGTTTGTGCTCCGACAGGACCCAGTGCCGGTCCACCGCGAACTCGGTGAGGAAGACGCACTGGTCCATCGACCGCACCAGGAGGCTGTCGAGCAGGGGATGCGGCCCGGGAGTGGCACGCGGCGCGGCTGTCTGCGGGGTGGCTGTGTCGATCCAGTGGTGTTTGGGGTTGAGGGGGTGGGTGGGGAGGGGGGTGTGGTGGTGGGTGTGTGGGGGGTGGTAGGTGGTCCAGTTGGGGGTGG
>NZ_JBIBKK010000047.1:0-42769 GCF_042959105.1 Streptomyces sp. NPDC007917
CGCCCGGCGACAGCAGCTCGGCCAGCTCGTCGATGGTGGTCTGGGTCGCGATACCGGCCGGCACCATGACCCACACCACCCGCGGCCCCTCGAGCGCGCCGACCAGCTCGGCGAGATCGGCGACGTCGGAAAGGCCCGGGTCACGGTCGTAGCCGATGACGGTGTGGCCCGCGCGGCGGATGCGCTCGCGCATGTTGCCGCCCATCTTCCCCAGGCCGATGAGTCCAAGCTGCATCTCAGATGTTCCTTTGCTGTTGGTGGCGCAGCGAGCGGTAGGCGGCGACCAGGGCGGCGGTGGAGGCGTCCAGTCCGGGGACGGCGGCGCCTTCGGTGAGCGCGGGCTCGACGCGCTTGGCCAGGACCTTGCCGAGCTCGACGCCCCACTGGTCGAAGGAGTCGATGTTCCAGATAGCGCCCTGGACGAACACCTTGTGCTCGTACAGCGCGATCAGCTGGCCCAGCACCGAGGGGGTCAGCTCGGCGGCCAGGATCGTGGTGGTGGGCTTGTTGCCGTGGAAGGTGCGGTGCGCGACCTGCTCCTCGGCGACGCCCTCGGCGCGTACCTCCTCGGCGGTCTTGCCGAAGGCCAGCGCCTGGCCCTGGGCGAAGAGATTGGCCATCAGCAGGTCGTGCTGGGCGGCCAGTTCCGGGCCGAGCTCCGCCACCGGCCGGGCGAAGCCGATCAGATCGGCCGGGATGACCTTCGTGCCCTGGTGCAGCAGCTGGTAGTAGGCGTGCTGGCCGTTGGTGCCGGGGGTGCCCCACACCACCGGGCCGGTCTGCCAGCCGACCGGATGGCCCTCGCGGTCCACCGACTTGCCGTTGGACTCCATGTCCAGCTGCTGCAGATACGCGGTGAACTTCGACAGATAGTGGCTGTACGGCAGCACCGCGTGCGACTGGGCGTCGAAGAACGCGCCGTACCACACGCCCAGCAGCCCCAGCAGCAGCGGCGCGTTGGCCTCCGCGGGGGCGGTGCGGAAGTGCTCGTCGACCAGATGGAAACCGTCGAGCAGTTCGCGGAACCGCTCCGGGCCGATGGCGATCATCAGCGACAGTCCGATCGCCGAGTCGAACGAGTAGCGCCCGCCGACCCAGTCCCAGAACGCGAACATGTTGGCCGGGTCGATGCCGAACTCCGTCACCTTCTCCGCGTTGGTCGACAGCGCCACGAAGTGCCTGGCCACCGCCTCCTCGCCGGCGTCGGAGCCGAGGGAGGCCAGCAGCCAGCCGCGCGCGGAGGTGGCGTTGGTGATGGTCTCGATCGTGGTGAAGGTCTTCGACGCGACGATGAACAGCGTCTCGGCCGGGTCCAGGTCCCGCACGGCCTCGTGCAGATCGGCGCCGTCCACATTGGACACGAAGCGGACGTCCAACTCCCGAGCCGTGTACGGGCGCAGCGCCTCGTACGCCATCGCGGGGCCCAGGTCCGAGCCGCCGATGCCGATGTTCACCACGGTCCGGATGCGCTTGCCGGTGGCGCCGGTCCACTCACCCGAGCGCACCCGCCGCGCGAAGGAGGCCATCGCCTCCAGCACCGCGTGTACGTCCGGGACCACGTTCTCGCCGTCGACCTCGATCACCGCGTCGCGCGGAGCGCGCAGCGCCGTGTGCAGCACCGCCCGCTGCTCGGTGACATTGATCTTCTCGCCGCGGAACATCGCGTCCCGCAGCTCCGCGACCCCGCGCGCCTTCGCCAGCTCCCGGAAGAGCCGCAGCGTCTCGTCGGTCACCAGGTGCTTGGAGTAGTCGATGCGCAGATCCCCGACCCGCACCACGTAGCGGTCGGCGCGCCCGGCGTCGGAGGCGAACAGATCACGCAGATGGACCCCCGTCAGCTCCTCGCGGTGCTTGGCGAGCGCGGCCCACTCGGGGAGTCGGTCGAGGCGGGCGGGGTCAGACATCCTTCTGCTCCTTCTTCTCGGAGACCTTCTCGGAGACCTTCTCGGAGACAGCCGCGGTGGCCGGAGCGGTCGGCGCCGGGGCGGTGACCCGGGCGCGCAGGGCGGCGGCGTACGCCTCGTCGGGGTCGAGCCGGCGCAGCTCCTCCGCGATCAGCTCGGCGGTGCTGCGCACCTTCAGCGCGAGGGTGCGGTCGGGCTGGCCCGGGATGGACAGCTTGGCCACCGGACCGTCCGGGCGGTCGATGTGGATGTCCCCGGCCGCCGTCCGCAGCCGCACGCCCGTGACCACCGGACCGTCGGTGACCACCTGCTCGACCGGCACCCTCAGCCGGCCCGCGAACCAGCGCGCCAGCAGCTCGGCGCTCGGATTGTCCGCCTCGCTCTCCACCACCGCCGAGGTGACCTGCGAACGTGCCTGGTCCAGCGCGGCCGCGAGCATGGCTCGCCACGGGGTGAGCCGGGTCCAGGCCAGGTCGGTGTCGCCGGGGGCGTACGAGGCGGCGCGGGCGGCCAGCTGCTCGAGCGGGTCTTCGACGGCGTACGCGTCGGTGATCCGCCGCTGCGCGAGCGCCCCCAGCGGGTCCTGCGCGGGCCGGGCCGGGGCGTCGACGGGCCACCAGACCACGACCGGGGCGTCGGGCAGCAGCAGCGGCAGAACCACCGAGTCCGCGTAGTCGGCGAGTTCGCCGTGCAGCCGCAGGACGACGGTCTCCCCGCCCCCGGCGTCGCCGCCGACGCGCACCTCGGCGTCGAGGCGGGCGGTGCGGCGGTCGCGCGGGGAGCGGCCGGGCCGCTTGATGACCGCCAGGATGCGGGAGGGGTGCTCCCGGGAGGCGTCGGCGGCGGCCTTGAGCGCGTCGTAGTGGTTGCCCTCGTCGGTGACGACCACCAGGGTGAGCACCATGCCGACGGCGGGGCTGCCCGCCGCTCGCCGGGCCTCCACCAGGGCCGCGTTGATCCTGCTCGATGTGGTGTTGGTCAGATCGATGTTCATGGCCGGCGCCAGTTCCGTCCGTCTCGTGCGAGCATGTCGTCTGCGGCCTTGGGGCCCCAGGTGCCGGCGGTGTACTGCTCCGGCCGGCCGTGGGTGTCCCAGTACCCCTCAACGGGATCGAGGATCTTCCAGGACTCCTCGACTTCCTCCGTGCGCGGGAAGAGGTTGGCGTCGCCGAGCAGGACGTCGAGGATCAGCCGCTCGTACGCCTCCGGGCTCTCCTCCGTGAACGACTCGCCGTACGCGAAGTCCATCGTCACGTCCCGGATCTCCATGGAGGTGCCGGGCACCTTGGAGCCGAACCTGACCGTGACGCCCTCGTCCGGCTGCACCCGGATGACCAGCGCGTTCTGTCCCAGCTCCTGGGTGTCGGTGGCGTCGAAGGGGGAGTGCGGGGCGCGCTGGAAGACCACCGCGATCTCGGTGACCCGCCGCCCGAGCCGCTTGCCGGTCCGCAGATAGAAGGGCACCCCGGCCCAGCGGCGGTTGTCGACCTCCAGCCTGAGGGCCGCGTAGGTGTCGGTCCTGGAGTCCGAGGCGATGCCCTCTTCCTCCAGATAGCCCCGCACCAGCTCGCCGCCCTGCCAGCCGGCCGCGTACTGCCCGCGCACCGAGTGCGCACCGAGGTCGGCGGGGAGCCTGACCGCTTTGAGGACCTTCAGCTTCTCGGCCACCAGCGACTCGGCGTCGAACCCCGCCGGCTCCTCCATCGCGGTCAGCGCGAGGAGCTGGAGGAGGTGGTTCTGGATGACGTCGCGGGCCGCGCCGATGCCGTCGTAGTAGCCGGCGCGCCCGCCGATGCCGATGTCCTCGGCCATGGTGATCTGCACATGGTCGACGTACGACCGGTTCCAGATCGGCTCGAACATCTGGTTGGCGAAGCGCAGCGCCAGGATGTTCTGGACCGTCTCCTTGCCCAGGTAGTGGTCGATGCGGAAGACCTGGTCGGGCGCGAACACCTCGTGGACGACCTGGTTCAGCTCCTCGGCGGAGGCCAGGTCGTGTCCGAAGGGCTTCTCGATGACCGCGCGCCGCCAGGCGCCCTCGGGCGCGTCGGACAGCCCGTGCCGCTTGAGCTGCCGCACGACGGTGGGGAAGAACTTCGGCGGCACCGAGAGGTAGAAGGCGAAGTTGCCGCTGGTGCCGCGCGCCGCGTCGAGTTCGTCGACGGTCTCGCGGAGCTGCTTGAAGGCCTTGTCGTCGTCGAACTCACCGGGGACGAAGCGCATGCCCTCGGCGAGCTGCCGCCAGACCTCCTCGCGGAACGGGGTCCTGGCGTGTTCCCTGACCGCGTCGTGCACGACCTGGGCGAAGTCCTGGTGTTCCCAGTCGCGGCGGGCGAAGCCCACGAGGGAGAAGCCCGGGGGCAGCAGACCGCGGTTGGCCAGGTCGTAGACGGCGGGCATCAGCTTCTTGCGCGACAGGTCGCCGGTGACGCCGAAGATGACCAGTCCTGACGGGCCCGCGATGCGCGGCAGGCGGCGGTCCGACGGATCGAGCAGCGGGTTGACCCACTGGCCGGCTGTGGTTGCCGACATGGTTGTTCACGCCTCCTTGGGCGCCAGGCGCCGGAGCTCGGCTTCGGTGGAGGTGAGCAGGTCCAGCCATGCCTGCTCGAACTTCCTCACGCCCTCGTCCTCCAGCAGCCGGACCACCTCGTCGTACGAGACGCCCAGCGCGGCCAGCTCGTCGAGGACTCCCTGGGCGTCCTGGTAGGTGCCGCGGACGGTGTCGCCGGTGATCTCGCCGTGGTCGGCGGTGGCCGCCAGGGTGGCCTCGGGCATGGTGTTGACCGTGTCGGGGGCGACCAGCTCGGTGACGTAGAGAGTGTCGGGGAGGGCGGGGTCCTTGACGCCCGTCGAGGCCCACAGCGGACGCTGCCGGTTGGCGCCCGCCTGCTCCAGGGACCGCCACCGCTCACCGGCGAAGGCCTCCTCGTACGCCTGGTAGGCGAGGCGGGCGTTGGCGAGGGCGGCCCGGCCCCTGAGGGCCCGCGCGGCCTCGGTGCCGAGCTTGTCGAGGCGCTTGTCGATCTCGGTGTCCACCCGGGAGACGAAGAAGGACGCCACCGAGTGGATCTTTGACAGGTCAAGCCCCGCGGCCCGGGCCTTCTCCAGACCGGCCAGATAGGCGTCGATCACGGCCTTGTACCGGTCGAGCGAGAAGATCAGCGTGACGTTCACACTGATGCCCGCGCCAATGACCTCGGTGATCGCGGGGAGCCCGGCCTCGGTGGCCGGGATCTTGATGAGGGTGTTGGGGCGGTCGACGAGCCAGGCGAGCTGCTTGGCCTCGGCGACGGTGGCGGCGGTGTGGTGGGCGAGCCGCGGGTCGACCTCGATGGACACCCGGCCGTCCCGGCCACCGGTGGCCTCGAACACCGGACGCAGGACGTCCGCGGCGTCGCGCACATCGGCGGTGGTGACCATGCGGATGGCCTCGTCCACGGTCACCCCGCGGGTGGCCAGGTCGCGGAGCTGGTCCTCATAGCCGTCGCCGCCGGAGATCGCCTTCTGGAAGATCGACGGGTTGGTGGTGACCCCGACCACATGGCTCCGGTCGATCAGCTCGGCCAGGTTGCCGGAGGCGATGCGCCTGCGCGACAGGTCGTCGAGCCAGATAGCGACGCCTTCGTCGGCCAGGCGCTTGAGTGCGTCAGCATCGTTCATCGTTCTGCTTCTCCCGCCGGGTTCTGCTTCTCCCGCTGGATCGCGTGCCCATGGACCCGATCCCTTTATGTTCAGCTGTGAAACAATCAGCAGAACGTGCAGGCCACCGCCCCTATTCCGGGAGCCCGTGTGATCTGGCGCACCGGAGATCGTTAAGGTGATTCGCACGACACGGGGTCGCAGGACACGGGGGAGAACATGGTCACCGAGGACACCACGGCGGCGCGGGCCGTCAACGCGATGACGGCGAACTGGGCGCGGGAAGCGGTGCGCGGGCGCGGCACGGTCCTCACCGCGGCCGGTGTCTGGCCGGCCCTCGCCCTGCTCGCCGACGCCGCCGGCGGCCCGGCTCGGCGGGAGCTCGAGGAGGCCCTGGGGATCGGCGCGGACACCGCGCTCGCCCAGGGCCGGCACCTGCTCACCGCGCTGGGCGAGCTGCCGGGTGTCGACGCGGCCCTCGGACTGTGGACCCGCCAGGAACTGCCGCTGCGCCCCGAGTGGCTGAGCCGGCTGCCCCTGGGGACACACGGCGCCCTCACCGGCGATGCGGACGCCGACCTCGAGCGGATGAGCGCCTGGGCGGCGCGCCACACCGACGGCCTGATCGAGAAGATGCCCCCGGTGGTCGACCCGAACACACTGCTGGTGCTCGCCACGGCCCTGGTCGTACGGACCACCTGGCGACAGCCGTTCGACCCCTCCGTGACCGCCCCGCGCCACGGCCCATGGGCCGGGCGCACCCTGGCCGGGCTGTCCCGCACCGGCCCGCTGTCGGACGAGATCGCCGTCGCGCACACCCCGGACGGCCCGCTGACCGTGCTGCGGGTCGAGGGAGACAGCGGCCTGGACGTGCATCTGCTCCTCGGTGCGGAAGACGCCCCGGGCGGGCAGGTGCTGTCGGCGGGCGTGGCGTCGCTCGGCGGGGCGTACCCGACGACGGCGGGCGAGGCGCTCTCGTCCGGCGCCCCCGGGCCCGGCCTGACCGTCGAGACCGTGGCGAGCTGGGGCGGGGCGCCCGTGCTGCGCGTCGCCACGGTGCCCTTCACCGTGGACGGCGACCACGATCTGCTCGACCACGCGCCGCTGTTCGGGCTCCGCTCCGCGCGCGACGCCTCGCACGGCCACTTCCCGGGGATCAGCGCCGCGCCGCTGGCGATCTCGGCGGCGCGGCAGAGCGCGACGGCGACCTTCGGCGCCCTCGGCTTCCGGGCCGCCGCGGTGACCGCGCTGGCCGCGGCGCCCGGCGGTGTCCCGTCGACGCCCCCGTACCGGGCGAAGCTGGTCCACGCCCGCTTCGACCGGCCCTTCGGCTTCCTCGCGGTGCACCGTGGATCCGGCCTGGTGCTCATGGCCGGCTGGGTCGGCGAACCGGAGGAGTACCGGGACCGGATCCTGCCGGGGATGCACATCAGCCGCTGAGCGCCCGCGGGGCGTGCTTCACTTCCCCGGGGTCGCTCAGGTGCGGGGCGGGTCCTTTGAGGTGGCAGTATCGGGGGATGACGACACGGATCATTGCCGCGTGCGACGGGGCGTCGAAGGGGAACCCCGGGCCCGCTGCCTGGGCATGGGTCATCGCGGGCGCCGACGGCGCGGTGGCGCGGTGGGAGGCCGGGCCACTGGGCACCGCCACCAACAACGTGGCCGAACTGACCGCGCTCATGCGCCTGCTGGAGGCCACCGACCCGGCGGCGCCGCTCGAGGTGCGGATGGACTCGCAGTACGCGATGAAGGCGGTCACCACCTGGCTGCCGGGATGGCGCAGAAAGGGCTGGAAGACCGCCGCGGGCACCCCGGTGGCCAACCGCGATCTCGTGGTGCGCATCGACGAGCTGCTGGGCGGCCGGGACGTGGAGTTCGTGTACGTGGCGGCGCACCAGGTGGGCGGCGACCCGTTCAACGCGGCAGCGGACCAGGCGGCCAGCGACACGGCCCGCACCCAGCAGGCCATCGGCAGCTCCCTCGGCTCGGCCCTGCCCCCGCCCCAGGCCCCGGCCGAGCGCGGCGCCAAGCAGGGGCCCAAGGCGGCCAAGGGGGCCAAGCGGGGGAGCGGCGCCCGCTCGGGAGGCTCCATCACGGCGAAGTTCCCCGGCCGGTGCCGCTGTGGGGCGCCGTACGCGAAGGGGGAGACCATCAAGAAGAACCCCGACGGCTGGGGCCACCCCGCCTGCGCCATCGCCGCCGCGAACTGACCCGCGGCCGGAGATCCCGCGGCCCGCGGGGCCGGTCCCGCCTCCTCAGGCGTCTCTCGTCCAGGAGCCCAGCACCATCAGCGTCTTGGTGCCGGTGACCTGCCCCGCGCGCCGCAGCCCGTCGATGACCTGCTGCAGATGCTCGATGTCCCGAACCCGGACATGCACCAGCGCGTCGGGATCGCCCGCGATCGTGAACACCGCCTGGACCTCGGGCACCTCGTACGCGGTGCGGACGATCTCCCCGACGGGAGTGGTGCCCGTGTACGACAGCTCCACGAAGGCCTCGATGCCCCGGCCCAGCTTGGCGTGATCGACCTGCACCGTGAAGCCCTTGATCACCCCGCTGTCCCGCAGCCGGTCCACCCGGCGCTTGACCGCGGCCACCGACAGCCCGACCTGGGGCGCCATCTCGGAGAAGGTGCGCCGCCCGTCCTCACGGAGCATCCGCAGCAACTGCCGGTCCACATCGTCGATCTCGGTCATCCAGGCCCCTGCTCCGGTTCGATGAACAGCCCCACCACGCGCAAGCAAAACTGCCCGAAGATCCTGCTCGTGGAAATACTTTGCGTCTTCCTCCCGACTTCTCACAAGGTCCTTGTGACTTATGGCCTCGTCTTGCTGTCCTGAGCCCCTGGACCCCACGACGTCGAGGAGGCTCGCGTGAGCACAGGAGCATCGTCATGACCGTCGACCGCCTGCTGCCCACCCGGGAGGCCGAGGACCTGCTCGACCTCGTCCGCGACATCGCCGACAAGGAACTCGCCCCCCGCGTCGACGGACACGAACGCGCCGAGACCTACCCCGAGGGCCTGTTCGCCCTGCTCGGCGAGGCGGGCCTGCTGGGCCTGCCCTACCCGGAGCAGTACGGCGGGGGCGACCAGCCCTATGAGGTCTACCTCCAGGCCCTGGAGGAACTGGCCGCGCGCTGGGCGGCCGTCGCCGTCGCGGTGAGCGTCCACACCCTCGCCGCCTTCCCCCTCCTCACCTTCGGCGCCGACACCCAGCTCGGCCGCTGGGCGGAGGACATCCTCAGCGGCCGCCTCATCGGCGGATACAGCCTCTCCGAACCGCAGGCCGGCTCGGACGCCGCGGCGCTGACCTGCCGGGCCGACAAGGAGGCCGGCGGCTACCGGATCAACGGCGCCAAGGCCTGGATCACCCACGGCGGCGAAGCCGGGTTCTACGCCCTCTTCGCCCGCACCGCCCTGGGCAGCGACGGCATCTCCTGCTTCCTCGCCCCGGGCCACACCGACGGCCTCACCTTCGGCCGGCCCGAGGAGAAGATGGGCCTGCACGCCATCCCCACCACGGCCGCCTTCTGGGACGACGCCCTGCTCGCCCCCGACCGGCTCATCGGACGGGAAGGGCAAGGGCTGCAGATCGCCTTCAGCGCCCTGGACTCCGGCCGGCTGGGCATCGCCGCCTGCGCCACCGGACTGGCGCAGGCCGCCCTGGACGCCGCCGTCGCCTACGCCCATGAGCGCACCGCGTTCGGCCGCAAGATCATTGACCACCAGGGGCTCGGCTTCCTGCTGGCGGACATGGCCGCCGCCGTCGACTCCGCCCGCGCCACCTACCTCGACGCCGCCCGCCGCCGCGACGCGGGACGCCCCTACAGCCGGCAGGCCAGCGTCGCCAAGCTCATCGCCACCGACGCCGCCATGAAGGTCACCACCGACGCGGTCCAGGTCTTCGGCGGCTACGGATACACCCGCGACTATCCCGTCGAGCGCTATATGCGCGAGGCCAAGATCATGCAGATATTCGAGGGCACCAACCAGATCCAGCGCCTGGTCATCAGCCGCCGACTCGCCGACTGATCCGCGCCGATGGGGCAACACGCAGTAGGACGCGCATAGAGTAACGACCGAAGAAGCGCCCTCCCGCTCACCGGGAGGGCGTTTCTGGTCTTTCCCTGTCAGTGCTACGCGGCGGATGGGAGATTTTTGGGAGATCGTTTTCTGCTTCTGCGGGGAGGCTCAAGAGGGGGATAGAGGCCGAACTCGCGGCGGTCCACGACGACCCTCAGCGAGTCCTCCCACAACCGCTGGAGGTACTCGGCGATGGCCAACTCCATCGCCAACGTCACGTGCGAGTACGTGCCCTCTACCCCTTGGAGCACATGCCCCATACGCGCCTCTACGGCCACCCTAGGGTGATTGCCCTCGTTCAAGCCACACCTTCTGAGAGTGGCGCAGGCCATGCGGCGTCAGGCCGCCGCACCCAACGACCGCCGCATCACCGGCGTCACCGTCACCGCACGGAACGAGCAAGGCGTCGAGGTGCCGAAGGCGGCGACGGTCGCCGCGCGGCAGGCCCTCAAGCCGCTGAAGAACGACCCCGAACGCATGGCGCGCGGCCGAGGCAAAGCCGCCGCCGTCACCCCCGAACAACTCCGGCAGATGAACGCCGCCGTCGCCGACGGACTCACCGGACTCCGCGACCGCGCCCTCTGGCTCATGGCCTTCGCCATCGCCGGCCGCTCCGCAGAAGTCGCCGCCCTCCGCGCCGACAGCATCATCCACGTCAGCCAAGGCCTCGAAGTACACGCGCTGGATCCTCGAAGAGTTGGGCTCGCGCGTGCGCCCGGACTGGAACAAGGAAGAAGGTCGCTGGGAGATAGCTCGCCCTCACCTTGCCACCATCACGATGGCACTCGCGGAGCGCTTCGGTGAGGTCGACGTCTACCTCGAGTTCTCGACCACGGAACGATGCGATACCAACTGCGAGCGCGCCACGGGCGACGACTGCACCTGCTCCTGCATGGGCGAGAATCACGGTGGAGCAGCGTACTGGCGACATTGGACGCTCGTCGGGGACACGACGCTGGTGGACGTCGGGCGCAAGGTACGGCACTACCGCGTGCTGCGGGGCGCCGTATAAGGGAACGTTATGCGCTAGATGTCCGCGCTCCGCTGCTTCCAGCAGTAGGTGTGGAAGGAGTGGGCTACCCGTATGCTGCGACCTCATGGATGCAGCAACGGGGGTCGCGCTGGGGCTATCTGGCTTGAACACGATGGCCGCGGGATGGGCGCTTATCTACGGGCGTGCACAAGCCCGCTCGGCCGTGGAGTCGGTGAAGCTCACCGAGCGAGCCCAGCGGGAGCAGGCTGAGCCTTACGTGATCGCGGACATCCGGCCGCGCGTGCCGAGCTCCTCCTTGCTCGTATTCGTGATCGAGAACACTGGCCCCACCCTGGCGCGGAACGTTCAGGTACAGGTGGAGCCCCCGCTGCGAACGACACTTGGTCCCTCATCATGGATGTGGCCCATCAACTCTTTGGGAGCGACCTTCCTCGGCTCTACACCATCACGGTCCTGACAGATGGGCCGTTCGGCCCCGTAGAGCAGCTCACCTACGTTGTTGATCTCGACATTCTGCGGAGTACCGCGCTCGAGCGAGAGACGCTGGAAGCGAGCGCGAAGGACATAGCGGAGTCCTCGAAGAGCACCGCCGAAGCCGGGCGCCGCCAGGCGGACGCCTTGCAACGAATAGCCGCGCGACTAAAACGGCTTCACCCCTCGGAGGAGTGACCCCTGGCCGACGCTCGGCGCAGCCGCCTCTCGAACGGCTCGCACCCTGTATCCCAGACCGGTAGTTGAGGACGGCGTGCGGCGCCTTCCGTGACTCCTGCTCGTGCAACTCCACCCGAGCCGACTACAAGATGTGCTAGCTGAACGAGCTGATGGCGCGGCGCCCCGCCCTGACGGCGGGGCGTCGTGCTATACGGTGCCTACTCTTTGCCGTTGCCGCTCTCCGTCGGCGTGGGCCTTGCCCAGCAGCGAGCCTTCTTCCTGCTCGTAGTGGGAGAGGGCCACGCCGAGGCCGAAGAGCGTGGGCGCCCATTCGCCGACGAAGATGCCCCATCGGTCTGCGCGGTCGAGGCCCCTGCCGGGCTCGGCGCGGAGAGACGCGGTCCAGGTCAACACGGACAGGCCGATGGAGGCGACGGCGGCGGTGTAGGCGTGCTCTGAGCGCAGGCCGATATCGTGCAGCTTCTTGATCACGACGGTGCTCCTTCGGGAAGTTCCCCCTTTGGGTTGACCCTCGTGTGCCCATGCTGCGGCCAGTGACGCAGGTTGGCTCAGATGTCCTCGCCGCGGTCCCGCCTGGCGGCCCGCACGGACTCCTCGAGGGCGGCCATGAGGTCGACTGCGGGCGCCGGCTCGGGCCGAACGGCAACTTCGCCGCCGCTGGCTTTGGTGCCGACGAGGCTGTTGAGTGCCGCCGCGTATTCGTCGTGGAGTTGGTCGATGTCGACTCCGGCGAGCGCGTCCATGAGCACTTCGGTCATGGCGAGCTCGCGGTCGGTGAGTGGCGCGGGGGAGGAGAGGTCGCCGGGGTCGCGCACTTCTTCGGGCCACAGCAGGGTCTGTAGCAGCAGCATGCCGTGCCGCGGCCTGAGCGCCGCCAGCCTCTCTCTGCTGCGGATGGCGACTTTGCAGATGGCGAGCCTGCCGCTGCGGGAGAGGGCTTCGACCAGCAGGGCGTAGGGGCGTTGGGCCCCGACTCCGGAGGCGCCGATCCAGGGCTACGAGGCCGAAGCTGATCGCCCCGCTCCAGATGGCCCGCATGGCTCGACCGTAGATCGCCTGGGTGCACTACGCCCCTGGTCAGCACCCACCCGGGTAATCGAACTAGAATCGAACGGTGAGTGTGGAGGAGTGGCGGGCGAAGGCCGGACCGTGGGCCAGGGCTGTGCTCCCGGATGGCCAGGAGCTCGACGTCATCCTCGCCAAGTGAACCGCACCCCCGACGGCCGCTGGTGGGCCGAGTGCGAGGCGATCCTCCCTGCCCGCTACGAGCACACCGACGGCCGCACCAAGAGCATGGGTGCCCCCAGCCCGATCAGCGTCCCCGCCGACGACATCACCCCCATCCCCGGCGAGGACTACTCCGCCGTGCCGACCGACGGCGCGATCGTCGGGCGGCAGTGGGTCGTGGAGAAGCGCCGCGAGTACACCGAGGACGGGCCTTCCCGCCGCCTTCACCGCCGCGACTGCTGGCAGGCCCGCGACTCCCACGAGCGCATCACCACCGAGGACGCCGTCGAATGCGGGCGCGACGTGGACGCGGGGTGCGTCTGGGTGGAGATCGGCGAGCTCCCGGACCCGGCCCGGCTCACTCCCGACCAGCGCGCCGGCTACGAGTGCGCCCTGTGCGGCATGCGTCTCTACACCTCCCGGTGCCTCGGCGCCGTCAACGGCGTCCAGTTGTGGGCCTGTTCTCCTGTCTGCTAGGCAAAACCTCTGGCCAAGGTGTAGACGAAGCGTGACGGATTCGTGGGTCATGCACATATCTATGCGCAGACCTCTTCCCCGCAGCCGCCGCGCCCGCTTGGGTGAGCCGCCAGAAGCGCAGGAGCGACCCACATGAACACTCCTGTTGCCCAGCCCTGCCCAGCCCTGCCCAGGGCTACAGTCGCACCCGCCAGCGATCCGCAGGGAGGACCAGATCTGCTACCTCGACCGGCAGGCCGTCCTCGCTGTACCGCGTGCACTGCAGCAGGAACGCCGCGGCGCCAGCGGTGAGACCCGTCAGCTCAGCCTCTGTGGCGGTGATCGAATGCATCTGAAGCTCACACCGGAACGCATTGTGCTTGCGGTGTCGACCGTGCCACCATGCCGTGCGCAGGCCGACCGTGACGCCGCCGGCATCCACCAACTCGGTCGACCGGCGGGTGATGCGACATCCCGGCTCGATGCCAAGCCGCGCGGCCAAGTCCTCGGTCGCCCGCGGGCGGCTCTCGACCTGCCGCGCGTCCCGCGGCACCGGCCAGTCCGCATCGGGGTCGACGAGGGTACGCGCAGCCGGAGGGTAGGCGACCCTCGGCCGGGCCCGCCGGACCCCTTCGAGAAGGCCCTCGCGGCGGAGTTGGGCGATGGCATGCTCGACGACGCCGCGGCCGACGTTGTGCTCGGTCTGCAGTTGGGCGTGCGAGGGGGCCCGGCGCGAGCGGGCCCCCCTCCGGAAACGGGAGGGGGCCCGTGCACATTCTCCACCCACGCGAGTAAGGGTGGCCTTAGGTTCCGCCGGTCGAGCCTGGGAGAAATCTGGGAGACGACCTCTCCCGGGGAACCCTGAACAACACCCAAGCAGCCCGGTAGAACGCGGATCGAATCAGCGCTCTGACCAGGGGAAAGGATGTGGCAGCGCTGGTCGCCGCGAGCGCTATATGCGCGAGGCCAAGATCATGCAGATATTCGAGGGCACCAACCAGATCCAGCGCCTGGTCATCAGCCGCCGACTCGCCGACTGATCCGCGCCGATCCAGGCCTGCTCCGAGATGATCGGGCTCCGCTTGTAGATATATGCGACATGTGTTGCCCGGGGCGGGCGCTTCGATGCTTGTCCCGTGTCACACTGGACGTGCCCCTCGCTGCTCCCCCGTCAGCGAGGGGCATTCACGTTCGCGCCGCCGGCGGTGTCGGTGCCCCCGCCTGCCCTGGGTCAGCTGTCCGGCCAACCGCTACGGCTGCGCGGCTGCTCGAAGCGCCGCCCGGCCGACGCGGCGGCGGCATGTCAGGCCGTCTCTGGAAGCCCGCCCCGCTGGGCCTCGGCCCACGCGGTCAGCAGCCGCCCGTACTCCACCCGCTCCGCCGGCCACAGGGGGCGCCCGGTCCGCGCCGCCATGAATCGCCGGATCGCCTCGTTCGCACGCTCTGTGGCGCGCACGGCCTCCGTGGACTCAGGCATCTCGGACATGCGAACAACTCTACGGGCAGCCAGGGACAATCACCCTCGTGCCGCTGAGTGGTTCTGACCACAGCAGCCAGTCACCGCGCACCCCGTGGGCCGTGACGCCCCCGGCGTGCGGCGACAGCCGGCGGCCGACGCGGTCTGCGGGACCGGCCGGTGCGGACTACCGTGGGAGGCGATGCCTCTGACCCGGCTCGGACTCGTCGTCCACCAGGGCCGTCCGGTCGCCGTCGCGGCGGCGCGGACCGCGCGGGAGTGGTGTGCCGCGCACGGCGTGGTCTGCGCCGATATCGATGTGTGGCAGGCGGGGGTGGCGCGGCGCGGCGGCCAGGAAGAGGCCGTGGCCGCGGGCCACCCGGGGGTGGTCATGACCTTCGGCGGCGACGGCACGTTTCTGCGCGGGGCGCGGATCGCCGCCAAGGACGGGGCGGCGGTGCTGGGCGTCAATGTGGGGCGGGTCGGCTTTCTCACCGAGATCACCACCGACCAGGTGGAGGGGGCGCTGGACGCCCTCCACGGGGACCAGGCGGTCATCGAGGAGCGGATGGTGCTCACCCTCCGGGCGTCGCGTCCTCTGGAGACGCCCGCCGGCCTGGAGGAGCCGCTGTGCTACGGACGCGGCCCCGCGCTGCCCGCGCCGACCGTGCGCCCCGGCGCCATGGACAAGTCCAGCTGGGGCATCCCCCTGGACGTCACCGCGGTCAACGACGTGGTCTTCGAGAAGCTCGCCCGGAACCGGCAGGCGAACCTGGCCGTGTACCTGGCGGGGCAGCTGCTGGCCTGCTACTCGGCCGACGCCGCCATCGTGGCGACCCCCACCGGCTCCACCGCCTACAGCTTCGCCGCCGGAGGGCCCGTCCTGGCCCCCGAGGCCGACGCGATCGTCTTCACCCCGGTCGCCCCGCACATGGCGTTCGACCGCACCGTGATCGCCGGGGCCGACGAGATCGTCGCGGTGCGCGTGCTGCCCCACTCCGGACGCGTGGCCGTCAGCATCGACGGGCAGCTGCGCGGGGTGCTGGACCCGGGGGACTGGATGGCGACCTACCGGGCCCCGTACCGCCTGCGCCTGGCGCGGCTGACCCCCCTGCAGTTCTACCGGCGTCTGCGCGGCCGCTTCCAGCTGGCCGACGCCCCGGCGACCGCCGTCGACCAGGCCCCGCCCGTCTACCGGCCCGCCATCCCGCCGCCCGACGACCTGGCCCATCTGCGCCGGCCCTGGCCGATGGCGAGGTGATTTACCCTGTTAGATGAGTATTTGCCACTCCATCGCTCAAGGGGTTTGCACGGCGTACCGGCACGCGCTGAGCGTGCGCCGGTACGCCGTGGCCGACGGCAAGGAGGCCTGACATGGTGTTCGACAACGCCGGATACGGGCAGGGGACCCGCTTCCCGACGGCCTCCTCGCGCTATCTGCCCATCGCCGACCACGGGCTGATCGGCGACCTGCGGACCGTCGCCCTCGTGGGAACGAACGGCACGATCGACTGGTACTGCTGCCCGCGCTTCGACGCGCCCAGCGTGTTCGGCGCGATCCTGGACGCGGAACGGGGCGGCTCCTTCGAACTGGCCACCGACGTCCCCGCGCGGACCCGCCAGTTCTACTTCCCCGACACCAATGTGCTGATCACCCGCTTCTCCTCCGCCGACGGCGCGGGGGAGATCCAGGACTTCATGCCCGTCGTCGACGACTCCCGCGACGCCGGGCGGCACCGGCTGATCAGGCGGGTGCGCTGCGTACGCGGCACCCTCCCCTTCACCGCACAGGTGGCGCCCCGCTTCGGCTACGGGGCCGAGCCGCACACCGCGCGCATGGAAGGCGACAGGGTGCTCTTCGACTCCCCCTCGCTGTCCCTGGCGCTGACGGCCACCGCGCCCCTGGAGTGCGACGGCCGGGACGTACGGTCGCGCTTCAAACTGCTCGAAGGCGAGTCCGCGGTCTTCGCCCTCGACCGGGTCGACGACGAGGTCGCCCTCCTCGGCTGCGCCCGGCGCGAGGCCGGGGCCGACTTCGAGGCCACGGTCCGTTTCTGGCGCAGATGGCTGAGCGCCTCCCGCTACCACGGGCGGTGGCGGGAGATGGTCCAGCGCTCCCTGCTGACCCTGAAACTGCTCACCTACGCCCCGACCGGCGCCATCGTGGCCGCCCCGACCACCAGCCTGCCGGAGGCCATCGGCCGCGAGCGCAACTGGGACTACCGCTACATGTGGGTCCGGGACGCCGCCTTCTGCGTCTACGCCCTGCTCCGCCTGGGCTTCACCTCGGAGGCCGAGGCGTTCATGGGCTTCCTCTCCGAGCACTGCATCACCGCCGACGACCGCGACACCGGACCACTGCAGATCATGTACGGCATCGACGGGCGCCGTGAGCTCCCCGAGAGCAGGCTTCACCACCTGGAAGGCTACTTGGGGTCCTCCCCGGTCCGAGTGGGCAACGGCGCGGTGAACCAGCTCCAGCTGGACATCTACGGAGCGCTCATCGACTCCGTCTATCTGTACGACAAGTGGGGGCAGCCCATCAGCAGCGACCACTGGGACGAGGTGGGCTACCTGGTGAACTGGGTCTGCGACCACTGGGACCAGCCCGACGAAGGCGTCTGGGAGAGCCGCGCGGGACGGCAGAACTTCCTCTACTCACGCCTCATGTGCTGGGTGGCCATCGAGCGGGCCATACGCCTGGCCAACCGCCGCGGACTGCCCGCCGATCTCCCCCGCTGGCGGAGCAGCCGCGACGCCATCTACCGGCAGATCATGACACGCGGCTGGTCCGCCCGGCGCGGAGCCTTCGCTCAGCGCCTGGACGAGGACATCCTGGACGCCGCGGTGCTGATGATGCCGATGGCCAAGTTCGTCTCCCCGGTCGACCCCAAGTGGCTCGCCACGCTCGACGCCCTGTCGCAGGAGCTCGTGTCCGACTCCCTGGTCTACCGCTACGACCCGTATCTGAGCCCGGACGGCCTGCCCGGCACCGAGGGCACCTTCTCGATCTGCTCGTTCTGGTACGTCGAGGCGCTCACCCGCGCCGGCCGCCTGGAGGAGGCCCGGCTGGCCTTCGAGAAGATGCTCACCTACTCCAACCACCTGGGCCTGTACGCCGAGGAGATCGGCCCGACCGGCGAACAACTCGGCAACTTCCCCCAGGCCTTCACCCACCTCTCCCTCATCAGCGCCGCCTTCAACCTCGACCGCGCCCTCGGCTGATCCCACCGCTTCCCCGGGCCGGCCCGCCGTAGCGCCGAAGCCGCGGTCAGTCGATCCAGACCACGACCGGAATCCGGATCGCCCGGACGTCGTGGTGGACGCTGTACTCGATGATCACCGGCTCGCCCGCGACCTGGATGCTGAACCGCGAGTCGCGGTCGTCCATCGGGTCACCGGGGGGCTGCTTGTCCTTGTCCAGCGCACCGCCCGCCTCGAGCGCGAGAGCGGCGATGAAGTTGGCGACGCCCCTGGCCAGTTCAGGAGGCATCGCCACGATGGCCGCGGCCGGCGTCTCCTCGATGTACGCGGCCCAGCCCGGCCGGGGACGCTCATGGTTCACCCGCCCGCTCCCTCGAGCCGGGCCATGAGGTCGTCGACGCTGACCAGGTTCCGCCCGGCAGCGGCGTTCGCGCGGCTGCGCTCCGCCAACGGCGCCTTGGCCAGCATCGCGACCTTCCACCAGGACCGCATCACCGCGGGCACGACGGCCTCCTCGGCGGCCAGGACCTCTCCGTAGAAGCGGGCGCGCTGCTCACCGCTCAAGGCGTCACCGATGGCGTTGATGGTGTGCGGAATGGCGGCGACCTTGCGGTCGACGGAGTGATCGGGCTGTGCGCTCATGCGCACCTCCTCGAGGTCGGGGCCACGGCCTGATGATGACCCTACCCGTGGAGGCGCGCCGTTCGTGAGCCGTTGATCGTACGCGGCGCCGCGTCCGCGCGGTCGGCCGTCAGTAGACGGTGAGCCCGTAGGCGCTCAGCGCCTCCTGGATGGGCTGGTAATAGGTGGTGCCTCCCGAGGCGCAGTCGCCGCTGCCGCCCGAGAGAATGCCGATGATCTTGTCGCCCGCATAGAGCGGGCCGCCGCTGTCGCCCGGCTCGGCGCAGATATTGGTCTGGATCAGACCGTAGACGATGTCACCGTTGCCGTAGTTGACGGTGGCGTTCAGCCCGGTGACCCGGCCGCAGTGGACGCCCGTCGTGGCCCCCCGGCGGCAGACCTGCTGGCCGACGTAGGCGGTGGCGGTTCCGGTGACGTCGACGGTTCCGACGGTGCCGGGGTGCGGGACGGCCGTGTTGGCGTACCGGACGACGCCGTAGTCGTCGCCGGGGAAACTGGTGCCCGTCGTCGGGCCGACCGCGGTCGTCAGATCGGAGCCCGTGTACCAGGTCGGCAGGGAGTCGGTGCAGTGGCCGGCCGTGATGAAGTAGTACGTGGAGCCGCTTTGCACATTGACCCCGGCAGAACAGCGCCACCCCGCGGAGGCGTATACGCCGTCGCCGCCCGAGAGGAGGGTCCGCAGCGCTCCGCCGAGCCGTTCGACGGTCACGGCGCCGCCTGAGCGCTCGGCGGCACGGTCGAGCCTGGCCAGGTCGCCGCCCCCGACCGTGGAGCCGACGGACACGCGCAGCGTCCCGGTGCGTTCGTCCACGGTCCAGGCGGTCCCCGGGACGTCCAGGGACTCGATGGCCGATGCGGCCTCGGACGCAGCGGAGGGGGACGCCTCGGCTGCAGCGGCCGCACCCGTACCGACCGTCGCGAGGGCAGCCGCGGTGAACAGGCTCGATACCGCGGCCACCAGTCGGGAACTTCTCCAGGTACGGCGTGCCGTCTTCACCCGAACCTCCTTGAGAGGACTGCCGGTCAGGCTTGGATTGTGCCCTCGGTCCGGCCGTCGCGTAACCCAACTGCCCAGCCGTTCAACGGGAAAGAGGGGGAAGGGGGGAAAGGGGGGCGCTACGAGGGGGCCTGTGCGCTCGACGACGCTGACAGGGCCAGTTTCAGTGCGCGAGTTTCAGGCCGGCCACACAGCCGACGATGCCCATGAGCAGCAGAAGTTTCAGCCAGCTGACGGGCTCGCCGCCGAAGAGCATGGCGTATGCGGCGGTCAGCACCGCTCCGATGCCCACCCAGACCGCGTACCCGGTGCCCACATGCACGGTCCGCAGCGCGAAGGACAGACCCGCCATGCTCAGCACCAGACCGGTCCCGAAGACGACGGTCGGCAATGGACGGCTGAAACCTTCCGACTTGCTCAGCGCTGTGGCCCACACGGCTTCGAGAACGCCGGAGACCACGAGAACGATCCAGGCCATGACAGACTCCCCGCGTCGTCTTGTCATGTCTGGGTACGGCGCACCTCGTCCAGGAGCCTGTCGGGCTCTGCCGGCCAGTCTGGCACACCGGCTTGCCCCCTCCTCGCCGCGGACCACGGTGAGTGACTTTCCCCACCGGTTTGCCGAACCGGCAACATGATTCGCACCGGTACGGAACGCGCCGCATGATCGTTTCACGAGCGTCCGCGCGCTCGGCACACGAGAGACCGGCAACCCCGGAGGTGTCATGTCCCACTACGCCCGGATCACCGACGTCGCACACCGTCTGATCCCCACTCCCGCAGGCAGGACCCATCTGGTGGAACAGGGGACCGGACCGCTGGTCCTGCTGGTCCACGGCTTTCCCGAGTCCTGGTACTCATGGCGTCACCAACTGCCGGTGCTGGCCGCCGCCGGATACCGCGCGGTCGCCATCGACGTCCGCGGCTACGGCCGTTCCTCGAAGCCGAAGGAGACGGCCGCCTACCGGATGCTCGACCTCATCGAGGACCACACCGCCGTGGTGCACGCGCTCGGCGAGCGGACGGCAGTGATCGTCGGTCACGACTGGGGCTCGACCATCGCCGCGAACTCCGCCCTGGTCAGGCCCGACGTCTTCCGCGCGGTCGGTCTGCTGAGCGTCCCCTATACCCCGCGCGGAGGACCGCGGCCCAGCGAGGTCTTCGCCCGGATGGGCGGGGAGGACGAGTTCTACGTCTCCTACTTCCAGGAGCCAGGCCGGGCCGAGGCCGAGATCGAGCCGGATGTACGGGGCTGGCTCGCCGGTCTCTACGCCGCCCTGTCCGCCGACACCATGCCCGCGCCCGGCTCCCCCGACCCGCACTTCGTCACCCCCGGTGGGAGGCTGCGCGACCGGTTCCCCGAAGGCCGGCTGCCCGCCTGGCTCAGCGAGCACGACCTCGACATCTACGCCGGTGAATTCGAACGAACCGGTCTCACCGGCGCCCTGAACCGCTATCGCGCCATGGACCGGGACTGGGAAGACCTCGCGGACTTCGACGGAGCCGCCCTCACCCAGCCGTCGCTCTTCCTCGGCGGAGCCCTGGACGCCTCCACCACATGGCTGGCCGACGCGATCAAGGCCTACCCCACCACCCTGCCGGGGCTGCGCTCCTCCCACATCCTCGACGGCTGCGGCCACTGGATCCAGCAGGAGCGCCCTGAGGAGGTCAACCAGCACCTGACCGACTGGCTCGGCTCTCTGCCGAGCCACGCCGGATGACGCGGAGCCGGTCCACCCACAAACGCCTACTGGCGCCGTTCCCACTCCGCCCGGGTGAGTTCGTACTCGACTTCGCCGTGCTCCGAGCCCGCGATCGCGTCCGGCCAGTCGCCGGTGAAGTTCCGGAGGAACGAGAGCCCCGCCTTCTCCATCACCCGCCGGGACCGCGTGTTCACTGCCATGGTGTTCGCCGTGACCCGCTCCACCCCGAGCTCGGTGAACCCTTTGCTGATCAGGGCCCGAGCCCCCTCCGTGGCATAGCCGCGCCCCCACGCCGCCTTGTTCAGCCGGTAGCCGAGTTCGACCACGGCGGGGCTGTGGTCGTCCAGGGGCCGGAACTCGAACCAGCCAAGGAAGGTGCTGGTGGCCTTCTCCTCCGCGGCCCAGAAGCCACGGGAGCCGAGGCACGGGTGGTCGTGGAGGAGCCGCGGCAGGGTCCGCGTCCGGATCGCCTCGCGGCTCGTGGGCCGACCGCCGTTGATGAATCGCATGACGTCGGGGTCGTTGTCCAGCGCGAGCAGGTGGTCGACATCGGCCTCGGTGAAGGCGCGGAGCGTGAGCCGTTCGGTGTCCAGGAAGATGGGCATGCCGCGATCTTCACCAGCGGGGGTTCGGCGCGCCACCGAATATCGAGGATATGGGCATGCTCGCGCGGACGAGCGGTGGCGCTGCCCGGATGGGCACCGGGAGGGGTCCCGCGGGCGGTGGGTTAGAAATGCCGCGCGGAAAACGCCCTTCGAGGACGGGAGGTCCCATGATGAGCACCGGTACGCGGTGGAGGGCCGCGACGGCCACCGCGACGCTGACGTTGGCGGGCGCTGTGGGGGTCGGCCTGGTGGCGCCGGAGGCGTATGCCGCCGGCCACGGGCCCTGTTATGACGGGCGGTGCAAGATCACCGTGTCGGCGCCCAGCAGCATCAAGGTCAACAGCCACCGCTTCGGGTTCGGAAAGCTGCGGATCACGCACGTCAGCTCCCGGTCCGTGAAGATGGCGGCCACCACCACGGGCGGCGCGCATCTGAGCGGCAGCACCAGCCCGGGCGGCACCGTCAGGCTCAACAGCCTGAAGATCTCGGTGAAGTCGGTCAGCGGCCACAAGGCCAGGCTTGTGCTGACGCCCGCGTCCTGAGCCCGCCGCCCGGCCCCGGCGCGTTCGTCCGCGCCGGGGTCACGGGCTCTTGGCCGGCGGTTCCGCGATGCCGATGAAGTTCCCGGCCATGGGCCGGATACGGACCGACCACCCCAGCGCCGTGAGGTCGTCCATGAGTGTTCTGACCTCGTGGAACACCTTCACGACGCGGTACGGGCTGCCGTCATCGAGCCGGCGCAGCACCGCCGGGACCGGAAGGTTCGCGAGGACTTCCTCCTCCGCGGCAGCGGCGGGGCCGTCGTCAATGAAGATCGCTTTGCCGCCCGGCGCGAGCGCTGTGGCGACGGTGTTCCAGAAGTCGGGCAACCGCCGCGGCGGAACATGGGAGAGCCAGAAGGCGAAGAACACGGTGTCGTAGCGCCGTGGCGGCCGCCACTCGAACAGATCGGCCTCCAGGAACCGGACGGTGGGGGACGCGGTGCGCTCCCGCGCGAGGGCCAGCACTTCGGCTGACGCGTCGACAGCCGTCACCGACCGCGCCCGCGCCGCGAGCCTCGGGGTCCACTGGCCCGTACCGCAGGCCAACTCCAGCACATCGCCGGCGATCGGCAGCTCATCGACGGCAGCCAGCAACTTCTGCAGGTCCTCGCGCTCCTCATAGGGCCGGTCGTATGCGGCCGCGTGTGCCCTGTAGTAGGCCAACTGCTCGGCCAGGAGAGCGTCGTCGTCCATGCGGGTCCCTCTCGTCCGGGTCCGGTCGGAGCCGAGCGCGCCGGCGCGCTCGGCTCGGTCGCGACAGCTTGGGTCGCCACGGACACCGTCGGCCTTCCCCTGGGGGCAAGGTCAAGCGTTTCGAGGGCGTGGAGCGTTCCAGGGCGCTCTACCCGGCGCCACCGGCCCGGGTGGACGGTGCGACCGTACGGTACAGGCCCACCGTCGCCAGCTGCGGCGTCGCGCGCGCGGCCAGGACCCGGATCCGGACCCGGTCGGTGCGCACCGGTGCGTCCAGCACCAGGATCCGGCTGTAGCCGACGGTCGTACCGCTCGCCGCCTGCACCCACCCGGCTCCGTCCCAGGTGTCCACCGCGAACGCCTCGACGCGCTGGCCCCGGGTGATGTTCTCGCGGAGCAGGATCTGGTCGAAGCTCTGCGCCCGGGGCAGGTCCAGGACCACACGGCCCGTGGTGGCCCGGCCCGCCGGGGACCAGCCGGTGGACAGCTCCTCGTCGCTCAGCGCGGCGCCCGTCGCGTCCTTCCCGGGCGCCAGCAGGTTGGTGCGGTAGGTGTCGCGTACGGCCGTGCCGAAGGAGGCGAGCGAGGCGAGATCGGCGTCGGCGATCCGCCCGTTGGTGCCGGGCGGCGCGTTCAGCAGCATCACGGCGTTGCGCCCGACGGACCGCCGGTACTTGTCGACCAGCTCGGCCGCCGACTGCGGCCGCTCGCCGGGGTGGTAGAACCAGCCGGGCCTGATCGAGGAGTCCGCCTCGGCCGGGAACCACTGCAGATAGCGCACCTCGGGCCGGGCGAGCACCGCCCGGGAACCGATGTCCTCGGCCCACGCGCCACCGGGGATCAGCCCCTCGTTGTGCGCCGTGTCCGGGTCGCCCGTCGCCGGTACGACGCTCCACTCACCGGTCCGCGCCACACCCGCCTCATTGCCCACCCACCGCGTGCCCTGCGGACCGGCGAAGACCACGGTGTCCGGCGACAGCGCCTTGATCATCGCGAACCAGGTCGTGAAGTCGTACTTCTCGCTGATCCCCGAACCGGCCCACGGATTGGCGCCGTCCAGCCACAGCTCGTCGATCGGCCCGTACTGGGTGAACAGTTCGTAGAGCTGGTTCAGGTAGTAGGTGTTGTAGTCGTCCTCGACGACCTCGAACGACGGCATGGTGCCCCGTGCCACCGCACGGGCACGGTCGTCACCGGGCACCAGGGTCGGGATCGTACGCGGTGTGGGCGTGCTGGAGTTGCCGTACCGGCCCTGGCCGGCCGGGCTCGCGGGTGCGTCCTCCAGCGTGGCCTTCTCGGCGGTCGAACGCGAGCCGGCCGGCTTGGCCTCGATCGCCGGGATGTAGGTGTCCTTGTGCCACGCCCGGGGCAGTTCGGCCCCGTCGGAGGGCGACAGATAGACACCCACCCGCAGCCCCGCCGCACGGGCCGCCCGGACGTAGGAGCCGAGGATGTCCCCGCCCTGCCGTTCACAGCCCGCCTTCCGCGCCCGCCAGTACGCGGCGGGGTCGGTGTCACGCCGCTGCTCGGCCGCGGCCCGGGCGGCTGCGGCCTGCCCGGCCTGGTCGCAGCCCGCGGTGCTGACCCACCAAGGGCTGGCGGTCACGGAATGGTTGCTGTAGCGGGTGGGGTAGAGCACGAAGCCGTCGTGGTGCTTGGCGGTGAAGATGACCTGCTTGGCCCCCATCGCCCGGTACGCGCGCATCCACTGGTCCACATCGACGGCCGACGGGGCGAAGCGTGACTCCTTCTCCATGCCCGAGCCCCACTCGCGGTCGGTGAAGGTGTTCATCCCGAAGTGGGTGAAACCGACGATGCCACGCTGCTGCCAGGCCACCTGGGAGGGGCGTGGCACGATGCTGGCGGCCTTCTCGACGATCCGCTCCGGGCTGTCGCACTCCTCCACGGCCATCACCGGCGCCGGAGTCACCGGCTCCTGACACCCCGCCGCGCCGGTCGTGGCGGCCGCGGGCGGCAGCGCCGTCACCCCGGTCAGCGCCGCGACCGCAGCGGCGATCATGGCGCGGCGCAGGCCGCTTCTCGTCGAACACCGGAACACATTCATCGGATGTGTTCGCCTCTCGATGTCGCCCTCATGCCGATGGACACAGTGATCCAACGAATGCGCGCCGCGCGCGGAAGACGCCGCTGGGCCGTCTGCCTTCTGGCGGCCCTGGCCCTGTCCGTACCGCCGGCCCTTCCGGCCTCGGCGCTCACCCCCGCGTCCGCCACTGCCGCCCGCGCCGCGGCCACACCGGAGGTGGTGCCGGCGCTGACGGGGTGGACCGCCGGATCCGGCAGCCTCCAACTGCGGCAGGGCTCCCGTATCCTCACGACCCCGGCCGAACGGGCACAGGCCGACGCGGCCACCTTCGCCGACGACCTGGCCGCCGCCACTGGACTCAGGCTACCCGTGGTCAGCGGGGGAGAGCCCCGCGCGGGCGACGTGGTGCTGCGCCTCGACCCCGGCGTCGAAGACCTCGGCGCGGAAGGATACGAACTTCTCGTCTCCGACACCGTACGGATCACCGGAGCGACGGACGACGGGCTGTTCCTCGGCACCCGTACCGTGCTGCAGATGCTCCACGGCCGGACCGCACTGCCGCGCGGCCGGGCGGTCGACGTCCCCCGGTACCCCGAACGCGGCGTGGGCGTGTGCGCCTGCTACATCCACATCTCGATGCCCTGGTTCGAGCGGCTGATGCGGGAGATGTCGTACCTGAAGCTCAACCAGCTGTGGATCGAGGCGAAAGTCGCCAGCGACGACTACCCGAAGACCAGGTTCTGGGGCTACTACACCAAGGACGAGGTACGACAGCTCTCGGCCATGGCGAAGAAGTACCACATCACCCTCGTCCCGGAGATCAACTCACCGGGACACATCGACCCCTATCTGCAGAACCACCCCGAGCTGCAACTCACCGACTCCTCCGGCGCCACGTCACCCTCGCGCCTCGACATCACCCGGCCCGAGGCCTTCAGTTTCTACACCGGGCTCCTCGACGAGGCCCTGAGGGTCTGGGACACCCCCTACTGGCACATGGGCGCCGACGAGTACATGCTCGGCTCCGACTACGCCGCCTACCCGCAGATAGCCGCCTACGCGAAGGCGAAATACGGGGCGTCGGCCACCCCGCAGGACGCCTTCATCGACTTCGTCAACCGCGTCAACGCCCATGTGCGGGCCGACGGCAGGACCCTGCGGATCTGGAACGACGGACTGACCGGCGACAACACCATCTCCCTCGACAAGAACATCGACGTGGAGCACTGGACCCCCGAGGTCCAGCAGCCGCCCTCCGCACTGCTCGCGCAGGGACACCAGGTCATGAACTCCGCCTACTCCCTCTACCTGATCCGCGGCGGCTCCAAGATGAGAACCCAGGCCCTCTACGACAGCGACTGGACACCCCTGCGCTTCGAGGGAGAGACGCTGACCGGCCCCCAGCCCCAGGTCATCGGCGCCAAGATCACCATGTGGCCCGACTTCGCGTCCGAGCAGACCGAGAACGAGGTCGAGGCCGACGCGTTCATGCCGCTGCGCTTCATCTCCCAGGCCACCTGGGGCAGCCCCGAACCCGCCGCGACCTACACCGGTTTCGCCGCCCTCGCCGACCGGCTCGGCCACGCCCCGGGCTGGGACAACGTGACACGCCTCCCGCTCAAGGACGGCACCTACGCCCTCACCCTCCCCGACTCGACCAAGCGGCTGACCACGGCGGGCACCACGCCAGGAGCCCCGGCCAAGCTCGCGGCCGACCCCGACGCCACCTGGGCGCTTACGGCCACCCCGGACGGCTACTACCGGATCCGCGCCGTCCGCGGTGGCACCACCACCGGCAACTGCCTGGACATGGTCAGCGGCAGGCGCTACCTCGGAGCACCGCTGGAGGCGGGCGCCACCATCACCCAGCAGGCCTGCTCGGACAACACCCGCACCCAGCGCTGGCAGCTGACCGCCAAGGGCGAGACGGTGACCCTGGTCAACGCCATCTCCCAGCTGGGCCTCGCACAGAACACCGACGGCCTGGCCGTACAGATGCCCCCGGACAACCGGCCACCGACCGCGCTGCGCCCGGTGGCCGGACGGGCGACGGGCACCGCGCCCGGGCGCTGACCGGCCGGCCCCGTCATCGAGGGCCTTCACGACGGGGTGCGCCCCACCAAGGACACCCTCAGTCCGGGCGCGCTACCACCAGCCTCGCCCCCTGCGTCCGGGCGGATGAGGGCCCGGTCTCCACAAGGAGTTCCCCGGTTTCCACGGCAAGATCGAGGTCCCGGGTGACGGAGCCGAGGGTGTCGGCGTCGATCTCGAACACGGCGTCGGCCCCCTCGCCGGGCCGCAGTTCGAGGCGGGCGAATCCGCGCAGCTCGCGTACGCGGGGCCACGAGGACCCTCCCGACAGCCGCCGCACATAGAGCTGCACCGTCTCGCGTACCGGCCGCCCTCCGGTGTTGCGCACGGCGACCCGGCAGACGAGGGTGGGGTCGTCCGGGGTCACCCGGGCGCGCGACAGCCGTGGTGGCGCGTAGGCGACGGTGGTGTACGACAGGCCGTGGCCGAAGGCGTACCGGGCGGTGGCGGGCTGGTCCACATAGCCGCGGTACCCGTGGTCCTTGGCGTTGTAGAACACCGGCAGCTGCGCGGCCGACCACGGGACCGACACCGGCAGTCGCCCCTGTGGTTCGGCCGTGCCGAACAACACGTCGGCCACGGCCCGCCCGCCCCACGGGCCCGGGTACCAGGCGCTCAGCACGGCCCCGGCGGTGCCGGGAGGGTCGGGCACCGCGTGCGGACGGCCCTGTACGAGTACCACGACGAACGGCACGGACATGGCAGCTACCGCGTCCAGGAGCGCCAACTGCCCCTCGGGAAGCCGCAGATCGGCCAGATCGACGCCTTCCCCGCAGGTCATGTCCACCGGGTCGGCGGAGGTGACGGCGGCCGCGCCGTTGGAGTCGAAGGTGGTGTCGCCCGACCGGGCGCTCGACCCGCCCAGGACGAGCACCGCGACGTCCGCCGCTGCCGCGAGTGCGGCCGCCTCCGAGACACCGGAGAGGTCGCCGCCCACCAGAGCACACCCTCGCGCGTAGGTGACCTCGGTGTCCGGCGGGGCGGCCGACCGGATGCCCTCCAGGACCGTGACGTGGTCGGAGCCGGGCCGCTGAGGCGCGGTGTAGTCGCCGATCTGCTGGGCGATCGAGTCGGCGTTCGGGCCGAGGACGGCGATCCGGCGGGGTGCTGGTGCGATCGGCAGCACCCCTCCGTCGTTGGCGAGCAGCGTGATCGACGCGCGGGCTATGCGTTCACTCAGCTCGCTCGGATCAAAGCGCTGCTCCCCAGGCGCTTCGGCACGCGAGAAGGGCTGGTCGAAGAGGCCGAGGCGGAACTTCAGGGCCAGCACCCGGGCCACGGCGGAATCCAGGGTGTGCTCCGCGACGAGCCCCTGCGCGACCGCCTCGGCAAGCCTCGGATAGCAGGCGTCCCACAGGCTGAGGTCGCATCCGGCGTTCAGGGCCAGGGCACCCGCGGCCACCGGGTCTCCCGTGAGCCGGACCAGGCGGTCGACGGCGCAGCCGTCCGCCATGACGATGCCCTCGAACTGCCACTGCTCTCGAAGGAGTTCGGTCAGCAGCGCCCGGTTGGCGACACAGGGCATGCCGTCGAATTCGTTGTAGGCCGCCATGACACCGGCGGCACCGGCCCGTACGCCGGCCCGGGCCGCGGCCAGATGGATCTCGTGCAACTCGCGGGCGCTCAGCTCGGTGGCCGCGCTGTTGCGCCCGCCGACCGTGGCCCCCTGGCCGGCGAAGTGCTTGAGCACGACGGCGACTTCGGCGGTGCGCATACCCCGCACCAGCGCCTCGGTGAGCCGGGCCGCCAGATACGGGTCCTCGCCGAAGCACTCCTCCGCACGGCCCCAGCGCGGATCGCGCACCAGGTCGAGGGCCGAGACGAGCGCCACATGGCCGCCCCGCGCCCGCAGCTCCGCGCCGGCGGCGGCCGCCGCGGCCTCGTACAGCTCGGGGTCCCAGGTGGCGCCGACGGCGAGGTTGACCGGCAGCACGGTGCCGTCCAGCGCCTGGTGACCGTGGGGGACCTCCTCGACGAGGAGCACCGGTATCCCCAGCCGGGTGTTCTCCATGACGTGCCGCTGCACCGCGTCGGCCACCCGGGCCCCGTCCGCCGCCGTGATGCCGTCGGCGAAGCCGACGCCCGACCACGGGTCGGCCCGCTGCAGCCCGTACAGGGCTCCCATGCCGTCGTAGGCGGCGACCTCGGCGCGGAAGGCGTCGGTGAGCCGGTGGCCGCCGGCCGTGCGCTCGTACGCCTGCCAGCCGTACATGCGCTGGTTGACCTGGCCGACCTTCTCGGTGAGCGTCATGCGCGCCAGCAGGTCGCGGACCCGCTTCGGCACGGGCGCGGACGGGTCGCGGTAGAGGGGATCGGTCACTTCAGCTCCAGCACTTCAGCTCAAGGACGCGGACACCGTACGGGGCGAGGCTCACGTCCGCGGTCGGCGCGCCGGAGCCGAGGTCGTGCAGTGTGCCGTCGGCGGCGGGGCGTACGTCGATCTCCTCGGGGCTCTGGCTGACCAGCCACACGAAGCGGCGCCCGTCCTCGTGGACGAGGACGTCCGCGCCGACGTGGGGGCTGTCGACCGTCACCGGGCGCCGGACCCCGGCGACATCGGCGAGCGCCGCGTACAGGCGATGGGTTTCCTCGGGGTTGACGCGGGCGGTGCGGGCGGCCATGTGCTCCAGGGGATAGGTGGCCAGGACGGTGCGGCCGGCTCCGGTGTCGTGCACCAGGAGGGCGGGCCGGCCGTGTGCGTCGACGGCGACCACGCGGGCGTCGCGGGGGAGGACCGGCAGATACGCCCGGCTGTCCTCGTTGCCCGCGACGGGGAAGCGCAGGGTGTCTCCCGCGGTCAGCCCGCCGAAGTCGTCGGTGAACGTCATCTCCAGGATGTCGTCCTCGATGGGCTCGGCGACACCGTAGGAGAGCTGCAACTCGACGCCGAACAGCCCGTCCAGGTCGTCGAACCACGGGCCGCGGGTGCCGGGGTGCTCCCCGGAGCAGAACGACAGGTAGACCGTGGCGCCCTCGCGGGCGCGGTGTTCGAGCTCACGGCGGGTGCGCGTGGTGAGCTGCCGGGTCGCCGGCAGCAGGTACAGGGCCGCGTCGCCGGGCAGGCCGTCGGCTTCCCGGGTGAAGCCCACCGGCAGGTCGGCGGCGCGGGTGGCGACATAGCTCTGGTGCAGGGAAGTGAAGATCAGCGGTCGGTCGGCGGGCCTGCTGTACGGGTAGCCGCGCTCCAGGAAGGCGGGCACGACCAGCGCCGCTCCTGCGTCGGCGCGTCGGCAGCGGGTGAAGTCCACGGCCCTCAACACCTCGGCGAACTCGGCGAGTTCGAGCAGCGGCGCCTTGGGGGCCCCGGTGCTGTCGGTGATGCCGAAGTGCATCTCGAAGGGGTGGTGGTCGTACGGTGAGCGGTCCCACAGATCGTCGTAGTCGGTGTTGTTCCAGGCGATCCAGCCCGTCGCCCCGCCGAGCAGGGAGTTGTGCAGGGTCTGCCGGTAGTGGACCGCCGCGTTCTCGGCGGACACCGTGTCCGTGGAGAGACCGAACTCCTCCAGGACGACGGGGTGTCCGGTGACCGAGGCCAGTTCGCACTCGAAGGCGGCGCGCAGGTGCTGGCGCGGCCGGTCGGTGTCGGAGCGGTACACATGCGGGCCGACGAAGTCGATGTACTCGGCGGTCTCGCGCAGCGAGAAGCCGTTGTCGCGGCCGGTGACCTCGATGCCCCACGCGCCGTCGCCGAGCGAGACGGGCTGGGTGCCGCCGGCGGCCCGCACGGCGTTGCACATGGCCTGCGCCCAGGCCGTCACCACCTCGGAGGAGGGCGGATCCACCTGGTAGACGCGGCCGTACCCGGGCATCTCATTGGTGATGAGCCAGCCGGTGACCGCCGGGTGGTCCTTGAAGCGGCGGGTCATCTGGGACACGAACCACGCCTGACGGCCGACCATCCACACGTCCTCGTACAGATCGCGGCCCCCGCGCCAGGCCGGGTCCCAGTTCTCGCCCGACATGTGTCCGACGATGAAGGTGGGCACCGTCCCCATGCCCGTCTCGCTGTGGGCGTCGAGGAAGTCGTGGAAGTGTTCGCACAGGGCCTCGTCGACGCGGTGCGGCTGCGGATGGAAGTCGGGCCAGTAGAAGAACGACCGGGTCATGGTCAGGCCGTGCTCACGCAGCACCCGCAGTTCCGCGCGGACCGTCTTCGGGTCGTAGTCGCGCCACATCAGGGGCCCGCCGGTGCGGGACCAGAAGTTGGCGCCGAGCCAGGGCAGGACGGCGGGGTGGTGGGTGAGCTGGGCGCTGTGGCGTCGCATGGTCCTTCTCGGGTCTCGTGGTGCGGCGTGGGGGACACTCGTGCATCTGTCGGCCGTGGTGGCAGCGGGGGCGCCGCGGGCATCAGAGGGGGGAGACGGGGGCGGGCCCGGTGGAGTCGCGGACGACCAGCCGCGGCCGGTCGTCGAGCACCGTCTCCTCGACGTCCTCACCGCAGCGGGCGAGGAGCAGCCGGGCGGCGGCCGCGCCGACCCGCTGCACCTGCTGGTCGACCGTGGTCAGCCGGGGGTGCAGCCAGCGGCCGAGCGGCAGGTTGTCATAGCCGACCACCGACAGGTCGTCGGGGACGCGCAGACCGCCGCGCTGGGCGGCGCCGATGCCGCACACCGCCATGGAGTCGTTGGCGTAGACGATCGCCGTGGCGCGGTCGGCGGCCTCCAGCAGCGCCTGGGTCGCGGCCACGGCGGACACTTCGGTGAAGTCGGTGTGCAGGACCGCGTACGGCCGCAGACCGGCCGCCTTGAGAGCCGTCTCGAAGACACCGCCCCGCAGCCGTGTGTGCTGCAGATCGGCCGGGCCCGCCACATAGGCGATGCGCCGGTGTCCGAGGTCGAGCAGGTGGCGGACGACTTCCTCCACGGCGGCGCCCTGGTGGCCGAGGCCGACGCTCGGCACCCCGCCGGCACGGTCGGGCGGACCGAGCAGCACGGCGGGCAGCCCGAGGCGGGCCAGCAGCGCGGGGCGCGAGTCGTCCGTGCGCGCGTCCGTCAGAACGGCTCCGTCGACCCGGCCTTCGGCCGTCAGCTGCCGGTAGAGGGCGTTCTCCTCCTGTGCCCCGGCGACCAGATGCAGCAGCAAACCGTAGCCGCGGGGCGCCAGCTCGCCTTCGATACCGGTGATCAGCTCGCTGAAGTGCGGGTCTGCGCCGAGCACATCGGTGGGGCGCCGCACCACCAGCGCGAGGGTGCGGGTGCGGGCGTTGCGCAGTGCGGCGGCGGGTGCGCTCGGCGACCAGCCGAGCTCCCCCGCGGTGTCCAGAATGCGCTGTCTGGTCGGCTCCGACAACCGGCCCTTGCCGTGGAAGGCCTGGGACACGGCCGCCGTCGACACCCCGGCGGCGGCCGCCACCGCCTTGATGGTGGGCCGGCGGCCCTGCTTCCCGATGGGCGCGCTCACATCTTCACCGCGCCGCTGATGAGCGCCTGCTGCATGCGCTTCTGGAGCACCGTGTAGACGATCCACACGGGGATGAGGGTCAGTACGGTGCCCGCGGTCAGGACACCGTAGTCGGTGCCGACGACCGCCCTCAGCGTGGGCAGGGCCGCCTGGACGGTGCGCTGGTCGGGATCGGGGCCGATGATGATCAGCGAGTACAGGTACTCGTTCCAGAACGTCAGGAAGTTCAGGAGGATCACGGTGGCGATGCCGGGCAGGCACATCGGCGTGTAGATGTGGCGCAGCACGGTGTAGGTGGACGCCCCGTCCATCCGGGCGGCCTCCTCCATCTCCCTCGGGATGGTCCGCATGAACTGCACCAGGATCACCACCGACAGCGGCATCGCCGTGGCGGGCAGGAAGAGGACCATGAAGAGCTGCGTGTGGAACAGTCCGGTGGCCGCGGCGAGCAGGAACGTGGGAAAGAGCGCCGCGAACGTCGGGATCAGAAAGCCGAGCGAGAAGACCTTCTCCACCACCGAGGCCAGCCGCCCGGTCGACCGGGCGAGCGCGAACGCCGCGGGCAGCGCCAGCAACAGGGTCAGCGCCAGCGAAAGGACCGTCACCAGCGTCGAGTTGACGATGGCCTGGCCGAGGGAGGCGCTGTTGTAAGCCGTCTTGAAGTTGCCGAAGCCGAGCGAGTCCGGCAGCGCGAAGGGGTGGGCGAAGATCTCCTCGTTGCTCTTGAACGCGGAGGCGAGGAAGTAGTAGAGCGGCACGATGAGCAGCACCGCGTAGGTCCACACCAGAATGTGTGCGGGCAGCCAGCGTTTGCCGAGTTTCATGGTGACCGCTCCGATCAGTAGTTCTGGCGAAACGCACGGCGGATGGCGAGCAGCCCGACGAGCCCGGCCAGAAAGAGGACGACGCCGACGGTCTGGCTGTAACCCAGGTCCGCCGCGATGAACGCCTTCTGGTACACGAGGAACGACAGCGTCGTCGACGAACTTCCGGGACCGCCCTGGGTGAGCAGCAGGACGTGCTGCGCCGAGCCGAAGAGGGTCCACAGGAACTGCAGCATGGTGACGACGCCGACATAGTCGCGGATCACGGGGAAGTGGATGCGCCACATGGTCCGCCAGTGGCCGGCCCCGTCCAGCTGCGCCGCCTCGCCGAGTTCGTCCGGGACGCTGTCGAGCCGGGCGGCGAACAGGACGGCAGTGAAGCCGATCCCGCTCCACACGTCCAGGGCGATGAGACAGGCCAGAGCCGTCGAAGGAGAGGCGAGCCAGGCGTCGGTGAGCGAACCGAGTCCGGTGGCCTGCAACGCGCCGTTGACCAGCCCGTCCGGGGACAGCGCCGCGTAGAACACCATGGCCTTCGCGGGGGTGGAGATCAGGCCGGGGATGAACAGCAGATAGCGGATGACACGGTGTCCGGGGGGCTTCTGCGCGACGTAGTAGCCCAGCATATAGGCGCATACGATCATGATCGGCAGCGCCACGGCCAGCTGGACGGCGGTGTTGTTCACCGCGTCCCAGAACACGGGGTCGTCGAGGACCGCGCGGACGTTGTCGAGACCGGCGAAGGACACCGGCTGAAGCATCCCCGGCCAGTGCAGGGCGGCGATCACGAAGATGGCGATCACCGGGCCGACCATGAAGATCGCGTACCAGATCAGCGCGGGGACGGCGAGGATCGTGCCGCCCTGCCGGGGGCTGCGCGAACGGGCTGTGGCGGAGGGCGGAGCGGGGTGGCGGATCGCGGCCCCGCCCGGGGGCGACGTCAGCGTCGTCATGAAGTGGCTTCCGTGAGGTCGGGCTCGGGAGACGAGCGAGCGGGCGGGGGGTTCACGCGGAGCGGTACGCGGTTTCGAGCGCGGCGCGGACCTTCGCGGCGCTGGTGCCTCGGGTGAAGGACGTGCTGGTCGCGGTGATCAGCGGCTGGGTGGCGGCGGGCGGGACGTACACGTCGGGCAGCAGCACCTGGCTCACCCCGGAGCCCAGCTTCTGCGCGGCGGCGACCAGCGGGAAGTCCGTGCTGAGGGTGTCCGAGCGCAGCGCCATGTCGCGGCCGCTCTCCTTGATGAACCGGGAGACGGTGTCCGGGCTGTACATGAAGCGCAGGAACTTCTCGACGGCGTCGATCTTCTTGATGCCGTTCGGGCTGATCCAGAACCCGATCAGGGTGTACGTCCGCAGGATGGTGGGCCTGTCGTGCACGGCGCCGTCGGTCAGCGGCCAGCCACCGACCTCGGTGTGCCGGGCGACCTTCTCGGGCACCTTCGCGAGCGCCGATGACATCGCGGACTCGATCGCCGCGGACTCGGTGTTGAACTGTGTGGTCATCAAGTCCGAGGTGAGGCCCTGCGCCTTGTCGGCGAAGACGCCCGCGTCCCGCAGCGTCACGAAGTATTCAATGCCCTCCCGGGCACCCCTGCTGCCAAAGTCCCCGGTGGAGTAGGTGTGCCTGGCCTCGTCCTCGGTCAGGAAGGTCTGGATGATCTGGGCGAGCAGCTTCTGCCCGGTCCAGTCGTTGCCGCCGACCGTCACGGGCGCGATCCCCTTGGCGCGCAACTTGCGGGCCGCGCCGATCAGCTCGTCGCCCGTGGTGGGTATCGCGTCGACGCCCGCCCGGTCGAGCAGCGCCCTGTTGTAGGCGATCGGCCAGTTCGTGGCGAAGTAGGGGAAGGCCCGTAGCCTGCCCTTGGCGTCGGTCCAGGCGGCCAGGGCTTCGGGGCGCACCCGCTCGCGCAGCCCCCAGTCGTTCATGTAGCCCTTGACGTCGACGGTGGCGCCGACGTCCGTCCATGCCAGCGTCTTGTCGTAGAGGTTGACCATCACCACGTCCGGCTCCTTGTGGGCCAGGCGTGAGGTCTCGTAGACCTGCGCGAGGTCGTCGCCGTTGATGAGGTTCTTGACCTTGAGTCCCGGGTTCTCCTCGCGGAAACGGTCCAGGGCCGCGAGGTAGGTGGGCGATCCCGTGGCGGTGGTGCCCAACTGGGTGTGGACGACGAGCGTATCGGGATCGGAGTCCTCCGCCGCCACGAGGGAGCAGCCGGACAGGGCAGGCAGGACGGTCGTGGCGGCGAGGCCGGAACCGGCGGCGAGGAGGCCGCGCCTAGTCAGCGGTGAGTGCACTGCGGGGTGTCTCCAACCAGGCGGTTAACGAGTGGTTAATCGATCTACCTCGAGGGTGTGAGGAATGTAGGAGCCGCCTCGCTCGCGGTCAAGCCCTTGGGTGTCGGTTCTTCCTCGAAACATGGCCCGCGTGACGCAGTGCACACTCCTTAAATACGCATATGAGATGCCACATTGCTAAGGTGTGGGCGTGAGGCTGACCAGGTACACGGATCTCGCGCTTCGGGCGGTGATGCGCCTGGCCGTCGTGGACAGTGAGGAGCTGCTGACCACGAGGCTGATCGCCGATTCCCTGAACGTCCCCTATACGCACATGGCGAAGACCATCGCGCATCTGCAGCACCTGGGGGTCATCGAGGCGAGGCGCGGGCGCAACGGCGGGCTGATGCTGACCGGTGCGGGCCGGGACACGCGCGTGGGGGAGCTGATCCGCGTGCTGGAGGGGGACCGTGAGGCCGTGGTGTGCGAGGGGGAGGCTCCCTGCCCACTGGCCGGTGCCTGCCGGTTGCGGCGGGCGCTGCGCGAGGCGCAGGAGGCGTTCTACGCCTCACTGGACCGTGTGACCGTGGCCGATCTGGTGGCCTCGCCGACGGGTCCGGTGCTGCTGACGCTGGGTGCCGCCCCGGACTGACCGGCCACGGCCGCCGGCTGGGTTGTCCGGCACCGCTCACCACCGTCCGGCGGAGGGGCGTGTGGTGTCCTCGCGGCCGAAAATAAGAATCTCAGATGCGGATCAGAGGTGTGTGTCCGATGCTTTCCGCGCAGTCGGTCCCGGTCGTGCGGGCGACGCTTCCCACGGTGGGGGCCTCCCTGAACACGATCACGGAGCTGTTCTACCGGCGGATGTTCGAGGAGCGTCCGGAGCTGCTGCGGCACTTGTTCAACCGGGCCAACCAGGTCAACGGCGCCCAGCGCGAGGCGCTCGCCGGTTCGGTGGCCGCCTTCGCCACCCTTCTGCTCGAGCGCCCCGACGAACGGCCCGACGCCATCTTGTCGCGCATCGCGCACAAACACGTCTCGCTGGGCATCACCGCCGACACGTACACCTTGGTCGGCCGCCATCTGCTCGCGGCGGTCGCCGAGGTCCTCGGCGACGCCGTCACCCCCCGGGTCGCCGCCGCCTGGGACGAGGTCTACTGGCTGATGGCCAACGCCCTGATCGCCATGGAAGCCCGCCTGTACGCCCAGGCTTCGGTCCGGGACGGCGACGTGTGGCGGCGGATGGACATAGCCGAACGCCACCAGGAGTCCCCCGACGCCGTCTCCCTGGTCCTGCGCCGCCCCGACACCCTGCCCACCACCGCCTTCCGGCCCGGACAGTACATCAGCGTCCGCGTCGAACTGCCGGACGGCACCCACCAGATCCGCCAGTACAGCCTGTCAAGCGCCCCCGGACGCAAGACCTGGCGCATCACCGTCAAACGCGAGAGCTCGGCCGACGGCACCGCCCCCGACGGCGAGGTCTCCACCTGGCTGCACGCCCATGCCAACCCCGGACGCACCCTCGAGGTCTCCCTGCCCGCCGGTGATCTCGTCCTGCCCGACGCGGACACCCCGCTCCTCCTCGCTTCCGCCGGCATCGGCATCACCCCCATGCTGTCCATGCTCGACCACCTCGCCCTGACCGGCTCCACCCGTCCCGTCACCGTCATCCACGCCGATCGCACACCCGCCGGCCGCGTCCACCGTGACGAACAGGCCGAGCTCGTGGACCGCCTGCCCCGTGCCACCCTGCACCTGTGGTACGAGAACAACGCCGACCAGCACCCCGCCCCCAACGTCTCGCCCGGCCGCGCCACCCTCGATGACCTCGCCCTGCCGCAGGACACCACCGCCTACCTGTGCGGCCCCCTGCCCTTCATGCGCGCGGTACGCGGCGAACTGCTCCACAAGGGGCTGCACCCCTCCGCCGTCCACTACGAGGTCTTCGGCCCCGACCTCTGGCTCAGCAGGTAGCAGATCAGGCGGCGGCATCCGGCGGCCCTCGTCACCGCCGCGCTCGTCCTGGCAGGGCTCGCCTGACCCGGGAGCCGCGGTTCCCGACCGTCCGGGAGAGGCTGGTCACCCGGGAGAGGCTGGTCACTAGGATCGTCATGAGCAGAGTGGGTCGTTCCTGACGCCGGCCGACGCGTCTGTGGCACCCGCGGTCGAACAGCGGAGGCATGGCGGCATGGACACGTCACAGCGGCCCGGCGATGACTCGCTCGACGAGGCGGCGGACGCTTTCCTGGAGCTGCGACCCCGGCTGTTCGGCATCGCCTACCGCGTCCTGGGCAGCGTGGACGAGGCGGAGGACGTGGTCCAGGACGCCTGGCTCCGCTGGCAGGGCACCGACCGGAGCGCCGTGGCGAATCCCGGGGCCTTCCTGACGACGGCGACCACGCGGCTGGCGATCAACGTGGCCCAGTCGGCGCGGGTGCGGCGTGCGGCGCATGTGGGCTCGTGGCTGCCCGAGCCGGTCGACACCAGTGTGGATCCGCACGTCGGCGCCGAGCGCGGCGAGGCCGTTGAGCTGGCCGTGCTGCTCCTCCTGGAGAAACTGAATCCCGTGGAGCGGGCGGCCTATGTGCTGCGCGAGGCGTTCGACTACCCGTACGACCAGATCGCGAACGTACTGGGGCTGAGCCAGGCCAACGCACGGCAGATCGTCAGCCGGTCCCGCAAACGACTGTCGGCCGAGCGCCGTGAGCCCGTCGACACCGCGGAGTACCGGCGCCTGCTGGAAGCCTTCGTCGCCGCCGCGGAGACCGGCGACATCGACGCCCTCGAGAACCTGCTGTCGGCCGACGTCATCGCCTACGCGGACGGGAACGGCATGCGGGGAGTGGCGCGGATCCCGGTCCTCGGCACCGTGCGCGTGGCCAGGATCAGCTCCTTCGCCAAGAAGTTCATCCCCTGGGACGAGTACCGCATCGTCGAGGCCAATGGCCTTCCCGCTCTCTTGGCCGTCAAGGACGGTGTCGCCATCGCGCTGTTGGCCATCTCCGCGGGGCGGGGTGTGATCGACGAGTTCTACTGGATCCTGACGCCGGACAAGCTCCGGGCGTTCGAGCGGTCGTCACAGCGGGCTGTTCCACGGCGGCCGTAGCGGCGGCGGCCGCGGCGGCGGCCCGGCCCGCTCCGGTGGCATGTAACACCGCTCTCGGCGCTGTGAAGCCGGCACGCGGCTGACGCCGGATTCCTCCGGGGCGCCCGCGTGTCGCACGACGCGACGACGCCTGACGCGTGGGGCCGCCTTCGGAACACTCACCCCTTCGGCAGCACCCCGGGCCGGAACTTCTCGACGCCGACGACACGGTGGACGTGGGAGGGCTCGATGTAGACCGCCACTCTCACCTCGCCGGGGATCAGCCAGGGGAACGTCTCCGTGCCGAGGTACTTCTGCGCGAGCCGGTCCATGACGCGCACCGCCGGCTCTCCCGCCACGAAACGGACCGCGCGGCCCCGGATCTCCACCCGGTGGTACGGGTTCTCGGTGTCCATACAGCACAGCGACACCCGGGGGTCACGCCGCAGGTTCTCCTCCTTGACGCGGCCGACCGAGGTGTTGACCACTATCAGGTCGTCCTCCAGGCCGGCCCACATCGGTGTCAACTGCGGCGAACCGTCCGGGTTCAAGGTGGCCATCTGCCAGAACCTGGGCTCCTCAAGCCAGGCCCGTGTGATCTCGTCCAGTGTGGCCGCCATGCGATCGCTCCTCACTCAAAGGCTCAAGCGACTCAACGCCCACATGATCGTCAGAGTTCCGGACGAGGCGTCACCGCGCGAGCCGCGCCAGGGAACAGGGCGCGGGCCCGGTCGGGGTCAGGGGCGACGAACACGCCGTCCGCGGTGACCAGGGGCACCGACGGGTTCTCCTCGGTGCTGATCGAGCCGGCCACGGAGACCTTGCGGCCCTCGGCGCCCGTGACGTGGGCGAAGATCCGCAGAGGGGTCTCCAGCGGGACGGGCCGGTGGTAGTGCGCCTGCAGGGAGACGGTCATGGCGGGGGTGCCGGCCGCGTAGCAGGCCCAGCCCATCAGCTCGTCCAGCAGCATGGCGCTCATGCCGCCGTGCCCGTAGCCGGGCGGGCCTTCGTGGGCGATGCCAAGGGTGCAGTGGCCGACGATGCCACCGCTGTCCGGGGTCATCCGCATGGGCGGGGCGAGCGGGCTGCCGGGGCCGGTGACGGGGCTGTACATCCGTGCCCCTCCGGGAAACTCGTCCACCGCCGGGGGACAGGCGAGGAACTGGACCACCAACGCGCGGCCGTCGCCGCACTCGGACACGAGCTGCGGGCCCTGGGGTCGACGCGGCCGCTGCGGGCGAGGTCGAGGGCGTCGGGGATGTGGTTGCGGACGTTGTCGCGGGCGATGCGGATCGTGACGCCGGTGAGGTACATGTCGAGCAGGGGCAGCTCGCCGGGGCGGAAGTGGTTGCCCGCGGATTCGCAGATGCCTTCCGGGGCCAGGCATTTCACGGCCTGGGCGAGCTGGTCGACGCGGCCGGTGGCCTCGACGGCGATGTCGAATCCGTGCCGCACGGGCTCGAGGGCCTCGGCGGTGGTGGCGCCGTAGCCGCCGGCGATCTCGCGGTGGTCGGGGTCGGGATCGACGTACAGCACCTGGGAGGCGCCGAGCGCGCGGGCGATGTCGCAGACGTACAGGCCGATGCTGCCGCGCGCGACCACCAGGACGCGGGCCCCCGGCCTGGCCTTCAGATGGGGTGCGACCAGGCGCCAGGACAGGGACCAGTTGTCGCCGGCCGAGGCCATGGCGACCGGGTCGAGACCGGCGGGCAGGGGGACGAGCATGGCGTCCGCCCATGGGACGCGGACCAGGTCGGAGAAGAGCCCGCCCCAGCTGCCGCCGATCGGTGCGCCGTACATGGCCATGTGCGGTACGGCCGTGCAGTGCGCGGTCAGTCCCGCGCGGCAGTGGTCGCAGGTGCCGCAGTTGATGGACCAGGGGACGACCACCAGGTCGCCGGGGGACACGGTGGTCACGGCGTCACCGGTTTCGACGACCTTGGCCACGCATTCGTGGCCGAGGGCGAAGGGCGGATCAACGAAGCCATGTCCGGCCAGGATCGCGGAGTCGACGTCGCAGGAGGTCGCGGCCACCGGGGCGACGATCGCCTCCTGGTCGGACCGGAGCTTGGGGTCGGGGGCCTCGCGCCATTCGACGGTGTGCCGGGCGGCGTAGGTCAGTTCACGCATCGGCCCGCTGCTCCTTCGCCAGGGCCACGAGGTCGGCGTAGCGGATGACGGAGCCGCCCGCACCCCAGGTGCCGTCGGGCTGTTCGTGCACCAGCACCCAGACGCGCAGGGCCTCGGCGGGGGAGAGCCCGGCGGCGTCGAGCACGGTCTTGGTGGCGCCCTCGATCAGACCGGCCTTGCGCCGCTCGGACAGCGCGCCTTGAGGGACCGTCACGTCCACGAGGAAGCGGGGCGAGTCGTCCTCGGCGGTGGTCTGCGCGCCTTCGGGCAGCTCGACGAGGTGGCTCCACGCCTGGGCGCGGAAGAACGCGGTGTCCGGCGCGCCCTCCCAGCGCAGCAGGACGACGGCCAGATCGCGCTGGACGGTCTTGCGGCCCTCCTCGGTCAGGGCACCGGACGGGACGGTGAGCCGGATCATCGGCATGGCGAAGTCTCCCTTCGGCCGCATACACGGACTATAACGATCGTTATAGACGGCGGCCACGCTAGACTATGACGAGCGTTATAGCCAGAGGGGAGCTCGGTCATGGCCAAATCCAGCGGGCCGTCGCGCGAGCGCATCGTGGCCGGTGCGGCCGACATGATCAGCAGGCGCGGCCTGAACGCCACCAGCATCCGGGAGCTGGCCAAACACGCCAAGGCGCCGCTCGGCTCGACCTACCACTACTTCCCCGAGGGCAAGCAGCAGCTGGCCACCGAGGCGGTGCGGTACGCGGGCACGGCCGTCGCCCGCCTCCTGGGCAAGGAACTGGACGCGGGCCCGGTCGCCGGACTGCGCGCCTTCCTGGCCCTGTGGCGCGGCATCGTCGTCGAGAGCGACTTCCGCGCCGGGTGCCCCGTGCTCGCCGTCTCCGTCGAGGAGCCGCCGGCCGACGGGATCCCGCCCGCCCTCGTCGCCGCCGCCGAGGCGTTCGAGGACTGGGAGGAGCTGCTGACCCAGGCGCTACGGGAGCACGGCGCCGCCCCCGAGCGGGCTCCGGGGCTCGCGGCCCTCATCGTGGCGTCCGTCGAGGGCGCCATCGCCATGTGCCGCGCCAAGCGCAGCATGCGACCGCTGGACCAGGTGGCGGGGGAGCTCGAAGCGCTGATCGCCGGGGCGCTCGACGGTTCCTCCTGACGGTGGAGGGCGGTTGGGTCAGGCGCCGATCGCCGTGCGGATCGCGTTGATCTTCTCCTCGGTGAACACGCCGCTCTCCAGGAGGGACAGGATGGACAGGACCCAGGCGCGATCCGCGTCCGTGATCTCGTCGTCGACCCATGCGAACGGGCGGCCCCGCGCCCAGGCGACGATCACGGGTGTTTTCCAGAACACGCCGTTCTCCGGCTCGGGCCGGGGCTCGGGCCAGGTGATGAACGGCAGGGCGGGCAGTCCCAGGAGGGGCGCGAGGAAGTCGTTGGCCTCCTCCTCCCATGTCGTGGCAGTCGGTGCGTCTCATAGCCCTCGGGGCGCCTGTGCGGCTTCGCCGCGTACGGGTTCAGCGGTCCGTCCACATCCACCAGCAGCACCGGCCGCACCAGCCCACCCCCCTGGGTCGTCCCCGCACGCTACCGGCCGATCTCGGGGAGAGCCAGTCACCAGTGGTTGCGGTCAGCCTCTGACCAGGCAGAAAGGATGCCCGGCCGGATCGGTGAGGACCCGCCACCGACCCTCATTCGGCTGGTGATCCGGTTTACCCGCGCCCAGTTCCAGCAGCCGGGCCTCCGCCTCGTCCAGGTCATCGACGGCGAAGTCGAGGTGAAACTGCTGGGGAACGGTCTGATCGGGCCAGCGCGGAGCCTGATAGTCGTCGACGCGCTGAAAGCCGATGAAGAGCCCGTCCTCACAGGTGAGAGCGGCGAATTCGGCGTCGGATCTCGGGTGGGGCTCCAGCCCGGTGGCCTGCTGGTAGAACGCCGCCAGCGCCGGCGGATCGGGGCAGTCGAGTGTGATCGCGCGCAACTTCATCTGCAGGGACATGGCACCTCCGGGCCGATCCGTGGACTTCCGGGATGCACACCCTAAAGGCCAAGGCCATGAAGTTACGGGTCTGGGCGTGGCCGCAAGTGGGTTGATCTGGAAGAGCGGCGGACGCGAGAAGCGGAGCCCCGGTAGAACTG
>NZ_JBIBKK010000048.1:0-38442 GCF_042959105.1 Streptomyces sp. NPDC007917
ACGTACTCGGCGGGGTGGGTGATGTTGTACGGGTCCAGCGGATTGAGCCCGCGGGCGAAGTTGACCAGGCCCGCCGTCCCCTTCACCACACCACCGAGGAAGTGCGACGTGTCCAGCGACAGACCCTCCAGCCCATCGGCGACCTGCTCGCTGTAGGACGGCTTGGGCGGAGCGGCGTCCCGGGCCTGGGCCACCGCCTTGACCGCACTCTCCTCCGCCTTGTCCCGCTGCCGCCGCGCCTCGTCCAGCTTCTCCTGCGCCGCCTTCGCCTTCGCGGGACCCGGGTCGGCGAAATCTCCTGGCTTCTTCGGCTTGGCCCCCGGGTCCTTGCCCTCCTGGACGGCGGCGTTGTACGTGTCCACCGCCGCGTTGTACGCGTCCACCTTGCCGTTGTAGACCGACCGCGCCTCGTTTGACGCCTTCTTCGCGGCCTTGTAGGCGTCGATGGCCTCCTGGGCCTGGCCCTGCGCCCACTCCACGGTGCCCGCGAAGCCCTCCAGCGCGACCGCGGCCTTCTCGCACGCGTCGGCGGCCTTGAACCACTTCGCCGGCTCGTCCGCCACCTTCTTCCGGAAGGCGTCCGCGCTCTTGCCCTTCAGCCGGGAGGCGTCCAGCCCCTTCAGGCCCCTGCCGACCTGGTCGAACGCCTTCTGGAAGTCACGCAGATGGGTGGCTGTGGACCGCAGTTTCCCGGCGCTGCCGAAGACCAGCTTCTTCGGGTCCTCGGTCTCGCCCAACTGGAACTCGGCGACATCCGCCCCCAGCGCGTTCGCCGCCGAACGGGACTTGTCACGGACCCAGTCCGCCCCGCTCTCCCAGCCGACCTTGTCCAGACCCTCCGCGGTCTTGTTCCCCAGCCACTCCACACCGTCCCCGACGGCCTCAGTGCCCGACTCAACCGCGTCATCCAACCAGTCGGGGGTCAGATCCCACCCCATCAGCCGTTGTCTCCCTGCCCCGGGGCGTGACTTGCCCAGACTCGTGTTCTGCAACCTTCTGCACCGTACAACAAGGTGTTCTGCTGCAAACCACGCGGAATGGGCTGGTCTGGTTCCCGCGATCACGCCCCGGTCACACGCCGGGCTGTCAGCCGTCGGCGGGTGCTGTCCGCTCGGCGCGGATGTCGTGGCCGTCCGCCGTCAGACAGCGGCCGGTGGACAGGTCGTAACGCCAGCCGTGCAGGGTGCAGGTGAGCTCGTCGCCGTCGAGCTGCCCGAACCGGCCGAGGTCGGCGCGCAGATGGGGACAGCGCCGCTGGACGCGCCAGCCGCCCAGCTCGACGTGCTGGCCGTCGTCGTGTCCGGAGTCGTAGTAGTTCTCCACGTACTCGATGCGTTCACTGGACAGACACTTGAAGAACACGTACAGGAATTCGTTGTACGGCCCGATCCGGCTGGCGGTGAAGCGCAGCGACAGCAGCAGGCTGTTGGACCAGTCGACCTCGCGCCGGGCGATGTTGGTGGCCACCAGATCGCCCGTGGTGGACAGCGTGTAGCGGCAGCGCTCACCGTCCCAGCGGCGGACCTGTCGGGCCGGGAAGTCGATCACGATGGAGGTGTCGTCCACATCCAGCCGGGCCGGGCCGCCGACCCCGTCGCAGATCCGGTCCGCCCGCGCCAGCAGCGGTTCCCACCACTGCTTGAGCTCGGCCAGCAGGCGGTCGGGCGGCAGCGCAGGGGCGCGCGAGGCGCGCTCGGCGGCGAGCGCGGGCTGCTGTCTGCGGGCGAAGTCCCGCAGGTATGCGTCCTTGTGCTCGAAGATCTGGTCGATCTCCTTCGCGGTGTAGCGGTGGGTGAGCTTGCACGCGGTGTGCAGCGGCTCGGCGACGGTGCCCGGCAGCAGCAGGTGCGCCGATACCTCCGGCCGCGCCTCGGCAAGCTCCGCCAGGAACTCCCTCTGGTCGACGAAGATGCTTGTCCCGTCGCGGCCGGTGCCGTTGAACCGGAACAGGTCCTCGTCGAGGAAACAGGGCGGACCGGCGTTGGGGAACACATGCTTGGCCTCGACGGCGTCGATGTAGCGCAGCGCCCGCTCGGACTGGCCCTCCCGCTTACGGGCGGCGAACTCCCGCTTCGCGGTGTCCGGCAGCCGGTAGACCATCGGCCACCAAATCGCCCCGGAGAACTGCAGGAAGTGCGCGTCGACCTCGCCGAACGCCCGGATCGAGGGGATGTCCAGCGGGTGTGCGTCGTTCTGGTTGAGCAGCACGGTCTCCCCGTCGTCCAACGACAGCGCGGAGTCGCCGATGGGGCCGTCGCCGGGGCCGGTCAGGGCGGTGATCATGATGCGCAGACCATCGCGCTCGACCGGGACACCGCTGCGGGTGCGCAGGAACTCGCTGAATCCGAGCGCACGCAGCTCGCACTCCAACTCGTCGGTGGCGAAGGCGGGGAGCAGCACGGTGAGGTCCTTGCGCACATTGCGGCGCAGGTTCTCCGCGTCGAAGTGGTCGCGGTGCAGATGCGATATGTACAGGTAGTCCGCGGCCCGTCCGTAGTGGTCCCAGTCCAGATCCGTGTTGTCGGGGAACGGGAACCACGAGCCGAAGAAGGCCGGGTTGACCCAGGGGTCGCAGAGCACCGTTCCGGCGGCGGTCTCGATGAACAGTCCAGCATGCCCAAGTCCGGTTACACGCATAGCGCAGCACCTCAGCCCGGCTCCGTAGGTCACCCGCCCCGACCGTCATGGAAGGGGCCGGTACATCACGTTTTTCACTGTGTGCGGATTTCGGGGGGTATGCACCCGCAGCGCGCGGTCCCAGGGCACCGGGACGCGCGGATGGCCAGGCCAGGGGCGGTGGCCGGGGTCTGGTTTCCCCTGGTCGAGCGTCGCCCGGTTGCCGTAGCCCGGCGTGTCGCGCGGCGCCGATGGGTGGGGGCCCGGGCCCGGTGTCCCCGGCGGTCGCACACCCCTGTCCCGTACTCCACCGGGAGTACGCCCGGCCACCGCCCCGGGGCGACGCCGCCGCGGTCCGAGGCGGTCTAGCGTTGCGGGTATGCGTGAATTCTCCCGGGGACGGCACCCCAGGTCCGGGCGGGCGGCCACCCGGACCTGGGGCCCTCCGTGGTGGAGCGCGGGCCCCGAGGCCCACCCCGCCGCCCGCCTGCCGTGGCGCTCCTCGCTGGTCGTCGCGTCGCTCCAGCTGGTCGGGACACAGTTCGCCGCGCAGAGCCGGCCTGAGCGGGCCGACCTCGGCCTCCTCGGCCGGGTACTGCTGGTGGCCGGGCCCGCGCTGCTCCTCGTACGCCATCGACACCCCCGGCTCGCCGTCCTCGGCACCTCGGCCGTCACCGCGCTCTACCTCGGCGCCGGATATCCGTACGGCCCCGTCTTCCTCAGCGTCGTCGTCGCCTGCTTCGCCGCCGTGGCCGCCGGGCAGCGGGTGGCCGCCTGGAGCGCGCTCGGCGGGCTGTGGACCGCCCACCTGCTCATCGCCCACTGGCTCTATCGATGGCTGCCGCCCGGGGACGACGGCCCCGCCGCCTGGGGGACGGAGGCGGTCGTCGCGGCCTGGGCGGTGGCGGTCGTCGCCGCGTCCGAGCTCGTCCGCGTACGGCGGGAGCAATGGGCCCGCGAGCGGGCCGAGCGGGAGGCGGCGGAGCGGCGCCGCGCCGACGAGGAGCGGTTGCGCATCGCCCGCGAGCTGCACGACGTCCTCGCCCACAGCATCTCGGTGATCAACGTCCAGGCGGGCGTCGGCCTCGCGCTCCTCGACCAGGACCCCGAGCAGGCCCGCACCGCCCTGACCACCATCAAGGCGGCCAGCAAGGAGGCGCTGGGCGAGGTCCGCCAGGTCCTGGACACGCTCCGGGCCCCCGGGGCCGCGCCGCGCTCGCCCGCCCCGGGCCTGGACCGGCTGGACGAGCTGACCGACCAGGCCCGCTCCATGGGCCTCGCGGTGAGCGTCGAGGTGGACGGCGTACGGACCGCCCTGCCGCCCGGCGCCGACCTCGCCGCCTTCCGCATCCTCCAGGAGGCCCTGACCAACGTCGTCCGCCACTCCGGCTCCCGCACCGCCCGGGTCCGGCTGCGCTACGCCACGGCCGAGCTGGAGCTGCGGATCGACGACGACGGTCCGGCGACCGCGATCGGCGCGACGAGCGGGGCCGCCGACGGTGGCAACGGGCTGGTCGGCATGCGTGAGCGGGCCGCCGCGCTCGGCGGTACGGTGACGGCCGGGCCGCGCCCGGACGGCGGCTTCCGGGTCCTGGCCCGCCTCCCGCTCTCCGCCGCTACGGTGTCCCCGGCACCGCGGCACGAGACGCCGCCGGGAAGACCGCAGGGGAAGCCGTCGGAGACACCGTCGGGCGAAGCGACCACGGAGGCCCCTTGAGCTCCTTGAACTCCTTGATCCGGGTAGTCCTCGCCGACGACCAGGTGCTGGTCCGCGCCGGGTTCCGCGCCCTGCTGGACGCCCAGCCGGACATCGAGGTCGTCGGTGAGGCCGCCGACGGCGAGCGGGCGGTGGCCCAGGTCCGTGAACTGCGCCCGGACGCCGTCCTGATGGACATCCGCATGCCGCAGCTCGACGGCCTCGCCGCCACCCGCCGGATCACCGAGGACCCGGCGCTCGGCGAGGTGAAGGTGGTCATGCTGACCACCTTCGAGCTCGACGAGTACGTCTTCGAGGCGATCCGCGCGGGCGCCTCCGGCTTTCTGGTCAAGGACACCGAACCCGAGGAGCTGCTGCGCGCCGTACGGGCGGTCGTCGCGGGCGACGCGCTGCTCTCGCCCGGCGTCACGCGCCGGCTCATCGCCGAGTTCGCCGCCCGGTCGAAGGAGCCGGCGCCCGCCGCCGCGCTCGCCGAGCTGACCGACCGCGAGCGGGAGGTGATGGCGCTCGTGGGCATCGGGCTGTCGAACGAGGAGATCGCCCGGCGGCTGGTCGTCAGCCCGCTCACCGCCAAGACGCACGTAAGCCGCACCATGATCAAACTAGGCGCGCGCGACCGCGCCCAACTCGTCGTCCTCGCCTATGAGTCGGGCCTGGTACGCCCGGGCTGGCTCGGCTGAGTCTCCACACCTCGGTCCGCCTGTGCCACCGGGCCAGGCCCGCCGCCCGGGGCGCGACACACGCCGGAACACGGCTCAGAACAGCGCCTCCGGCGCCGCCGCCTCCCGTACCGGCGCGACCACTTCCGCCGTGGTGGCGGCGTCCGCGGGGGCCGCGGCCAGCGGCCAGCCCGCCAGTTGCCGGGTGTCGAGCAGCAGGGCGCGGCCCGCCGAGTCGGTCAGGTGGACATCCGGCCCGGCCACGGCCTCCACATGACCCGCCACGATGCGTCCGGGGGCGAGCCGGACGGTGCCGTGCGCCGGGCGTACGCGGTCCAGGTGGAAGACGGCGTCATGGTGGACGGGGGCACACGGACACAGGTCGAGGGATTCCGGGAGGCCGTCCAGGGCGCGCGCCCGCGCGTGGAGCGCGGCGAGTTGCGCCGCGCGCTCCCGCTCGGGCGGCGGGGCCTCGCGCGCGGCGCGCTTGGCGGCGTACGGGAAGCGGTCCGGCACGCCGAGCGCGGTGCCCAGCACGGACTCCGCCCGGCGGGCGGCCATCAGGGGGCCGCGCCCGAGCAAGGTGTAGGAGAGCGCGGCCTGTTCGAGCAGGCGGGCCCCCTCGCGCTCGGCCGCGGTGATCCCGACTTTGATCAGATCCGGGCCGAACCAGGCGAGATACACGTCGTACGGGCGCGGATCGTCGGTGCGGGTGTCGGCGGCCACGGAGTACGAGCGGTCCAGCCGGGCGCAGTCCGGGCACTGGGCGGACACGGCGGACGCGGACACCTCGGCGCCCGCCGGGCACGGCGTGTGCCGGGCGCCCCTGCGCACGCCGGCACAACCGCGGGCGGGACCGGTGATCAAGGCCAGCGAGCGGCCCGGCGACAGCGGGGAGACGCGGTCGCCGTGGGCGGGGTGGTGCCAGGCCAGCGCGGGTCCCGAGCGGTCCCAGCGCAACCCCGCGCACCGCCACTGGGTCATCCGGTCCCCTCCCTGCCCTCAGGGAGGGCGTCAGCGCCTGTACGAAAAGGCGGGCGTCAGCCGCGCCGCTTGCGCGGCAGCCACCACAGGACCTGGAGGACCCGGGCGAGGAACCCGGCGGCGGCCGTGCAGGCGGCGGCCGTCAGCCAGGTCCTCTCCGCGGCTTTGCCCAGGTCACCGAAGAGGGCCGGGCTCGCGCAGACGAAGAACAGCAGGGCCGCCAGCAGGGCACCGGTGACGACCGCGAACATGATCTCCACGGTGATGGCGTCGCGCTCGGCCTGGGGGCGAGGACCGCTGAAGGGGTGCGTGCCTGTCATTGCACCAGCTTAGGGGCTAGAAGCCCGAGCGCTCCCGCCACAGCTCGGCCAACGATGTGTCGCCCGTGGCCCGCAGCCGCGTGAGCGGCAGACGGTTCCACAGCGTCAGATACAGGTCCTGCGCCGTCCCCGACAGCTCGCAGTCGGCGTCCCCGGCATCGCCGGCCTCGGCGCGCGGAGGGCCCTCGGACAGCCGCACCGTCCAGACGACCTCGACGTCCGTGGCCCGCAGCCGCAGGGTGCGCGGCGTCTTTGTGCGCACCCGGCTCCGCTCGGTGGCGTGGAACCCGGTCAGCAGCTCGTCGAGGCCGTCCGCCGCGAAGGCCGGGTCGACGGGGGAGAGGTCCTTGCCGAGCGCCGACTCCGCGTCGACCCGGTGGATCGCCGTCTCATGGGCCTGCCGCTGCGCCCAGAACGCGAGCGGTGTGCGGGAGGTGGGCAGGATGGTGAAGTACCGTCCGTCGGGGTCGGCTTCGTCGAACGCCTTGACCAGCGCGTCGTGGCCCTCGCGGAACCAGGGCGTCAGATCCGCGTCCTCGGGCTCCTGGCCGGGCTGGGGCCGCACGCCTTCGGTCAGCCCCTCGGTGAGAATACGGGTCACCCAGCGGTGCACCATCCCGATGTGCGCGAGCAGGTCCCGTACCCGCCATTCGGGGCACGTGGGCACCTGCGCGTCCGGCCCGGCCTGCCGCGCGGCGTCGGCCAGCAGCCGGCTCTCGCGGTCCAGAGCGTCGATCAACTCGGCAATGTCCATGGGGGAATCCTGCCAGTCCCGATCGATTTGCCGCGCCTGAAAGACAGGGGACGGGCTCAGATCCGGCCGTCGGCGGGCTGTCCGGCCCGGCGCGCGCCGTACGCCACGGCCGCCGCCACCGCGGCCAGCAGGGCGACCGTGGTCAGGGCGGTCGGCAGGGAGAGCCCGTCGGCCAGGAAGCCGATGGCCGGCGGGCCGAGCAGCATGCCGCCGTAGCCGAAGGTGGAGGCCGCGGCGACCCCGCTCGGCCCGGTCAGGGCGCCCGCCCGCGCGATGGCGACCGGGAAGAGGTTGGCCAGGCCGAGACCGGTGACGGCGAAGCCGAGGAGCGCGAGCCAGACGGTGGGGGCGAGCGAGCCCAGCAGCATGCCGGCCGCGGCCGTGGTGCCGCCCGCGACCAGCGTGCGGGTCTGGCCGAGCCGTTCGAGGAGCGCGGTGCCGCTCAGCCTGCCGACGGCCATCATCAGGGCGAAGACCGAGTAGCCCGCCGCGGCCAGTCCCGGGGACGCGTCGAGGTCCTGGTCCAGATGGAGCGCGGCCCAGTCGGCCATCGCCCCCTCGCCGTACGCCGTGCACAGCGCGATCAGCCCGAAGACGGCGACGAGCCGGCGCGCGGCGCTCCGGGAACCGGCCTCAGGCGTCCGCCCGCCCGGAGCCGCATTCGCTGCGGCGGCCGCGCTTTCGGCAGCTGCCGTGCCCGCTGCGAGTGCCGTGCCTTCCGCCCGTGCCGTGCCTTCCGCCCGTGCCGTGCCCTCCGCCCGTGCCGTGCCCTCCTCCGCCGGGGCCGGTACGGGGACGGGGACCGGAAGGCGGATCAGCGCCCGGCCCGCGACCGCCGCGAGCAGCAGCCCGGACGCGGCGAGCAGCGACAGATGGGCGGTGGGGCTCAGCCGCCCCGCTATCAGCCCGCCCAGGGCCGCACCCGCCATCCCGCCCACGCTGAACGCGGCGTGGAAGCCGGGCATGACGGGGCGGCGCAGCGCGGCGATGAGATCGACGGCCGCGCTGTTCATGGCGACGTTGAGCCCGCCGAACCCGGCCCCGAAGACCAGCAGGACCAGCCCGAGGGCGAGCGCGGAGCCGGTCAGCGGCGGCAGCGCGACGCTGAGCGAGAGCAGGACGGCCGCGGCCACCGTCGTGGGGTGGCTGCCGTAGCGGCGGCAGAGCCGCCCGGTGACCATCATGGTGGCGACCGCGCCCGCGGAGACGCCGAGCAGGGCGAGCCCGAGGGCGCCTTCCGACGCGCCGGTCCGTTCCTTGATCGCGGGGATCCTGACCACCCACCCGGCGAACACGAATCCGTCGAGGGCGAAGAACACGGTGATGGCGACGCGCAGTTGGGACAGCGTTCGGTCCGCCGCGACCGAGCGCCGTCTCCCCGGAATCACCGTCCATGTTTTGTTTCCTGTCGGCACAAAGTGAGAATAGGGTCGTGACCCAGACACGGACAAGGCTCGAGCGGGGCCGAAGCGCTCTCGGCCCGGCGCTGGAGCTCGTACACACCGGCCGGGCGCCCACGCGGGCGGTGCTCACGACCGAACTCGGCGTGACCCGAGCGACCGCGGGCGCCGTCGCCGCCGAACTCGAAGCGCTCGGCCTGATCCAGGTCGACTCGCGCCCGCTCGGGGCCGGCGGGGCGCAGGGCCGCCCCTCGCACCGCCTCTCGATCGCCCCCCGCGGCCCGGTGGCCCTCGCCGCCCAGGTGCACGCCGACGGCTTCCGCGCGGCCCTGGTCGGGCTCGGCGGCCGGATCGTGGCCACCGACCCGGGCTGTATGACCGTGCCCGCCGATCCGGCGCATGTCATCGACGCGGTCGTCGAGGCCGGGGCCCGGCTGCTGCGTGAGAGCGGCCGCCGCTGCGTGGGCGCCGGGCTCGCGGTCCCCTCCGCGGTGGCCGAGCCGGAGGGCACCGCCCTCAACCCGCTGCACATCGCCTGGCCCGCGGGCGCGCCCGTACGCGAGCTGTTCACCCGCAGCCTCGCCGAGGCGGGCGTCCGCGGACCCTCCGGGGCGCCCCTGGCCGGCCTCGCCGGCAACGACGTCAACCTCGCGGCCCTGGCCGAGCACCGCCACGGCGCGGGCCGCGGCGCCCAGCACCTGCTCTGCGTCGCCACCGGCCACCGCGGCGTCGGCGGGGCGCTGGTCCTCGACGGGCGGCTGCACACCGGCAGCGCGGGCCTGGCCCTCGAGGTCGGTCACCTGACCGTCAACCCGGAGGGACCGCCCTGCCACTGCGGCAGCCGCGGCTGCCTGGACATCGAGGCCGATCCGCTGGCCTTCCTCATCGCCGCCGGACGCGACCCGGGGCCCGAGGTGTCCCTCCTGCAACAGGCCCGAGACCTGCTCCGCGACGAGTACGCCGACCCGTCCGTGCGGGCCGCCGCCGACCTTCTCATCGACCGGCTCGGCCTCGGCCTCGCCGGGCTCGTCAACATCCTCAACCCCGACCGCATCATCCTCGGCGGGCTGCACCGGGAGCTCCTGGAAGCCGACCCGGAGCGGCTGCGCGCGGTCGTGGCCGAGCGCAGCCTGTGGGGGCGCAGCGGGGGCGTGCCCGTCCTGCCGTGCACCCTGGACCACAACAGCCTGGTCGGCGCGGCGGAGTTGGCCTGGCAGGCGGTGCTCGACGACCCGCTCGAGGTGCTCGGCGCGGCGTGAGCTGGAGACGACGCGGCCGGGCCCCGGGCCCCGGGCCGCCCCCGGCCCGCGGGCCGGGGGCGTGCGTCAGTCCTCGCAAGCCGGTACGTCAGCCCTCGCGCCAGCCGGTACGTCAGTCCGCGCGCCAGACCGTGGCCAGGGCCCGGGCCGGGTTGGCGGTGAGCATCCGGTGCACCACCTCGTCCCCCAGGGCGAGTTCGAGTCGCGGGCGCAGCCGGCGGAGCAGATACGGCATGCCGGGGCCGCCGTTCACCGACCGGGCCGCGGCCGTGGTCGTGTCGCCGCCCAGCAGCAACTGGTCGGCGTACCCGGCGTCCACGAGCGCGGTCAGCGCGTCGGGCAGCCGCCAGTCCGTGGCGTGGTTGGCCCGGGAGGGCCCGTCGAAGGCGAGGAACGCCCCGGCCCTGGCCGCCTGTTGGTGCACGACCGGGTCGGGCGAACGGTTCAGGTGGCCGAGGATCACGTGCCGCGGCGCCACCCCGTGCTCGCCGCACAGCAGGTCCAGTACGTCCAGGGCGGCCGTCCCCAGCTCCAGGTGGACGGCGATGGGCGCGCCGGTGCGGTGGTGGGCGTGGGCGGCCGCGGCCATCGTGCGGCGGGCGTGGGCGTCGAGGCCGTGGAAGCCGCCCGCGACCTTGATCAGCCCGGCGCGCGGCCCCGTGCCGCCGATGCCGCGCGTCAGCTCGTCGACGAAGAGCTCGCCGAGCCCGTCGAGCACCGCTTCGACGACGCCCGGCGGGTAGTGGTGCGCCTGGTGCAGCCCCGTCGCGGCCACCAGATGGACGCCGGTGGCCCGGGAGAGCCCGACCAGCTCACCGGCCGCCCGCCCGAGGCCGTAGGGCGTCCACTGCGCCACCGCGCCCCCGCCGAGCCCGCGGAAGGCCCGCAGCTCCGCGTCCGCGGCGGCCACGTCGGCCAACTCCTGCCCGGGCAGCAGCACGCTGCGGATGAACAGGTGGTCGTGCGCGTCACAGACGCCCAGCGCGTCGCCGGGGACATCGCCGAGCACGGTCCGTACGGCGGTCCGGTCCATGGCCTCTCCCGTGGTCTGCGCGGCGTGTCCCGCGCGTCCGGCCGCGCTCACCACTGACGCCCGCGGGGGAGCCGGGCCAGGTCCGGCGCGGACAGGTGGAGCACCTGGTAGCGGTCGCCGGGGGTGTCGGGCGGGGCGGTGCCCGCCCAGAGAGTGAAGTGCAGCAGCTCCCAGCCGCGCGGGTCGATGCCGAGGGCCGTCGAGTGCACCCCGTCCGTGCGGGCCAGCCGCCGCAGTTCCTCCAGCGCGCCCTCGACCGCGCCCGCCGGACCGCCGCCCGACGCGTCGGGGCCCGCCGGGACGGCCACGGCGTGGCGGGTGGCGGTGCGCGGTACGGCGGCCAGGGCCGGGCCGTGCTCGAAGGCGAGCCCCTGCCAGTTCTCGACCACGGGGCGGCCGAAGTCCCGGACGACGCCCTGGAATCCGGGGCCCCACAGAAAGCGGTTCATGGCCTCCGGCTCGGCCCACAGATAGAACGGCGCGTAACTGTTGACGGGGGAGCCGTCGACCCCGCGCTCGCGGATGCCGTAGGCCTTCAGGCCGAGGCCGGGGAAGTCGTCAAGCGCGGGGCCCTTCGTCTCCACCCGATGCCGGATGATCTTCATGTCGTAGTCGGCGGGCAGGGTGATCCGGTATTGCATGGCGTGCAAGGAGAACTCCTGTCGTGTCAGGCCCATGGAGCGTACGGCGCCTTGACGTGGTGGCGCCTTACCAGCGCCTCAGGAGGGGGACGGGCGCGTCGCGCGGGCGGCGAGCAGATCCAGCAGGCCCTGGACGGCGCTGTCGAAGGGCTCAGCGGACCCTGCGGCGCGGGCCACCACATAGCCGCCCTGCACGGTCGCCACGACCGAGGCGGCGGTGCGCTCCGGGTCGAGACCCGCGTCGAACTCCCCGCGCTCCACGCCCTCGGAGACGATCCGGGCCAGCCGCGCGCGCAGCCAGTCGAGCGTCTCCGCCACCGGCTCGCGCAGCGTGGGGTCGGCGATGATGTCCGGATCCATCGTCAATCGGCCGATCGGGCAGCCCCGCAGTACCTCCCGCTCGCGCAGCAGATAGGCGCGGACGCGGTCGTACGCGGTCCCGGGGGCGGAGAAGCACGCCTCGGCCGTGGCGCGCATCTGCTCCGCGGTGCGGCGGATGGCGGTGAGCGCGAGGTCGGGCTTGCCGCTGAAGTGGTGGTACATGCTGCCCTGGCCCGCGCCGGCGCGCTGCTGGATGGCCTTGGGGCTGGTGCCCACGTAGCCGCGCTCCCACAGCAGGTCCTGGGTGCTCTCGATCAGTCGATCCGCAGTGCTCATGAGGACACTGTACATACTAGTAAGTACAGTGGGGGTGCGGGTACCGGGTCCGACACGGTGCCGGACCCGGGGCGCGGTCAGTGGTGGACGGCGGACCGGGCGGCGGGCGCCCGCTCCCGGACCCCGGCAGGCGGCGCGGGACGCGAGAGGTCGGTGCGGTCGGGCGGGGCGGTACGGCCCGCGCCGTGCGTCGCGAAGGGGGACTTGGCGGGGGCGGCGGGCTGCGGCACGGCCAGGGTGAACCACACGACCTTTCCGCTGCCGTCGTCCCGGGCGTGCATGCCCCAGCTCTGGCTGACCGCCGCGACCAGGGCGAGCCCGCGGCCGTGGGTGGCCAGCGGATCGCACTCGCGGACGCGGGGCAGTCGCGGATCCTGATCACGGACCGAGACCGTCAGGCGGTCCAGCATGAGGGCGATCTCCACCGTGCACTGCTTGTCGGGCTCGGCGTGCCGGTGGACGTTGGTGAGCAGTTCGGTGACGGCGAGCGCGGCGGGATCGATGAGCGGATCCAGATGCCAGTAGCGCAATTGCGCGGACACGATTCTGCGGACCTGTCCGATCCGCGACGGCAGGGCCTGCAGCTCCACCGTGCAATGCCTGCTTGGACGACTGATCACGGCTGCGACTCCCTGAAGAAGTTGGGGCTAGCCTGATTCAGATGCGGGCGTCGTACACGTTCAGCAGTGGTGGCTGCTGGGCGCGACCGGGAGGGGCTGGATCTCAGCGTCACCGCCCGTTGACCCTCAGTGATACCGATACGCGTCCAGAGTCAACCCCGCCGCCCGCATGCGCAACTCAGGGGGCACCTCCCAGCGGTGCCGGGGGAGGTGTCAGCCCTTGGGCGAATGTCCTCGCGCGCTGCGGATCGCGTCGAGGAAGCGGTTGGCGGCGCCGGGCGCGGCGGCCTTCGCCGCGGCGTCCCGCTCGCCCAGAGTCAGGCGGTAGCGGGTGCCGTTGACCGTCGCGAGGGCCTGATCGCCGTCCGTGAACCACGGCTTGCTCGCATGGACCGACTGCACCGGGGCGCTGTCGATCTCCCGTCCGTAGCTGGTCAGCAACTGCAGCCTGCCGTCCTTGATCAGGACCTGTCCGGCATGCGTGACCGAGCGCAGAAACCGCTCGATCCGCACCCCGCGGGCGTTGAACTCGGTATCGGCCACGGTGACCGCCTCCCCGCTGTCTCTCGCCGGCATGCGCGCCGCTCTCCCACGTCTTCCATATTTTCCCTGCTGCGCAGTGTGCCCCGGGACAGGCCCGCGATGCCAGGGCGCACTGGTGCCCACTTATGATCCGAAAAGGTCCGAGTGCGCCACTGGGTCGCCACAAGAAGCAAAGGGCGGCGCGCGGAGAGCACAGTGAGCGCGGCCGACTGGGAGCCCGCTGTCCACGGGCCGTACGAAGGCTGCGTCCGCCCCGGCGAGCCCGGGCCGTCGAGCGCAGGACGGGCGTTCCACGGGCACCGGTCGGTGGAGCGCCGAGGAGCGTCGGCTCGCCGCCCCACCGGCGGCGCGCGGGGACGGCCTCGGGGGGCGCACGGGTAGCGTGTTCGCGCCCCTGTGCGACCCTGGCGGCGCTGTCTCGGCACCGTACGACCCGGACGCCCGCGCCGGTGCTCAGGCGGCCAGCCGGCGGTCCAGGGCGCGCACCGCGTCGCGGAAGGCGCGCCGCAGGCCCGGCCGCAGCAGCCACAGGGCGCCCCGCAGCGGTGCCACCCCGTCCAGCGCGAAGGTGTACCGCACCACGGAGCCGGTGCCGGAGGCGGACGGCGCCAGCCGCCACTCCTCCAGCAGGGCGCGCAGCCCCGGCACATTGGTCCGGTCCACGCGGTAGGCGTAGCGCTCCCCGGGCTCCGCCGCCATGACCGTCTCGACGAAGCGCGTGCCGCCCTTCAGCCGGATCTCGCGCCCCCTGCCGTCGTCGGTGGACCGGGCCCCGGCGACCTGGCGGTACCAGCGCGGCCAGTTCTCGACGTCGGCCAGCGCCTTGAACACCGCCTCGGGCGGGGCGCCGGCCTCGGTGACGAAGACCAGCCGCAGCGGGGCCGTGCGGACGTGGTCGAGCCCCACGGGACGCAGACGATGTCTCATGCCGCCACGGTAACTGGCGCCCCGTCAGATGTCTGCGGCGCCAACCGGCTTGCCTCTTCTAGCCTCACATGGCGGGCTCGCCCGCCACCACCAGCTCCCCCGGAAGATGCTCCAGGATCTCCGCCCGCGCATCCCCGGGCAGCCCCGGGTCCGTCACCAGTGCGTCCACCTCGTCCAGCGAGGCGAAGGAACTCAGGCCCACCGTGCCCCACTTGGTGTGGTCGGCGACCACCACCACCCGCCGCGCCGAGCGGACGAAGTGCCGGTTGGTCTCCGCCTCCGCCAGGTTCGGGGTCGACAGGCCGGCCTCCACCGATATCCCGTGCACCCCCAGGAACAGCACATCGAAGTGGAGCGAGCGCACCGCGGCGTCCGCGACCGGACCCACCAGCGTGTCCGAGGGGGTGCGCACCCCGCCGGTGAGCACCACCGTCGCCGCCCCCGGGCGCGGCCCCGCCCCGCCGCCCGCGGCCGACCGCTGCGCGTTGTAGAAAACATCCGCGACCCGCACCGAGTTCGTCACCACGGTCAGGTCCGGCACATCCAGCAACTGCTGCGCCAGCGCGAACGCCGTGGTCCCGCCGGCCAGCGCGATGGCGGTGCCGGGCGCGGCCATCGCCGCCGCGGCCTTCGCGATGTCCTCCTTGGCGCTCAGCTCGAGCCCCGACTTCGCCTCGAACCCCGGCTCATAGGTGCTCGCCTCGGCGACCGGCACCGCGCCGCCGTGCACCTTCTCCACCATGCCCAGCCGGGCCAGGGCGTCCAGATCGCGACGGACCGTCATGTCCGACACGTTCAACTTGCGGGTCAGCTCGTTGACCCGCACCCCGCCGCGCCGTCTCACCTCGTCGAGGATCAGGGCACGCCGCTGCTCGGCGAGGAGATTCTGGTTGTCGCTCACCGCGGCCCGTCCCTTCCCGTTTCTCGTCATGCCTCAGCCGCCATCCGTCCGCGGGCACATCTTCGCATGCCGCGGTGACACACGATCGCTCCCGAACCCAGGGATTACGATTTCGCCACGCCCGGCGCCGCCGCGTCGGACGCCCGCGGCGGGGGCACGATCCTGGACGGAACGACCACACCGGGATCGGGGGGCACGGTGGCAGCGGCGATGCGCACGAGTACGGGCACGGCGGCGGAGGCGGACGGACCGCCCCCGCCCGACCTGGAGTTACTGGTCCACGGCGTCGGCGGGACCACCCCGCAGGAAATGCTCACCGACCCGCGGACCGTGCTGGTCACCGGCGACGGGACCGCGGGGATCCACCGGCGTATCGAGGACGCCGACGCCGAGGACCGCCCGCAGGACTACCGCGAGTCGCCGGTCCGCGAGGCCTACTGCTGGTCCAACCTCACCTCCGGCAACGGCGCCCGCGCGCTGTGGCTGCTCCTGCTGCCCTTCATGGTCGTAGGCCTCGCCCACTGGATGCGGCCCGCGGCCGACCGGCGCGAGCGCACCGTGCGCACCTACGGCCTCCTGGTGCGGCTGGTCGCGCTGAGCCTGACCGTCCTGCTGATCGCCGGGGCCTGCGAGGTCGCGCTCGACCTGGTGGCCTGGCAGTGCGCCGGCTCCCAGGCCTGCGGCGGTCACCGGTCCTGGCTCGGCTTCATGTCGCCGCCGGGCCACGGCTGGTGGAGCCAGCCCGGCCGCCGCCTCGCCCTGGCCTCGCTCGTGCCCACCGCGCTCGGCGGGCTGCTGTGGTACTTGTCCAACCGCACCTGGAGCGCGTACGAGTCGCAGCCCCCGCTGCGCCGCCCGGTGGACGAGTCCGACCCCGCCTCGGGCAACCGCGCCGCGCTGTGCCTGCCCGGCTTCTGGTACGGGCGCAGGATCGTCGCCCGGCTGCGCGCCGCGCACACCGCCGCGTGCTTCCTGACCGTCGCGGCGGGTCTCACCGCCGCCACCGCCGCCCACGACCGCGAGCCGGGCGGCAGCGCCGTCCTCGACACCATCGGATGGCTGCTGCTCGCGCTCCTCGGCGCGGGCGGCCTGCTCGTGGTGTACGTGATCTGCCGCCGGGGCCGCAGCGAGAGCAAGGTCGACGACGAGCTGGACCGGATCACCACCACCGCCCTGCCCGGCGCCTCCCTCGGTCTGCTCGCCCTGGCCATGCTGTACGCCGGCTGGTCCCGGCCCGGCTGGACCTCCCACGGGCGGCTACCCGGCGACGCGACCTTCGGGGTCCTCGCGATCATCCAGGGCGCCCTGGTCGTCGCCCTGGCCGGCTGCGCCCTGGCGCTGCGCCGGGCGGCGCCCGCCGGGCGCGCCCCGCTGCGCGGCCTGGCCGGTCCGGCCGTGGCGATGCTGGCCTGCGGTCTCGGCGCGGTGCTCTGCGGCGGCGTCGCCCAGCGCGTCGCCGACTGGCTGGACGGCGATGCCACCCCCGGCATGGACAGCGGAGCCCCGATGGACGGCCCCCCGGTCCTGCTGTCCTGGCAGGCCGCCGTCATCCCCGCCGTGCTGCTCGTGGTGGTGCTGGTGGCCCTGTTCTTCGCCGTTCGGGTGTGGCGGGTGCGGCGCCGGCTGATCCGCACCGTGCCCGACGGCTACCCGGGGGAGCGGCCCGACGCCGTACGCACCCGCAAGATCGCGGGCGTGATCGCCCGCGCCGGGCTCACCGACTCCGCCCCGGGCATCGTCGGCCCCGTCGCCCTGTCCACCCTGCTCCTCGGCGCGGGCGCGGTCGTCGGGGCCTGGGCCACCCACCAGGTGCCGGGACGGGCCGCCGACGGCGCGCCGCCCGTCGTCGAGGCCGCCGCCCAGACCGCGCAGGCGCTCGGCTCCTGGCTGATGGGCCTGGCGTTCCTGCTGCTCGTCACCTGGGCCCGCCGCGCCTACCGCAGCCCCTCCGCCCGCCGCACCATCGGCATCCTGTGGGACGTGGGCACCTTCTGGCCGCGCGCCGCCCACCCCTTCGCGCCCCCCTGCTACGCCGAGCGGGCCGTCCCCGACCTCACCTGGCGGATGGAGACCTGGACCCGGCGCCACGGCGGCCGGCTGGTGATCTCCGGCCACTCCCAGGGCAGCGTGCTGGCCGCCGCCGCGGTCTGGCAGGTCGACCGGCGCACCCGCGGCCGGGTCGCGCTGCTGACCTACGGCTCACCCCTGGAGCGGCTGTACGGGCGCTGGTTCCCCGCCTACTTCGGCACGGCCGAGCTGTGCGCCCTGCACGACGAGGTGCGCTGCTGGCGCAACCTGTGGCGGTACACCGACCCCATAGGCGGCCCCATCCGGCTGCCGGACGGCACCGGGCCCGAGGTGGACCACGACGGGCTCAAGGACCCGCTCGCCTACGGCCGCACCCCCGACCACCCGCTGCCCGCCCCGATCCTCGGCCACGCGGACTACCAGGCCGACCCCGCCTTCGACCGGGAGCGGGCCGGGCTGCTGGCCCGCCTCCCGGAACAGCACCCGGCGTCTCACAAGAGCTCCGGCCCGCCGTCTCACAAGAGCTCCGGCAGGTCCTCCGGATAGAGCAGCGTGAGGTCGTCCGTGCTCGGGTCGGTCAGCTGCGCCACCCGGCCCGCGTGCCGCTCCACCATGGCCTCGAAGGTCTGGCGGGCGGTACGGCCGTTGCCGAACGCCGGGCCCTTGGGGATCGCCGTGAAGTACTTCAGCAGCGCCTCGGCCGCGCCCTCGCCGATCCGGTACTCGTGCTCCTCCGCCTGCTGCTCCACGATCCGCAGCAGCTCCTCCGGGGCGTAGTCCCCGAAGGTGATGGTGCGCGAGAAGCGGGACGCCACGCCCGGGTTGACGGACAGGAAGCGCTGCATCTCCTCGGTGTAGCCGGCCACGATGACCACCACCGCTTCCCGGTGGTCCTCCATCAGCTTCACCAGCGTGTCGATCGCCTCGCGGCCGAAGTCCCGGCCGGAGTCCTCCGGCGACAGCGCGTACGCCTCGTCGATGAACAGCACGCCGCCGCGCGCCCGGTCGAACGCCTCCTGGGTACGGATCGCCGTCGAGCCGATGTGCTCGCCGACCAGGTCCACCCGGGAGACCTCCACCAGATGGCCGCGCTCCAGCACCCCGAGCGAGGCCAGGATCTCCCCGTACAGCCGGGCCACCGTCGTCTTGCCGGTGCCGGGGGAGCCGGTGAAGACCAGATGGCGGCGCACCGACGCGGCCTTGAGCCCCGCCTGCTGGCGACGGCGGCCCACCTCGATCATGTCGGTGAGGGCGCGCACCTCGCGCTTGACGCTCTCCAGGCCCACCAGCGCGTCCAGTTCACCCAGCACGGCCTTGGACGGGCGCACCTCCACCGCGGGGGCGGCGGGCGCGGCGGGGGCGCTGCTCTCAGCGGTGCGCTGCGCCGGAATGCTCCCCAGCAGCCCGCCCGTCGACGTGGCGGTCTCCACCGCGGGCTTCCCGGCCGCCGGGGCGGCCGACCGCGCGGCGGGCGTGGCCGCGCTCTCGTCGCTCGTGCAGTCCTCCACGATCGGCCCGGCCTCGGAGAACTCGTAGCCGCCGCGCGAGCACCGCTCGGTGCGGCACCGGGTCAGGGTGGACCGGCAGCCGTCGATGATGTGGAAGCCGTAGCCGCTGCTGCCGGTCACCCGGCAGTTGTGGAACGTGCCGCGGCCCTCGGCCGACACATAGAAGCCGGCCTCGGCGGGCGAGGTGACCGTGGTGCGCTCGACCCTGGGGTCGGCGCCCTTGGTGACGATCACGCCCGTCGAGGCGCCGTCGATGGTGCAGCCCGCCAGCGTGCCGCCGCTGCCGTGGTCGCGGAACCAGGCGCCCGTCGCCGCCTCGCGGATCCGGCAGTCGTCCAGCTGCGCGGTCGCCCCGTCGCTCACCGACACCGCCGTGTTGCGCACCTGCGACAGATCGCTGTCGACGACGTCCACGCGCGAGCCCCGGTCGAGCACGAACAGCGCGTCGGGTACGTCGTGCACCCGGCACGAGTCCAGGACCGCCGTCGCCCCGTCGCTCACCCACACCGCGGGATAGTCGCCCGTACTCTCGTGCAGCTCGCACTGGTTGGCGTCCACGCGCGTGCCCGGGTCCCACACCGACAGGCCGTTGCGCCCGAACCGGCGCACCTTCGAGCGGGTCAGGGTCAGCACCGACCGGGACCGCAGATCGATCGCGTTCTCCGGGACGTCGTGGATGTCGCAGTCCGCGAGGGTCAGCACCGCGTCCGTGTCGAGGTTGATGCCGTCGGCGCTCGTGCGGTGCACCCGGCAGTCGGTCAACGACCCCGTGGCGCGCCCCGAGACCTGCACACCGGCGCCCCTGACCTCGTACACCTCACAGCCGACCGCCTCCAGCGCACTGCCTTCGCCGGTCAGCGACAGTCCCGCGCCCGAGGCGTGGTGCACCCGGCAGCGTTCGAGCCGCGGATGCCCGCCGCCGCGCACATCCACGCCCGACTGGCCCGCCGCCACCACCTCGCAGTCCTCGAACACCCCACCGGCCCCGTCGAGCACGCTGACCCCCACGCCCGCCGGGTTGTCCACGGTGCAGCGCCGCACGGTGGGCCGGGCGCTGCCGCGCACCTCGATCCCCACCGCCGAGCGCGTCGCCACCCGCACATCCGAGACCTCCGGGGTGCCGTCCTCGACGAGCAGCGCGGGCGAGGCCGAATCCTGGCCCTCGATGTGCAGATCCTGGATCACCGCGGACGCGCGTATGGTCAGGGCGACGCCGTCGGCCGGGGCGATCCGCACCGAGCCGCGCCCCGAACCCTCGGGGCCGCGCAGGGTGACGGCCCGGCCCACCACCAGATTCTCGCGGTAGGTGCCGGGGGAGATGGAGAGCACATCACCGTCCCCCGCGGCCTCCAGGGCCGCCGAGAGGGAGGCGTACTCTCCTGTGCGGCGCCGCCACCGCGACGTTCCGCTGTGCGTCACCTGGACGACCGAGCCCTGTGCCATGGTGCTGTTGTGCCCCCACCTCGTGCGTATGCCGGCTGCGTGCGACTGTGCCACTGTGCTGTGAAGGCCCCACCGTAGCGTGCGCGGAGGGCGGTGTGTTGACGCGGCCGGTGGCCGGAACGCCCGGCTCCGGCCAGCGCCTCAGCGCGGGTCGGCGCGGTGGCACACGGCCGTCAGTTTCCGGCCCCCGTCCGGCCCCAGTCCTGGCCGGCCCGCTCCCATGCGATGTCCCACTGGGCGTAGCGCCGGCGCATCAGCCGCCATACGACCAGCCGCCGGGTGCCCTCGAACAGCCCCGCCGCGGCCGCTCCCGCCCCCAGCCCGGCCAGCACGGCATGGGTGGCGGCGGTCGCCTCGTCCAGCGGGCGGCCCGTCGGCCTGCCCCGGTCGTCGGTCCAGATCCGGAACCGCTCGCCGGCGTCCGCGCCCGGGTGGGTACCCAGCGCCCCGGAGTGCTTGCTGCCGTCCGGCCCGGTCCACTTGGCGAATACCCGGCGGTGCGCGTCACGCGCCGAGGCGGTCTCCGGGTCGGAGTCGATACGGGGGTGCGGCAGGACCTTCACCACGGTCGCCGTCACCAACTGGCGCTGCGCCCGCTGCTCGCGCACGGTCTCCTGGAGCACCCCATGCGTGAGCGAGCCCGCCACCCAGCCGACCGCGGGGGCCACGAGGACGATGAGCAGCACGGCCAGCAGCGCCGCCCATGCCTCGGCGAGGTCCGTCCTACGGCGCAGCGGATTGCGCCGCCAGCGCCACAGTCCGCGGATCGTCCGCATGCTCACGCACCCCCTTCCCCATTCGTGGATACCGCATGCCGGGCCGGAAATACGTGGATTCGTCGAAGAGAGAGCAATATCACGAGGTCGGGCCTTCCGTCGCGTAAGGTCAGCCGGATGCCAGGGGTACCCGCCACACCAGCCGCGTACCCCCCGCCTCGGGAGCCTCGATATGCAGCGTGCCGCCGTGGAGTTGTGCCCTGGAGCGCATGTTGACCAGGCCGCCGCTGGGTTCGCTGCGGCCCATGCCCACCCCGTCGTCCGCCACGGTCAAGGTGGTCGCCGCCCCGACGCTCAGCCGTACGTCCACCCGCCGCGCCCGCGCGTGCCGGGCGGTGTTGCTCAGCGCCTCGGCGAGCACCGCGAGCACCTGATCGGCCACCTCGTCCGGCACATCCGTATCGACCGGGCCCTCCACCACCAGCGACGGGGTGAAGCCGAGCACATCGGACGCCGACCGCACGGCCTTGACCAGACGCCACCGCAGACCGGTGGCCTCGGCGTCGCCGTCCCCGACCACCCGCAGCGCGAAGATCGTGGACCGGATGATCTTGATGGTCTCGTCCAGGTCGTCCACCGCCCGCCCCACCCGCTCCGCCGCCTCGGGGTGCTCGATCAGCCGACCCGCGCTCTGCAGCGTCAGGCCCGTCGCGAACAGCCGCTGGATCGCCAGGTCGTGCAGATCGCGCGCGATCCGGTCGCGGTCGTGGCGCAGCGCCAGCCGCTCGGACTCCGCACGGTGCCGGGCCAGTTCCAGGGCCAGCGCCGCCTGCGCGGCGAACCCGGAGAGCAGCGCCACCTCGTGGTCGTCGAACGGCGGGCGCCCGGCGAGCCGGCACAGCCGCAGCGCCCCCGAACTCCGCTCGCCCGCGACCAGCGGGACGGCCACCAGCGGGCCGAACTCCCCCTCCCGGGCCGGGATCGGCCAGGCCCGCGGATCGTGCCGTACGTCCCCGCTGACCGCGGGCCGGCCGGTGCGCGCGGCCAGGCCGGCCAGCGACCCGTCCGACGGCACCACCTGCCCGCCGAGCCGTTCCGCGTCATGGCCCTCGGCCACCTGCACCAGCAGGCTGCCCGTCCCCTCCGCCGGCAGCAGCACCGCCGCCGAATCGGCCAGGGACACCTGCAGGGCGAGGCGGGCGATCAGGCTCAGCGCCTCCCCCGAGGGGGTGCCGGCCAGCAGCGTCCGGGTGATCACCCCCGACGCCTCCAGCCACTGCTCGCGGCGCCTGCTCTCGTGATACAGCCGGGCGTTGTCGATGGCCACGCCCGCGGCGACCGACAAGGTGGTCAGCACCGCCTCGTCCTCCGGGTCGAAGTCCGCGCTGCCGCGCTTCTCGGTCAGATACAGAATCCCGAAGACCTCGTCGCGGACCCGGATCGGCACCCCCAGGAACGACCGCATGGGCGGATGGTGCTCCGGAAAGCCCTGGCTGGAGGGGTGCTCGGCCAGATCGGTCAGCCGCAGCGGCTGCGGACGGCGGATCAGCTCGCCGAGCAGGCCGTGGCCGCCGGGCAACGGCCCTATGCGCCGCGCCAGCCCCTCGGATATGCCCACCGGCAGGAACTGCGACAGACGGTGCTGGTCGACCACGCCCAGCGCGCCGTACTCCGCGTCGGCCAGCACCACCGCGGCCTCCACGATCCGCCGCAGCACCTGCTCCAGATCCAGCTCGCGGCCGACGCTGAGCACCGCCTCGAGCAGGTTGTGCGTACGGCCCTGTGTGGCGCGCGCCGCGTCCAGCCGCGCCTGTAACTCGTCCAGGAGCTGGTCCAGACGCAGTTGGGGCAGCGCCGGATGGCGCCCCTGATCCGCAGTGCCCGACACCTGGCCTCCGTCGTGCCCGTCAGCGCATCCGCCGCGCCCGTCGCCGCTTGACCGCAGCCTAGCCGCGACGGCACCCCTCGGGAGCGGAAGCGCCCAAGTCGGCCGAGCGCCCACATCGCGGCGGTCAGCTCTGCGGGATCACCGCCACCGGGCACTGCGCATGGTGCAGCACCGCGTGGTTGACCAGGCCCAGCTGCATGCCGAAGTGGCCCTGCCGCCGCCGCGCCCCCACCACCAGCAGATCGGAGTGCGCCGAGGCGTCAAGCAGCGCCTTGCGCGGCGACGCCTCGACCACGCGGTGCGCCACCGGCACGGGTGACAGCGCCGCCGCCGAGGCGCCGCCGAGCGCCTCGTCGAGCAGTTCGCCGGCGCGCCGCGCCCGCTCCTCGGGGGTGCCGTGCTCCTCGGCCGCCTCGGCGGCCGCGTAGCGCCAGGCGTGCACCGCCTCCAGCTCGCAGCCGCGCAGCCGCGCCTCGCGGAGCGCGAAGGCGTTCGCGGCCGTGCCCGCCGCGTATTCGGGCCCGCCGGGGCGCTCGCGCTCGGCGATGCCCACCGTCACCCGGTTCAGCCGACCCTGCACATTCTCCGGGCGGCCGCGGACCACCACCACCGGACAGTGCGCGCGCGCCGCGATCCCAAGACCCACCGAGCCCAGCAGCAGGGACGCGAACTCCCCGCGCCCCCGCGAACCCACGACCACCGCGTCCGCGCTCTTCCCCGCGCGCAGCAGGGCCGTCACCGCGTCGTCGGGCGCCACGTCGGTCATCACCTTGAGCGCCGAGGCGCGCCGTCCCGCCCGCTCGGCGGCCATGGCCAGCACGGCCTCGCTGTGGACCCGCTCGGCCGGGCGGTCCGGCGAGGTCGCGGGGATGTAGCCCTCGTAGCGCTCCCACAGGGACGCGTGCACGATGCGCAGCGGCAGCCCGCGCCGGGCGGCCATGTCGGCCGCCCAGTCCAGTGCGTCGAAGGCGGCGTCCGAACCGTCCACCCCCACCACGACGGGAAGGTCCACCGCGCCCACCGCCTCTCATGTCCGCACATGGATGTGTTCCTACCCATTGTCCTGCCAGGAGCCGACAGGGGGAGTGGGGACCGGTCAACGCGCGTGCCACACGGGTGAGCCCGGGCAGACCGGTGGGCCGGGGCGGCAGGGGCGGGCGGCGGGGCCGTTCAGCGCAGCCGCATGGCGAGCGTCACGACCGTCCCCACCGCGCCCGCGCTCACCGCGAGCCGGTCGGTGACCAGGCGGGTCAGCCACAGACCGCGTCCGCTGGTCGCTCCGTCCAGGCCCGGCAGGATCCGGGGGATGACGTCCTCGGAGAAGCCGGGGCCCGAGTCGCTGATCCGGCACTCCAGCTCGTCGCCGACCCGCCGCAGCAGCAGGGCCCCGGCCCCGCCCGCGTGCTCCACCGCGTTGGTGGCGACCGCGTCCACGGCCAGGACGAAGTCGCCCCGGCGCGTCTCGGCCAGCCCGGCCCAGGCCGCGCACTCCTCGACCTGCACGCGCAGCAGCGGCAGCTCACGTGCGGTGAAGCGGCGCTGCAACAGACGTTCGGCGGCTTGATCGGCTTGATCGGCGGACCACAGGCGGGGTTGCGCCGGCACCGGTGCCTCCCGTTGACGAGTGCGAGCGACAGCAGGGTCGATGAAGGAGCCGAGGGTACGGGCCATGAGCCGCTCGCGCACGCCGGGACCGGCGATGACGACTCGGGCGCCATTTGTGACCGGAAGTGGACGCGTGGTGCCCGTAACCTACCCGGCCGCGTATCGCTTCCTATCGCCTACCGCTTCTCGTCGGCCCTCGCGGCAGCCCTCGCAACAGCTCTCTCGGCAACCCTCGCGGCAGCCCGCTCAGCCCGGCCAGCTCCACTGGGCCACCTCCGGCAGATCCACGCCGTGCCGACGGATCCAGTCGTGGTGCCGGTGGCGCATGTCCTCCATGGCCTGGCGCAGCCCGGCGGCGCGGACCGCGAGCCCCGGCACCCGGTCCAGCACATCCATGACCAGCCGGTAGCGGTCGAGGTCATTGCGCACGACCATGTCGAAGGGCGTGGTGGTGGAGCCCATCTCCTTGTAGCCGCGCACATGCATCCACGGATGGACGGACCGCCGGTAGGTGAGCCGGTGGATCAGCCAGGGATAGCCGTGATAGGCGAAGATCACCGGCCGCTCGCGGGTGAACACCGCGTCGAACTCGCGGTCCGTCAGCCCGTGCGGATGCTCCTGACGCGGCAGCAGCTTGGCCATGTCGACGACGTTCACGACCCGGACGGCCAGCTCCGGCAGCCGCGTGCGCAGGATCGACGCCGCCGCCAGCACCTCCTGGGTCGGCACGTCCCCCGCGCAGGCGAGGACCACCTCCGGCTCGCCGCCCGGCCGCTCCGTGCCCGCCCACTCCCAGATGCCGAGGCCGCGCGCGCAATGGTCACGGGCCTGCGCCAGGCCGAGCCAGTCGAAGCAGGGCTGCTTGCCCGCCACCACCACATTGACCACGTCCCGGGTGCGCAGCACATGATCGGCGACGCACAGCAGGGTGTTGGTGTCCGGCGGGAGGTAGACGCGCACCGTGTACGGGTCCTTGTTGAGGATGTGGTCGATGAACCCGGGGTTCTGGTGGGAGAAGCCGTTGTGGTCCTGCCGCCATACATGTGAGGTCAGCAGGTAGTTCAGGGCGGCGATCGGGGCCCGCCAGGGGATCGTACGGGCGGTCTGGACCCACTTGACGTGCTGGGCGGCCATGCTCGCGACGATGTCGGTGAACGCCTCGTACGAGGAGAACAGACCGTGCCGCCCGGTCAGCAGATAGCCCTCGAGCCAGCCCTGGCACAGATGTTCGGACAGCACCTCCATGACCCGGCCGTGCGGCCCCAGGTGCTCGTCGGTCTCCACCGTCTCGGCCTGCCAGGCCTTGTCCGTCACCGCGAACACGTCCTGCAGCCGGTTGGACGCCGTCTCGTCCGGCCCGACCAGACGGAAGTCTCGGCGCTCGGCCGTGTCGGCCATCACCTGGCGCAGCATCCCTCCGAGCACCCGCGTCGGCTCGTGCAGCCCGGTGCCCGGCTTGTCCACGGCGACGGCGTGCCCGGCCAGGTCGCGCAGCGGCAGCTCGCGCAGCAGCCGGCCGCCGTTGGCGTGCGGATTGGCGCCGAGCCTGCGATCGCCCGCCGGCACACAGGCCAGAACCTCGGGGCGCGGGCGGCCGTCGGCGCCGAAGAGCTCGTCCGGCCGGTACGAGCGCAGCCAGCGCTCCAGCTGCCGCAACCGCCCCGGATCCTCCCGGACCCCGGCGAGCGGCACCTGGTGGGCGCGCCAGGTGCCCTCCACAGGGACCCCGGCCACCTCCGCCGGGCCGGTCCAGCCCTTGGGCGTACGCAGCACGATCAGCGGCCAGTGCGGCCGCCTGCGCGCCCCGCCGCCCTCGCGCGCGGCCTGCTGGAAGGCGGCGATCCGGTCCAGCGCGAGATCGAGCGCCGCCGCCATGCCGTGGTGCGCATGCGCCGGGTCCTCGCCCGCGGCGGCGGTGACGTACAGCGGCTCGTGGCCGTAGCCGCGCAGCAGCTCGTCCAGCTCCCCCTCGGGCAGCCGGGCCAGTACGGCCGGATTGGCGATCTTGTAGCCGTTGAGGTGCAGCACCGGCAGCACGGCGCCGTCGTACACCGGATCCAGGAACTTGTTCGAATGCCAGGAGGCGGCCAGCGGCCCGGTCTCCGCCTCCCCGTCACCGACCACACAGGCGACCACCAGACCGGGGTTGTCCAGCGCCGCGCCATAGGCGTGCGCGAGGGAGTAGCCGAGCTCCCCGCCCTCGTGGAACGAGCCGGGCACCTGCGGCGCGGCATGGCTGGGCACCCCGCCGGGCGTGGAGAACTGGCGGAAGAGCCGGGCCATCCCGGCGGCGTCCCGCCCCACGTCGGGACACAGCTCCCCGTACGTGCCGTCCAGCCAGGCCCCGGCGGACACGGCCGGCCCGCCGTGGCCCGGGCCCCAGACACACACCGCGTCCAGGTCACGTGCCGAGATCACCCGGTTCATGTGCGTGTAGACGAGGTTCAGCCCGGGACAGGTGCCCCAGTGGCCCAGCAGCCGCGGTTTGATGTGCTCGGGGCGCAGCGGCTCGGCCAGCAGCGGATTGCCGGTCAGATAGATCTGGCCCGCCGCCAGATAGTTCAGCGCGCGCCAGTGGGCGTCCAGGCTGTGCAGCTCCCGGTCGGTGAGCGTGGCTTGCGGTCCCATGCATGCCTCCGTGAGGGCGGGCGGCTCATCGCGGCGGGTCCCCGCCCGGCGCCGGGGGCACACCGTCGCCCCGCACTTCGACCGAAAACCGCTCCGGATCCACTCTCGGGCCACCGCCCGGACACCGCGGGGGGCCGCCTGGTACCCGGTCCGGGCTGTTCGGCCCGTGCCGGTCCCGGGACCTTGTACGACGATGCCACAAACCGGGCACAACCGCCCTTCGGCCGGCCCTCGCGGCCCGCGCCGAAGGGCGCGCGGGAGCAGGAGACGGCACAGTGAGGTCATGAAGGGACTTCTCAGCTCACTCAAGACCGAGCACCGCGATCGGATGATGGCGCTCGCCCGCGAAGTGTCCTTCCCCGCGGGCACCCGCATCTTCGAGGAGGGGCGCACGGCCGACCGCTTCTGGATCATCCGAACCGGCTCGGTCACCCTCGATCTGCACGTCCCCGGCCGGCGCCCCGCGGTGATCGAAACGCTGGGCCCCGGTGAGCTGATCGGCTGGTCCTGGCTCTTCCCGCCGGACACCTGGCACCTGGGCGCGGAGGCGCTCAGCCCGGTGCGCGCACACGAATTCGACGCGGAGGCCGTACGCCGGCTGTGCGACGAGGACACCGAACTCGGCTACGAGCTCGCCCTCGCCTGCGCCCAGGTGATCGGACGCCGGCTGCAGTCCGCCCGCACCCGCCTGCTGGACCTGTACGGGCCGTATGCCGGCGGCATATCGCCGTGAACGCGCCAAGGACCGCCGTGAACGGACCGGGGGAGGACCCGGGCGCCGAGGCGCGCCCGCGACCTGCGAAGCTGATCACATGAACACCCGTCATCTCACCTCCGGTTCGGCCGCTGCGCTGGCTGCCGCCCTCCTCCTGTCGGCCTGCGGGACCGGGACCAGCTCCTCCGGAGACTCAGGGGACGGCTCCTCGAAGTCGGGCGGCGGCAACGAGGTGATCAGCAGCTACTCCCCGGGCGAGCGCAAGCAGCTGCGAGGCATCTCCGGGAAGACGCTCGAGGGCAAGCCGCTGGACCTCGCGGACTACAAAGGCCACATCGTCGTGGTCAACCTCTGGGGCTCGAACTGCCCGCCGTGCCGGGCCGAGGCGCCCAATCTGGTGAAGGTGGCCAAGGAGACCGAGGCCGAGGGCGTACGGTTCGTCGGCATCAACACCCGGGACCCGAGCCGGGAGGCGGCCATCAGGTTCGAGGAGGAGTACGGCGTCTCGTACCCCAGCCTCTACGACCAGATGGGCAGGCTCGTGCTCAAGCTCCCCAGGGGCAGTGTCAATCCGCAGACCATCCCCTCGACCATCTTCCTCGACCGCAGCGGACGGCTCGCAGCCCGGGCCCTGGCGCCGCTCAGCGAGCGTGATCTGCGCGGGGTGCTGCGGCCGCTCATCGCGGAGAAGAAGCAGGCCTGAGGCGGGCCACGGCCAGGTGTCCGGGCGGCCGAGGGCCGAACGGCCCCTTACCCCGCGCGGCGACGGGGCGGAAAGCTGGCGGCGGATCACGACCGGCGCGCCCCGCGCGCCATGGAGGGATGAGGCAGTGGCACAGGCAGCCGACCCCGCGGGGCCCGAGACACCCATCGGGGTCTTTCTGCTCGACGACCACGAGGTGGTGCGCCGCGGACTGCGCGATCTGCTCGACGCGGAGCCCGACCTGTGTGTGGTGGGGGAGGCGGCCAACGCGCGCGAGGCCATCGCCCGCGCCCCCGCCGTCCGGCCCCGGGTCGCGGTGCTCGACGTACGGCTCGGCTCCTCGGCCGACGACGGCGACCACGAGGGGATCGAGGTGTGTCGCGAGCTGCGGGCCCGGCTGCCCGAACTGGCCTGTCTGATGCTCACCTCGTTCGACGACGACGAGGCGCTCTTCGACGCCATCATGGCGGGGGCGGCGGGCTATGTGCTCAAGCAGATCAACGGCTCCGACCTGGTGTCGGCCGTACGCACCGTGGCCGGCGGCCGGTCCATGCTCGACCCGGGCGCGACGGCGCGGGTGATGGCCCGGCTGCGCGGGCCGCAGCCCAGCGGGCCGGTCGAGCTGGAGCGGCTGTCGCCGCGCGAACGGGAGATCCTGGAGCTCATCGGCGAGGGGCTGACCAACCGCCAGATCGCCGAGCGGCTGTTCCTCGCCGAGAAGACGGTCAAGAACCGCATCTCGGCGATTCTGTCCAAGCTGGGCGTGGGACGGCGCATCCAGGCCGCCGTCATCGCCGAGCGGATCAGGGACCGGCGCGCGGGCGAGTGACATCAGGCGCGTCGACGTCGGGGGCGTAGACGTGGGATGTGCCGACGTGGGTCGTGCTGACATCGGGCGGGTTGACGTCGTGTGGGCCGACCTCGCCATGGCCGGTGTCGCATGTGGTCGATGTCCGCGTGGGGCGCGAGGCCGGACTCCCCTTCCGGCCTCGCGCCCCACGCCGCACGGGGGCACGCCCGTCCGCGTGGCTCTCACCGCAGTGGAGTGGGAGCCCGGCACGCCCCGGTGGCGAGGGTGGTTCCCAGGCGCTGGTGATCAGCATCGGGGGTCGCGTCCCCATCGAGAAGGGGCCGAACGGCCCTGATGGCCGGGCCGGACGGGGCCGGCGGCTAGTCGAGGATCTCCACCCGGTCGCCCAACCGGAGTGTCGCCGCACCGCGCCCTTCCTCCAAGGGCTTGGCGGCCGAGGGGAGTTCGGAGAGCTCGGGGAACTCCGGGACCAGGTTCTGGCCGAAGAGGAGCCGATCGCCGGAGCGCCGGTGGCGGGCCAGCGTACGCAGCGGCTCCTTGCCGCGCTCGGCGGTGCCCTGGTCGGTGGTGGTGATCACGCACCGGGCACAGGGCTTGGTGACCCGGAAGACGACCTCGCCGATCCGTATCCGCCGCCAGTCGTCCTCGGCCCAGGGCGCGGTCCCCTCGACCACCACATTCGGCCGGAAGCGGTTCATCGGCAGCGGCCCCTCGTCAGGATGATCCCCCTGCGCGATGAGCGAGTTGAGCGCGTCCAGCGACGCGGTGGTGGTGAGCAGCAGCGGAAACTCATCCGCGAGGCTGACGGTCTCGCCCCCGCGCGCGTACTCCCGATTCAGCGGTCTGCGGTGCGCCGGATCGTCCAGATGGACCAGGCGGACCGGAGAGCCCAGAAAACCGCTGAACCACTCGTCGGCGGCCGCGCCGGCCGAGACCACCTCGACCGCTTCCTCGTGCAGCCGTACGGTCGACACCGCCGCCTCGTCCCCCGGCTCGGGCACGGCGACGGTCAGCGGCTCATGCCCGGCCGCGGTGAGCCGGATCCCGCCACCGGGCAGCGGCTCGGCGGCAGCCAGCGCCATCCGGGCCTGCTGGCGCTGCGTCACATACCGTCCGCCAGGCTCGACGACCATCCACCTCCGGTCTCCCGCAAGCCCCCACGGCTCGACGACCGCCTCGAGGGGAGCGGCCCCCGCGACCGACTTGACGGGGTACACGTGGACGGCGCTCAGCGCTGGATTGACCATGCCGACAATCTTGCCAGCCGGGTCCGACAGCGTCGTGCCCAAGCCACACCACCGGCCCGACCGCCATGAGCCCCGACCACAGGGGATCCGACCGCAGGGGATCCGGCTGCCGAGGGTCCGGCCGTCATGGGCCCCGGCGGACCCGGCGCCGGCCGCTCCGGAACAGGACCTGTTCCCGGAGCACGACCGGCCCAGGACGCGTGACCCGGGCCCCGCCGCGCCGGGTGGCTCAGTAGCCGCCCCCCGGCTGCTGCGGCCGGCCGGGGTACTGCTGCTGACGGCCGTAGGGGTCCTCGTACGGCGACGGCGCGGGGGCCGCCGGCCGGGGCGCGGCGGGGCGCGGCATGGCCGGGCGCATCGCCTCGTAGCCCGTGGGCGCCGCCGGACGCTGCTGCTGCTGCGGGGGCTGCTGCGCCCCCGGGTAGCCGCGCGGGCCCGTCGCCTGCGGCGGGATGTACGGCGAGGGCGTCTGCTGCAGCCCGCCGGGCTGCGGCTGTCCTCCACCCGCCTGGTACCCCTGCGAGGGGTTGTACTGCGGGGAGGGCGCGGCCGGCAGCGCGGGCAGCGCGGAGGGCAACGCCGGGAGGTGGCTGCCGGTGTCATACGGCGGGGCCACTCGGATGGGCGCGATCTGCGGTGTCCCCCGCTCGGCGACGAGACTGTCGTAGATGGGGGTGTCCGGGAAGGACGACGAGGAGTAGTAGCCGCTGCCGTAGCTACCGCGGGGGGAGGTCATAGCCCATAAGTTAAGCCCACGATGTGCCGATTGGGGAGTCCGGTAAGAGGGTTGTTTTACCGGCTGGGAGCGGTCGGGGTTCCCCAATCCGAGCGAATCTGGCAAAAACGGTCGGCAGGGTACGTTGAGATCCTGTAAAGAGCTCGTTTTCGATGGGTTGCCGACCGCGGTCCGATGATCGTGTGTCCGTGGCCGAATGAACAGATCAGAAAGGCAGGGGGACAGCATGGCGATGCGCAAGGGCAGCAACGTTCCGGTTCCGGCGTCGGCGGTGCGGGTCGAACTGGGCTGGCGCACCGGCCCGGGGGTGCCGGACGTCGACGCCTCGGCGCTGCTGCTGGTATCCGGAAAGGTCCGTTCCGACGCGGACTTCGTCTTCTACAACCAGCCGACGCACTCCTCGGGCGCCGTACGCCACGAAGGCAAGCGAACCACCGGTGACACCGTGACCGACACCCTTGCGGTGGACCTCGGCCGGGTGGAGCCCGCCATCGAGACCGTGGTGCTCGCCGCGTCCGCGGACGGTGGCGGCTTCGGCCGGGTCCCGGGCTTGTTCATCCGCGTACTGGACGCCTCGGGCGGCGCGGAACTCGCCCGGTTCGACAGCGAGGACGCCACCGTCGAGACCGCGTTCGTGCTCGGTGAGCTCTACCGACGGCAGGGCGCGTGGAAGTTCCGCGCCGTCGGCCAGGGTTACGGCAGCGGACTCGCCGGCCTCGCCACGGACTTCGGGATCAGCGTCGACGAGCCCCAGCACGCCCCCGGCCCCGCCTCCGTCCCCGCCCCGACCGCCGCCCCCGCGCCCGTACAGCCAACCGCGCCCGCACAGCCGTCCGCGCCGCTTCCGCCCCCGCCGCCGACCGCGCCCGCCTACCCGGCCGCCGCGCCGCCGGCCCCCGGATACCCGGCTCCCGCTTCCGCCCCGGTGAGCCTGTCCAAGGTCACCCTGACCAAGCAGGCCCCCTCCGTCTCGCTCACCAAGCAGGGCGGTACCTCAGGCGCCCTGCGCGTGAACCTCAACTGGCAGGTGCGCAAACAGTTCCAGGGCTGGGCCCAGAAGCTCGGCAAGGCCATCGCCATGCACGGGGACCTCGACCTCGACCTCGGCGCGCTGTTCGAGCTCGCCGACGGCAGCAAGGGCGTCGTGCAGGCGCTCGGCAACTCCTTCGGCTCGCTGCACCAGCCGCCGTTCATCCAGCTCGACGCCGACGACCGCACCGGCGCCCGGGCCTCCGGCGAGAACCTCACCATCAACCTCGACCACAAGAACGCGTTCCGCCGCATCCTCGTGTTCGTCACGGTCTACGAGGGCGCCCGCAGCTTCGCCAACCTCAACGCCACCGTCACCCTCCAGCCGCAGCACGGCGCGCCCATCGACTTCTCGCTCGACGAGTGCACCGTCCCCTCCCCGGTCTGCGCCCTCGCGCTGATCACCAACAACGGCGGTGACCTCGTGGTCCAGCGCGAGGCCCGCTACCTGGTGCCCGAACGCGGCGTCAGCCCCCAGCGCACCCTCGACTACGCCTACGGCTGGGGCATGAACTGGACACCCGGCCGCAAGTGAGACGGGCCGTCAGGGCGCGGCGCCGGGACGGGCGTAGGTACGCCCCTTCCACGCCGCGCCGCGCCCCTGATAGTGCCGCACCGCCGAATCCACGGTCATCAGCAGGTACAGCAGCGCCGTCAGCGGCAGCAGCGGCGCCAGCCACAGCGTCTGCCGGTAGTAGCGCAGCATCGGTACGTACGTCACGGCCATCAGCGCCCACGCGGCCGCGCCCGGTACCCCCAGCGCCGGGCGGCCCGTGAGCAGCCCCGCACACAGCGCCACCGGGGGCACCAGGTACACCAGCGCGAGCCCCGCCACCGTGGCCACCAGCAGCAGCGGATTGTGCCGCAGCTGCGCATAGGCGCTGCGCGAGACCATCCGCCACAGCTCGCCCAGCCGCGGATACGGCCGCACGCTGTCCACCCGGTCCGCGAGCCCCAGCCAGATCCTCCCCCCGCTCCGCTTCACCGCCCGGGCCAGCGCCACGTCGTCGATGACCGCCTGCCGGACGACGTCGGGGACCGCGGCCCGCTCGGCCGCCTCCCGCCGCAGCAGCACACACCCGCCCGCGGCCGCCGCCGTCCGCGCCCCCGCCCGGTTGACCCACCGGAACGGATAGAGCTGCGCGAAAAAGTACACGAACGCCGGGACGATCAACCGCTCCCACGCCGTCGCCACCCGCAGCCGCGCCATCTGCGACACCAGGTCGAGCCCGGAGCCACGCGCCGCCCGCACCAACTCGCGCAGGGAGTCCGGCTCATGCGCGATGTCCGCGTCGGTCAGCAGCAGATACTCCGTGTCCGGGCGGCCCTCGGCGAGCGTCATGCCGTGGCGCACCGCCCACAGCTTGCCCGTCCAGCCCGGCGGCGGCTCACCGGGTGAATCCACGGTCAGCGGCAGCCCGCCGTGCTCATCGGCGAGTTCTCGGGCCAGCTTGCCGGTGCCGTCCGTACTGCCGTCGTCGACGAGGAAGATCTCCGCCGGCCCTGGATAGTCCTGTGCCAGCAGCGACGGCAGGCTCACCGGGAGGACGGCGGCCTCGTCCCGGGCGGGGACGACGACGGCGACCGGAGGCCAGCATTCCGGGTCGCCCCCGGGGTCCACCCGCACACCGCCGCCGGGCAGCCGGACGTCCGTACGCCAGAAGAAGCCCTGGCCCAGCAGCAGCCACCCCCACACGGCAAGTGACCCCAAGGCGATCCACGTCAGCGCGTTCACCGTGGCAGTCTGCCCGAACAGGGGCCCGGTCGCCGGACGCATCGGGGCGATCCATTAAAGTAACCGGGTGAAGATCGCGCTCATGGACTCCGGAATCGGCCTGCTCCCGGCAGCGGCCGCGGTGCACCGGCTCCGGCCGGACGCCGATCTCGTCCTCTCCTCGGACCCCGACAGCATGCCCTGGGGCCCGCGTACCCCCGAAGACGTCACCCAGCGCGCACTGGCCTGCGTCCGCGCCGCCGCGGCGCACCGCCCCGACGCGGTGATCATCGCCTGCAACACCGCCTCCGTGCACGCCCTGCCCGCGCTGCGGGCCGAGCTGGAGCCCGCGCTGCCGGTCATCGGGACCGTACCCGCGATCAAGCCCGCGGCGGCGGGCGGCGGACCCGTCGCGATCTGGGCTACCCCTGCCACGACGGGCAGCCCCTACCAGCGCCGGCTCATCCGAGACTTCGCGGACGGGGTCAAGGTGACGGAGGTGGCCTGTCCCGGACTCGCTGAGGCCGTACAGCACGCCGACTCGGCGGCGATCGACGCCGCGGTGGCCGACGCCGCGGCCCGCACTCCGCGCGACATCCGCGCCCTCGTCCTGGGCTGCACCCACTACGAGCTGGTCGCCGACCGCATCCGGGCCGCCGTCCAGCCGGCCGGCGCCCCGCCGATCGCCCTGCACGGATCCGCCGGAGCCGTCGCCGCCCAGGCCCTGCGCCGGATCGGCGCCATGCCCGGCCCCTCGGGCGAGGCGCCCCAGCCGGCCACGTCGGCCCTCGCGGACCTTTCCCCGGGGCGGCTCACCGTCCTCCTCAGCGGCCGCGAGTCGGCGATGCCCGAGGCCGCCCTGACCTACGCCGAGGGCCGTCTGCTGGCGGCTGAACCCCTGGCCCGGGGCTGACACCCCCGGCCTCGGGGCCGGGCTCGCCCACAAACCGTTCATGGTCCCTACCACAGTCCTCTGCCGGGGCAGCGGAAGGTGGGTACCCTGCCAGCTATGAGGCACCACGGCGAGGACGACGAGCGGGACGAGCCGGCCGGGGCCGAGCGGCCCCCTGAGATCTGGACCGGGCGGGCGCACAACCGTGCCCAGTGGCTGCTGGCCGCCGGGGGCGCCGCCTGTGTGGCGCTCGGCATCGACCTGGCCGTGGCCTCTCCCTGGACCTCGGGCCTGGCCCCCCTCCTCATGTCCGTGATCGGCTGCCTCGCGGCCGGACTGCTGATGCTCTTCGGCACCCTGGCCTTCGTCCACGTGGCCGTACGGGTCGACGAGGAGGCCCTGGAGGTGCGCTGCGGCCACATGGGACTGCCCCGGCGCCGCATCCCGCTCAACGACGTGGTCCACGCGGACTTCGCACCCCGGGTCACCCCATGCCAGTGGGGCGGCTGGGGCTACCGCTGGCGCCCCGAGAAGGGCACCGCGGTGATCGTGCGCCGTGGCGAGGGCCTGGTGGTCCGGCTCGGCGACGGCCGGATCTTCACCGTCACGGTGGACAACGCCGAGGCCGCGGTGCGCGTGATCCGCGACCGCCTGCGCGGCGTCGCGGCGGGGGCCTCGCAGGCCTAGATTCCGCCCGAGGTCACCGTCTATACATGATCCTGATCAACGGTCCGGAAGGTACGCCCTTCCGGACCGTTCCCCCGTTCGGCCCCGTTCCAATTGGCAGGTCCCGTTCAGCCCATTCCGTTCAGCCCGTTCCGTTCAGCCTGCCTCCGTTCGACGAACGGAGAACGAAGGAAATCGATATGAGAGAGGTCGGCAGATGAGCGCACTCACGCCAGAAGCACTGCTCGCGGACTACCTGGCCCTGGCGGACGACAGCTGTGTCGCCGTGCTGCCGCACGTGCTGCGCATCACGGCCGAAATGCGCATCGCCGATGTCATAGCGACGGGCACCGTGACCGTCGAGGACATAGCAACCGCCACGGAGTCGGACACCGAATCCCTCTACCGCCTGCTGCGTGCCCTGGTCTCAGTGGGCCTGCTCCTGGAAGACCCGTCCCGCTCCTTCCGGCTGACCGAGAGCGGACACCGCCTCCGCGCGGACTCCCCGAACAGCGTCCGCGAATCCGTACTGAACGCCGACTCCCAACGGGCCTGGCTCCGCGGTATCGACACCATCCGCACCGGGCGCTCGGTCTTCGACAGCGTCCACGGCGGGGATTTCTTCGCACACAAGAACTCCAACGGTGACGCCGATCGCGCTTTCCTGCGCCGGATGCGGGAGCGGACCGGGCGGCTGTACGGACAGTTCTCCTCGACGCCCGACTGGCGGCAGTCGGACGTGGTCATGGACATCGGGGGCGGCGACGGCTTTATGCTGGAGCGCGTCCTGCGCGAAGCCGATCACGTCAAAGGGATTCTCTTCGACCGCCCGTCGGTCGTCGACATGATCAAGGATTCCGAGCACATACGGTCGCTCGGAGAACGCTGCAGGCTCGAAGAAGGAGACTTCTTCGAATCGCTGCCCCCCGGGGCCGACACCCATATGCTGTGCAGCGTGCTGCACGACTGGACGGACACCCAAGTGGTGGCCATTCTGCGCAACAGCAGGAAGGCCCTGCAGGACGGTGGGCGGCTATTGATCGTGGAAATGCTGGTTCCGGAGGACCAGGAATGGCACCCCAGTCGATGGAGCGACATCGGGATGATGGTGCTCACCGGCGGTCGTGAACGAACGGCAGCCGAGTTCGAGACCTTGCTGAGCGATTCCGGATTCACGCTTTCGAATGTGACCCCGATTCCCGGCTCTTACTTCTCGGTTCTGGAAGCGAGATAGACGGTTTCGGGTAACCACTGACACCGCGCCTTTCGGCGCGCTCTCCGATGGGCCTGGCGGCGCGGCGCATACACCACGCCACCAGGCCCATCTGCACGACGGCTGCGAACCGACCGCTTACCGCTCCGGCCGCCCCTCCAGCCATGCGGCCAGCGTACGGCCGATCTCGGCGAGCGGACCGGGCTGCATCATGCTGACGTGCTCACAGGGAACCGGGTGCTCGTGCACGTGTCCCGTGATGTACGGAGCCCACGCCCGAGGAGCGGCCACCGGCATATGGTTGTCGACGGCCGCGGTGAAGAACAGCACATCGCCGGAGAACTTATCCAGCGTGGCGGAGCGCCCGAGCGCCCGGTTGTTACCGACCGCGACGGCCAGCGCGGATATGTCATCCTCGGTGAGAGCGATGCCTCCGGTCGCCTCGCCCATGTGCTGCCTTGCGTAGTCACGCAGAAGCGCGGAGAGATCCGCCGCATCGGCATCCTCCGGAATTTCATATCCGGCACCCTCCGCCAACGCGGATATCAGGTCCTCTTCCTTTTCCGGGGCCGACGGAAGAACCCCGTCGTTCGGATAGGCGTCGAGCATGGTCAGCAAGCTGACGACCTCCCCCTGGCCTTGAAGCAGTGCCGCTATGGCATGGGCGACCAGGCCCCCGAACGACCAGCCGAGCAGCCGGTAAGGACCGACGGGCTGAACGGAGCGCATCAGTTCCACGTAATCCCGCGCCATTTCCTCCAGGGAGGTCGGCAGCGGTTCCTTCCCCATCAGGCCGCGCGACTGGAGCCCGTAAATAGGGACCCCTTCCGGGATATGCCGCAGCAGACCGGCGTAACACCAGCTGAGCCCTGATACCGGATGTACGCAGAACAGCGGTGGCTCTTCGCCGCCCGAGCGGATCGGGAGGAGCGGATCGAACGGATCCTGGCTCGTCCCGTCATTGATGCGCTCGGCGAGTCCGGCGACGGTGGGGGCCTCGAAGAGGGCGCGGATGGTGAGTTCGACATCCAGGGTGGTGCGGATGCGGCTGATCAACCGAGTCGCGAGGAGGGAGTGTCCGCCGCGTGTGAAGAAGTTGTCGTCGATGCCGATGTCGGCGACGCCCAGGACTTCGGCGAACAGCTCGCACAGGGTTTCTTCGTGTGGTGTGCGGGGTGGGCGGTGGGTGGTGGTTGTGGTGTATTGGGGGGTGGGGAGGGCTTTGTGGTCGAGTTTGCCGTTGGGGGTGAGTGGTAGGTGGTCGAGTTGGACGAGGGTGGTGGGGACCATGTGGTCGGGGAGTTGGTTTCGGAGGGTGTTGAGGATGTGTGTGGTGTTGATTTGTGTTTTGGGGTTGGTGGGTACGACGTAGCCGATGAGTCGTTTGTCGCCGGGTTGGTCTTCGCGGACGAGGACGGTGGCTTGGGTGATGGTGGGGTGGGTGGTGAGTGTGGTTTCGATTTCGCCGGGTTCGATGCGGAAGCCGCGGATTTTGATTTGGGTGTCGGTGCGGCCGAGGTAGTGGAGTGTGCCGTTGGTGTTCCAGCGGGCGAGGTCGCCGGTGCGGTACATGCGGGTGCCGGGTGGGCCGTAGGGGTTGGGGATGAAGCGTTCGGCGGTGAGGGCGGGGCGGTTGAGGTATCCGCGGGCGAGTTGGGTGCCGGCGATGTAGAGCTCGCCGGGGGTTCCGGGGGGGACGGGGTTGAGGGTTTGGTCGAGGATGTAGGTGTGGGTGTTCCACATGGGGCGGCCGATGGGGATGGTGCCGGTGGTCGGTGTGTCGTTGCTGGGTGGGGGGATGGGGTGGTCGGTGGCGCCGACGGTGGTTTCGGTGGGGCCGTAGTGGTTGATGACGGGGGTGTGGGGGTG
>NZ_JBIBKK010000049.1:0-36675 GCF_042959105.1 Streptomyces sp. NPDC007917
GCCCTTGCCTACATCGTCCCGGTGACCGGTGACTGCCGCCCCCGCCAGGACGCCCTGGACCTGGTCTGGTTCAGCCCGCAAGAGGCCGCGTCGCCACTGGTGCAGAACGAGATGCCGGGCGGCCAGGGAGTCCTGCTCAAGCAGGCACTCGCCCACGTGGGCTGCCTGTCCTGACGGGGACGCCCACCGCAGACGCCCACCCTGTGCGACTCTGTCGCCCGATTCGGTCGACCTGGTGCGACCGGTAGGCCGCTGGGCGCTGAATGCTGAGGCCACGCTGATCGAATCGGGCCTCACCGCGAATCGGGCGACAGGGTCCTATGCCGGGACCGGACTCACCGGCGGCCGTGTCCCAGGCCCTGCGTGACGCGGCGGCGGCGTTCGAGTGAGCGCCGCGATGCCGGTGAGCGCGCGGAGAGTCAGCGCGGAGAGTCAGCGCGGAGCGTAGAGCCGTGCCGTGTTCTGCAGGACGTACCCTGCCACGTTCACGCCGAGCGTGATCCCCGCCTCGTCGGCCGACCTCGTGTGGATACCGGAGAAGACCCGGGCGTCGACGTTCTCGTCCGAGAGCTGCTTCCAGGCGGTGTAGGTCCGGGTCAGGCCCGGCGCGGTGGGGCTGGTCAGTGCGAACGGGGCGGTACGCGGCCCGACCAGCGCCGACAGCACGGTCTGCGCGGCGCCCGCGTAGGTGTTGTGGCCGCTCGGGTAGTCCGGGTGCGCCGGGGTAGTGTGCAGCGGCGTCCAGTCGGGGTCGGGTTCGATCGTGCCCTTGCGGATCGCGGTCACCGGACGCCAGCGTTCGTAGGCGTACTTGCTGTCGGAGGTGGCGATCTGCGTGTCCACCAGCGCCACATGGAACAGCGCGACCAGCCGCGCCTGCCCGGCGATCCCCTGATGTGTGCGGGAGAGCGCCACCCGCAGCGGCTCGGTGTAGAGGGTGAGGGAGGAGCCGAGCCAGAAGGTGGCGGTCTCGGTCTGGCGGGCGCTGCGCACCGCGCTGTCCGCGGCGCCGTACGCCCGCACCTCCGCGAGATCGGCGGCATAGGGCTCGGAGTCCAGGGCGGGCGGCGGGGCGAGCCGGAACTGGCTCTGCGTCTTCAGCAGAAACGGCTTGGCGAGACGGTTGCCGTACTGGGCCGCCGGCGCGTAGTCGGGTGGCGTCGGCTGCCACACGCCCGGCGCCACGGGCTTGACGGGATAGGGCGCATTGACCGAAGCGGGGTCGAGACCGTCGCCCTGCCTCGACGTCAGGACGAGGTCGGCCTGCTTCTCCCCCGCCGCGACGCCCCGCTCCTCGGCCGGGCCGTCGGGAATCGCGTCGAGAGTCTCCTTGAACTTCGCGTCGAGCTGCTCCGTTCGGCTCGGGACCAGCGCCACCAGCGCGCGGTGTACGGCCCCGGCGAGCGCCGCCTCCTGATACGCACCGCGGTCGACACCGGCGGGGACGCTCCGGGTGGCCCGGGCGGCTGCGAGCCAACTGATGGCCCAGGTACGGCTATTGGTGATCTGGGTGTATGCCCCGGCCGTCGCGATGGTCTCGGCTGTGGTGTCGTACCAGGCGAGAGCCGTGGACGTACGGCCGGCAGCCGAGGCCTGTGGAACGGCGACGGAGGCGGTCAGCAGCGCCGCCGCGCCCAGGACGGCGAGGGCGGGCCGGGTTCTGGTCGAACTCACTTGTTCTCCTTGGGTTTCGGCGAGGTGGGGCCCACGGGTGCGGCACCCGCGCCACAGGTGGTCAGGTCGTCTCCTTGGGGCGGGGGACCACGCCGGCGTGGTTCGCCGGCGTGAATGCCGACGGGCGGGGCGGCGTGGCGGCCCGGCGCAGCAGGGACAGCAGCAGGGCGACGGCGAGAAGGCCGGCGCAGACGCAGGAGGCCAGCGCGTACCCGGCCCGGGGGTGACTGCCTCCCGGCGGACCGGAAGCGGCGTGCAGATACACCGCGGGGACGGCACTGAGGCAGACGGCCGCCGCGATTCGCTGGGTCATCTGCAGGATCCCGCCGCCCACTCCCGCGGCCTCTGCCGGAGCGTGCTGGAGCACCTGGGTCTGGTTGGGTGAGACAGTGAGCCCTCCGGCGACGCCCGACATCAGCTGCGTTCCCGCCAGAGCCATGGGCAGCACCGCCGTCGGCATGCAGAGCGCGACCGCCGCCCCCGCCAGGGCGGCACCGATGCCCAGCGTCAGACCGACGGTCACCGTGCGCGGTCCGATCCGCCGCACCAGCCGCCAAGCGAGGGCCGAGGAGATGCCCATCCCGACCGCCCCGGGAAGGGTGACCGCCGCCGTGAGCAGAGCGGACAGGCCGAGCCCGTCCTGCAGGAAGACGGTGAGCACGAGGAACGCGGCCAGTGAGGAGCCGAACTGGGCCATGGCGACGGCCGTGCCCAGCATGTACGGCTTGGACGAGGTCAGCGCCGGGTGCACCAGTGGCTGACGGCCCCTTCGCACCCGTAGGCGTTGGTGCACGGCGAAGACGGCTGCCAGAGCGCACACAGCGGTTCCCCACAGGAGTGCCTCTGCCCCGCTGCCCGGAGTGCGGATGAAGGGCACCATCGGCGTCAGCGTGCAGCCGCACAGCAGACCGAGGCCGAGGACGTCCAGCCGGGAGTTGCGGGCGGTGCGCCGGGGCGGGGGCAGCCAGCGGGCCGCGAGGGTCAGGGTGAGTACCGCGCACGGTGAGCTCAGCAACAGGCAGCACCGCCAGCCCGCCTCGGGGCCGAGTCCGGCGACGAGCGCACCGCCGAATGGCGGGCCGAGGGCCGTGGCCACGCCGCCGGTGACGGCGTAGAGGCCCAGCGCACGACCGCGGGCCTGACCGTGGAAGACGTCCTGAATGGTGCCGATCACCTGCGAGTTGACCAGCCCGGCCGCGGCACCCTGCACCAGCCGGGCACCGATCAGGGTCCCGGGCCCTCCTCCCGTCGCGGCCGTCACCCCGGCCAGGAGGAAGACCGCCACCCCGGCCAGGAAGAGACGCTTGCGCCCCTGCAGGTCACCGAGGCTGCCGCCGGGGACCAGGGCGAGGCCGAAGGCCAGCGAGTACCCGGCCACGATCCACTGGACGTCCGCCCCGGTGGCTCCGATGGACTGGCGCATGCTCGGGACCGCGATGTTCAGGACGGCCTGATCCAGCAGGGTCGTGGCGCCCGCGGCCATGCACACCAGCAGCACCCGTCGTCCGGCGCGGTCTTCTCCCGGGAGCATCTACGCCTGCCGGGACGGCCGCGGCAGGCCCAGGTGGTCGCGCCGCGTACGAGCCGCGCAGTGGGTGCGGAACAGGCCGCGTCGGCGCAGCTCGGGGACCACGAGCTCGGCGAAGTCGGACGCCGTCACGGCCAGGCCGCGCAGGGCTGCGGTGGCGGCGAGCCGGACGGCGGTGCTGCGGCGCATGGCGGATCTTGCTCCCTGGATGCGTGAGGTGTGGTTCATACGGCGGCTGCCCGCAGACCGGTTTCGAGGTCGGCGATCAGGATTCGGTGCCGGTGCGCGTATAGCCCCGGAACCGAGGCGACTTGATGTTCTCAATTCCCAGCCGCTGCTTCTCCGGCAGCGCGAAGAAGCGGCGTACCGCGCTCAACACCTCCTCCCGCAGTGCCGCGGGGGCGCCGTGCCCGGTGACGGAGAAGAAGCACACCTCGTGCGCGGCGGAGCGGAGTTGGGCGAGGAAGGCGTCACGGTCCGCGTCCGGGGCGTGGAAGCGGGAGATGTCGATGACAGGCAGGGCTGTGGACTGGGCCATGGGGTTTCCTTCACGGCAGGGCGGAACGCGCGCACCTCACAACTACGCCCGGAGAGCGGGTGGTTGAGGTCGAGAGAAGGCTGCAGGCAGAAAGAGAAGACCGAGATCGCGAGCCGTCGAACGGCGATCAGCGACAGACCTGGTCGAACTGGTCGGCGCGGCGGCTCACCCAGAACGGGTCGAGCAGCACCGTGTGCACCGGGCCAGTGGTCTCCATGACCGGATCAAAGCACAACGGGAAAGATGCGTCCACCATGCGCCCCAGCGGATGAGATGCACCTTGGCCATGGTCGACCTTGACACTCACAGGGGCGGGCGACGTACGTTGAACGGGAAAGTTCCTGACAGGTGGAGGGTTTGATGCACGTACTGGGCGCGGCACCGCGCGGTGCGTGCGCCAGTGCACGGCTGATCACCCGGCGGCATGTCGACTACTGCCGTACCTCCTCCGCCGTCTGTCCTTCCGTACACGCTTGACCCCTGCCGGCCGTCCCGCCGGCCGTCTCGTCGCGGCCCTGTGGCCGCGAGTTCTCGTGTTTCCCGGAAGGAACTCCCCTTGCCCGGCCCCTCCCTGCACCTCGCCGTCGAGATCGACGGCGACGGCGCCCACCCCGCGGCCTGGCGCCGCGCCGCCCACTCGCCCGACCAGTTGCTCACCCCGCGCCGCGTGGCCCAGGTCGCCGCCATCGCCGAGAACGCCGGGTTCACCCTGATCACCCTGGATGACGGCGTACTGCCGCCCGGCGCCTCACCAAACCCCGTGGGCCGTATCGGCGCGGTCGAGCGGGCGACCTTCGTCGCGGCGTCCACCAGCACCATCGGGATCGCGCCCGTCGTCCCCGTCACGTATGCCCAACCCTTCCATGTCTCAGCCAAGTTGGCGTCCCTGGACCACATCTCCGCCGGCCGCGCCGGGTGGGTGGTGACGGAGGAGGAACGTCCCGAGGCGGCCCGCGCCTGGGGACGCCCCCTGGTCGCCGACGCGGCCGCGCGGGCGCGGGAGCGACGTCGACCTCGCCCCCACCCTGCCGCGCAGCGCCCAGGGCCACCCCGTGATCTTCCAGGCCGGTGACTCCGGCGAGGGGCGCGACTTCGCCGCACGCAACGCCGACGTCATCTTCTCCGCGCACGGCAACGACTTCGACGACGCACTGGCTTTCGCCGACGACATCCGGCGCCGGCTGCGGGCGGTCGGCCGGCCACAGCGACGCCGACGGGCCGCTGCCGAAGGAGGATCCGGTCGTCACCGAGAACGACGGCTCCTTCGGCGCCCGGCGCATCACCGATCCGCGCGCGGTCGTGGCCGAATGGCGGGCGAGGCAGAGGCGCACGGCTGGTCGCTGCGCGAGACCGCCATCGCGCTCGGCCCGCAGCGCGGGCACGTCGGCACCCCGTCCCGGAACTGCAGGAACGCGGGATCTACCGCACCGAGTACACCGGCACCACCCTGCGCGAGAACCTCGGCCTGCGCGCACCCCTCGCGCACCGGTCCGCGCCGGACCGACGGCAGGCGGGCTGAGCACCGGGACGGCCCTTCCACTCAGGACTGAGTACACATGACTGACAAGAAGCTGTCACACACGGACCGGAATGCGGGTCCGGCCGACGCCCGTTCTGACTGACATGACTGTTGGAGTAGCGCTCAACGCGTCCGACGCGCCGAACCAGGTCGACGCCACCGTACAACTGGCCCAGGAAGCCGCGGGCGCCGGTCTGCAGTCGGCCTGGTTCGGGCAGACCTTCGGCGCGGACTCACCCCAGCTCGCGGCGATCGTCGGACGCGAGGCGCCCGGACTGCAGGTCGGGACCTCCGCGATCCCCGTCTTCGGCCGCCACCCGCTGCTGGTCTCCAGCCAGGCCCAGACCGCCCAGGCCGCGACCCACGGCCGCTACCACCTCGGCCTGGCCCTGGGCACGAAACTGCTGACGGAGACCGGCTTCGGCCTGCCCTTCGAACGCCCCATCGCCCGCCTGCGTGAATTCCTCACCGCACTGCGGCAGTTGACCGAGACCGGCACGGCCGATTTCCACGGTGAGCTGATCACCGCGACCACCCCGGTCCCGGCGCGGGTACCAGGTGCCGAGAGCGGCGTCCCCGTGCTGGTCGCCGCGATGGGGCCGCAGGCGCTGCGGGTCAGCGGTGGGCTGGCGGACGGAATCCTGCCCTACCTGGCGGGACCGCGCGCCCTGGCGGACCACATCGTGCCCGCCCTGACCGCAGCCGCCGAGGCCGCCGGCCGCCCCGCGCCCAGGGTCGTGGCCCTGGTACCCGGGGTGGTCACCGACAACGTGGAGGCGGTGCGGGCCAAGGCCACCGAGAACCTCGCGTTCTACGAACAGATCCCGTCCTACGCCCGGGTCATCGAACTCTCCGGCGGCCGGCGGGCCGCCGACCTGGCCGTGATCGGCGACGAGAAGACCGTCGAGGCCGAGGTACGCCGTTACCGCGACGCCGGCGCCACCGAGGTCGTGTTCACGGGCACTGAGATCGCGGGAGAAGCCGACCGCCGACGCACCTGGCGACTCCTCGGCGAACTGGCCCGCTGAGCACGCCGGTCGAACCGACGGCCCGACCGGCCCCACTGCACCCCTGTGACGAAGGAGAACTCATGACCACCGAGGCCACCACGACCGACTTCCGTGCCTTCACCGAGAACTGGCTGGAGTGGCACCGCGCCCAGGAGGCCCGGCTCGCCGACCCGCACGGGTTCCTGGCGATCACCGGCCTGCACTGGCTCGACGACCGGCCCCAGCGCTTCGCCGACGCGCCCGGCGCGTGGCGCACCGGCCCCGACGGGGTCGTCGTAGACCTCGACGACGACGAGGAACTGGTCGTCGACGGAACGCCGGTGCACGGGGAACACCACTTCGGCGTCCTTCCCGAACGCGGCAGCGTCGACGCCGTGTGGGGAGACGCCGTCATCGAGGTCGCCAAGCGCGGCGGCAACGACATCGTGCGCCCCCGGCACCCGGACGCGCCGCTGCGCACGGCCTTCACCGGAACGCCCGCCTACGCCCCCGACCCGCGCTGGGCCGTGACGGGCCGCTACATCCCCTTCGACACGCCGCGGCCGACCACCGTGGGCGCCGCGGTCGAGGGCCTTGAGCATGTGTACGACGCTCCGGGCAGGATCGAGTTCGAGCTGGACGGGCGCCCGCTGTCGCTGACCGCGTTCCCCGGCCATGGTGCGGGCCGGCTGACGGTGCTGTTCACCGACGAGACCTCCGGGGTCACCACCTACGCCGCCAACCGGGCCCTCGCCCTGGAGCCGCCCGCCGCCGACGGCACGGTCGTCCTGGACTTCAACCGCGCCACGAACCTGCCGTGCGCCTACACAGACCTGGCCACCTGCCCGCTGCCCCCGGCCGAGAACCGGCTGCCGGTGGCGATCGAGGCCGGCCAGAAGATCCCCCGCGAGCGCGGCGGTTCCTGAGCCGGACCCGGTGCCGGTCCCACTGCCCCTGCGGGCGTCGCTTTCCGGCATTGACGTACGACAAGAGCCCTCCGTACGATCACGAACGGCATTGAGTGTCAGCGTCAAGCCCTGGCTCGCTGACCGGCAACCCTCCCGCGCGGTGGGGTGCTCCAGGTGAAAGCCCGGCGGGATCACCGACGATCCCGCAAGCGCGTGGCCCCGTGACCGGGGCCGGAAATGGGGAGGATCGGCATGCGGCACGGTGGTGACCTCAGCGCTCGCTTCGCCGGCGCCACCGTGTTCTCCCGGTTCTCGCGCCGGCGCCACATCGACCTCAAGCGCTCGACCAGCTGTCTCTGTCAGGCCTGACGGCCCCTTCCGCCGCCGGTCGTAGTCCGGGCACGCGCCAGTCGTCACCGCACCCGCCTGCGGCTGCCCCCCGCTCCCCCCTGATCCCTGTCTGCACAGCGCCTCCCCGCCACCGGTCTTGTACCGGCCGGGGCCGCACACCCATGCACGGTCGTGCCTTGTACGGCGCCTCCATGCCTGGTGACACGAGTAGGAGAACCCTCCGTGAACGCACTTCCGGCTTTCAGAGCCCCCCGCTGGGCGCCCCTCGCCGCCCTGCTGACCACCAGTGTTCTGCTGACCGCCTGCGGTTCGGGCGACAACTCCAGTAGCGGAAGCAGCCGGCCGAAGTCCGGCGGCACCCTGACCTTCGCGGTGGGTTCCGACGCCGGCTGCGTGGATCCACAGCAGGTCGGCAGCAACGAGAGCATCTACTCGGTGCGCCAGACCGTGGACTCCCTGACCGACCAGGACCCCAGGACCGGCAAGATCGTGCCGTGGCTCGCCAAGAGCTGGGACATCAACGCCGACGCCACGGAGTTCACCTTCCATCTGCGCTCGGGCGTCACCTTCAGCGACGGCTCCCAGCTGACCGCACAGGTGGTCAAGGACAACTTCGACGCGGTGCCGAAGCTCGGCGCCCTCGGGGTCCTCGCCCAGGGCTATCTCAGCGGCGTCAAGAGCACCACCGCGGTGGACCCGCTCACCGTCAAGGTGACCTTCAAGGAGCCCAACGCCCAGTTCATCCAGGCGACTTCGACCCACTCGCTGGGCATCGAGTCGTCGGCGAGCGTGAAGAAGACCCCGCAGCAGAAGTGCAGCGACGGTGTGATCGGGTCGGGGCCGTTCGTGCTCAAGCAGTACGTCCAGAACCAGTCGATCACCCTGGCCAAGCGCACCGGATACGCCTGGGGCTCCTCGCGGTGGGCCAAGAAGGGCGAGGCCTACCTGGACAAGCTGGTCTTCAAGGTCGTCCCCGAGGCGGGGGTGCGGGCGGGCAGCCTCCAGTCCGGGCAGGTGGACGCGATCAGCAGCGTCGGCAAGGCCAACGAGGCGGCGCTCGGGGGCGGTCACGTCACCCTGCTGCGCCGGGCCAACCCCGGTGTGGTCTTCGGGCTCGGCGTCAACAACTCGCGGCCAGTGCTGAAGGACGTGAAGGTGCGTCAGGCGATCCTGGCGGCCATCGACCGCAAGCAGATCGCCGACACCGTGTTCCCGACCGGCACCCAGCCGGCGACCAGCGTCCTGGCGCACACCACGCCCGACTACACCGACCTCTCCTCGGACCTCGCCTTCGACGCGGCCAAGGCGAAGTCCCTGCTGGAAGCGGCCGGCTGGAAAGCCAGTGGTGACGGCATACGCGCCAAGGACGGCAAGAAGCTGAGCCTGACCATCAGCTGGTTCCCCAACGCCGCCACCAACCAGCCTGCACTGGAGCTGGTCCAGCAGCAGTTGAAGGCCGTCGGGATCGACGTGGTGCTCAAGCAGGGTCAGGTCAGCCAGTTCGCCACCACGCTCCAGGGCGGTGACTTCGACCTGGTGTGGAGCAACGTGACCCGCTCCGACCCGGACATCCTGCGAACCTCCTTCTCCAGCCGGCTGGCCAACTTCTACCGCGTTCCCGCCACTTCCCTGGACACGGCGCTGTCCGGCCAGGCTGCGACCACGGACACCGCCAAGCGCGAGCGGTTGGTGGACGAGGCACAGAAGCTGATCGTGCAGAGCGCGTACAACGTGCCGGTGGTGGAACTCCAGACCCAGCTGGCCGTGTCGAAGAAGGTGCACAGCCTCGACTTCGACTCGGGCAGCCGCATCCAGTTGCACGACACCTGGATCGGCTAGCGCATGCGCCGCTATGTGATCAAGCGACTGGCGCAGGCAGTCGGGGTGCTGTGGGCGGCGTACACGGTGTCGTTCCTGGTACTGAACTGGCTGCCCGGTGACCCGGTCACCGCGATGGCCAGTGCCGGGATGGACTCGGGGGACGTCGACCCGGCCCGGCTGGCCGCGCTGCGGCACGAGTACGGCTTCGACAAGCCGGTGCTGGTGCAGTACGCCGACTATCTGGGACGGGCGGTGAGCGGGGACTTCGGCGACTCGGTCGCCACCGGCCGTCCGGTCACCTCGACGCTGGCCGACGCGCTGCCGCAGACCCTCCAACTGACCGGTGCCGCCCTGTTGTTGGCGGTGCTGCTCGGCGGTGGTCTGGCGGTGCTGGCGACCTACACCGCTCGGCGCTGGCTGCGGCAGCTGCTGCTGTCGTTGCCGCCGCTGGGGGTGTCCGTCCCGACCTTCTGGGTGGGGCTGCTGCTCGTCGAGACGTTCTCCTTCCGGCTGCACTGGTTCCCCGCGTTCGGCAACGGCGGCCTGAAGGGGCTCGTGCTACCGGCCCTGACGCTGGCGGTCCCGGCCGGCGCGCAGATCGCCCAGGTGCTCGCCAAGAGCCTGCTCACCGCATTGGACCAGGCGTATGTGGAGACCGCGCGGGCCAAGGGCGCCGACCGGTGGCGGGTGCATCTGCGGCACGCCCTGCGCAACGCGTCCCTGCCGGCGCTGACGGTCGTCGGCCTCCTGGTGGGGCAGCTGATCGCCGGTTCGGTGGTCGTCGAGACGGTGTTCTCCCGCGACGGCCTCGGCCGCGTCACCGCGGCGGCGGTCACGGCCCAGGACATCCCGCTGGTCCAAGGGGTGGTGGTGTTCGGGGCGCTGATCTTCGTGACGACGAACCTGGTCATCGACCTGGTCTATCCGCTCCTGGACCCGCGGATCATGGTGGCCTCGGACAGAAGGGCGGCACTCGCATGAGCCAGAGCCTTGTCGACGACCCGGCCGAGGCGGCGCTGGGACTGGCCCGCCCGGTCGAGGCGGGGCCGGGGCCGGAGCCGGGACACCGCGTGGACGTACGGCGGCTGCTGCGCTTCGTGGTGCGCCGCCCGGGTCTGCTGCTGTCGGTGGTCGTCCTCGTGCTGGTGGTACTGGCCTCGTTCTGGCCCGACCTGTTCACCTCGCAGGACCCTCTGAAGGGCGTGCCGTCGCAGAACTTCCGCGGCCCGAGCGGCAGTCACTGGTTCGGCACCGACGAACTGGGCCGCGATGTGTTCTCGCGGGTCGTCCATGGTGCCCAGCTGTCCCTGAAGGCCACGCTGATCGCGGTGCTGGTGGCGTTCGTGGTCGGCGGGCTGCTCGGGGTGGTCGCCGGGTTCGTGGGCCGCTGGGTGGACGACGTGCTGATGCGCTTCGTCGACGTGCTGCTGTCCATCCCCGCGCTGTTCATGTCCCTGGCCCTGGTCACCGCGCTGGGCTACGGCACGGTGAAAGTGGCGGTCGCGGTCGGCATCGCCAGCGTCGCAGCGTTCGCCCGAGTGGCGCGCGCGGAGGTGCTGCGGGTGCGGCAGGCGGTGTTCGTGGAGGCGTCGCGCGCGAGCGGGGCCCGCTGGTACTCGGTACTGGGCCGGCATGTGCTGCCGGGCGCGGCGGGCCCGGTGATCGTGCTGGCCACCCTCGACTTCGGCTCCTCCATCCTGGCCGTGTCGGCTCTGAGCTTCCTCGGCTACGGCGCTCCCCCGCCGGCCCCGGAATGGGGCACGTTGATCTCCGACGGCCGCAACTACCTCGCCAACGCCTGGTGGCTGACAGCACTGCCCGGGCTGGCGATCGCCGCGACCGTGCTGGCCACCAACCGCATCGCACGGGCGCTGGACGGCGAATGGTCCCGGCAGCGATGACCGACGAACGTGAGAACGGTGAGGACGTGACCACACCACTGCTGGAGATACGCGGCCTGTCGGTGTCGTACCGCACCCGGGGCGGCACGGTCGAGGCCGTCCGGGGCGTGGACCTCGACGTGTGGCCGGGACAGGTGACGGCGGTGGTCGGCGAGTCCGGCTCCGGCAAAAGCACGACCGCGCACGCCATCACCCGGCTCCTGTCGGCGAACGGCCGTATCGACGCGGGCACAGTCCGCTTCGGCCGGCACGATCTCGCCACCCTGTCGGAGGCGGAACTGCGCACCGTACGCGGAGCACGGATCGGACTGGTCCCCCAGGACCCGACCGTCTCCCTCAACCCGGTCAAGCGGATCGGCGACCAGGTCGCCGAGGTGCTGCGCATCCATGGTCTGGCGACCCGCCGATCGGCTCCCGCCGAGGCGGTCGCCGTGCTGGACCGGGCCGGGCTGCCCGACGCGGCCGTCCGGGCCCGGCAGTATCCGCACGAACTGTCCGGCGGCATGCGGCAACGCGCCCTGATCGCCATCGCCATCGCCGCCCGGCCCGAGCTGATCATCGCGGACGAGCCCACCAGCGCGCTCGACGTCACCGTCCAGCGGGTCATCCTCGACCATCTCCAGCGCCTCACCGAGGAGTCGGGCACCGCGGTCCTGCTCGTGACCCACGACCTCGGGGTCGCCGCCGACCGGGCACAGCGGCTGGTGGTGATGTCCCAGGGCAAGGTCGTCGAGGCGGGCCCCACCCGTGACATCCTGGCCGACCCGCAGGACGACTACACCCGGCACCTGCTGGCCAGTGCCCCGAGCCTGACCGCCGCCCCGCCCCGCACCCCGGTCTCCCTCCCCGAGGCTCAGACGGCGCCCCTGGTCGAAGTGCGCAACCTGGTCAAGGAGTTCAGGCTGCCCCGCACCGGGGACGGGCCCCGCACCCTGCGCGCCGTCGACGACGTCAGCCTTGCCCTCCACCGGGGCCAGACCCTCGCCCTGGTCGGCGAGTCGGGCTCGGGCAAGTCCACCACCGCCCGCCTGGTGCTCCGCCTCGCCGACGCGACCGCCGGGCAGATCCTGTTCGACGGCACCGACGTCACCACCGCCAAGGGCGCCCAGGCCAGGCAGTTGCGCCGCCGCGCCCAGCTCGTCTACCAGAACCCGTACGCCTCGCTCGACCCGCGCTTCTCCATCGGCGAGGTGATCACCGAGCCGCTGCGCGCCTTCAAGGTCGGTGACCGCGCCTCCCGGCTCACCCGGGCCCGCGAACTCCTCGACCGTGTGGCGCTCCCCTCCGCCACACTGGAGCGCCGGCCGGCGGAGCTGTCCGGCGGACAGCGGCAGCGCGTGGCGATCGCCCGCGCCCTCGCCCTCTCCCCCGACCTGGTGGTCTGCGACGAGCCGGTCTCCGCCCTCGACGTGTCCGTGCAGGCCCAGGTCCTGGACCTGCTGGCCGAGTTGCAGGCCGACACCGGGGTGGCCTACCTCTTCATCTCGCACGACCTCGCCGTCGTACGGCAGATCGCGCACCAGGTCTCCGTGATGCGGGCCGGCCGCATCGTCGAGACAGGCCCGCCGGAGAAACTGTTCACCCGCCCTCGCCACGAGTACACCCGCGAACTGCTCGCGGCGATCCCGGGCGGCCGTGTCCCCTCCCCCACCCCCGAGACCACCACGAGCCGAGGACCGGCGTCATGAGCACTCCCACCATCACCTCGTTGGCCTTTCTCACCCCGGGCAACTTCGCCGACGACGACCCCTATACCGGCCTGGAGGAGACCCTCCAGCTGTTCGAATACGGTGAACGGCTCGGCTACGACGGGGCCTGGATCCGCCAGCGTCACCTCGAGCACGGAGTCGGCTCCGCCGCGGTGTTCCTCGCCGCAGCCGGCCAGCGCACCGAGCGGGTGGAGCTGGGGACCGCGGTCATCCCCATCGGGTACGAGAGCCCGTTCCGCCTGGCCGAGGACCTCGCGCTGGCCGACGTACTGTCCCGCGGCCGTCTCCAGGTCGGCTTCAGCACCGGCATGCCGCACGCCGAACTGCTCGGCGACCTGGTGTACGACGGGGACTGGCGCGGCTTCGACCTGTCGTACGGCAGGATCGCCCGCCTCGTCGACAACCTTCGCGGCGACTACCTCGGCGGCCCGGACACGGTGATCCACTCGCCCGGCAACATCCAGCGGCCGCGGCTGCAGCCGCACAACCCCGGTCTGGTGGAGCGGATCTGGTATGGCGGAGGCAGCCTGCGCTCAGTCCGCTGGGCCGCCGAGAACGGTCTCAACCTGCTGTCCGGCAACATCGTCTCCGGCGAGGACACCGACGGCTTCACCACCGCCCAGCTGAACCTGCTCTCCGAGTACCGGCGCAGCCTGGGCGACGACCGGCCGGCGGCGCGGGTAGCGCTCGGACGGGTGATCGTGCCGTTCGACAGCGCCGACGCAGCCACCCGGGCCCGCTACCGGGACTACGCGGCCAGTCGGCACGAGCGCACCCTGAAGCCGCAGACCCTGGCGGCGCTGGGCCCGAAGCGGTTCCTGTTCGCCCCCGACGTGGTCGGCACCGCGGAACAGATCCTGGAACAGCTGGCGGCCGATCCCTGCCTCGCGCAGGTGTCGGAGCTGCGCCTGGAGCTGCCGTACGAGTTCCATCGCGAGGAGTACGAACAGATCCTGCACGACGTACGGCAGCTGATCGCCCCCGAGCTGGGCTGGCGCGCCGCTTCCCCGGCGTTTCAGGAGACGGACCGGTGAGTCCTGTTCCGGAACGCCCGGCCCGGCTGGAGATGCACGCCCGCGAGCCGTTCACCCAGGCCCACCGCTTCTACGGCGTCGGGGAGTACGAGGTGCTCACCGCCACCGCCCACTACGCCGTGGCTCCGACGGCACCAAAACTGGTAATGCCAGCCGGTTGAGTCGTCACAACTGGTCACGGCGTTTACTCCTCAGGGCGGGTCCGCCGATAACCGCAGCCCGACACCTGCACCGCGGCGGTCGTAGAAGCGCAGCGCCCGGCCCGGGGCATGCCATTACCCCTACGGCCAAGGCGTCAGCGGCCTGCCACTCATGCACGACGACTTCGTCGGCAACGCACTTCGAAGTCGTGAACAGCCCTCGCCTGTCCCTCCTCCGACAAGAGGCCCAGGCAGGGGCGAGCCCACCCGTTGACGACGGCCGGTGACGCCCCGCCCTGCTGCCTGTGCCGCTCGAAAAGTCGTCGTCGCAGGTGGGAGTGGTACGGCCAGTCCACGGGGATCATGTCCCCCGTGATCGTGCCCTTGCTGTACAAGGTGCCCCGAAGCCTGCTGACTGTTCCATCGGTGCTCCTCCGTCGCGGGACGGCGAAGGAGGCGGAACTGCTGGTGCTGCGGCACGCTCGCCTGGCATCACAGGTTCATCGCCGCGAAGTGGGACTACACCGCGCGCCGGCGCACCGGACGCCCACCCACCTCGGCAGCGATCAAGAACAAGCCGAGGGCATCACCGCGGCAGACTTCTTCCGCATCGACACCGTGCTCGGCAAGCGGCTGTACGCGCTGGTGTTCCTCGAACACGGCACACGGCGACTGCACATCACCGGGGTCACTGCCCGCCCGACACAGGACTGGGCCGTGCAGCAGGCGCGGAATCCCACCTCCGACCTGGGCCCGCGTATCGCCCGCCACGTCCTTGCAGCCTAGTCGCTACGCCTATGACGCCGCCATGTGGGCCGGCCGCAGAGTAGCCGAACGCCGTTGGTCCCGTCGCCGGCCCTCGGTACCGCTGCGGATCGCGTACGCTGCCGCACTTCGTTGGGTGTTCTTGCCACTGCGGGCAACCGTCGGAATGGATCGCATTTGCGTTGCCTACACCGCGTCTGCCGTGATGCCCGAAAGCGTCATCGCGATTTGGCAGATCTGGGGGCTCGATCTTCGCGAGAACTACGGTCTCACCGAGACCGCCGGGTGTCCCATAGCTCATTTCGACCAGCCGTTCCCCCGTCCGGGCTTCATCGGCAGGGAATTCCCGGACCCACGGTTCCAGGTGAAGGTCGCGGACGATGGCGAAATGCTGCTTCGCGCGCCGTTGCTCTTCGACGGATACTGGCGCAACCCGGCGGAGACCGAGGCTGTTTTCGAGGATGGCTGGTTCCGCACCGGTGACCTGATGGAGCGCACACCCCACGGCGACATCCGGCTCATCGGTCGGAAGTAGGACGTGATCATCACCCGAGGCGGCAAAACGATCAATCCGCAGCCCATCGAAACCCGGTTGAAGGAAAGTTCACTGATCAACGAAGCGATCGTCGTCGGCGACGCCCGTAAGTACCTCACCGTCCTGCTCGAGCCGAGCACAACCGCAGGCGCTCGGTCGGCAGAGGTGCTGGCCGAAAGCCTGCGAGCGGAGGTCGCTCGGGTCAACGCGGACCTCGCGCGGGTAGAGCAGTTGAAGGACTTTCGCGTTCTGCCGAGGTCCCTGGAAGTCGAGCGCGGCGAGCGGACTGCGGACGGCAAGATCAAGCGCAATGCCGTCGTGAGCTCGTTCGCAACGTTGATCGACGACATGTACGGCGCGAACGACGACGCGGCGATCGCGAACCACGTGCGCTCAAGGTCGAACTAGGCGGTTGATCGCGTGAAGGCCGCGTGAACTGAGGTGGGTCCGCAGGCGTGGGAGGAGGGCGTTCAAGGTTGACGTGTGAACGAAGACCTGAACACTCTGCAAGTGAGCCGAAGAGGTACCGGTGAGTCCGGGTGGGGCGGCATGATCGGGGGATGGCTGGATTAGGGGAACGCCGTTACCGGCGTAGGTGGCAGATCGTGCGCGTCGCGTGTGCGGTGTTGATCATGGCAAGCGTGGCCTTCGCCGGATGGAACATCGTCAACGACGACAAGCGCAAGTCCACCGACACCGCGACCCTTCTCGGCGTTCCCATCGGTGTTATCGGCCTGGTGATCGCTGTCATGGCGCTGCGCAAGCCGTTCGAGGACAACGATGCCGAGCTCGCGCGTGGCCGCGCCGGAAAGCTCGCCCGGCAGGTCAAGGACAGCGAGGGCAGGGTGCGGCGGCAGCTCCTCGGTGCCGACATCCTCCTCACCGCCCTCCCCATCATTCCCACCGCCTCCCTCTTCCTCGCCAAAGCCATCCACACTGGGGACGACTTCTTTGCGCTCGGCTCCTTCGTCACAGTGTTCGCCGGCATCCTCGCCTACCGTCCGACGCCCAAACCCAGCCGTCTCCGCATCACCTCTGGAACACTCCGACGCGGGTTACTGACCAGGTTTTGGGCCGGATTCATGACCTGGTTCGCGATCGGGTTCACGATCGGGTTCACATACGGGTTCGTGTACGCCGACTTCGTCATTACGGCCGGGATCGTGGTCGGAAGCACAGCCGGACTCATGGTCGGCCTCGTCGGCGGGCTCATGGGCGGGCTGGCAGGCGGGTTCAAAACCGGGTTCAGGACCTGGTTCATGACCTGGTTCGCGATCGGGGCCACGGTCAATCTCCACTCCTGGTTCGCGGACGATTGGCTGGACGACATCTGGGACATCATGGAGGTGATTTGCCAAGGCGGGCTCGTAGCCGGACTCGTGGGCGGGCCTATTGGCGGCTTCGTGCGCGGGCTCAGAGGAGAACCAACCACCGTGGCCAGCCCTCGGGCCATCATCCGCGACGACATGGTCTACGGACTCGCGATCGGACCCATGACCGGATTCGCCACCGTACTCCCGGCCGCATTCACGTCCATACCCGGGATGGATATCTGGAGCGGGTTCTATGGCAAACTCTCGGAGATCGATTACGGGTTCCCGTTGTTGGATTTCCAGGATGCTGTCGTGGCCGGGTTCGCGATTGGACTCGTAACCGGACTCGTGGCCGGGTTCGCGAGGGCGGCGCGGAGGTACGGGGTGTTTTTGGTGTGCTCGCGAGGCAAGCTGCCCTTCCGCCTCGCGCCCTTCCTCGACTGGGCCGTCACCGCTGGTCTTCTCCGCTACAACGGCCCGGCCTACCAGTTCCGCCACCGCGAACTCCAGCAGTGGCTGGCACAACACCCACGCCCCTGACCCGTCAGTCGACCAACCATCGGATCTATTTGGTTCGCGCCGCCGCGAACCCCCGGATTGCACGGGTTCATTGGACGCGTCGCTCTCTTGTCGTCAAACGAGGGCGAGCTCAAGCGGTCAACGCATCACTGCACGGTCTGCGCCCTGGCCGCCATTCCGACCCAGGCGCCAGCCCTGTGGGTGCCGGGAATCATGTCAACTGGGATGACCTGCTGGTTTGGATCTGTCGAAGCGGGCCTTCGAAGTTAAGCGGCGCGGAGGTATCCGCGGGCTCGGCGGGTCGTGACGCAGCGTGTCCGTAGGCGTTGGTTGTCGGCGTTGCGGAAGTGCTCGTCGGTGAGGTCCTCCCGGTTGCGCAGGAGCCGACGTCTGGCTCGCATTCCGGGGCGGTGGCGCGTCGATGCCGGCCGCGGACCTCGGCGGTGGTGCGGCGCCGGACCATGGACAGCATCGTGTTGGCGAGCTGGACGACGTGGAAGTGGTCGACCGCGACGGCGGCCAGCCGGGACATGGAGTACACGAGTTCGTGCGCGATGCGGTGTGCCTGCGCGACGGTGAGGGTGGCGTCGACGGGTGCCGACGTGCCAGCGCATCTGAGCCCCAGGCCAGCGGCCTGGGGCTCAGATGCGCTGCCGCCTTCAGCGACCGTTCGGGGTGACCACCACATCGTGGTAGGGGTCCTTGGGCGCGGGAACGCGTTCGACGGTGGAGACGTCGAGGGCCGGGCTGGCGTCGTCGGTGCCCAGCTTTCCGGTGGGGTGCCAGGTGCCGGTGACCGTCACCCAGGTGTCGGGGGGCGGAGCGGCGGGACCGTGCACCCGCACCTTGCGCACTTGCGCATCGGCGGCGCAGCAGCTGATGACCAGGCGGCTGACGTACCAGGCGCCATGGCGGCCCGGGGTGACGAAGCCGGTGAGGCGCACGGTGTGGCCCTTCAGGGTGCGGTCGGTGTCCCAGACCGCCCGGGAGCTGAAGTCGTTCAGCGACATCTCGACAACGCCCTTGTCGGGCAGAGCCGGGAAAAGGCTCTCACCGGCGGTGGAAGCGGGGGCCTTCGGGGTCTTGGCGTCGTCGCGGGAGGCGGTGTACGAGCCGAGGGCGGGCGGCGCGAGGAACAAGATGGTCAGGGCCGGTATGTACAGCAGCCAGGCGACCTTCGGCCCGCCCGCGTGGCTGTGGCCGTGGCCGTGGTCCGCGTCGTTGCCCTGGTCCCGAGCGTCACCAGGTGGGCGCGGGCGGTTGAAGGGGAAGCCGTCGCGGGCCGCGCTCACCGCGCCGAGCACGATCAGCAGCATCCCGGAGGCGATGAGCGCGGGCCGCAGCCCCGGGCGCACATAGCGCAGATACAGCTCGGTCAGCAGCGAGATGTGCAGCAGCCCGACGCCGAGGAAGAGGAGCAGCAGCACCTGGATGTTGCGCTTCACAGCAGCCACCACCCCACCAGTCCGCTGCACAGCACCGCCACCACCCAGGTGGCCGACGAGAAGCGCACCGCGAAGTCCCGTCCGAAGGTGCCCGATTGCAGGGCGATGAGCTTCAGGTCCACCATGGGGCCGACCACCATGAAGGCGAGCCGGGCCGTCGGGGAGAACCCGCTGAGCGAGGCGGCGACGAACGCGTCGGCCTCGGAGCAGACCGCGAGGACCACCGCGAGCAGCCCCAGCACGGGCAGCGAGAGCCACAGGGAGTCGGAGAAGAGCCGCAACACCGAATGCGGCACGGCGACGTTGAACATGGCCGCGGCCGCCGCGCCGACCACGAGGAAGCCCCCGGCGTGCAGGAAGTCATGCTGGAGCGAGACCCGGAACTCCTCCGCGCGGCTCGCGCCGGGGGTGTGCCCGACCGGTCCCTTCGGCAGCCGCAGCCACTCCTCGCGGCCGACCCGGATCCACAGCCAGCCCATGGCGACGGAGGTCAGCAGCGAGGCGACCAGACGGGCGGCGACCATCGACGGGTTGCCGGGGAAGGCCACATAGGTCGCGACCAGCACGATCGGATTGATGGCCGGGGCCGACAACAGAAACGCCAGCGCCGCTGCCGGGGCCACCCCGCGCCGCATCAGACTGCCGGCCACCGGCACCGACGCGCATTCGCACCCGGGCAGCACCGCTCCGGCGGCGCCCGCCACGGGCACGGCAAGCGCCGGGTTGCGCGGGAGCGCCCGGGTGAAGACCCAGGCCGGTACGAAAGCGCTGATCGATGCCGACACCAGAGTACCCAGCAGCAGAAACGGCACACCCTGAACGACGATCGCGGTGAACACCGTCCGCCAAGCCGCCACCGCCCGATCGTCGAGCGCCGTGGTGATGTCCGGCCCCAGCACGATCGCGACGACGCCCAGCACCGCCACCGGAAACCCAGCGATCAGCGCATGGGAGGCGACGCGGACCGCCGTGCCCGGTCCACCCGCCCCACCACCCCCGCCCGCCCGGTCGTGGCTCCGGGGCAATGCCCTGCTGGCGCCACTGCTCTCACGCAGCGGCGGCGCTCTGTCGACATCACTGTCCACTACGTCTCCCCATACGGCTTTCGCCACGGCGGCACCCGGCTCACCTTAGCGACGGCAGACGGATGGCGAGCACGACACTACACATGAATAAGCGTTCACATGGACGTGGATTTCATTGTCATCTGCAGTGTGTACCGCTTCTTGCCGAGCGCCAGTGAGGTGATTCACCGCGAGCAGCCGCAGGACCCGGCAGCGATCCGCCGTCCTGCGCGTCCTCACCGGCTGTCAGGACTTCGTCTCCGCGCAGGAACTGCACGCCCTGCTGACCGCCGCCGACGTTCCGATCGGGCTGACCACGGTCTACCGGGCTCTGCGGGATCTGGAGGCGACGGGTGGTGTCGACGTCGTACGCGACGAGGCAGGAGAGCGGCTCTACCGCCCGCGGCCCACCGGCGGACACCGTCACTACCTGATCTGCCGCTGCTGCGGCCGCAGTCGTCCGGTGGACTCCGAAGTCGTGGAGCGGTGGGCCGACCGGATCGGAGCGGACACCGGATTCGCCGCGGTGGAGCACACCGTCGAACTCACCGGCATCTGCGCCGACCCCTGGAAACGGTCATCGCCGTCCTCCCCGTGAACGGCCGGGCCCGCCGCTGGACCCTGCACACCACCGCCGAAGAGATCACCGAGGACGACCTGCGAACCGCCCTGCTCACCCCGTCCTCCGAAGGAGCCTGAATGACCACGCCCACCCCCGGGAGCCCCGTGACGAGCGCGTCCCCGTCACCGTCCTGACCGGCTTCCTCGGCTCCGGCAAGACGACCTTGCTCAACCGCATCCTCACCGAGCAGCACGGGATGCGGATCGCCGTCATCGAGAAGCTCTGGGACTTTTCCGGCAAGGGTCCCGCCGGCACCGCGCCGCGTTCCCTGCGCTGCCATGAGACCATCACCGCGCTGCCCCGGCGGCCCGGCGGAGGCCGCCACCTCGCCAGCGGCGGCCACGACGGCACGGTCGCGCTGTGGCGCGCCACCGCGGCGGCCCGAGTCAAGGCTCTCCCCCGTCCGGACACTGGACGGCGACGCGGCCGTCGCCGCTTACGCGCCGCGGCCACTGATTTCGGCGGGCAGCTCGCCGTCCGCACGACGGACTGCCTCGGCCCGTGCGAGCAGGCCAACGTCATCGTGGTGCGGCCTTCCGCCGCCGGACGCCGCAACGGCGGCCGCGCGATGTGGATCGGCTGGGCCAAGGACGACGACTGCACCGACGACATCCTCAGCTGGGTCGCCGCAGGCGGCCCTGGTCTGGCGGAACCACCGGCCACACTCGAGCTGCAGTTCATCCGCCCACCGGGAGAAGCCCGGACACGGGCCCGCAGGCGCGGACGTGCACGCCGATGAGGCCACGGGCGGCCGCGACGTTCTCGCAGCCGCCCGCCTCGACAACGCCACGGCGGCCACCGTCGCCACCACCTTGCAGGCCCTGGCCACACCGTCCCGACTGCTGATCCTCACAGCACTGCGGCACGCGCCACGTTCCGCCACCGAACTCGCCACCGGGATCGGCATGGAGCAATCCGCTGTCTCCCACCAGCTCCGAATCCTGAGCACCCTCGGCCTGATCACCCGCCGCCGCGACGGCCGCCGCCTCGTTGTGGGCGACATGCGACGGAGCAGGGGCGGCGCGCAGCCGGTCAGGCAGTGTGCCGTCGTCCGGCATGCCTTCCCGTGGCCAGGCGCTCAGCGCCTCGGCGTCGGTTACGGTGACGAGCGGGCCGACCCGCACCACGGGCCCGCTGGGCCTGCGGTCAACCGCACACGGCTGGACGGCACCGTACAGTCCATGCCGGCGGCGGCAGTCCAGGAGCTTGCCGAGACATCCGGCGGAGACGAAGACCCCATGCGGAGAGTTTCGGACAGCCGTCCGCAGTCCCTCCTTCACCTCGCCGCCGTCGGAGCCATCGCGACAGTTCCCGCAGACGGCAAGAGTGAAGGGGCGGTTCGGACGACCGTCTGGTCCATGTGGCACAAGGGCTCCTCGTGGGCAACTGAGGCGATCGTCCGGCCGGTGCGACCGGACGGCTATCGGGAGCTGTAGGGAAGAAGGGCCATTTCGCGGGCGTTCTTGATGGCGCGGGCGATCTGGCGTTGCTGTTGTCGCGTCACATGGGTCACCCGGCGGCTGCGGATCTTGCCGCGATCGGAGATGAACTTCCGCAGCAGGTCGGTGTCCTTGTAGTCGACGTAGGTGATGCCGGCGGCGTCCAGCGGGTTGACGCGGCGGCGCCGGGGGTCGGGGCGCCGGGACTTGGGCCGTGGGGGCACGATCGGGTCCTTTCCGTTCGTGAAGATGTGTGGCGTTCAGGTGACCGGGTCGAGGAGGTCGTCGAAGGCGTGGGAGAGGTGCCTCCAGGCATCCGTGCCCGCCGCGTATTCGGCGTCGGTGAGCAGGCAGGAGTCGAGCAGCGCGAGCAGGTTGTCGCGGTCGAGACCCGGGGAGGTGAACGTGAGGTGCTGGCAGCGGTCGCCGTGGGTGGGGTGCCAGTCGAGGGAGGCGGCGACGCGGCGCTCGGCCGGCACCATCTCCCAGGCCGCATCCGGGAGCGCGGCCAGCCAGGGGCCGACGGACTCCACACACAGCGCACCGCCCGCCGCGTCCCACGACAGCAGGGTGTCGGGCCGGTCGGCCAGCCAGAGACGGCCCCGGCTGCGGGCGGCGGCGCAGGTCAGGTCCTCCAGGGCGGCGTAGAGGCGGCCGGGGTGGAAGGGGCGTTCGCGGCGCCAGACGAGTGTGCTCACGCCGTGTTCGTCGCCGTCGTGGGGCAGCAGGGCGCACGCGGGATGCTGACGGATGGCGGCCGCCTCGGTGTCGAAGCCTTTGAGGAGGGCGGGCCCCAGGGTGCCATCCTCAAGCCGCACGTGCCGGGCACCGGGGGTGAGTTGGGTGAGCAGCGCGAGGTCCCCGTCGTCGACGGGCTCGTCGCAGATGGTGTCCTCGGCGACGGCGATCACGGTGGGGTACTCCAGCTGCCGGGCGAAGGTGTCCGCGATGGTGCGCTGGTCGGCCGGGGCCGCGGCAAGACCGGCCTCGGAGAGATCGTCGCCATTGGCAAGGTAGGGCACCATCAGGGCCGGGTCGACCGCGGTGGCCACCCCGGTCAGCTCCAGCGGCGCGCCCTCGGCCGCGATGATGGCGGCCATGGCCTGGGGTTCGACCGAGTCCCACAGCTCGACCACGGCGAGCCGGTGCCCGCCGCCCGTGGCCAGGCGCAGCAGCTCGGGGACCATGTCCTCGCGCAGCGCACAGCACGCGCAGTCGTTCACCAGCGGCGCCTCGCCCTCGCCGAGCGGCCCGGAGGCGTCGCGCACGGTGCGGCGCACGGCGCGGCCGGTGGCGGCGGACAGGTCGTGGTGCAGCGCCACGGAGCCGGGCACCGTACGCAGGATCTCCTCGACGGCGGCGCGTCGGGCGTCGGCGTGCAGCCCGCCCACGACCGCCACGGCCAGCCGGGTCTCGTCCGCGGTCACCGGCCCCTCCGTCCACGTCCGTAGCGCCGCTCAAAGCGCTCGACGCGGCCCGCGGTGTCCACGACGCGCTGGTTGCCGGTGTAGAAGGGGTGGCTCGCCGAGGAGATCTCGACGTCGATGACCGGGTAGGTGTTGCCGTCCTGCCACTGAACGGTCTGGTCGGTGGTGGCGGTGGAGCGGGTGAGGAAGGCGAAGTCGGCGGCCCGGTCGCGGAAGACGACGGGCCGGTACTCGGGGTGGATGCCGGGCTTCATGGCGGTCAGCGCTCCTCACGGAAGTCGACGTGGCGGCCGACGACCGGGTCGTACTTGCGGAGGGTCATGCGGTCGGGGTCGTTCCGTCGGTTCTTGCGGGTCACGTACGTGTAGCCGGTGCCCGCGGTGGACCTCAGCTTGATGATCGGACGGAGTTCATTGCGTGCCATAGCCACAGCATACATAGATTTGGTTTTCATTTTCATCAAGCTGGTACGGTGCCACGGTGCCACCCGCACCATCGCCGGACACTTCGAAAGGAACCCATGTCCGCCCACTGCCAACTCACCGGCCGACAGCCCGGCTTCGGCCAGAACATCTCCCACTCGCACCGCCGCACCAAGCGCCGGTTCGACCCCAACGTCCAGCGCAAGCGCTACTGGCTGCCGAGCGAGGGCCGCCACATCCGGCTCACCCTCAGCACCAAGGCCATCAAGACCATCGACGCCATCGGCATCGAGGCCGCCGTAGCCCGCATCCGCGCCCGGGGAGGGAAGGTCTGATGGCCAAGAAGAGCAAGATCGCAAAGAATGAGAAGCGGCGCGTGATCGTGGCCCGCCACGCCAAGCGCCGCGCCGAGCTGAAGGCGGTCATCGCCGACCCCAGGACCTCGGCGGAGGAACGGCTGTACGCCCAGCGGGAGCTGCGCCGTCAGCCCCGCGACGCCAGCGCCACCCGCGTGCGCAACCGCGACTCCATCGACGGCCGCCCCCGAGGCCATCTGCGCGCCTTCGGCCTGTCCCGCATCCGGCTGCGCGAGATGGCCCACGCGGGCGAACTCCCCGGGGTGACCAAGAGCAGTTGGTGAGGCCTCGCCGGGCAGTCCAATGCCGGCAACGCGGCCGGGCGCATTTCGAAATCGTCCGGCCGCCGTCGGCTGTCGCAGGGCTCAGCTCTCCGGGTCCCGCGCCACGGCGCCGAGGAGCGGATCGGGCAGGCAAGCCCAGTGGTCCGCGCCGAGGGCCAGTTCACGGTCGTCGAGCACGGGGGCGTCCAGCACAGTACGCAACCTGTCCTGATCCAACTCGGCGCCGATGAACACGATCTCGTTACGGCGCTCGCCGTAGTAGTCGTCCCAGTACCACGAGGCCAGCGTCCGGCGCTGGGCGGAGGCGGCCCGCCACCCTTCCGTATCACCGTCCTCCAGCCAGCGCCCGGCCTCCAGCAGCTCGAGATGGCGACCGGCGGAGCGCCAGGTGATGACCGCCGCCGGACGGGTGGCCACCCACAGGTGCCCCCTGCCGCGCACCACCGCGGACATGACCTGGGGCAGACTCTCCGCCAGCCGCTCGGGATGCAGTGGACGCCGGGACCGCCACAGCACCGAGACCACACCGTGGTCGACACCAGAGGATCATCGCATGGGCGGCCTCCACTTGCCGGGCTGCGGCCTCGGCGACCGTGAGGGGCACGGCGTGGGGATGGTGGCCGAAGACATGGGACCGCACGGTGCACACAACCCAAGTCCCTCAGCAGCCGGCCGGGGTCGAGGCCGACGGCGAGTGGCGCCAGGTCATAGTGGTCCGACAGCGGCGTCCCGCCCAGCGGGGTACGCCACAGCTCGGCCAGGAACGGGAGGGCGTCGACGTTGTCCGGGAGCGCGAGCACGACATGCGCGGACGCGACAGCCCGAGCGATGGCCCGAAGGTCCTGACGCACGATCACTGCCGGGTCGCCGGAGGCCGCTTGAGACAGCGGGGCCGGCCACCGCTCGTCACCGCCCCCGGCGACGCGCTGCACGAAGGGGTAGCGCCCCGCCTCGTCCGCATGAACCGAGACCGCGAGCACCAGCGCGCCGGGCGAGGCGCGCAGGAGCAGGTCCAGCACATGGCCTCGAGCCTCAGGGGTGTTGCCGGACACCAGCCCCAGCAACCCCCGCCCCCTTCCGCCGGTTCTCACTCCGCCTCCCCTCCGATGGAGGTGACGAGCACATAAGCGGTCCTGCGCACTCGCAACATCACCAACGGCACATCTCCTCCTGAGTGACGAGGCCATAGCGGCCACCCCGCACGCTACATGGAAACGGGACTCATTTTCATATACGGTGACCGAGCACGCATGAACGACCGGGAAAGGAGCCGCGTCATGGCCGTACCCAAACGGAAGATGTCCAGAAGCAATACCCGCCACCGCCGGGCCCAGTGGAAGGCGAGCGCGCCGGAGCTGGTGACGATCACCATCGACGGACGCGAACACCGAGTGCCGCGCCACCTCGTGCCCGCCTACCGGCGCGGCCTGCTGCACCCCGAGGACTGACCACCCGTCTCCGACCGGCTTTCGGGGTGACGGTCCTGTCGGGCTTCCCTCCGGAGGCGGTCGAACGCCTGGCCGCGACGCCGTCCCGGCTCACCCGGCCGCCTGTCCCGTGTCTGCCGTCCACAGCCGGAGCATCCGCGTGGATCCGCTCGGGACGGGCCGCTTCGACCCCGAAGCGGCCAGCAGGCGCCCGGCTGGGACTTCATCACCACCGAACTGGACGGCGGCACCCGCGGCAGCGTCCCGCACTCCAAGCCACTCGACGACGAGCAAGCGCTGGGCCCTGACGCCCGGCTCATTCGGGGCCCGAGCAGCGCCATACGCGGGGTGGGGGGAGCCCGGTTCACCCCCGCCTGCCCCACCACCGCTTTCCGCCGAGGAGCCGATGATGAACGACCCTTACGAACGGTCGGCCGAGTACATCGACATCATGATTGCCGATGCGTGGGATGCCTTCGGCCCCGCGCTGACCGCGGCACTGGAAGGTATCAAAGACACCGCCGGGACCATCGTCGACCTGGGCGCCGGTTCGGGGAGGGGTGGTCCGCGCCGTATGCGCGGCTCTCGCCGACGACTCCCCGGTCCTGGCCGTCGAACCGTCCCCGGCCCTGCGGGCGGTCGGTCCTGCTCGCCCGGGTCCACGAGGACGCGCGGCTGCGCCGACGCGCCACCGTCGCACCGGGCGGCGCACTGGACACGCCGCTTCCCGACCGCGTGCGCGCCGTGATGGCGATGAACATGATTGGCCATCTCTCACCGCCGGAGCGACACGAGTTGTGGGCACGCAGGTCTGTACCCCCCGTTCCGTGATCGAGTTCATTCTCGGCATCTGAACGCCGCTGAGGACGACCTCGATCCCCGCATCCGCCAGGACGGCATCGAACAGGTCGGGGAACTTCCCGTCCCGGTCCCTGATCATGTAACGCGCCCTGCAGCCCACGTCCTCAAGATCCATGACGAGATTCTTCGCGGCCTGTGCCACCCACGCTGAGGTCGGGTGCGCGGTGGCACCCAGGACCCGGACGCGCCGGCTGGCATGCTCGATGACGGCAAGCACGTACATCCGAGCCCCGGACAGAGTGGCCGTTTCGAAGTAGCGCAGGAAGCCCCCCCCACGTGCTGGAGGACCGCTCGGGTGCTGGATCGACGCCGGCCTCATGCAAGATCTCCCAGACAGTGGAAGCGGCCACCTTCACACCCAGGACGAGCAGTTCACCGTGCAGCCGGCGATACCCCCAGCCGGGATTCTCCCGCGCCAGGCGCAACACCAGAGCCCGCACGGAGTGCACGGTCCGCACTACGGGATCGGGGTGGGCAAGACCGCGGAACGACCCGGCGAGGCCCGGCCGCTGGCGTCGGTCGCGGACGACGAGATCGGCGAGGCCCTGGAACTACGGGGGGGCACCGCCGCGGTGAACACGTGGAACTCCCGCCGGGCGGGGGTGCTGTCCTGGCTGGGCTGGTGCCGGGAGCGCGGCTACGAGGGGCCGATGGTCCCGGCCTGGGCGAAGCGGCTGGCGGTGCCGGACTCCGAGACCCCAGCCCGCTCGAAGGTGGCGGTCGACCGGCTGATCGCACGGCGCGAGGTACACCTACGGGAGAAGACGCTGTGGCGGATGCTCTACGAAACCGCCGGGCGGGCCTAGGAGATCCTCGGCGTGAACAGCGAGGACCTGGACCTCGCCGCGCGCCGCTGCCCGGTCAAGGCGAAGGGCGCCCGGACCAAGGCCCGCCGCCGCGGCCAGGCGCGCGAGGACTACGTGCTGGAGCCCATGTACTGGGACGCCGGCACCGCCCGGCTCCTGCCCCGTCTGCTGAAAGGCCGCACCCACGGCCCGGAATTCGTCACCCACCGCCGCCCGGGGCCGGGCAAAGTCGTCAGCCCCCGTGACGTCTGCCCCGACACCGGACTGGCCCGGCTGCCGTACGGGAAGGCCCGCGCTCTGCTCGACGAGCACACCGCTGTGCGCGGACCGGGCACGGGCTGGGACCTGCACGAGTACCGTCACTCCGCCCTGACCCATCTTGGTGAACAGGGCGCCTCGCTGCTGATGCTGATGGCGAAGTCCCGGCACAAGAAGCCGGAGAACGTCCGCCGCTACTTCAAACCGTCGCCCGAGGCGATTGCCGAACTCACCAGCTTGCTCGCCCCCGGCGACGCCCGGCGCACCCGCGGGGACGTAGTCACGGTGTCGGGGAACTGTCAGTAGCAAGGCGTTACGGCTGCGTTCGGAGTACGACGGAACGAGCCGACCGGTTAGGGTCGCTGCCGTGGACCTCCAGCAGCGCATCTGTGACCGCGCAGGTGAATTTCTGTTCTTCGCGGTGACGCCGCCCAGGCAGACGACCACCCCCGAGCGGGCTCAGGAGATCGCCGACATCACCCGCAAGCGGCTCGACGGCCTGGCGCCCGACGGGCTCGTGCTCTATGACATCGACGACGAGAGCGGCCGGAACCCGGCCGAGCGGCCGTTCCCGTTCACGCCGACGATGGACCCCGCGGAGTACCTCGCCCGGCACTTCGGAAAGCTCGACCTGCCGGTCGTGGTCTACCGGGCGGTCGGCAAGTACGACGAGAGCGACTTCCGAGGCTGGCTCACGGAGCAGCCAGACCGGGTCCTCTCGGTCTTCGTGGGTGCGGCGTCGCGGGAGACGCCGGTTGCCACCACTCTGTCGCGCGCCCAGTCGCTGCGGGCCGAACTCAGGCCCGACCTGCTGCTTGGCGGCGTCGCGATCCCGGAGCGACACACGCGCACTGGTACGGAGCACCTGCGTTTGCTCGCGAAGCAGGAGGCCGGCTGCTCGTACTTCGTCACCCAGGTCGTTTACGACGTCAACGCCGCCAAGGACCTGGTTTCGGACTACCGCTACGAGTGCGCCGCCCGTGATCTGGCGCCCGTCCCGATCGTGTTCACGTTCTCGGTCTGCGGGTCGATGAAGACGCTGGAGTTCCTGAGGTGGCTCGGCGTGGACGTGCCCCGCTGGATCCACAACGAACTCCAGCACGCCGATGACACGCTGCAGGCATCGTTCGAGCATGCGCTGGCGACCGCCCGCGAGCTGATGACCTTCTGCCGACGGCTCGAGGTGCCGTTCGGCCTCAACGTCGAGAGCGTGTCCATCCGCCGCGAGGAGATCGAGGCGGCGGTCGACCTGGCTGCCCGGCTCCGGTCCGAGCTTTGCCGCTGACAGGAGGGGCAGGCGACTTCTATCGCCTGACGGACGGTTCTGCCTGAAGGGTGTCTTTATTGCCGTATGGTGGTTGACCTGCGACTTTGCGGTCGCCCGAGTATGGGCATGATCAGTGATCGTGGGTCTGCGACTGCTTTACCTGAGCTTCTGTCGACTGCTGGGCTGCTTCCTGTTGCTGGGCCGATCGACCGCCGCGAACAACGCCGATATCCTCGCGCTTCGCCATGAGGTGGCTGTGCTTCGCCGGCAGATCAAGCGGCCGCGGCTGTCGTGGGCCGATCGTGCCGTGCTCTCCACTCTCGCAGGAAATGGCGCCAGACGGCGGACGGATCCGGTCGTCCACCATTGCCGGAAGAGACAGCCGCGCTCATCCAGCGCCTGGCGAGAGAGAACCCGACCTAGGGATATGTCAGGATCCAGGTCAGTGGGTGACAGATCTTGTCCGCCACTGGGGAGATCAAAGTTTCCGTTGACAACCCGCGTCCAGCGCCACCGGGGTATCAGCGAGGACAGAGCCGCGAACCAGAGCCGGTCCGCCTGGTCGTACCGCACCCGGCCCGCAAGCTGCCTGCGCAGCACCGCATTCTCGTGATGGAGCACCAGCAGTTCAGCATCCTTGGCCGCCTGCCGACGCAGCAGCACCGCCGGTACCGACAACAGCTTCCGCGTCACCTGATACACCAGCGAGACGATCACCGGCATGTTCCCAACATCCCCGCAAGTCTCGCCAGACCCCCTATGAGCAGCAGCGACGCATTTCTGAACGGCACAGGGTGGCAGGTGCCGCGCGAGAGCGGAGAGCACGGCACGATCAGCCCATGAGAGCCGCGGACGCTCCATCTGACGGCGCAGGACGGCGACCTCATGGCGAAGCGCGAGGATCTCGTCGTTGCTCGCAGCCCTCGTGTACGCGCTAGAAACCTCGTCCGTGCTGGTCAGAGAGCCTGAGCGCGCAGCGGGCCTGCCGGTCAACCGTGACGGTGGAGGACCCATCCCCTGTTGCCGACGCGACCTCACCGATTCCAGCATGGTCCGGAGCTGCTGCGACTGTCCTACCTGGCCTTGACGAGCATGTTCACGCTGATACGGCTTCTGCATATGAGTGCTCCCGGCGCATCCACGGCGAACTCGCTGTCCTTGGTATCAAGCTCGCCGCCGGCATCGGTGGAACATCCTCAAGGACCACGGCATCGACCCCGCACCCGAACGCCAACCCACCACCCGGGCGACCTTCCTGCGCTCCCAGGCCCAGGCCATCCTCGCCGCCGACTTCTTCGAGACCGAAACCCTGACCGGAGCGACGCTGTACGTCCTCGCGGTGATCGAGCACGCCACCCGCCGCGTGCGGATCCCCGGCGCGACCGCACACCCCACCGCGGCCTGGGCCACCCAGGCCGCCCCGCAATATGGCCATGGACCTCCAAGTCGCAGTGGCCCCACTCAAGTTGGGTCCAGGTCGGTGTGCAGCAGGTGGTGGTCCGAGTACGGGGTCGGAAGCACACGGTGCTCGAGCGGGACGATGCCTCGCAGGAAAATGTAGTCAAACTTGCTCTGCCAGTCGGTGGTCGGCTTGCAGGTTCCGGTAGACGAGGGATGACACCGGGGGTCTGTGTCCGCGGCCAGTGCCCACATCCCGGTGAGCTCGGGAGCGTCCGGCACAGCGTTGAAGTCGCCGAGAACGATCGCGCGGTCGTGCCGGGCTACGTCTGCGGCGAGTATGTCGGTCTGGTCTGCTCGGACCGCCTCCTGACGTCGTTGAGCGAGGTGTGTGTTGAAGACCCGGACGGACCGGCCGCCCACACTGGTGGTGACTGCCATGTACCCACGGTCCTCGGATCCGCCGTCGGGGTATTCCACGTTGACCGGGTTCGTCATCGGCGCCGCCGAGAGGACCGCTTGGCCGAATGCCCCCGGACTCCACGGCGCTCCCCCACAGCGGCCCCAATTCCGAAGAACCGTCCCGTACTCGACGTGGTAAACCAGCCCGTAAAAGTCCTCCAGATAGTCCCGCATCCTCTCGACGTCACGCACGCACGCTTCTTGCAGGCCGATCACCTGGGGCGCATACGTGGCGATCTCCGCTGCGCGGTCGACGTTGCTTTCCTCACAGGGGTTGCAGATGTTCCACGTCATGACCCGGTTCGGCACGACACCCCTGACGGCATCGACGGGCAGTGACCTGGCGAGGGGCGCGCCGCTTGGTGCGCTGGGGCCGACGAGCACCATGCAGGCCACGAACACGGCGCCCGCGAACAACCGCGTGTCCCTTCCGAACACCATCGCCTCCTCAGAGTGGATACACGTGGCATCCGACGTCTCCATGCACGAGGTTATGGGACGGAGTTGTGAGCAACATACGCGGTGTGCCGGATCTCATTGCGCTCGGACGAAGCCGCCGCCTCGCCCAGGTCGACCTGAATCGTACCGCCGCACGTGCACACCGGCCGCCGTGCCATCCGTGCGGCGCGAATGCCCATCCGACCACGGAACATGGCGCAGGCTGCTCGTGCTGGGCGTGAAGGTGGCCGCCTCGACCGTCTGGAAGATCCTCAAGGAATCCGGCGTCGACCCAGCCCCCGACAGGACCTCCAGCACATGGGCCGACTTCCTGCGCTCCCAAGCCGGCGCCCTCCTGGCCTGCGACTTCTTTGAGACGGTCACCCTGTCCGGCGCGCGGATGCATGTACTCGCGGTGATCGAACACAGTAGTCGCCGCATCCGGATCCTCGACGCCATCGAACACCCGACCGCCTCCTGGGTAACGCAAGCGGCGAAGAATCGCAGGATTCATGATCCAAGACAGGGACGGGAAGTTCTCAGGACTGTTCGATGGCATCCTCGCGGACGCGGGTATCGCGGTCGTCCTCAGCGACATCCAGATGCCGAGAAACGCCGCAGTGTCCCGATCGCCCTCTCGCAGTGCGCGTTCGTCCACGGGGCCCGCGGGCCGGCCCTGACGGTTTCGATGCCCTCAGCTTCGAAGACCGCGTCGAAGGACTTGGCGTATTGGCCGTCCCGGTCACGGACCACAAAGCGCAACGACTCGAGGCACACGCCCACCTCAAGAGCAAGGTTGCGGGCCTGCTGGGCCTGAAGGTGTCCAACCGCTTGCTACGGCAGTACCTGCCCAAGGGCGCGGATCTCCGCACGTTCAGCCAGGCCGACCTCGCCGCCATCGCCCACGAGCTCAACCACCGTCCCCGCAAAATCCATGGCTACCGTACTTCGGCAGAGGTCTACGCTGACCTCCTGAACAGCGGTGACGTGCTGACCGCTTGAGCTCGCCATCGTTTGACGACAGAGATGGCCTGATGCGAGTCGATGCGGCCGGGGCTTCTGTGCGGCCGTTGGCGGTCGCGCCCAGCGACGGGGTTGGGCAGGAGGCCATAAGGGAAGTCTCCGTCCCGCAGACTGTCGACTGACCGTTGTCCGAGAGCAGCGGAAACTTCAGGGATGGAGTTGATGCACGGTGGAACGACGCATGTCGGTTGCGACGCACTGGGGCAGTTTTATCGCGGTGGTCGATTCCGGCCGGCTGGTGCGAATTGAGCCGAGGGGCGATGACCCCGCGCCCTCACCTATCGGCCCCGGAATGGTGGCAGCCGCCGACGACAGCGCTCGCGTGCTGCGCCCCGCGGTGCGCAAGGGCTGGCTGAACGGCCTGCCGCGCGTCCACGACACGGCCAGAGGCGCGGACGCCTTCGTGGAGGTGAGCTGGGACGACGCGATCACGCTGGTGAGCGATGAACTGCGTCGAGTTCGTTCACAGCACGGAGACAGCGCGGTGTTCGGCGGATCTTACGGCTGGGCGAGTGCGGGCGGCTTCCACAACGCGCAGGGTCAACTCCATCGGTTCCTGGCGTTAGGCGGGGGATACACCGACTCTCGCAACACGTACAGCACCGCGGCTTTGGAGGTCATCCTCCCCCATGTGATCGGCGGGCATCCGTGGAGCTACCAGTCCCGGATGCCGATGTGGGATGAGATCGCCGAGAACTGTGAGTTTGTGGTGGCGTTCGGAGGGCTGGCCCTCAAGAACAGCCAAATCAACCCTGGTGGGCTGGCCAGGCACCAGACGCAGAACCTGCAGCGCCAGTGCCGTGAGGCCGGGGTGCGGTTCGTGAACGTCAGCCCCATCCGCAGCGATGTCGCCGACTTCCTCGATGCCGAGTGGCTGCCCGTCATCCCCAATACCGACACCGCCGCGATGCTCGGCATCGCACACACGATGCTGGTCAACGGGTGGCACGATGAGGACTTCCTTCGCCGGTGCTGCGTCGGGTTTGACCGCTTCGCCTCCTACTTGGTCGGCGAGCTCGATGGCGTCCCCAAGGATGCTGCCTGGGCGGCGAGGATCACGGGCATCAGTCGCGACGCGATCACCGATCTCGCTCGCCGCCTCACCACGCAGCGTTCTCTCATCATGGTCAACTATGCGGTGCAGCGGGCAGACCACGGCGAACAGCCGATCTGGATGTCTGTCGTGCTGGCCGCCATGGCAGGTTCGATGGGCCGGTCTGGCTGCGGCTGGGGCGCGGGTTACGCGACGATGGACGCGACCGGCGTTGCCCGAGGCCGCCCCTTCGTGGCGGCGATCCCCGGGGTTTCCAACCCCGTTCCGGATTTCATCCCCGTCGCAAGGATCGCCGACACCCTGCTGCATCCGGGTAAGACCATCGACTACGACGGTCAGCGCCTCACGCTGCCCGAGCTTCGACTGATCTACTGGTGCGGAGGGAACCCGTTCCACCATCACCAGGATCTCCATCGGCTGACCCGAGCATGGCAGACTCCTGACACGGTGGTGGTTCACGAAGCCTGGTGGAACACCACGGCCAAGTTCGCGGACATCGTCCTTCCCGTCGCCACCAGCTTGGAGCGCGACGACTTCGCCGCCGGATTCTCGGACCCCCACATCGTCGCGATGCCGAAAGTCCGCGAGCCGGCGGGTGAGTCGCGCACCGACCACCACATCTTCACCGCCTTGGCCTCCCGGCTCGGATTCGAGCAGGAGTTCACGGAGTCGCGCTCCGAGATCGAATGGGTCCGACACCTTTACGAGCAGACGAAGGCCAAACTCGGTGACGATGCCGCCTTGCCGAGCTTCGACGACTTCTGGCGAGGCTCCGCCGCCGAGCTGCCGGCGTTGACGGGACCGTTTCCCGGCAGCTTCAAGGCGCTCCGTTCAGATCCGCAGCGGTTCCCCCTACCGACGCCGTCGGGCCGGATCGAGATCTTCTCCGAGGAGATCGACTCGTTCGGCTACGACGACTGCGCCGGGCATCCGACGTGGTTCGAACCAGCCGAGTGGCTTCGTGGCGATCTATCGCACCGCTTCCCGCTGCATCTGATCTCGAATCAGCCCGCTTCACGCCTGCACAGCCAGTACGACAACGGTGGCCACAGCCTCAGTTCGAAGATCCGTGGCCGTGAGCCCGTGACGATCAACCCGTTGGACGCCGCGTCACGCGGCATCGAGAATGGCATGATCGTGCGCGTCCACAACGACCGAGGCAGCTGCCTTGCGGGCGCAGTCCTGTCGGACGACGTCATGCCAGGCGTCGTACAACTGTCCACCGGAGCGTGGTGGGATCCAGTGCAGCCAGGGCTGAGCGGAACACTGGACCGCCACGGCAATCCGAACGTCCTCACGGCGGATCGGCCGTGCTCACACCTGTCCCAAGGACCGAGTGCCCTCAGTGCACTGGTCGACGTCGAGCTCTACGCCGACCCCCTCCCCGATGTGCTCGCCTTTGCACCACCAAAACTCGAACACTGAAACGAACACCGGAAACCCCTCCGCTCCCCCGTTTGCGCGCGCGTAACGGCATGAATACTGTACGCAACCGTGACTACACTTCAAAACCTCAAGTACGCCCAGTGGTTCAGGGGTGCCGACGTCGACGGCGACGGGTTCATCACCCAGCGCGACGTCCGAATGATGAGCGAGCGTTACATCGCCGCCCGCGGCACCGCGCCGGACTCCGCGCCCGCCCGCCTGCTCACCGAGGGGATGGACGAGTTCTGGAGGAACGTGATCGCCCCGATGGACCAGGACGGTGACGGGAAGGTCGATCTACGGGAGATGACCGAAGGGTTCAGGCGGGTCCTGACCGACCCCGCCCTGTACCCGCAACAGGTCGAGCCGGTGACCGATTGCTTCTTCGACCTCGTCGACCTCAACGGAGATGGCAAGATCGACCAGGCGGAGTTCCAGCAGATGTTCGACGCGGTCGCCGGCGTTCCCGGCGAGGACTGCGCCGCGGTCTTCGCCGCTTTGGACCGGGACGGCTCCGGTGCACTGGACCGCGCCGAATTCCACCAGGCGGTCACGGAGTTCTTCTACGGCAACGACCCCAACGCTCCTGCCAACCACCTGTTCGGCAGGGTCGCCGGCTGACGGCCCCACCACGCTCGCGGAGATTCGTCGGCAGTATGCGGCGACTTTGTCGAGGATTTCGTCGGCGGTCCTCGTCCAGGCGAAGGGGCTGGGGTGTTCGCTCCCGTCGGCGAGCCAGGTTCGGATGTCACGTTCGAGGGCTTGGACTGAGCGGTGGACACCGTGGCGGAGCTTCTTCGCGGTCAGTTCGGCGAACCATCGCTCCACCAGGTTCAGCCACGATGAGCTGGTGGGCGTGAAGTGCAGGTGGAAGCGGGGATGTGCCAGCAGCCACTTCTTGATGGCGGGTGTCTTGTGGGTGGCGTAGTTGTCCAGGATCAGATGCACGTCGAGGTCTGCGGGTACTTCCTTGTCGAGCTTGGTCAGGAACTTCTTGAACTCGGCGGCCCGGTGCCGGCGGTGCAGTGAACCGATCACTTTGCCGCTGGCCACTTCCAGGGCCGCGAACAGGGTGGTGGTGCCGGCGCGGATGTAGTCGTGGCTGCGGCGTTCGGGGACCGCGGGCATGATCGGCAGCACCGGCTGCGAACGGTCCAGGGCCTGGATCTGGGACTTTTTGTCCACGCACAGCACCAGGCCTTCTCCGGCGGGTCGAGGTAGAGGCCCACCACATCGCGGACCTTGTCGATGAACAGCGGGTCGGTGGACAGTTTGAACGTCTCGGAGCGGTGCGGGGCCAGGGCGAACGCGCGCCAGATCCTTGAGATGGCCGACTGGGACATCCCGGTCGCCGCCGCCATCGACCGGGTCGACCAGTGCGTGGCGTTCGCCGGTTTCTCCTCCAGTGTCCTGACGATGACCCGCTCCACATCGGCGTCGGTGATCTTCCTGGGGACACCTGGCCTGGGTTCGTCGGACAGGCCGTCCAGACCGCGGTCGAGGAAGCGCCTTCGCCAGGTGCGGACCGTGTCCGGAGCGACCTTCAGCCGCCGTGACACCTCCATGATCGAGTGTCCCTGGGCGCACTCCAGCACGATCCGGGACCGCAAGGCCAGAGCCTGAGCCGTCGACCGGCGACGCACCCATCCCTCAAGCACAGCCCGCTGGGCATCCGTTACCGACAACGGCGGGATCTTCGATCCACGACGAAACGGACGTTTGTCGGGGTGACGGCAAAGACCTCACGCCAGCGATCGCGAGGGACCAGGCGCGAGAGCGCGGCCAGCCAGATCCGGTCGGCTGGCTCGTACCTGACAAGCGCGGTCTGACGGCGCAGCACTGCATTCTCATGCCCGAGTGAGGTTCCCCCGGTGCGCGGGTGTGGCTGATTAGCTGGTCAGGGCGGGTTGACGTGGTTTCAGGTTCACTGGTTTGGCCGCTGCCTGGTCGGCG
>NZ_JBIBKK010000050.1:0-36373 GCF_042959105.1 Streptomyces sp. NPDC007917
AGCCTGCGCGTCGACCGACGCACCTACAAGGCCACCATCAGCATCGACGTCCTGTTGACAGAGCCGATCAGCCCGTAACTTCATGGCCTTGCCCTTTAGGCGCTGTGACCAGCCGGCAGGGCAGCGGTGGCTGTCGTCACGCGGTGAAGACCTTGCCCGGGTTGAGTATCCCCACCGGATCCCACACCCGCTTGATGCCGCGGTGCAGGTCCAACACGGCCGGGCTGACCTCCCTGGCCAGGCCGCGCATCTTCAGCAGGCCCACCCCGTGCTCGCCGGTGACCGTACCGCCCAGTGCGATCGCCTGGTCGACGACCTCCTCGAACACCTCCCGGCCCCGGGCCAGTTCCCGCTCGTCGCCACGCGGCACGACCAGCATCGGGTGCAGGTTGCCGTCCCCGGCGTGGGCGAGGCTCGCGATGCGTACGCCGTTGCGCTCGGCGGTGTGCTCCAGGCGGGCGAGCATCTCGGGGACGAGGGTGCGGGGCACGCAGATGTCCTCGCTGAGCACCATGCCCCGGCGTTCCAGCGCGGGGTAGACCAAGCGGCGGGCGGCGAACAGCGCGTCCGCCTCGGCCGGGTCGCCGGACCGGGCGCTCCAGGCGGCGCCGGCGGCCTCGAAGCAGTCCAGCACCGTGTCGGCCTCCTGGACGCCGGCCGGTCCGGGTCCGTCACAGCGGGCCAGCAGCAGCACGTCGCCGCCGTCGGTGAGACCCATATTCTTCCACTCGTCGACGGCGCGCAGACAGTAGCGGTCGACGAGTTCGAGGGCGCTGGGGACCACGCCGGACGCCACGACGTGGGCGACGGCGCGGCCGGCGCTCGGCAGGTCGTCGAAGTAGCCGACGACGGTGTGCTCCTGGGCGCGCTCGCCGCGCAGCCGCAGGGTGATCTCGGTGACCAGGCCCAGGGTGCCCTCGGAACCCACCAGCAGGCCGGCCAGTTCGAAGCCGGCCGAGCTCTTGGCGGTTTGCCGGCCCAGCTTGACCACCTCGCCACGGCCGGTGACCACCTCCAGGCCGAGCACGTAGTCGCGGGTCACACCGTACTTCACACAGCACAGGCCGCCCGCGTTGGTGGCGACGTTCCCCCCGATGGTGGACCACGGGGCGCTGGCCGGGTCGGGCGGGTACCAGAGGCCCTTGGCCGCACACGCGGCCCGGAGGTCGTCGTTGACGACGCCGGGCTGCACCACGGCCAGGCGCTCGTCGGGGTCGATGCGCAGGACGCGGTCCATCGCGGCGAAGGAGACCACCACGCAGCCGTCGACGGCGTTGGCGCCGCCGGACAGGCCGGTGCCGGCGCCGCGGGCGACCACGGGCACTCCTCGTTCGGCGCAGTACGCCACGACGGCCGCGACCTCGCCGGTGTCGCGGGGCTGCACGACGGCCGCCGGGAGGGCGTACGGCGCACCGGCGGCCTCGTCGTGGGCGAAGGGCGCCAGCCGAGCCGGGTCGGTGATCACACGTTCGGCCGGGAGCAGCCCTGCGAGATCAGAAGGTGTCGTGGTCATGCCCGCGAGATTCGCACCGGTCCTGGCGTGGGGCAATTGGCCCTTGGTACACGCTCCGCCGGGTGTACCAAGGGCCAATTGACCCCCTGTCCGGGCGTCGGCAAGCCTGGTGCGACGCCAGGCCAGGCCGTACACACGGCGATCAGGAGGGTGAGTCGATGACGGCGGTGCTCACGGGAATCGGAGGTTTTCTCCCGCCCAGGGTGGTCACGAACGACGACCTCTCGCGCACGCTGGACACCACGGACGAGTGGATCCGCACCCGGACCGGGATCCGGGAGCGCCGGGTCGTCTCCGACGGGCTGTCGACCGGGGGCCTGGCCGTGTCGGCCGGCGCCCGGGCCCTGCGGTCGGCGGGGGTGACCAGGGTGGACTCGGTGGTCGTGGCGACCACCTCGCCCGAGCGGCTCTGCCCGGCGGTCGCGCCTGAGGTCGCGTCCCAACTGGGCCTCGGTACGGTGGCGGCCTTCGATCTGACCTCGGCGTGCAGCGGGTTCCTGTACGGGCTCGCCACCGCGTCCGGCCTGATCGGCTCCGGCACCGCCGACACCGTGCTGCTCATCGGGTCGGAGGCGTTCACCACGCTGGTGAACCAGGAGGACCGGACCACGGCGCCGATCTTCGGCGACGGGGCGGGCGCGGTGGTGCTGCGCCGCGGCGAGCCGGAAGAGCCCGGCGCGCTGGGCCCGTTCGACCTCGGCAGCGACGGCGCGCTGGCCGATCTGCTGGCCATCCCGGCCGGCGGCTCGCGGCAGCGTTCCGCGGACGGCGGGCTCGGACACGGCACGGTGGCGACGGCGGACTGGTACCTGCGGATGGCGGGCCGTCCCCTGTACTCGCAGGCCGTCGCGCGGATGACGCAGTCGGCACAGACGGTCCTCAAGCGCTCGGACTGGTCGGTGGCGGACGTCGACTGGTTCGTCGGCCACCAGGCCAACATCCGCATCGTGCAGGCGGTCGCCGAGGAGCTCGAGCTCCCCGAGGAGCGGGTCGCGGTGAACATCGACCGGGTGGGCAACGCCCTGTCGGCGTCCGTGCCCCTGTTGCTGAACGACTATGCCGCCCGCGGCGACCTCAAGGCCGGTCAGCGGGTGCTGCTGTCCGCTTTCGGGGCCGGCCTGTCCTGGGGCTCGACCACTTTGCGCTGGCCGGACATCACGGCCGAACCCGTCAACTGATCTTCGTCCTTTCACCGTTCCAGGAGGAAACGCCATGAGTTCCCTGCACGACTCCGTCGTCGAGGTCTTCGTCGCCCGCTTCGACCTCGACCCCGAGGCGGTGGTGCCCGAGGCCACCTTCGACGACCTCGGCCTCGACTCGCTGTCGCAGATCGAGCTGGCCACCGCGCTGAAGAAACGCCTGGGCATAGTGATCACCGACGACGAGCTGTCCGAGATCGCCGTCGTCGGGGACATCATCGCCATCGCCGAGCGGAAGGGCGCCGCGGTCTGATGACCGGTTTCGCCGCCGCCATCACCGGAATCGGGCTGGTCACGCCCGCCGGTATCGGGGTCAAGGAGAACTGGGACCGCGTGGTCGAGGGGAGACCGACGGCGGCGCACCACGCCGACCTGGACGGCCTGCCGGTGACCGTGGCGTGCCGGGTGCCCGACTTCGACCCGGCCGGTGTCGGGCTGCGCGGCGCCTGGCAGTGGGACCGCTACGCCCAGTTCGCCATCGCCGCCGCGCGCGAGGCCCTGGAGCAGGCCGGGCTGACCCCCGGCGGGTGGGCGGACAGCTCCCGGGTGGCCGTGATCCTCGGCTCGGGCGCCGGCGGCACCGCGACTCTGGAGGAGCAGCACCGGGTGCTGATCGAGGAGGGGCCGTCGGAGGTCTCCGCGATGACCCTGCCGATGGGGCTGCTGAACATGGCGGCGGGTCAGGTGGCGATCGACATCGGCGCCAACGGGCCCTGTCTGGCGCCGTGCACGGCGTGTGCCGCCGGGGCGAGCGCGATCGGCCTGGGTCGGGAGCTGATCCGGTCGGGGGTGGCCGACGTGGTCGTGGCCGGCGGCGCCGAGGCGCCGATCACTCCGCTGTACCTGTCCTCGTTCGCCAGGATGCGGGCGCTGTCGCGGCGGCTGGACGCCCCCGGGACCGCGTCCCGTCCGTTCGACGTGGGCCGCGACGGGTTCGTGCTCGGTGAGGGCGCCGGGGTCGTCGTCCTGGAGTCCGAGGAGCGCGCGCGGGCCCGGGGCGTGCGGCCGGTGGCCCGGGTGATCGGGTACGGCGCCTCCGCGGACGCGCATCATGTGACGTCCCCCCACCCCGAGGGGAAGGGCGCGGAGCTGGCGGTCCGGGCGGCGCTGACGGACGCCGGGCTGACCGGCCGGGACATCGGGTACGTCAACGCCCACGGCACCTCCACGCAGCTCAACGACGTCATCGAGGCCGGGGTGATCCACCGGGTGGCCGGGCCGGACGTGCAGGTCAGCTCCACCAAGGGGGTCACCGGACACCCGCTCGGCGCGGCCGGGTCCATCGAGGCCGCGTTCGCGGCGCTCACCGTCCACCACGGGGTGATCCCGCCGACGGCAAGCACCACCGAGGTCGACCCGAGGGTGGAGGTGGACGTCGTCCACGGTGCGGCCCGCCGCGGCCGCGTGGAGGTGGCCCTGAGCAACTCCTTCGGCTTCGGCGGCCAGAACGCCGCCTTGCTGATCGCGTCCGCCTGACCGTGGTGGCCCGCCCCCTTCTGCCGGTCTTCACGAACCGAACCGCAGGAAAGGACCCCCAGATGACCCCGTCGGTCTCCGCCGACCTGTCCCGGTTGCTCTTCGACGGCAGATACGAGCAGACGCACCAGGACCTCCGTGCGCTGCTGCTGGACCCCGTGTTCGACCCTCGTGAGGGGCTGACCATGGCCGAGGCCGGGAAGCTGGCCTACGAGCGGTCGCGGGCCGTGCACGCCGGTCTTGAGCGCCCGCGTGAGATCCTGGCGGACCCGTGGCGGCTTTTCGCGCTGGCCGAGTGGCCGTCGCTGGTGGACGTCGCCACGTTCTCGCTGCTGATGGTGCACTACAACCTGGCCTTCGGCACGGTCGTGGAGCACGGGGCCCGGGACGATCTGAAGGACCTGTTCGACGAGCTGGACCGGTTGGACTCGTTCAGCCCGTACATGGCCACCGAGTTGGGCTACGGGAACAACGTGGCCGCGCTGCGCACCGAGGCCGTGTACGACGCCGAGACCGAGACGTTCGTGCTGAACACCCCGGACGCGCTCGCGCAGAAGTACATGTCGTACAGCGGGTTCCAGGACATCCCGAAGCTGGCCGTGGTCATGGCCCGGCTGAAGGCGGACGGCAAGGACCACGGCGTGTTCCCGTTCCTGGTCCGGATCAGCGACCGGGACGGGCTGTGTGAAGGCGTGCACGCGGCGCCGTGCCCCGAGAAGCCGGTGCAGGGCCTGGACAACGGCCTCACCTGGTTCGACCACGTGCGTGTCCCGCGCCGCAACCTGCTCCACGGCGACATGGGCGGCTTCGACGAGAACGGCGTGTTCCGTCCGGCCGGCGGCAACCAGCGCAAGCGGTTCCTGCGCGCGATGAGCCGGATCCTGCCCGGTCGGCTGTGTGTCTCCAGTGCGGCGACGGGTGCGGGCCGGGCCGGCGTGTACATCGCCCTGCGGTACGCGGCGCGGCGGCTCACCAACGCGCCCGGCCGCAACGATCTGCCGGTCATCGAATACCGCAGCCACCAGTTGGCGCTGTTCACCGCGCTGGCCAAGACGTACGCGATGACATTGCTGCTCAACCACGCCAAGCGGGAGTTCACCCAGGCGCCGCGGGACGCGGTGCCGGCCGAGCTCAACCACCTGGTGTCGATCACCAAGGCGCTGTCCACCTGGGAGATGACCGAGGTGGTCGCCACCTGCCGGGAGCGCTGCGGGGCCCAGGGCATTTTCAGTGTCAACCGGATAGCGGACTACGGGTCGCTGCTCCAGGGCCTGGTCACCGCGGAGGGTGACAACCAGGTGCTGCTGGCCACCACGGCGGGGCAGATCATCGCGCAGAGCGGCGACGACACGGAGCCGGACGCCGTGCCCGATCCGCGGGGCCGGAGCCTGCGGGACCCGGCGTTCCTGGTGGCGGCCCTGCGCCACCGGGAGCAAGAGCTGCTGCGAGCGGCCCGGGCGTCGATGGCGGACGACTCCCAGGACCGGACGTACTTCGAGGCGTGGAACGGCACCATCAACACCGGTCTCGAGATGGCGCGGGCGCGCGGTGTGCGGACCGCGCTGGAGTGCTTCACGGCCGCGGTGGACGCGGCGCGGGACGAGACGGCGCGGACGGCGCTCGGCCTGCTGGCCGCCCTGTACGGGCTGACCGAGGTGCGGCGGGCCGCCGACTGGTTCCTGGCGCGCGGCGCGCTGACGGCCGAGCAGGTGGAGCGGCTGCCGCTGGAGGCCGACGCGCTGTGCGCGGAGATCCGGCCGTACGCCGACACGCTGATCGGCGGGTTCAACCTGTCGCCGGAGCTGCTGCGGGCACCGATCGCGGCGGACGACTACGTGGCCGCCTTCCAGCGGCGGACCGGCGCCTTCGGCCCGGCCGCCGCCCGGCTCGCCAACGGAAGCTGAGGGGAGCTGAAGGGGTGGCACGGCACAGCTACTTCTGCCCGATCCGCTGGTCGGACATGGACGTCTACGGGATCGTCAACAATGTCTCGTTCCTGCGCTACCTGGAGGAAGCCCGGGTGGACTTCATCTTCCGGATGGCGCCGACCGAGGGCGATGCCTTCTTCCGGGACGGCTCGGTGGTGGTGGAGCACAGGATCCGCTACCGGCGGCAGTTGGTGCACCGGCACGAGCCGGTCGAGATCGAGATGTGGGTCTCCGACCTCCAGTCGGCGACGGTGGCCATCGACTACGCGGTCAAGGACGGCGACACCGTGTACGCCACCGCCTCGACCACGATGGCGCCGTTCGACTACACGGCGGGCCGGCCCCGGCGGCTGACCGACGAAGAGACCCGTTTCTTCGAGAAGTACCTCGACGGCACCCTGGCGGTCGGCTGACATGCGGCTGCTGCGGATCGGTGCGCCGGGCGGGGAGCGGCCCTGCGCCGTGGGCCCCGGAGGGGTCGTCCGGGACCTGTCGGCGTGGGTGCCCGACTGGACGGGCACGGCCCTGGACCCGGACACGCTGCGGGAGCTGGGAGCACGACTGGAGCGGGAGGCCACCGGTCTGCCGGCGGTCGACCCGGCCGCCGAGCGGGTCGGGCCGCCCGTCCGCCCCGGCGGGCACCTGCTGTCGATCGGGCTCAACTACCGTGTGCACGCCGCCGAGGCGGGCCTGCCGCTGCCGGACGAGCCGATCGTCTCCAGCAAGGCACCGTCCACTCTGGTCGGCCCGCACGACGACCTGCTGCTGCCGCCCGGTGGCGAGAAGACCGACTGGGAGGTCGAGCTGGCCGTGGTGATCGGGCGGCGCGCCCAGTATCTGCCGGACCGCGCCGCCGCGCCGGCCCACGTCGCGGGCTTCGCCACGGGCAACGACCTCTCCGAGCGGAGCTGGCTGCTGGAGCGCGGCGGCCAGTGGGTGAAGGGCAAGTCGTTCGAGTCCTTCAGTCCGCTGGGTCCGTACCTGGTCACCCCGGACGAGGCCGGCGACCCACAGCGGCTACGGCTGACCTGCCGAGTCAACGGCCGGCTGATGCAGGACGGGTCGACCGCCGACATGGTCTTCGACGTGGCCCATCTGGTCTGGTACCTGAGCCAGTTCATGGTGCTGCACCCCGGTGACGTGGTGCTGACCGGGACGCCCGGCGGGGTCGCGCTGGGCCGCCCCGACCAGCCGTATCTGCGGGCCGGTGACGTGGTGGAGGCGGAGGTGGCGGGCCTGGGCGCGCACCGGCAGCGCTGCTGCGCGGTGGCCTTGGTGGAGATCCAGGGGAGCGGGAGCAGATGACCGTCGAGGAGGAACTCACCGGGGGCGACACCCGGGCGCGGGTGGCCGAACTGCACGCGACGAAGGAGTCGGCCCGCAGCGGTCCGAGCGACCGCGCGACCCGGGCGCAGCACGCCAAGGGCAAGCTGACCGCCCGCGAGCGCATCGACCTGCTGCTGGACGCGGGATCGTTCGCCGAGGTGGAGCAATTGCGCCGGCACCGGGCGGTCGGTTTCGGAATGGAGGAGCGCAAACCGCACACGGATGGGGTGATCACGGGCTGGGGCACGGTCGAGGGCCGCACCGTGTTCGTGTACGCGCACGACTTCCGGATCTTCGGCGGGGCGCTCGGGGAGGCGCACGCCGAGAAGATCCACAAGATCATGGACATGGCCATCGCGGCCGGTGCGCCCCTGGTGTCGCTCAACGACGGGGCCGGGGCCCGGATCCAGGAGGGTGTCTCGGCCCTGGCCGGCTACGGCGGGATCTTCCAGCGCAATGTGCGGGCCTCCGGGGTGATTCCGCAGATCTCGGTCATCCTGGGGCCGTGCGCGGGCGGTGCGGCGTACTCTCCCGCGCTGACCGACTTCGTGTTCATGGTGCGCGGCACCTCGCAGATGTTCATCACCGGCCCGGACGTGGTGAAGGCCGTCACCGGCGAGGACGTCACCCAGGAGCGGCTCGGCGGCGCCGACATGCATGCGGAGCTGTCGGGCGTGTCGCACTTCGTGTACGAGGACGAGTGGACCTGTCTGAGCGAGGTTCGCTCTCTGTTGTCCCTGCTGCCGTCCAACAACCAGCAGAACCCGCCCTTCGTACGGACCACCGACCCGGCCGACCGGCGCACCGAGGCGTTGCTCGGCCTGGTCCCGGCGGAGGGCAGGCTGCCGTACGACATGCGCCGGGTGATCGAGGAGATCGTCGACCACGGCGACTTCCTGGAGGTCCATGAGCGGTGGGCCCCCAACATCCTGTGCGGGCTGGCCCGGCTCGGCGGCCAGGTGATCGGCGTCGTCGCCAACCAGCCGATCGCCCTGGCCGGGGTGCTGGACATCAGGGCCAGCGAAAAGGCCGCCCGGTTCGTGCGGATGTGCGATGCCTTCAGCATTCCGCTGCTGTCCCTGGTGGACGTGCCGGGCTTCCTGCCCGGGGTGGACCAGGAGCACGGCGGGGTGATCAGGCACGGGGCGAAACTGCTGTACGCGTACTGTGAGGCCACGGTGGCGCGGGTACAGCTCATCCTGCGCAAGGCATACGGCGGTGCGTACATCGTGATGGACTCCCGCTCGATCGGCACCGATCTGTCCTATGCCTGGCCGACCAACGAGATCGCGGTGATGGGCGCCGAGGGCGCCGCGAACGTCATCTTCCGCAAACAGATCGCGGAGGCGGCCGACCCGGAGGCCGTGCGGGCCCGGATGGTCAAGGACTATCGATCGGAGCTGATGCACCCCTACTACGCGGCCGAGCGCGGGCTGGTCGACGACGTGATCGATCCCGCCGAGACCCGGTCGGTGCTGGCGCGCGCCTTCCGCATGCTGCGGGCCAAGCACGTGGAGCAGCCGTCCCGCAAGCACGCCAACACCCCCCTGTGACCCGTAGCCCGGTATCCCCTGCCTTGGAGCGCGCTCATGACCATCACCTTCACCACCGAGTCAGCCGTCCCGCGGCCAGCGGCGGAGCGGGCGGCGCTGCTGGAGGCGCCTGCCTTCGGTGAGGTATTCACCGACCACATGATCAGCATCGACTGGGACCGGGAGCGGGGCTGGCACGACGCCCGGCTGCATCCGTACGGGCCGCTGGTGCTCGATCCGTCGGCCCAGGTCTTCCACTACGGTCAGGAGGTGTTCGAGGGCATGAAGGCGTACCGGAGCCCCGACGGCTCGGTGGTGACCTTCCGCCCGTACGCCAACGCGGCCCGGTTCAACCGCTCCTGCGCCCGGATGGCGATGCCGGAGCTGCCCGAGGAGACCTTCGTGGAGGCCCTGGAGCTCCTGGTCGCCACCGACCGGGACTGGGTCCCGGACCGGCCCGGCCACAGCCTGTACCTGCGGCCGTTCATGATCGCCACTCAGCACACCATCGGGTTCTACGGGCCCTCCGCCTCCTACCGGTTCATGGTGATCGCCTCACCGGCGGCCTCCTACTTCAAGGCCGGGGCGAAACCGCTCACGGTGTGGCTCTCGCGGGACTACACCCGGGCGGCTCCCGGAGGCACCGGCGAGGCCAAGTGCGGCGGCAACTACGCGGGCACCCTGGTGGCCCAGGCGCAGGCCCGGGAGAAGGGCTGCGACCAGGTGGTGTGGCTGGACTCGGCGGAGCGCCGCTGGGTGGACGAGATGGGCACCAGCAACCTGTTCTTCGTCTACGGCACAAGGCTGGTCACTCCGGAGTTGTCGGGGACCCTGCTGGCCGGCGTCACCCGGGACTCGGTGCTGGCGCTCGCGGCCGAACTCGGCTACCAGGCCGAGGAAGGGAAGATCAGCGTGGAGCAGTGGCGGGCCGACGCCGAGTCGGGGGCGCTGACCGAGGTGTTCTCCTGCGGCACCTCGTCGATGGTCACGCCGGTCGGCTTCGTCAGCAGCGAGGACGGCGACTGGACGATCGGCGGCGGGGCGCCCGGCCCGGTCACCTCGAAGCTGCGCGCGGAGCTGACGGAGATCCAGATGGGACTGCGGCCGGACCCGTTCGGCTGGGTACACAAGATCGCCTGACCGGCGCGGTGCCGGGTCCGGATTCACCGTCCAGAAGGGGTGGGTTGAGAATCATGAGCCGTTCGGTCCTGGTGACTGGCGGGAACCGGGGCATCGGCCTCGCGGTCGCTCGCGTCTTCGCGGAGGCCGGCGACCGGGTCGCGCTGACCTACCGGACGGGTAAGCCGAAGGCTGGGCTCGGCTGTCTCGCCGTCACCTGCGACGTTACCGATGCCGCGCAGGTGGAGCGGGCGTACAAGGAGGTGGAGGCGGCACACGGACCGGTGGAGGTGCTGGTGGCGAACGCCGGCATCACCCGGGACCAACTGCTGCTGCGGATGGCCGAAAAGGACTTCTCGGAGGTGCTGGACACCAATGTGACCGGGGTCTTCCGGGTGGTCAAGCGGGCCGCGGAGGAGATGGTCGAGGCGCGGCGGGGGCGGATCGTGCTGATCTCCTCGGTGGTCGGTCTGCTCGGCGCGGCCGGGCAGACCAACTACGCCGCCTCGAAGGCCGGCCTGATCGGGTTCGCCCGGTCCGTGGCGCGCGAGCTCGGCTCACGGGGCGTCACCTGCAATGTGGTGGCACCGGGGTTCGTCGAGACGGACATGACCAGGGCGCTGAACGACAAGCAGCGGGCCGCCCTGCTGGGCAAGGTGCCCCTGGGGCGCAGCGCACAGGCGCAGGAGGTGGCGGCGGCGGTGCGCTTCCTCGCCTCCGAGGACGCCGCCTACATCACCGGGGCCGTCCTGCCGGTGGACGGCGGCCTGGGCATGGGGCACTGAATGACGTACAGATCAAGCCCGGCGCTCAGTGGTGCTCCGAGACGAGTACCGCGCGTGTGCCGGGCTCCTGCGCGTGGAAGACGTGCGGGACGTCGGCCGGATAGCAGATGTAGTCGCCCGGGTGGAGTTCCACCGGCTCGTCGGCGGTGCCCACCAGGGCCCGGCCCGCGCTGATCACGACGTGTTCCACGACGCCGGGCAGGTGCGGCGCCGACGAGCGCTGCGGGCCGGGCTCGGCGGCGATGCTGTAGACGTCGCGCCGGACCCGGGGCGGGGAGGCGGCGAGGAGGGTGGCCCGGTAGTCGCTCTGGGCGGCTCCGACGGCAGGCCCCTCCCCCGCCCGGATCACCTGGACCTGCGGCCGGGAGACGGCCAGCAGCCGGGAAAACGGGATCTCCAGGGCCACGCAGAGCGCCCACAGCGTCTCCAGGCTGGGGTTTCCGGTGCCGGACTCCAACTGGGACAGCGTGGACTTGGCGAGTCCGGCGCGGCGGGCGACCTCGGTGAGAGAGAGTTCCGCCCGGATGCGTTCCGCCCGCAGGGATGCGGCGATCACTTCGAGGGGTGGCTTGAGCGCGGGGTCGGCGTCGGACACGGGTCGTTCGCTCCAATGGTCGATCGTTCGGCTTGACGAACATCCAAGTCTTCGTTCAGCATAAACTCCATGCGTTCGTTATGGAGAACTCTGGATGGAGGGCTGCTGCGCGACATCGCGCTCGTCTGCCTGGCCGTCGGGGTCATCGGCCTGTCGTACGGCGCCGTCGCGGTCACCTCGGGCTTCGCCTGGTGGTTCCCGGTCCTGATGGGGGCGCTCGTGCTGGCCGCGTCCTCCGAGTTCCTGTTCATCGGGATCATCGCCGCCGGGGGCAGTCCGATCGCCGCCCTGCTGGCCGGGCTCCTGGTCAACGCCCGCCACCTGCCGTTCGGCCTGGCGGTTCCCGATGTGCTCGGGCGCGGCTGGCGCAGACTGCTCGGCACCCATCTGATGAACGACGAGACGGTCGTCTTCGCCATCGCCCAGGACCAGCTTTCGGGTAAGCGGGCCGCGTATTGGACCTGCGGTCTGGGCATCCTGGTCTGCTGGCCCGTCGGCGCCGCGCTGGGCGCGCTGCTCGGCAGCGTGGTGCAGGACACCGCGACGCTCGGCCTGGACGCCATGTTCCCCGCGGTGATCCTGGCGCTGATCCTGCCCGCGATGAAGGACCGGGCACTGCGGCGGACCGCGCTGGCCGGCACCGCGCTGGCGCTGGCCGCCACCACGTTCCTGCCGACCGGGCTGCCGGTACTGGCCGCGCTGGCCGCGCTACCGCTGTTCACTATCAAGGCGGCGGAAGGAGCCGCGCGGTGAGCGACGCCGTACCCATGCTGCCGACGCTGGCGGCGATGCTGGCCCTGGCGGTCGGGACGTTCCTGCTGCGCCTCTCGGGGCCGTTCCTGCGGACCAAGATGACCTTCCCGGAGCGGGCCGAGAAGCTGCTGGAGGCCTCGGCGGTGGTCCTGCTCGCCGCGCTGACCGCCACAGCCGCGCTCACCGAGGGGGACGACTTCGTCGGCCCCGCCCGGCCGATCGGGGTCCTGGTCGGCGGAGTGCTCGCCTGGCGCAAGGCGCCGTTCCTCGTGGTGGTGCTTGCGGCAGCGGGCACGGCGGCGCTGCTGCGACTCGCCGGCGTTCCCTGACCCGGCCGGACCCGCCGCCGCCCGCCGACCCCTCCGAGCGGGCGTTCCGCTTCAGCCCCCCGACTACTTTCCGACCCCTCAGTACTTCACTTGCCGGACACTCCGTTTCCCCTCGGTATTCCAACAACGGCACGGGCAAGTCATTCGGGCCTCTTTGGCAAGTTCGAGTCAAATCATCTCAAATGATGGACCCGGTGTTGCTCGCTCGAGAATGAGTCGAGTAGCGTGATCGAAGCGACCTTCGTTCGGATGTTCGTTCTGTCGAGATATTCGGGGGGGTATCGTGAACGAGAGCGTTGCATCCTTTCCTCTGACACTCACGGGAAATTCCGCGTGTTCCCCGGAATAATCATGACCCGCGCTTGTCTTTGATAATCCTTCGCGCAGCGCGTCAATCTGCGAATTGTCAATCTGCGATTGCCGACGCGATGGCGGCTGCCCTGACGCGGCCGAAAATCATCTTGCCCCGGGCTGTCGTCCCGGTGGGCCCCTGGTCCAGATACCCATCGACCAGTTTTCCCGCGCCCCTTCGCCCTCGGGGTCGCGGCATACGTAGAGGCCGCGCTTGCGGCACAGCTCACGGTATAACCCAAGGAGCTCTGAGATACTGGTATGAATATCGTCGAGGTCCACGACGATGTCTGGGGCGCGGCCATGGCACGGGTGCCGCTGCTGTCCGAGCGCGAGCTCGACGTCTTCCAACTGCTGGGGAAGGGAGCGTCGAACCGGACCATTGCGACCCGGCTCGCCATTACCGAACGCACGGCCAAGGCCCATGTGGCCCAGATATTAGCCAAATTAGGCGTGGAATCACGGCTTCAGGCCGGGATCACCGGCTTCGCCTGGCAGATCTTCACCAGGGCGGACCACCACCCGCCGCATCCCCTGCTTGTCGGTCCCGAGAAGTCATCACTCCCCCTGGTCGAGTGACCTAGCCGTACTCATTGTGGACGCCGCGGGCGGAGCGCGTCGGTGAGGAGATCGAGCAGGCGATCGGTCTGCTCCTGGGGGGCCGTAGCGCTTCAGAATGGCTTCATGGGCTGTGAGCTGGGATTTTCCTTATGGTCAGCTGGCTCGGTGGTACTCGTTGATGAGGCCTGCGACGGCTTGTCGGCGTTTGATCCGGGCTGCGGGCAGGGGGATGACGTTCGGATTGTCGCTGGGCGCGAGCTGGCCTCGCCCTTGGTGGGGTCGGTGGCTGTTGAAGTGGTGTGCGTAGTCGTGGAGGATCTTCTCGGCGTGGCCACGGTCGAAGAGCAGGACACGGTCGGTGCACTCTTCCCGTGCTGAGCGGATGAAGCGTTCCGCGTGTGGGTTGCAGTTGGGGCTGTGCGGAGGGATCTTGGCCACGGTGATGTCCTCGCCTGGCGCACTCCCCGAGTTGCCACAGAAACTGTCGGGCCTGCTGAGTGGCCCATGCGGCGGTTGGGTGGGCGGTGACTCCGAGGATGTGGACGGTGCGGGTGCGCACCTCCATGATGAATAGCGCGTAGAGCCGCTGCAGGCTGATGGTGTCGACATGGAAGAGATCGGTGGCGAGCAGGCCGCTGGCCTGGGCTTTGAGAAAGGCAGCCCACTCACCGCGCGCCGGCTGGCGGCGCGGCGCGGGACCGAGATCAGCGGCACGCAGCACACGTCGGACGGTGGCGGGGCTGACTTCGTGCCCGAGGCGGCGCAGTTCGCCGTGTACGCGTCGAGAATCCCCATCGGGGATTCTCGACGCCGAGGCGGATGATCAGGTCGCGGATCTCCTCCGGCAGGGGCGGTCGCCCGGTGGAGGGCGGCTGCGTCCACTTCTGCTTCACCAGGCGCTGGTGCCAGGCCAGCAGGGTGCGCGGTGAGACGATCCGGTGTTCGCGCAGGGCTCGGGGGAGCAGTCGGGTCAGGACGGCGAGCAGCGCACGGTCCGGCCAGCCGGGCTTGGGCGGGGCGACCTGGCGACGCAGAACCGCGAGCTCGTGTCGAAGGATCAGTATCTCCGCATTCTTGGCCGCAGAAGATCGAGACATCAGGAACAGTTACGCGAAGATTCGCGTGCCGATGAGGTAGGCAAGTCGAACCAGCACGAGGACTGATCATGCCGGGTACCTGCTGGTCAGGTGCGTTGCATCAGGTCAGGCCCGGTGAAGCCATTTTGGAGCGCTACGGGGTGAGTGCGTCACTGACCGGCTGCGGGTCGAGTCGGCGTCCGTCACGCAACCGAGGCTGAAGGGTGTGAGTGGGCCAGGGAGCACGCGCGCAGGGCCCCGAAGTGGTCGGATGCCCGTTGGTGGCAAGTGAACGCGATTCTCGGTCTACGGGTCACGGTGAGTAGGGCCCGTTCCGGAAAGCGTGCGCGGTGATGAGGCCATGGACGACAAGTGGATCACTAGAGTGCGCCTATGACGAGAACTCTGATATTCGAGGCGGTCGACGACGGTAGGCCAGGCAGTGACGCCTGGACCGCGCGGGCCCGGGCCGCCTGGCCCGGACTCAGGTCCCTGGTGGACGAGAGGACCTGGACGCCCGAAGGCGGGGCCGCGGCGGTGGCGGCTTTCGAGCGGCACCTGCCGGAACTCGCGCCGGTGCTCGACGAACTCGCGAAGGCTCTCGACCGGCCGGGCGCTGCCGCGTTGCTCACCGGGACCACGTGGAAGCCGTTCTTCGCAGGGTGCTCGCAGACGGCTGTGGCCGGGACGCTCGTGCGCAACTACGACTTCCAGCCGGAAGACTGCGCGCGCATCATCGCCCATACGCACTATCTGCGTCCGGTCATCGGCATGAGCGAGTTGCTGTGGGGGCTGCTCGACGGGGTGAACGACGCGGGGCTCGCCGTCTCGCTCACCTTCGGCGGAAGGTTCGTGCACGGCGAGGGGATGTGCATTGCGATGGTCATTCGCTACCTGCTGGAGACTTGCGAGACGGTCCAGGAGGCGTGTGAGCGACTGCAGACCATCCCCGTCTCCACGGCCCACAACCTCACTCTGGTCGACCATGAGCAGGCGCTCTCCGTCCACCTCGGACCCGACATTCCGCCGACCCACGCCGTAGACGTGTGCGTCACGAACCACCAGCGCGAGCCGGTCTCCGAGGAACAGGAGAAGATCAGCCGCACCCAGGAGAGGCTGGCCGCCGTACGCGGAGCCACCACAGCGGCGAGCGGCTCCCAGGATCCCGTCGAGCAGGTCGTCGAGGCGCTACTGAGCCCACCGCTGTACGCCGGAGCGCTCGACCCGGGCATGGGCGGCACGCTCTACACTGCGGCGTACCGACCCACCGAGGGGCGAGTCTCCTATATCTGGCCGCGGGGGCAGCGTTGGGAGCAGTCCTTCGCCGCGTTCGAGCCTGGCATGAGGTCCGTCGAGAGGGGCTGATCCTTGGCACCGGTGAAGCGGAGCAGCTGAAGCGCAGTGCGACGTGATCGTCAGCGGCCTCTTTGGCGCCGATGACGGCTTGGTAGGGAACCAGGCGGGCCTCGCGGATTCGGGCGCCCAGGCTGCCGCGGTCCGGTCCCGCGATCTGGGCACGCAGTCCGAGGCGGGTGCAGCGTTGGGCGAGGGCTGCGGCGTTCGGCAGTTCGGTGTCGGAGATCGGGAGAATGACCAGCTGGGTGGGGGCGAGCCAGGCGGGGAAGCACCGCCGTGCTGTTCGATGAGATGGGCGACGGCTCGCTCCACACTGCCGATGATGCTGCGGTGGACCATGACCGGGCGGTGTTTGGCGCCGTCCGCGCCGATGTAGTGCAGGTCGAACTGCTCGGGCTGGTGCAAGTCGACCTGGACGGTGGACAGGGTGGACTCCCGGCCGGCGCCGTCGGTGACCTGGACGTCGATCTTGGGGCCGTAGAACGCGGCCTCTCCATCGGCTGCCTCGTGGGGCAGGCCGGAGCGGTCGAGGACGTCGGTCAGCAGGGCGGTGGACTGTTGCCACTTCTCGGGTGCGGCAACGTACTTGCCACTGGGGCCCGGGAGGGAGAGCCGGTAACGGTGCCCTTGCCGGAAATCTCATCCGGGCAGGTCACGCTGCACATCGGTATTCGTGGATGAGGCCGCCGAGTCGATCGTGTCGATGGATGCGAGTGTTGTCGGTGGTGGTGGGTGGTCCGTGCTCGGTGAGTAGGTCCGGCGCCCGTTGTCCGAGGGATCGGTGTGGCCGGTGTTGGTTGTAGTGCTTCGCGTACTCGCTGATGACGAGGCGTAGGTGGCGCTCTCCCGTGATCAGGATGCGGTCGGTCGCCTCGCGTCGGCATGAGCCGATCCAGCGTTCCGTGATGGCGTTCATCCGCGGTACTCGGGGCAGTGTTGGAAGGACGTGCACGCCGATCGCCTGGAAGACGGCGTCGAAGCTGTCGGTGAAGTAGGCCCCGCGGTCCCGGATGAGGAACTTGATCGACTTGGCGTGGTCGCCGAGGTCCATGAGGTAGTTGCGGGCTTGCTGGGTGATCCAGAAGCTGGTCGGGTGTCGGGTGATGCCGGCGATGTGCACACGGCGGGTGCCGTGGTTGATGAAGAACAGCACGAACCAACGCCGCAGGAAGACCGTGTTGATGTGGAACAGATCGCGGTGGCTACGATCGCGGAGGACTTGGCTTTGAGGAAAGCGGCCCAGGAGCGGTCCGCGCGCTGCGGCGATGGGTCGATCCCTGCTTGCTTCAGAATGGACCAGACGGTGGAGGCGGCGACCTTGCGGCCCAGGCCGAGGAGCTCTCCGTGGACGCGGCGGTATCCCCATCCAGGGTTCTCCCGCGCCAGACGCACGACCAGTTGCCGCAGGGCCTCTGGTTTTTTTGGGGGGGCGACGGGATGGGTAGGTCCACTTCCAGGCGATGAGTCGTGCGTGCCAGCGAAGGACCGACCGTGGAGAGACCAGCAAGGCCACCCGGGTACGCCGCTGCTTGCTGACGATCCGGAGCAGTGCCGCCATGACGGCCCTGTCGCTCCATGAGAAGCGGGGCCGGGGCTGGGCACGGCGTGCTATGGCGAGCTGGTGCCGGAGCATCAAGATCTCTGCGTTCTTCGAGGCATCCGAACGGGCGAGCCGGGCAAGCCATCGGAAGGTCTGGCAGGCGAGCAGGTAGATCAGCCGTATCACCACGACCAGCACGCTGCCTCAAAACGGCTCGCCGCTCCCGAGATCTGGGCAGATCCGAACCAGCAGGTCAGCCGGGGTGACATAATTCCCGGCACCCACAGGGTCGGCGGGCCTCAGCCTCGCGTAACACCATCAGAAGTCGAGCTGACGGCGGCGCAGGCGCGGGCAGCGCGAGCCAGCAGGTGCGCGTCGGGACCGAGACCTCCGGGGTTGGTCATACGGCGCCGGATATAGCCGAAGGCAAGTCTGGTCGAGGGATCCGCGAATCCCCAGCTACCGCCTCCACCATCGTGGCCGAAGGTGCGGGCGGACAGGTAGGGCTGTGCATCGCCGGGCAGTTGGAATCCCAAGCCGTAGCGGCTGGGGCAGGCCAGGGTCAGGTCATGGCCGGCGGAATGGATCTGAGCGAACTCCCCCAGCGTCTTCGCGGTCAGCAGGGCAGGCAGGCCATCCACGGCGTCAAGGCATGAGGCGTACATTCGGGCGATTCCGTGTGCGCTGGCCAGGACTCCCATCGAGACCGGCCCGGCTGCACGGAATCGGCGGGCGTTGATGAGGCCGAGCCTGTCGGCCACCGGGACGCTGAATGCCAGGCCGGCAAGACTGTCGGGCGCCGGTGCTGGCACGGGGTCGGAGCCGGCCTGCTCGCTCGGCACGGGTGACTGGAGGGTCAGAACGCGAGGCTCGTATTCGGCGGGCAGCCCCACGAACATGTCGATGCTCCGCGGCTCGCGGACCATTGCGGCGTGGAAATCACGCAGGGTGCTGCCGGTGATCCGCCGCACCAGCTCGCCGATCAACGGGCCAATGGTGAACCCGTGGTAGCCGTGCGCCGTGCCCGGCCGCCAAAAGGGGCGCTGGGAAGCCAGCCGGACGGCTGCCGCCTGGTCATCGTGGAGCTCGTCGAGGGTGAAACCGCCGTCCACGCCAACCAGACCGGCCTGGTGACTCAGCAGTTGCCGAACCGTCACGTCCTGCTTGCCGGCCGCCGCGAACTCCGGCCAGTACCATGCCACGGCCCGATCGAGCTCCAGGTCGCCCTGCTGTACGAGCAGCGCGGCGCAGACATATGCGGCAGCCTTGCCCACGGACGCGATGTTCAGCAGCGAGTCCTGCCGGATCTCCGGGCCGGCCCAAAGATCCACCACCAACCGCCCGCAGTGATAAACCGCCACCTGCATGTCGTGATCCGGGTCGGCTTCCACCAACGAGGCGAACGCCTCTTTGACCTGAGTGAAGCCCTCCTCCGCATCGCCATCGAGCCTGTGCACCGGTTCCCCCGTTCCCCGATCTATTGATCAACTCGATGAGACAACGTACCCGTCGCCGAGCTTCGCTGAGAACGCTCAGCCCGGATCCACCGGCTTGATTCCCGGTTAATGGTTTCGGGGTCGTGCAGGCCGTGTTGGGGCTGAGTTACGGATTCGGGCATGGGGTGGCCGCTGGTCTGCCCAGCTCTTCCACTCTGTCCACAGGTCTCGGGCCCTTCCGGGCAGGTCGGTCGGGGAGCGTCAGGGGCCGGCGGTGCATGCACCATGCTGAACAGCTGGGTGAAGTCCGCACTCCAGGGCCAGCGTTCGGGCAGGTGCAGGGTGAGGCGGCGGGCGGAGCGGGCCAGGCGGGCGGGCACGTTGATCAGGCGGTCACGGATGGTGGCGGTGGTCGCCCTGGCATGGAACGCGGAGGCCAGGGCGCCGGCGGCGCGGGTCAGGTTGTGTGCCGGGGCCGTCAGGGCGAGCCACGCGGCGTTGGCCTGGAAATGACCGGACGGCGCGTGGGCGAAGCCGCTGTTCTTGACATCGGCGATCACCTGCTCGACGACAGCGTGCCGGCGGTGATCACGCTCGGCATCCCTCACGGCGAGCGGGGAGTCGGTGAACGCGGCGTGGTAGCGCCAGGTGTCGAAGAGCGTGCCCTGCCCGGCGGGGACGGTGCCGGCGCTCAGGCGCTTGACGCGGCGCACGATCAGTCGGGCGGTGACTTGCTGTTTCTTCGGCTTGGAAGTGAAAGCGGTGTAGAGGATCTCGGCTATCTCGGCGTCGGAGATCCAGCACTGGCCCTCCTCGTCCCAGACCGCTTGGGGATATTTGATCGGTGTCCAGGCGTCCTCGTCGATGCGGGCGATGGTGGCCTTGACGGAGGCGCTCATCCGCATGGTGATGGAGAAGCGGGCACCCAGGGCCCGGCAGACGTTGATGACGTCGGAGCCGTAGAACGCGGAGTCCGCCCGCAGCACCAGCAGGCCGCTGGCGCCGCAGGCGCGTGCGGTGCGGATGGTCTCAGTGACGAACGCTGCCGCCCCGCGCGCGGAGTTCGAGGGTCCCTTGCGCAGCCTGGTGGCAGCGATCACAGGGGCGGACAGGGGCGTGGAGACGATGCCGAGCAGCGCATTCAGACCCTTGACCTTGCTGTATCCGTAGCCAGCGCCCTGTTTGGCGTAGCCGTGGGTGCGGCGGATGGTGTCGTCGATGTCCACGTATGCGGCCTGGTCCGCGCCGGGCAGCAGCGGGGTGTGACCGGCCAGTTCGGGCAGGAACCGGCGGGCCACGGCGTGCAGTTGCTTCACATGCCCGTGGGTGAAGGAGCGCAGGAACGACCCCAGCGTGGACGGGGCCCGCACTCCGGAGAACAGGCGGCCCATCGCACCGTGCCGCAGCCGGTCCATGTCGTCGATGCTGTCGGCGCCCGCGGCCATGCCGCCCACCAGCGACATCAGTTTCGCCGTAGGGAAGGCGCCGGTGCCGTCCTTCGAGGCGGGCAGCCGGCCGTGCTCCCCGACCAGCGCGGGTAGACCGCACCGCTCGGCCAGCCGCACCACCGGCTCCAGCCTGCCGTACGCGATCAGGTTCGGATCATCGAACGCGGATGAGACCGCCGCCGCGGCATGGGAAGATTGCATCTCGGAAGTGCCTTGCCGATCGTGCCTGATGTGGTCCTAGAGAGACCCCATCATCGCAGGTCGCAAGGCACTTCTTTGTTTCTGGAGGAACCATCCACCGGCATCAAGCCGGGTGATCCGGACTCAGCGCACCAGGCAAGGGGGTTCTGACAGTACCTGTATCACCCGGGTCTCCCAGACGTCCCAAACGCCTGTCAACCTGGTTGAGTCGAAAGTGCCGACAACACTTCATGGACACGCACTGCAGCTTTACCCTCATCAGTTCAATTCAGCTGCCCCGAATGCGCGACCGTGTCGGCGCATTGTTCCACGGCAGAAGGGACGGAGATCAATGGCGGACGCCCAATTCACCACTCGTGCAGAACTTTTCGATCTGAGTGGGAAGTATGCCCTTGTCACTGGCGGCACCAAGGGCATTGGGATGATGATAGCGCGCGGCCTTCTCCAGGCGGGCGCCCGCGTTGTCATCAGCTCACGCAAGGCAGACGCGTGCGCGAAGGCACAGCATCTACTGTCCGAATTCGGCGACGTTCAAGCAATTCCCGCCGACCTGTCCAGGCACGACGAGTGTCAGCGCCTCGCTGATCTTGTCAAGGTCGACACGGAACGCCTGGACATCCTTGTCAACAACGCGGGAGCGATGTGGCGCGAGCCGCTAGAGACGTTCCCGGACGAGGCCTGGGACGCAGTGATCGACCTCAACCTCAAGTCGCCGTTCTGGCTGGTGCAGGCGCTGCTCCCTGCACTTCGCAGGGCGGGCACCGCCGATGATCCCGCGCGGATCATCAACATCGGCAGTATCGCCGCCATCCACGTCGCCCAGTCGCCCAACTACTCGTACGCCAGCAGCAAAGCGGCACTCCATCAACTCACCCGAGTGCTTGCCAGAGAGCTGGGCCCACAGCACGTCACGGTGAACGCGGTAGCACCGGGAGTGTTCCCGTCACAGATGATGGCGTCCACGCTCGATGCCATCGGCGACACAATCGCGGCGGCGGCCCCTCTGCGCCGGCTCGGCCGCGACGACGACATGGCGGGTATCGCCGTGTTCCTCGCCAGCCGGGCCGGGTCCTACCTCACGGGCACCATCATCCCGGTAGACGGCGGCATCGCGACGACCGCAACGGGTACCCCTTAGACTGCGGAACGGGCATACGGTGAGGGGATGGCCACGATGGATCTACGCACCGAGATCCGGGAGTTTCTCAGCTCGCGTCGCGCCCGCATCGCACCCGAGCAGGCGGGCCTGCCCGCATACGGCGGCAACCGTCGGGTCAAAGGTCTGCGCCGCGAGGAGGTAGCGCTACTGGCGGGGGTGTCAGTCGACTACTACGTGCGCATGGAGCGCGGCAGCCTCGCCGGTACCTCCGACGGCGTGCTCGACGCGTTGGCCTCTGCCTTGCAACTCGACGAGGCCGAGCGCGACCACCTGTTCCACCTCGCGCGCCAATCCAGGGCGCCCAGCGGCCCACGCCGGCGCAGGTCTGCCTCGACGGTGCGCTCGACACTGCAACAGGTGCTCGACGCGATCTCCGATGCGCCGGCCTGGATCTGTAACGGCCGTTATGACGTGCTCGCCATGAATCAACTCGCCCGCGCGCTGTTTTCACCGGTGCTGGCCGACCCGCGAAGGCCAGCGAACACAGCGCGGTTCGTCTATCTAAACTCCGCGGCAGCCAGAGATTTCTTTGTCGACTACGACCAAGTTGCCGGTGACGCGGCCGCGAAGCTACGCATGGAAGCCGGCCGCAATCCGCACGACGAGGAGCTGATCGCCCTGGTCGGCGAACTGTCAACGTGCAGTGAGCTATTCCGGCAGCGGTGGGCATCTCAGGATGTGCGGCTGCACCGGTCCGGACGCAAGCGGGTGCACCATCCGATCGTGGGCCGACTCGACTTGGACGTCGAGTCCCTGGAACTGCCCGCCGAACCCGGCCTGCACCTCAACGTCTACACCGCACCCGCGGGCACGCCGACCGCTGACAATTTGGCGCTCCTGGCGTCGTGGGCGGCCACCCAACAGACGCTGGCGACCGAGCTCGAAGCACACAACGGATAGTCCAACCCCTTCAGCCGTACCAGGGTCCGTCTCCCCGACCAGCGCGGGCAGACCGCACCGCTCGAAAAGTCATCGCTGCATGTCATGCTGCATATCTGTACTCGTTGATGAGGCCGCCGAGGATCCGGTTGCGCAGGACTTTGCCGGTGCTGAAGCCATGTGCTGCGGCGGGTTGTTCGAAGGCGTCGGGTGGTAGCTGGTTGCGGGCCTGGTGAGGTCGGTGTTCGTTGTAGTGCCGCTCGTAGGCTGCGAGGACGTGGCGGGCGTGGGCCTCGTTCATGATGAGGATGTGGTCGAGGGCTTCGCGTCGGATGGTGCCGATGATGCGTTCGCAGTGCGCGTTCATGCGGGGAGCTTCTGGCGCACTTTTGAGGACCTCCATGTCCTCGGCCTTGAAGACGGCGTCGAAGGCCTCGCCGTACTTGCCATCGCGGTCGCGCAACAAGAAGCGCAGGGTCTCGATGCGTATGCCCGGGTCGGCGGTGAGGTTCCGCGCGTGCTGCACTGCCCAGTCCCGGGTCGGGTGGGCGGTGATCCCGGTGATGTGCAGCCGCCGGGTGCCGTGCTCGAGGAACACCAGCGCATACAACCGCCTGCCGAGGGCGGTGTCGATGGGGAAGAAGTCTGCCGCGATGATGCCCTTGGCTTGCGCGGTCAGGAACTCGCGCCAGGTGGGGCCTGAGCGACGTGGAGCAGGGTCGATGCCGGCCGCGTTGAGGATCTCCGTAAGTTGTTTGGTGGCCCGGGAGGGCCGGATGTGGCTGATGAGGATCTTGCCTTGAGTGTGGCTCTCTGGGAGTGGCCGTCCGGTTCTCCGGGGCGCCCTGACTGCTGATTGAGATATGCGCTTCGGTCGCTGATTACGGAGATGACAGCGGGGTGTTCCCCGGGCCGACAGAAAACCTGTTGGGAACGAGGAGGGCACATGAGCAAGGGGCGAGCTCGGGTGTGGGCAGGTGTCGACGCGGGCAAGGGGCATCACTGGGTGGCGGTGGTCGACGAGACCGGCGCGACGGTGTGGTCCAGGAAGGTCGACAACGACGAGTTGGCGATCCTCGGTGCGCTCGGCGAGATCCTGGAGCTGGCCGACGTGGTCCACTGGGCCGTGGACATCTGCGGCACCGCTTCCGCGTTGCTGCTGGCTCTGCTCGCAGCTCATGGACAGCACGCTGTCTATGTACCCGGCCGCACGGTCAACCGGATGTCCGCAGCTTACCGGGGCGAGGCCAAGACCGACTCCCGCGACGCCTACGTCATCGCCGAGACCGTCCGGCACCGCCGAGACCGCCCGGCACCGCCGGGACTTCGCCCCGATCGACGTGCCCGCGCAGCTGGCCACTGACCTCGCGCTGCTGACCGCCCATCGCACCGACCTCGTGGCTGACCGGATACGGATGATCAACCGGCTCCGCGATGTGCTGACCGGTGTCTTCCCCGCGTTGGAGCGGGCCTTCGATTACTCGGCGCACAAGGGCGCGCTGGTCCTGCTGACCGGCTACCAGACACCAGCCGCTATCCAGCGCCGCGGGAGGGCCCGGCTCACGGCGTGGCTCGCCCATCGCGGTGTCCGAGGTGCCGACGCGGTGGCTGCCACAAAGGGCCTTCACATGGCAGGCACCTCGTCGCGCGGCTTACCCAACCAACAAGATCAAGGAGTGGCGGGGCCTGGCCACCCGCTACGACAAGACCGCCACCAGCTACCTCGCCGGACTCCACCTACGCGGTGCCGTGAACTGGATCCGCAGCCTCCGACCAACGTGATCCGAGTACAGGGCTATCAGGCTCGGACGTGTCTCCTATCGCTGCCATAGCCATACGATGCCAGCACTACCCGCGAAGTGCCCGGAATGTGGACAGCCCTGGCAGATTGCCCTGTGGGTTGAGACCGGAGTTCGTGCCGTTTGCCCCGGTGACGGGGGAGTGCCCCTGCGTTCCGCGTCGCGGATGACACCGAGGCCGTGTGTCTCCATCTGGAGTTGCCGGCCCACGGGGGTGTTCCTGGGAGCGTCCGCCATCGTCGACCTGCCTGTCCAGATGCGTCCGGGTGACGCTGAGTCCCATGACGGAGGACCGTCAAAACCACCTGCCTTTCATCGGTGGTGCCCACTTTTGTGTTATCGCCCGCTCCGTATCACGTCTCCCTACGTAGGCACTGTCCCCACAAGAGCCCAAGGAACGACACAGTGACACTTCAGATCAGCCGACGCACCATGCTCAAGGCCGCGGGAGCGGCGACCGGCGCGGTCGGCATCGGCACGGGCGTGGCCGCTTCCCCCGCGACGGCGGCGCGCACATCCTTCTCGCATCCCGGGATGCTCCACACCCGGGCCGATCTCGAGCGCATGGCCGCCAAGGTGAAGGCGGGCGCCGCCCCCTACACGGCGGGTTTCGCCAGGCTCACCGCCAACCGTCACTCGCAGACCACATGGCTGCCCAACCCGCTGGCGACCCCGGCCCGGGGAGGGAGCTACGTCCAGAACTACGGGGCTCTCTACCACGACGTCCACGCCGCCTACCAGAACGCGCTGCGCTGGAAGATCACCGGCGACACCGCACACGCCGACACCGCACGGGACATCTGCAACGCCTGGTCGGGCAAGCTGAAGGGCATCGCCGGAGGCTCCGAAGTCGTGCTCATGGCGGGCATCCAGGGGTACCAGTTCGCCAACGTCGGCGAGCTCATGCGCGGCTACCCCGGCTTCGACCTGGCCCGTTTCCAGGACATGCTGGTCAACCACTTCTATCCGATGAACCGTTCCTTCATGCACCGCAAGACCAATTGCATCGGCCACTACTGGGCGAACTGGGACCTGTGCTCGATGGCCTCGATCATGGCCATCGGGATCCTCTGCGACGACCGGGCCAAGTTCAACGAGACGGTCGACTACTTCTACCACGGCGCAGGCAACGGCGCGCTGGACAAGGCGATCCCCTACGTCTACGACAACGACCTGGCCCAGTGGCAGGAGAGCGGGCGCGACCAGGGCCACAGCCTGTTGGGCATCGGCCTGATGGGCACCATATGCGAGATGGCCTGGAACCAGGGCGTCGACCTCTACGGCGCGGAGGACTCCAAGTTCCGCAAGGCGTGCGAGTACGTCGCCCGGTACAACCTCGGCTACGAGGTGCCCTACACCACCTACACCTGGACAAACGGCGTGCACTGCTTGAACACGGAGGAGACCGTCATCTCCGAAGGTGGCCGTGGCGGTAGGCGCCCGGTCTGGGCGCGGGTCTACAACCACTACGCCAACAGGCGCGGCATGGCCATGCCGAACACCCGCGAGATGGTGGCCCGCAGCGGGCCCGAGGGAGGCGGCGGCGACTACGGCCCGAACAGCGGCGGATTCGACGAACTCGGCTTCGGCACACTGGCGTACACCCGGGACAAGGCCACCGCGGCCGAGGCGGCGGCCTCACCGTCCCCGTCGAAGTCGGCGGCCGCCAAGTCCGGTACCTCCGGAACATCCGGTTCATCCAAGTCCTCGGCCGGGCAGTCATCCGGGGACGTCAGCGCCCAGGGCGGAAAGAGCGACAAGGACCTGGCCGCCACCGGTACCTCGGACCTCGCTCTGTGGACGGCCGCGACCGGCGTCACCGCGGTCGCCGGCGGCCTCCTGCTGCTCCGCCGCCGCGGCCAGGCCCGCCGCGACGCGGAGTGACACCCGCGGTGACACAAAAATCCGGTGACTGACCACAGTCGGGCTCTCTGCACGCGCCGTGCGCTGCCGCGAGATCCGGTGCCCAGTAGGGACGGAAGAGAGAACCGGTGTAGCTGTCAAAATTTTTGACGGGATGTGGGCGGGGCTGTCGGGGTGGGCCCGGCACTCCGCCGATCCGCCGCAAAGTCGCATCCAGACAGGCGGTGATTGTGGGCAGTGTCTTGTGCCACACGGGAATCACCACGCGGAAACGGAACCAGGCCAGCCACGCGCACCACAGCGTGGTCTTGCGGCCCTTGATCAGCAGCCCGTCACCCCAGTCGTACTGCAACCACAAGCCCGGCTCGGTCACCCACGGCCGGTAGATACGACGCCGTCCGGCCCGGTACTGGGCTTTCGCCTCGGCGACCGTGCGGCGGGTGGTGCGTTCCCCGCCCGCGAAGCCCATCGCGACGATCCTCTTGTGCACCACGTCCGCACGGATCTTGCCGTGCGAGCGAACCACCGACTCCTCGATCTTCGGCAGATAGCCGTCGATCGCCCGAGCTCGGTGCCTCCGCCGGTCAGGGTGCTGCCCAGCGGCCCGCATCTTCACATACCGGGCCACCGCGTGGTGGTCGCACCCGGCCAGCTCGGCCGCGGCACGGTAGCTGCCTGCGAGGTCATACGCCTCAAGAATCTCCATGATCTCGTGTGCCACGAACGCGGAAGGGGCGCGAAATGTAGGCAAGCTCTCTCAGAAGCGATGCTATGTGAGAGATGAAGGAATTGGCCCTTCGGAGCCTGCCCTTGCCGGAAACCTCATCCGCCCTGGTGGGGGAGCTCTTCGGGTTTCCCGGGACTCTTGGCCGCGGTAGCTCGAGCTGGCGCTCTCGCGGAGCTGCTAGCAGGGCGTCATGATGATCGATCGTGCTGCTGCGACTGGCTTACCTGGGCGTGTCGAACGCGTTCGCGATGCTTCGCCTGCTGCCGATGACCGACCGAAGCAAGGACGCTGAGATCCTCGCCCTGCGCCACCAGATCACCGTGTTGGAACGCCAACTCGACAAGCAGAAAGTCCGGTTCAGGCCGAGCGATCGGGCGTTCCTGGCGGCGCTGCTGCACCGGCTGCCGCTCCACGTCCTGCGAAGGTTACGACGGCTCGTACGCCCCGACACGGTACTGCGTTGGCACCGCAGCCTCGTCGCGCGCCGCCATGCCACGTCCTGTCGGCCCAAACGCCCTGGACGACCACGCACGGTGCGCTCCATCCGCATCCTGGTGCTGCGCCTGGCGAAGGAGAACCCGAGCTGGGGCTACCGGCGTCTACACGGCGAGCTGCTCGTACTGGGGGTGAAGGTGGGCGCGTCCACTGTCTGGGAGATCTTGAAGGAGGCCGGCATCGACCCAGCACCCGAGCGGAACTCCAGCACCTGGGCCACCTTCCTTCGCGCTCAGGCTGATGCCCTGCTGGCCTGTGACTTCATGGAAACAGTCACGCTGTCTGGGGTACGGATGTACGTGCTCGTGGTGATCGAACACGGCAGTCGCCGGATCCGCGTCCTGGGCGCCACCGCGCATCCGATCGCCTCCTGGGTAGCGCAAGCGGCGAAAGACCTCGTCATGGACCTCGAAGACCTCGGCTGCCGCGCACGGTTCATGATCAGGGACAGGGACGGGAAGTTCCCCGACCTCTTCGATGCCGTCCTCAAGGACGCAGGGATCGACGTCGTGCTCAGCGGCATCCAGATGCCACGAATGAACTCGATCACGGAGCGCTGGATACAGACCTGTCGCCGCGAGCTCCTGGACCGGACATTGATCTGGAACCAACGACATCTCCTCCACACCCTGCGCGAGTTCGAGCAGTTCTACAACGCACACAGGCCACACCAGGCCATCGCGAACGCCAGGCCACTGCACCCCTTGCCCCGACCGATCGACGATCCCGACGCGTTAGCCCGCCTCGACATACGCCGACACGATCGCCTCGGCGGCGTCCTCCACGCATATCAACATCCAGCGTGACCTGCACGGATGAGATTTCCGGCAAGGGCAGTGTTCCGCGATGTGCACGTGGCGTTCGCCGCCGACGTCATCACTGCGGTGATGGTGCGGATCCAACAGCGCCAGGTAGCCGCAGCCACCGGCCTCGGCGATGCCGATGCCTACGCTCAGCTCTCAGAGCTCCTGATGCGCGGTTTGGCCCGCTAGTTGCACTGACCTGGAGGGTTGCCGAGCGGAGGAAGGGTGTGCGGGCTTCGGCTCGCCCGGTATTGCCGGTGCAGGGCCGGGCGTCGGGCCCGTTCCCTGAGCCCCTGCACACCCAACCTCATGCTGGACCAAGCCCTCGACGATACGTCGCTTCAGGGAAGTCGTCAGTGTGTTGAGGCGATCTCGGCGGCGGGTGAGCGATTGACGTTATTCGCGGACCTGAGCGTTCACTGTGGGGTGCGCGTCATCGCCTTCCGCGTCCAGGCTCGCGAGCAGGCGCAGCCCGTCCTCGGTGGGGCTGCCGGGGGCCGCGGAGAGCACAAGCAGCTCCATGCCTGATTCGTCCGTTAGCGCGAAGTTCTCCTGGTGCAGTTCCAGCAGTCCGACCAGCGGGTGCCGGTACGTCTTGCGTCCGTGTGTGCGGGCGCGCACGTCCGCGCGGGCCCAGAGGCGGCGGAAGCGTTCGCTGCCCATCGCCAACTCGCCGATGAGCGAGGCCAGGCGGGGGTCCTCGGGATATTTGCCGGCAGCCAGGCGCAGGTGCCCGACTACATCGAGGGTGCATTTCTCCCAGTCCACGTAAAGGCCGCGTTCGGTCTCCTCGAGGAAGATGTGCCGGGCGATGTTCAGACCCGGCGTCGACCGGCCGTAGAGGAGCCCGGCGAGGCGGTTCTCGGCGAGCACGTCCAGGCGGTGGTTCATGATCATCGCGGGTGCGTCGGCGACCAGGGCGAGGACGCGCAGCAGCTCCGGCCGGACTCGCCCGCTGGGCGCCTTGGGGCAGCGGCGGCGCTGCCGGGAGAGCCGGTAAAGGTGCCCGCGTTCGGTCTCGTCGAGGCCGAGGACGCGGGCGAGCGCGTCGAGGACCTGCTCGGATGGCTGGGTCGCGCGGCCCTGCTCCAGGCGTACGTAGTAGTCGACGCTGACTCCGGACAGGTGAGCGACCTCTTCACGGCGCAGCCCCTCGACCCGGCGGCGGCTGTCGGTGGTGATGCCGATGCCAGCCGGGTCGACCCGGGAGCGCCGGGTCCGCAGGAAGCCCGCGAGATCGTCCATGCTCCCAGTATGGCGCGTTGCTGTCCGGGAGGGTGGTCCTGCCATTACCAGGAAGTCCCGTCCGATGGAAGAAGTGTCCCTGGATGCCGGGCGCCACAGCGCCCACGATCGGACACAGCCGATCCGAAGGAGTTTCGATGAAGACGCTGATCGTCTACGCCCACCCGGAGCCGAGGTCGCTCAACAGCGCGCTGAAGGACCACGCGGTATCCACACTGGAGACCGCCGGACATGAGGTACGGGTCAGCGATCTGTACGCGATGAACTGGAAGGCGGTCGTGGACGCCGCGGACTTCGGCCCCAGCGCATCACATCCGCTGAACCTCGCCCACGACTCCGGCCGGGCCTTCGAGGCCGGGACGCTCGCCCCGGACATCCTCGCCGAGCAGGAGAAAGTGCTGTGGGCCGACACGATCATCATGCAGTTCCCGATGTGGTGGTACACGATGCCCGCCATTCTCAAAGGCTGGGTGGAAAGGGTGTTCACCTTCAACTTTGCGTACGGCGTCGGCGAACACAGCGACGCCAGGTTCGGCGATCGCTTCGGAGAAGGCACCCTCGTGGGCAGGAAGGCTTTGCTGTCGGTGACCATCGGCGCCCCGGAACCGCATTACGCCCCTCGCGGGATCCAGGGCCCCATCGATGATCTGCTGTTCCCAATCCAGCACGGCATCCTCTGGTATCCGGGCATCCAGGTGCTGCCGCCGTTTTTGGTGTTCGGTACCGCCCGGATGACCAGCGAGGACTATCCGGACATCGCCAAGGCATGGGAGCAGCGCTTGCTCACCCTGGAGTCGACCGAGCCGATCCCGTTCCGGCCGCAGAACTTCGGCGATTACGAGATGCCCTCGCTGCACCTGAAGGAGGGGCTGGAGCCCACGGGCCGCACGGGTTTCGGGCTGCACGTGCGCGGCTGACCGCCGACGGTGGACGGGACGGGCTGGGGCATGAACCCGAGGATCAGCCCGAGGGTCGCGGCAACGGTGAGGGCGAGGGCCACCAGCCAGGGTGTACGGGCGGATTCCCCGAGCGCGCGGTGCCCGCCGGCGCGGAAGAGGACGGCGGCAAAGCGTACGCAGTAGACGAGACCGATAACCGCGCTGAGGGCCACGATGATCGCCGGCCAGAGTGCGTCGCCTGAAGGGTGTCTTTATTGTCGTGCGGTGGTTGACCTGGGGCTTTTCGATCGCCGAAGTATGGGCATGATCGCTGATCGTGGGTCTGCGACTGCTTTACCTGATCTTCTGTCGGCTACTGGGCTGCCTTCTCTTGCTGGGCCGATCGACTGCCGCGAAGAACGCCGAGATCCTCGCGCTTCGTCATGAGGTCGCTGTGCTTCGTCGGCAGGTAGAGCGTCCGCGGCTGTCATGGGCTGATCGTGCCGTGCTCTCGGCTCTCGCCCGGCACCTGCCACCCGTCTTACGCCGCCACCGGCTGGTCACCCCGGGCACACTGCTGACCTGGCACCGCCGTCTCGTGCGCTGGAAATGGCGCCAAACCCCGACCGGACCCGGCCGACCGCCGCTGGCGGAAGAGACGGTCCGGCTCATCCAGCGCCTGGCGCGAGAGAACCCGACCTGGGGATACGTCAGGATCCAAGGCGAACTCCGACGGCTCGGTCATCGGGTCGCCGCCGCCACGATCCGGCGCGTTCTGCGCCGCTCCGGTCTGCCGCCCGCACCGCAGCGCGCCTCCCAGCCGACCTGGCGGTCCTTCCTGCGCTCCCAGGCCCACACGCTGCTGGCTTGCGACTTCATGCACGTGGAGACCGTCTTCCTCAGGCGTCTCTACGTCTTCTTCGTCATGGAGATCGCCACCCGGCGCGTCCATGTCCTGGGTGTCACCGCCCACCCCACCGGGGCATGGGTCACCCAACTCGCCCGCAATCTGCTCATGGATCTCGGCGACAGGGCTGGGTGCTTCCGGTTCCTGATCCGTGACCGGGACAGCAAGTTCACCGCCGCGTTCGACGCTGTCTTCGCCGGCAATGGCACAGCCGTCGTCCCGACTCCGCCGCAAAGCCCTCGGTCAAACGCGTTTGCCGAACGATGGATACGCACAGCCCGTACCGAGTGCACCGACCGGCTCCTCATCACCAGCGAACGACACCTGCGCACGGTCCTCACCACCTACGCCGAGCACTGCAACGCCGGACGATCCCACCGCAACCTCGGCCTGCGAGCACTCGACGACGACCCGAAGGTCATCCCCCTGCCCGCTGCCACGGTCAGGCGCCGCCAGGTACTTGGCGGACTGCTCAACGAGTACCACACCATGCCACCCCTGCTGCCTCGTCATCCACAGGAAAGGCCCAGCTCAGCAGCCTGATTGGAATATTGACACCCTTCAGGCCAGCCGCCGTACCACCGGAGTGTTCGTCGTTCTACGCATGGCCGAAGACATGGCTGTGCCCTTTCGCCGAGGCTCATCAGGAGAGTCGAGCAAGCCGGAAGGCTACGTATGTGGCCTCGGGTGTCAGTCGAACCGGGGTTGGCGCTGAGATTGATCTTGACCCGCGAATACGGCGCCATCCGCACAGCTGTCGCCGACTTCCTCCGCGCCACCGGTCTGGGGCCTGCCGAGAGGGCCGCCCTCGACCACGGGGAGACCGTACGGCGCGGCCAGGGCTACTCCTGCGCGTCAGCGCCGTCCCCTTCGCGAACTGCGGGCTCCTCGCCCGCTGCCAGCTCCTTGTGCGGCAGGCCGAGCCGCAGTACCGGCGCGACCGCCTGCTGCTCTTCGGCAGCTCGATACCGCATCACTGACCGCGTCGCCGGACGATCCTCCTGGCCACACATCCAGGGCCCTTCCGTCCGGCGGCGCAGGTCAGGGCCCTTATTCCTCGTCGGTGGCGTCTGGGTCGCGCAGGGGCCGCAGGCCGCCGGGCAGGTCGGGAAGCTGGAAGGAGTACCGGCCGAGGACGTTGATGTGATGCCGCACGAACGGGGAGATGCGGCGGTGTCCTAGTCCCGGACGTCGAAGCCGTCCGCGCGCAGCTGGTTCACCGCGGCGTCCATGTAGCCGCCGGTAGCCGGTCTCGTCGGCCAGGCGCAGGATGTGCAGGGTCTTGGAGATCCGCCCGTAGTGGGCGATCGCGTCGCCGAGCGGGGTGGGGCGTCCGTCCCGGGAGAGCATGCGGATGACGTCGTAGGCGCGGACGGCGCCGGTGTGGATGGAGCCGATGATCCGCAGGATGTCCTCCCAGTGCCGCTCGATCCTTGCCAGGTCGACCCGGCCGCGGGCGGCGTCCTGGAAGGCCCCGCAGTCCGCGGTGCGGTCGATGCGCCACATCTTCTGATCCGGCAGGTCAGCGAGCTGCGCGGCGTAGGCGAAACCGGTCAGGGCCAGGAGCCCGAAGACGATGTCGCTGTAAGAGGCGGTGTCGGTGACGATCATCTCCGGGCGCTTGCCGCCGTCGCGGTCGTAGAGCCCGTCCAGCACATAGAGGGAGTCGCGCGGGCTGACCGGGAAACCAGCTCTCCTCGCCCGCCACGACTGAGCCGAGTATCGCGCAGATGGGGCATCACCCATGCCATCGCCACCTACGGGAGCGAGGAACTCGGCCGCCTCGCTCCGGTCGACCCGCCCGCGCGGTTCGGGTTCGTCACCGCCGCGGCGCGACCGCCTCCGGACCGGGAATGGGCGCGTCGGCCGACGGCTTCGGGAGGTGTGCCGCTTTCCGCCGGGCGACCAGCCAGTACAGCAGTGCGGGGACGACCAGGCCCACGATCCACGACACATCCGCACCGCCCAGCGGCTCCACGAAGGGGCCGGTGTAGAAACCCGTCGCCAGGAACGGCAGCTGCGCGAGCAGCCCCGCCGCGTACACCGCCAGCGCGCCCCACCGCCAGGCCCCGTAGCGGCCGCGGGGGTCGGAGAGCGCCGGGATGTCGTAGCGCTCCTTGGAGATCAGGTAGTAGTCGACCAGGTTGATCGCCGACCACGGGGTGAAGAAGGTCAGCAGGAAGAGCAGGAAGTCCTTGAAGGAGGACAGGAAGCTGTCCTTGCCGAGGAGGGCGATCGTGGTGCCCACCACCATGATCAGGGCGATGTACGCGGTGCGGCCGAGCCGCGAGAGCACCCGCTGGCCCTGGAAGCCGCTGACACCGGTCACCAGCGACATGAAGCCGCCGTAGGTGTTGAGGACGTTGATGGTGAGCTTGCCTAGGGCGATCACGAAGTAAAAGAAGGAAGCGACGGCGCCGGTGCCGCCAAGCGCGACGACGTAGCCGACCTGGCTGGCCAGGAACTGCTCTCCGGCGGTGGCCGCGACCAGGACGCCGAACGTCATCGACCACTGCGAGCCGAGCGCCGAGCCCGACAGGGTCCACCAGAAGGTGGCCTTGGCCGAGGTCGTGCGGGGCAGATAGCGCGAGTAGTCCGCCACGTACGGGCCGAAGGCCAGTTGCCAGGACGCCGATAGCGACATGGCCAGCATGAACATCGGGAAGGAGAAGTGCGCGTCGCCGAGCAGCGCACCGAGGTCCGCCCGGTCCAGCAGCCGGATGCCCAGATAGACGAAGGCCAGGGCGCATATGAGGCTCGCGATGCGGCCCAGTGTGTGGATGACCCGGTAGCCGACCGCCGCCATGACCGCTGTGACGGCGGCGAAGACGACGATGCCGGTCGTGTCGTTGGTGTACGTCAGCTCGCCGACCGCCTGCCCGGCCAGCACGCTGCCGCTCGCGAAGAAGCCGACGTACATGACGACCACCAGCAGCAGGGGCACGACGGCGCCGCGCACCCCGAACTGGGCGCGCGACTGGATCATCTGCGGCAGCCCCAGCTTCGGGCCCTGTGCCGAGTGCAGGGCCATGACCGCGCCGCCGAGGAGGTTCCCGATCAGCAGACCGACGATCGACCAGACCACGTCGCCGCCGAAGACGACGGCGAGGGCGCCGGTGACGACGGCCGTGATCTGGAGGTTCGCCCCGAGCCAGAGCGTGAACTGTGAGAATGCCCTGCCGTGTCGCTCGTTGTCGGGGACGACATCGATCGAGCGGAGTTCGACCAGCCCGCCTGCCATCACTTCACCAGCCTCTGCTGCTCGCCGTGCGTGAGCCGAGCCGCGGGTTCCCTCGCGCGTCGCGGCTCGGCGACGCCCCTCCGGCGGGGAGTCGGCGGCGAGCTGGACCGGGGAGCGTCCCGTGGACCTGCTGCATAACATCATGCAGAGTTCTCGATGGCTGAATAGGTTGTCAATGCTTCGGCGTTAATCCGAGGTAACAGATCATCGGACGGTGCGAGGGAATGTCGACATTGCCGGTGATATGTGAAGGCCTGGTGGCGGCGCCGTCGTCGGCGGCCTGAAGGGTGTCTTTATTGCCGTAGGGTGGTTGACCTGGGGCTTTGCGAAGGCCCGAATATGGGCATGATCGCTGATCGTGGGTCTGCGACTGCTCTACCTGATCTTCTGCCGACTGCTGGGCGTCCTCCTCTTGCTGGGCCGATCGACAGCCGCGAACAACGCTGAGATCCTCACGCTTCGCCATGAGGTTGCTGTGCTGCGCCGACAGATCGAGCGGCCGCGGCTCTCATGGGCCGATCGTGCCGTGCTCTCCGCTCTCGCACGGCATCTGCCATCCGTCTTACGCTGCCATCGGCTGGTCACCCCGGGCACGCTGCTGGCCTGGCATCGCCGTCTGGCGCGCTGGAAGTGGCGCCAAGCGCCGGTCAGGCCCGGCCGACCACCGTTGTCGGAAGAGACAGTCGCGCTCATCCAGCGCCTGGCAAGGGGGAATCCGACCTGGGGGTACGTCAGGATCCAGGGTGAATGCTTCGGCTTGGCCATAGGGTTGCCGCCGCCACGATCCGGCGTGTTCTGCGGCGCTCCGGTCTACCGCCCGCACCGCAGCGTACATCCCAGCAGACCTGGCGCTCGTTCCTCCGCGCTCAGGCCCACACTCTGCTTGCCTGTGACTTCATGCACGTGGAGAGCGTCTTCCTCAAGCGCCTCTACGTCTTCTTCGTCATGGAGATTAAGACCCGGCGCGTCCATGTCCTGGGTGTCACCGCACATCCCACCGGGGCATGGGTCACTCAACTCGCCCGCAATCTGCTGATGGATCTCGAGGAGAGGGCTGGGTGCTTCCGGTTCCTCATCCGTGACCGGGACAGCAAGTTCACCGACGCGTTCGACGCCGTCTTCGCCGACAACGGCACAGCCGTCATCCCGACTCCGCCGCAAAGCCCGCGGTCCAACGCGTTTGCCGAACGATGGATACCTACAGCCCGCGCCGAATGTACCGATCGCCTCCTCATCACCGGTGAACGACACCTCCGCGCGGTCCTCACCACATACGCGGAGCACTACAACGCGGGACGGGCCCACCGTGGCCTTGGCCTACGAGCACCTGACGACGCCCCAAACGTCATCCTCCTGCCCGCTGCCGCGGTCAGGCGCCGCCAGGTACGTGGCGGACTGCTCAACGAGTACCACACCACGTCACCACGGCTGCCTCACCGTCCACAGAAAACGCCCAGCTCAGCGGCCTGATCGGAATATTGACACCCTTCAGGGGCCGAGCGGGCCCGGAAAGGCCGCGCGGCGGGTGCGAGCGGCTCACCGCGGGCGGCAAAGGCAGCCGATGGACCCTCCGACGACGTGTCGAAACGGGAGAACAAGCAGCTCAGGGCCCGGCCCGCATCGGCGCTGGAGACTGAGTGCAAGTCCTGCGGAGGGCCGCGATGTACTTCGTCGGCGAGGCCAACTGGGTGAGCCCTTTCCAGTTCGTCGGGGATCATCGCGGCTGAAGGGTGCCTTCACCGCCGTACGGTGGCTGACTGAGGTTCCCCCGGTGCGCGGGTGTGGCTGATTAGCTGGTCAGGGCGGGTTGACGTGGTTTCAGGTTCACTGGTTTGGCCGCTGCCTGGTCGGCG
>NZ_JBIBKK010000051.1:0-27721 GCF_042959105.1 Streptomyces sp. NPDC007917
GACGACACCCACCAATTCCTCCACGCCCTCGCCCACGCCCACACCACCGGCCACCCCATCAACTGGCACACCACCCACCAACACCACACCCCACCACCCCAACACACCAACCTCCCCACCTACCCCTTCCAACACCACCGCTACTGGCTCAACACCCCCAACCAAACAGGAGACATCACAGCCGTAGGCCTGGACCCGGCGCATCACCCGCTGCTGGGCGCGGCGGTCGCAGTGGCCGAAGGGGAGGGCTATCTGCTCACCGGTCGGCTCGCCCTGTCCACCCACCCCTGGCTTGCCGATCACACCATCGCCGGCGCCGTCGTCCTCCCCGGGACTGCCCTCGTCGAGATCGCCCTTCAGGCGGGCCATCGTGTGGACTGCCACCGCATCGAGGAACTCACCCTCCAGTCAGCGCTGTTCATTCCGGATGAGGGTGCGGTGCAGGTGCAGGCATGGGTGGCGGCGCCGGACGAAGACGGGCGCCGAACCCTGACGGTGTCCTCCCGACACGAGGACGCGTACGAGGACGCCGCATGGGTGCGCCATGCCACGGGCCGGGTCGGCCCCGAACCGGTCGGCCAGGATGGCGTCATCGCACGGCCCGTCGATCCGCGAGGCGACGCGGCGATGGCGGTCTGGCCGCCGCAGGGCGCCGTCGCGATCACGGCAGACGACCTGGAGAGCCTGCACGACGGGTACACGGCGCGGGGCTTCGGATACGGGCCGGTGTTCCGGGGGCTGAGGGCGGCCTGGCGATGTGGCGAGGAGATCTTCGCCGAGGTACGCCTTCCCGAGGCGGCGGAGGCCGACGCCTCCCGGTTCGCCGTACACCCCGCCCTCCTGGACGCCGCCCTGCACGCCGCCGCCCTCCGCCCGGCCGACGGTCTCCCGCACGGCGCCCTGCCGTTCTCCTTCAGCGGGGTGAGTCTGCACGGGTCCGGAGCGTCGACCCTGCGGGTGCGCCTCACCCCCGACGGCAAGGCGCGGGACGGGCACGCGTGGTCGGTCACCGCGGTCGACGGGGAGGGGCGTCCGGTGGCCTCGATCGCGTCGCTCGCGGTCCGCCCGGTGTCGACGCGGGAACTGCTGGCGGCCTCCGGCACGGCGCGGCGGGACTCGCTCTTCGCGGTCGAGTGGGTGACCGCCCCGGCCCCGACGTCGTCGTCCGCTGCGCAACGCCTGGCCACGGTGGGGCCCTGCGGCCCTCTCCCCTCAGCAAGCGGATACGCGAACCTCGCCGACCTGACCGCCGCAACGCTGGAGGCGGGGACCGCGGTGCCCGATGCGGTCGTGGTCGACTGCGGTCGCCGCGAGGCGCACGCCACCGCCGTCCCGGAGGACGTACGGACCCTCACCCAGCGCATCCTGGGTCTGCTGCAGGAGTGGCTGGCCGACGAGCGCCTGGCCTCGAGCCGGCTGGTCGTGGTGACCCGTGGTGCGGTGGCCACCACACCGGGGGAGGACGTGGCGGACCTGGCGGGCGCGGCGGTGTGCGGCATGGTGCGCTCCGCGCAGTCGGAGCATCCCGGCCGGTTCGTCCTGCTGGACCTCGACCCTGACCTCGACGCCGGGGAAGTGCCACCGACCGTCGTTCCGACGGCGCTTGCCTGCGGCGAGCCGCAGATCGCCGTGCGCGCGAACCGTCTCCTCGTGCCCCGGCTGACCCGAGTGCCCGTCCCCGTCCCCGTGCCCGGCCCCGCGCCCACCGACGCAGATGGCCAAGGTCCCGCGCCCGCGGCGTTCGACCCCGACGGCACCGTACTGATCACCGGCGGCACCGGCGTGCTCGGCGCGGTGCTCGCCCGCCATCTGGTCAGCCGCCACGGCGTACGACACCTCGTGCTGGCATCCCGACGTGGGCCTGAAGCGCCCGGCGCCACCGAGCTGCGGGCGGAACTGACCGGCCTCGGCGCCGAGGTGACGGTCCGCGCCTGTGACACCGGCGACCGCGGCGCACTGGCCGATCTGATCGCGGGAATTCCCGCCCGGCACCCGTTGACGGGTGTCGTCCACGCCGCGGGCGTCCTGGACGACGCCACCGTCTCCTCCCTCACTCCCCGACATCTGGACACCGCGCTGGCGCCCAAGGCCGACGCCGCCTTCCATCTGCACGAGCTCACCCGCCACGCCCAGCCGCGCGCCTTCGTCCTGTTCTCCTCGGCCGCCGGCATCCTGGGCGCAGCCGGGCAGGGCAACTACGCCGCCGCCAACGCCTTTCTCGACGGCCTCGCCGAACACCGCAGGGCGCAGGGCCTGCCGGCCCTCTCGCTCGCGTGGGGCCTGTGGGAGCAGGGCAGCGGCATGACCGGGCACCTCGACCGCGCCGACCGGGCCCGCATCGCCCGCTCCGGGCTCGCCCCCCTCGCCACCGAGGACGCCCTCGCGCTCTTCGACGCCGCCCTCGCCGGCGATTGGCCGTCCCTGGTGCCCGCCCGGCTGGACCTGCGGGGTTCGAGCGCCGACGAGACCCCCGCGCCCCTGTTCTCCAGGGTCGCCCCGGCCCGTACGGCCCGTCGCCGCACCCCAGGCGCCGAGGACGCCGCCGACCTCCGTACCCGCCTCGCAGCCCAGGACGCCGCCGCGCAGCGCGACACGCTTCTCGGAATCGTCCGCGCCCACACCGCCGCGGTGCTGGGCCATGACACGGCTGCAGCCGTACGGCCGGACGCGGCCTTCCGCGAGCTGGGTTTCGACTCCCTCGCCGCCGTGGAACTCCGTAACCGCCTTCAGGCGACCACCGCCCTCCCCCTGCCCGCGACCACCGTCTTCGATCACCCCACCCCCGCCGCCCTCGCCGACCACCTGCGCACCCAGCTCTGCCAGGACACGCCGTCCTCGGCGGCGGCCACGGCGAGGGCGGCGCTGGCTGAGCTGGCCAGACTGGAGTCCGCCGTCTCCGACTCGGCGCTCGACGACGACACGCGCAGTGACCTCACGGAGCGCCTGCGGTCCCTCGCCCGCAAGATGAGCAGGGGAGGCCGTGTCGCCGACGACAACGGCGGCGCTGAGGGCCCGGACCTCCAGTCGGCCACGGACGATGAGATGTTCGAGCTGATCGACAAGATCGACAAGATCGACAAGATCGACAAGGAGGTCAGCCGGGACTGAGCCCACGCGGTGACATCATCGCGGCATCGTAAACGGATGGCGGCGCCCGACGAAGGCCGGGCGCCGTTCACCTGTGTCACGATGCTCATGCCATATGGCTCACCCAGCTCATCCGGCTCAGCCGGATTACTCGGCTCATTGGGCCGGTAGGTGATGCCTCAACCACGGGGTGTCGGTGTTCATCCGCAGCGCCGCGGCCTCGGCGGCCTCGGCCGCCGCTTCGGTGCCGCCGTCAGCAGCCGCTCGGGCCGCGTCGGCGGCCTGGGCCGCCGCCTCGGCCACGGCCGCTGCCTCGGCAGCCGCCCGGCGGCTGTGTTCCGCGACCGCGTTCGCGATCTCGGCGGCCTTCGCGGCGGCCTCGGCCTCCGCCCGGGCGGCCGCTTCCGCGGCGGGGCCGGCCTGGGCACCGGCGGCGGCCGCGGCTGCCGCGGCCTCGGCCGCGCGGGCGGCTGCAGCCATGGCCGCTTCGGTGGATGTCGCTCGCGCGGATTCTTTGGCCGCGTCCCTGGCGGTCCGGGCCGCGGCTTCCGCGGCCGAGGCGGCGGTGGACAGAGCCTCCGCGGCCTCGACCACGGTGGTGCTCGCCGCGGCGCCGGCCTCCGTCGCCCGGTCCACTTCGGAGGCGGCCGCGCGAGTGGCGGAGGCGATGGCCTCCGCCCGCCGTGCGGCGCTCAGCGCGCGCCGCACGGGGATGTCCGGATCCTGTTCCGCCGTTGTCCGAGTGACACTGGTCATCCAGAACTCATTTCCTGGTGGTGTGTTTCCCGATGGATTGCGCGAACCCGGTAGGGTATCCCGCACGGCTCGGCTTCCGGTGGAGTCCCCTTCGCGCTGAATTCCGGGGTCTTCAGGGGGTTCCGTGCCGTGCGCTCTGTTGCGAAGGTCGTCGCCATGACCCAAACAGCTGGAAAAACCGCACTGGTGACCGGGGCGTCGCGGGGCATCGGTGCGGCCATCGCCCAAAGGCTCGCCGCGGACGGTGTTCTGGTGGCGGTGCATTACGGGCGGCGCAAGGAAGACGCCGAGGAAACGGTTGCCTCGATCGAGCGGGCCGGCGGGCAGGCATTCGCCATCAGGGCGGACTTCGCGGCCGACGGCGCTCTTGACACGCTCTTCAGCGAGCTCGAGGCCGGGCTCGCGGGCCGACCACTGGACATCCTGGTGAACAACGCCGCTGTTTACGCTGACCCGGATGACCCCGCCGCCATGCAATCGGAGGGCTATGTGGCGGGCATTTCCGAGATCACCCCGGAGGACTTCGACCGCATCTTCGCCGTCAACGTACGGGCCCCGTTCTTCGTCACCCAACGGTGCCTGCCGCTCCTCTCCGACGGCGGACGGATCATCAACATCTCCTCCGCCGTCACCAGGATCGCCTGGCCGCTGCTTCCTTATGCCATGAGCAAGGGCGCCCTTGAGATCATGGCGCCCAGGCTGGCCAACGAACTGGGACACCGGGGGATCACCGTCAACACCGTCGCGCCGGGCATCACCGACAGCACCGAAACCAACACGTGGCTGCACGACGTGCCCGGGGCGGTCGAGGGTGTGGCCGCCATGACCGCACTCCGCCGGCTCGGCCAGCCGCCCGACGTCGCCGACGTCGTCGCCCTCCTCGCCTCGGACGAGGCCCGCTGGGTCACCGGGCAGTTGGTCGACGCCTCCGGCGGCATGGCCCTCGCCCCCACACCACCGGGCATGTAGCGGCCGTCGCCAACCGCCGTCAGGAGGGTGGATCGAGCCGGGCCACGGCACGGCGCAGCCGTGGCGTGAACCGGCTCATCAGGCGTACGACATGCGCATCCGGCGTCACGGTCGCCACGGGCGTGTCGCGGGCGACCGCGCGCAACACAGCCATGGCGACCCTCTCCGGCGGACAGCCGCGCCGCCCGAGCGTCCGCACAGCTCGCTGCCGCAGTCGCGCCTGCTCCTGTTCCGACGCCCCCGCGAAGTGCATCGCCGCCGTGAAGGAGGTGTTCACAAAGCCCGGGCACACCGCGCTCACACCGACCCCGAACTGCGCGAGCTCCGCCCGCAGACACTCGCTGAGCATCACCACGGCGGCCTTGCTCGTCGCGTACGCGGGGACCGCCCGCGTGGGTTGGAAGGCGGCCGCGGACGCGATCGTCACGATGTGCCCGCCCTGTCCGTGGTCCGCCATCTGCCGGCCGAAGAGCCGGCAGCCGTGAATGACCCCCCACAGGTTCACGTCCAACGTGCGCCGCCAGTCCGCGACGGACGTGTCGAGGAACCGGCCCGACATGCCGATGCCGGCGCTGTTCACCAGGACGTCCACGACCCCGTGCGCGTCGAAGACGCGCTCGGCGAACCGCTCCATGGCAGCCGCATCGGCTACGTCGACGGCCTCCGCCCACGCGTCGGCGGCCCCCAGCACCTTGGCCAGGTCCGCGCTGGTCGAGGCGGCTCCGGCGTTCCGATCCGCACAGATCACCCGCGCCCCCGCCGCGGCGAAGGCGCCCGCCGTCGCCCGTCCGATCCCGCTGCCCGCGCCGATGACCAGCACCAATCGGCCGCGAAAGCGCCTGGCGTACCGGGACGATTCCATGGCTACCGCCTCTCGGGAGGAGTCCAGAAGCGCTCAGGAAGAGCGAGGAGCGAAGACAGACTGCACCTCTTGTGGCGAACGGCCGCGCGCCTTCGACGCATTCTGGGGTGCATAGGGGGTGCAGCGAACGATATCGAATTCCCTAAGATCGCCTGACGCCCTGGCGGCCCTGAGGAGACAACTCACGGCTTGAGGAATGTCGAGGAGATGCCGTAAATGGCCAATGAGGAAAAGCTTCGGGACTACCTCAAGCGGGCGACCGCTGAACTCGTCCAGGTGCGCCGCCGCCTGGCCGAGATCGAGTCGGGTGAGCAGGAGCCGGTCGCCGTCGTGGGAATGGCCTGCCGCTTTCCCGGCGGTGTGGCGTCGCCCGGAGAATTCTGGGAGCTGCTGGCCTCCGGCGGAGATGCCATTTCGGGATTCCCGGCGGAGCGGGGTTGGAATATCGAGGCGCTGTACGACCCGAATGTGGATCAGGCGCGGACCGGAACGTCGTACACCCGTCACGGCGGATTTCTCCACGACGCGGCGGACTTCGACGCGGGGTTCTTCGGGATCAGCCCGCGCGAGGCGCTGGCGATGGACCCGCAGCAGCGGCTGCTGCTGGAGACCTCCTGGGAGGCACTGGAGGGCGCCGGTATCGACCCGGCCACGCTGCGCGGGAGCCGCACCGGCGTCTTCGCCGGGATGATGTACCACGACTACGCCACGCGCCTGCTCGAACTCCCCGATGGCCTCGAAGGGCTGGTCGGCAACGGCAACGCCGGCGGGGTGCTGTCGGGTCGGCTGTCGTACTGCTTTGGTTTCGAGGGTCCTGCGGTGACGGTGGATACGGCGTGTTCGTCGTCGTTGGTGGCGTTGCATTTGGCGTGTCAGTCGTTGCGGTCGGGGGAGTGCTCGCTGGCGTTGGCGGGTGGGGTGACGGTGATGTCGACGCCGGGCGTGTTCGTCGAGTTCTCCCGTCAGCGCGGCCTCGCGGCCGACGGGCGGTGCAAGCCGTACGCCGCTGCCGCCGATGGCGTCGGCATGTCGGAGGGCGTGGCCGTCCTCTTGGTGGAGCGGTTGTCGGATGCGCGGCGGTTGGGGCATCGGGTGTTGGCGGTGGTGCGGGGCAGTGCGGTGAATCAGGATGGGGCGTCGAATGGTTTGACGGCGCCCAATGGTCCGTCGCAGCAGCGGGTGATCCGGCAGGCGCTGGCCGCGGCGGGTCTGACGGCCCGGGAGGTCGACGTGGTCGAGGGGCACGGTACGGGGACGACGCTGGGGGATCCGATCGAGGCGCAGGCGATTCTTGCCACGTATGGTCAGGATCGTGCGGAGGGTCGGCCGTTGTGGCTGGGGTCGGTGAAGTCGAATATCGGGCATACGCAGGCGGCGGCGGGGGTCGCCGGTGTGATCAAGATGGTGTTGGCGATGCGGCATGAGGTGTTGCCGCCGAGTCTGCATGTGGACGCCCCTACCCCTCATGTGGATTGGTCGGCCGGTCGGGTGCGGCTGTTGAGCGAGTCGGTGCCGTGGCCGGAGAGCGGGCGTCCGCGCCGGGCGGGGGTGTCGTCGTTCGGGGTCAGTGGTACCAACGCGCACATCATCCTTGAGCAGGCGCCGGAGGAGGCCGCGCCGGTGTCCGGGCCCTTGAGCGGATCGCCGGTGGTGCCCTGTGTCATCTCGGCGCGTTCGCAGGGCGCCCTGCGGGGACAGGCACAGCGGTTGCGGGAGTTCGTCGCGGACCACGATGCGTTCCCGGAGGTGGCCCGTGCTCTGGCCACCGAGCGGGCGGTCTTCGAGCACCGCGCCGTCGTCGTGGCCGAGGACCGCGACGAACTCGTACGTGGCCTGGACGCACTGACCACCGGCGCTCCCTCACCCCACCTGGTGGAGAGTCTGACGGAGCGGAGCGACACCGACGAACCCATGGTGGCGGTGCTGTTCACGGGCCAGGGTGCGCAGCGCTGCGGCATGGGACGTGAGCTGTACGCGGCGTTTCCCGCGTTCGCCACAGCCTTCGACGCCGTATGCGCGGAGCTCACGACGGCGGGCGGCCCCGACGTACGGCGGCTGCTCCTCGCGGACGCCGACGCGTCCGCGTCCGCATCCGAGCGGTGTGCGCGCACCGAGTTCGCGCAGCCCGCGCTGTTCGCGCTGGAAGTCGCGCTGTACCGGCTGGCGGAGACCTCGGGGGTCAGGCCCCGGTTTCTGCTCGGACACTCGGTGGGAGAGCTGGTGGCCGCGCATGTGGCCGGGGTGCTGTCGCTGCCGGACGCGGCGCGGCTGGTCGTCTCCCGAGGCAGACTGATGCAGGCGCTCCCCGCGGGCGGGGCCATGGTGGCGGTGGAGATCTCGGAGCGGGAGGCAGGCCGACTGCTGGCGGAGGCGGAGACCGGCGCTTCCGGGACCGCCCGGGTGGGCCTGGCCGCGGTCAACGGCCCCCGGTCGGTGGTGCTGTCCGGGGATGAGGACGCCGTGCGGGAGCTGGCCGGGCGCTGCGCGGAGCGCGGCCACCGCACGCGGCGGCTGAGGGTGAGCCACGCCTTCCACTCGCCCCATATGGACGCGATGCTGGAGGCGTTCCGCCAGGAGGCGGAGCGCGTGACGTACCACCCCGCGCGTATCCCGGTCGTGTCGAACGTGACCGGCGCCCCGCTGCCCGCCGAGGAGTACGGCACGCCGGAGTACTGGGTGCGGCACGCCCGCGCGGCGGTGCGTTTCGGTGACGGGGTGGCGTGGCTGCGGGACCAGGGCGTCCGTACGTTTCTGGAGCTCGGCCCGGACGGCACACTGTGCGGTCTGGTTCAGGACGCCTTCGCCGCCGAAGGGCACGGAGCCGCCGCTGAAGAGTCCGGAGCCGCCGCCGAAGAGTCCGGAGCCGATGCCGGCGTCGATGCCGACGACGTCGTCCTGGCCGCTGCCCTGCGCCCCGACCGCGGCGAGAGCCAGACCTTTCTCACCGCCCTCGCGCGGCTCTTCGTATCCGGGGTGGAGGTGGACTGGCCAGGGGCGATGGGGTGGGCGCCCGGCGTGGTCGGCGGGGTCGAGCTGCCGACCTATGCCTTCGACCGGGAGCGCTACTGGCTGGAGGCGGCCGGGCCTGGCGGCTCCTGGGCGGGAGGTGGCGAGGGGCCGCTGTGGGAGGCCGTGGAGCGGGGCGACGTCCCGCGCGTGGGTGCGCTGCTGGGGGTGGACGAGGGGGCCTGCCTCGGGACGCTGGTGCCCGCGCTGGGGGTTTGGTGGCGAGGGTGTCGCGACCGTGGCGTACTGGACGGGTGGCGCTATCGGGAGGTGTGGCGTCCGGCGGGCGACGGGGGCGGCCCTGGGGTGCCGACGGGGCGTTGGCTGGTGGTCGCGGCCGAGGGGGTGGATGGATCGGCTGTCGTCGAGGAGTTGGAGCGGTCCGGGGCCAGGGCGGCTCTCCACGCCGTTGCGGGATGCGTGGCGCGCGAGGCGGTGGCGGAGCGGCTGCGGGCCGAGGTGGGGCCCGACGCCGAGGTGGACGGTGTGGCGTTGCTCCTGGCGAGCGGCGGCCGGGACGCGGGGGCGCTGCTCCTGGCGTGGCTCCAGGCCCTGGGCGACGTGGGGATGGCGGCTCGGCTGTGGTGTGTGACGCACGGCGCCGTCTCGGTGGGCGGCGGGGATGCGGTGGTGTCGCCCGGGCTTGGCCAGGTGTGGGGGCTGGGCCGGGTGGCCGCCCTTGAGGCTCCTGAGGTGTGGGGCGGATTGGTCGATGTTCCGGACCCGCTGGACGGGCGGGCGGTGCGGAGCCTGGTGCGGGCGTTGGCGGGGCCCGAGCGGGAGTGCGCGGTGCGGGCCTCCGGGGTGTTCGTACGCCGGCTGGAACGGGCCCCGCTGGCCGGGGCTGAGCCGGGGCGGGAGTGGCGGCCGTACGGCACGGTGCTGATCACCGGCGGTACCGGCGGGCTGGGCGCGCACGTGGCTCGGTGGCTGGCCGGCCGCGGCCCGCTGCATCTTTTGCTGCTGAGCCGGCGTGGCGAGGCGGCCGAAGGCGCCGCCGGGCTCCGCGACGAGCTGGCCGGGCTGGGGGCGCGGGTGACCGTGGCGGCGTGCGATGTGGCCGATCGCGACGCGCTGGCGCGGGTCCTGGCCGGGGTGCCCGAGGACGCCCCGCTGACGGCGGTGGTGCATGCGGCGGGCGCGCTGGACGACGCCGTCCTGGCGACGCTGACCCCGGAGCGGCTGGAGGCGGCGCGGCAGGCCAAAGCGGTGGGCGCGTGGCAACTGCACGAGCTGACGCGTGGGGCCGACCTGACGGCCTTCGTGGTGTTCTCCTCGGCGGCGGCGACGTTCGGCTCGGCGGGACAGGGCGGCTACGCCGCGGCGAACGCAGAGATGGACGCGCTGATCCGGCATCGACGCGGCCTCGGGCTGCCGGGGCTGTCGGTGGCGTGGGGCGCCTGGGCCGGCGGCGGGATGGCGGAATCCACCTCGGAAGCCACCTCGGAATCGACTCCGGACCACGGGCGGTTGCGCCGCCACGGCATGGCGGCCATGGACCCCCGGCTGGCCCTGACGGCGCTCGGGCAGGCACTGGAGCACGGCGAGACCTGCTTGACCGTCGCGGACATCGACTGGCGCGCCTTCGTCGACCACGCCCCCGCCACTGGACTCGACCCCTTGATCAGCGGCATCCCCGAAGCCCGGGCGGCTTGGGAGGCCGCGGGCCGCGGCGCCGCCGAGGCCGTCGGAACGCTCCGGGCGAGGCTGGCCGGGCTGGCGGCGGACGAACAGCGGCGTGCGGTGGTCGAGTTGGTCCGTACGTACGCGGCCACCGTGCTCGGCCACGCCGGGCCGGCGGCCGTGCCGCCGGAGCGCGCCTTCCGCGAGCTGGGCTTCGACTCGCTGACCGCCGTGGAGCTGCGCAACCGGCTCAACGCTGCCACCGGCCTGAGGCTGCCCGCCACCGCGGTGTTCGACTACCCCCATCCGGCCGCGCTCGCCCAGCACACATGGGAGCAGCTGTTCGGCGCGCCCGGAACAGCCGGTGGGCCGTCCTCCGCCGACCTTCGGCCCCTGGCGACGGACGAGCCGATCGCCGTGGTGGGGATGGCGTGCCGCTTCCCCGGCGGTGTCCGCTCCGCGGAGGACTTCTGGGAGCTGCTGGCCCAGGGCAGGGACGCGATCGCGGGCTTCCCGAGGGACCGGGGCTGGGACATGTCGGCGCTGCACGATGCCGATGTCGATCCGGAGCGGCCCGGCAACCCGTATGCCCGAGCGGGCGGTTTCCTCTACGACGCCGCGGACTTCGACGCGGGGTTCTTCGGGATCAGCCCGCGTGAGGCGCTGGCGATGGACCCGCAGCAACGGCTGCTGCTGGAGACCTCCTGGGAGACCTTGGAAAAGGCCGGCCTCGACCCCGCCGACCTGCGGGGCAGCCGTACCGGCGCCTTCGTGGGCATGGCCCAGCAGGATTACGCGGAGCTGCTGCGGCACGCCGGCGAGGATTTTGAGGGCTATGCGATGACCGGCATCTCGGGCAGCGCGCTGTCGGGTCGGCTGTCGTACTGCTTTGGTTTCGAGGGTCCTGCGGTGACGGTGGATACGGCGTGTTCGTCGTCGTTGGTGGCGTTGCATTTGGCGTGTCAGTCGTTGCGGTCGGGGGAGTGCTCGCTGGCGTTGGCGGGTGGGGTGACGGTGATGTCGACGCCGGGCGTGTTCGTCGAGTTCTCCCGTCAGCGCGGCCTCGCGGCCGACGGGCGGTGCAAGCCGTACGCCGCCGCGGCGGACGGCGTCGGCTGGTCCGAAGGGGTGGGGATGCTGCTGGTGGAGCGGTTGTCGGATGCGCGGCGGTTGGGGCATCGGGTGTTGGCGGTGGTGCGGGGCAGTGCGGTGAATCAGGATGGGGCGTCGAATGGTTTGACGGCGCCCAATGGTCCGTCGCAGCAGCGGGTGATCCGGCAGGCGCTGGCCGCGGCGAGTCTGACGGCCCGGGAGGTCGACGCGGTGGAGGGGCACGGTACGGGGACGACGCTGGGGGATCCGATCGAGGCGCAGGCGATTCTTGCCACGTATGGTCAGGATCGTGCGGAGGGTCGGCCGTTGTGGCTGGGGTCGGTGAAGTCGAATATCGGGCATACGCAGGCGGCGGCCGGGGTCGCCGGTGTGATCAAGATGGTGTTGGCGATGCGGCATGAGGTGTTGCCGCCGAGTCTGCATGTGGACGCCCCTACCCCTCATGTGGATTGGTCGGCCGGTCGGGTGCGGCTGTTGAGCGAGTCGGTGCCGTGGCCGGAGAGCGGGCGTCCGCGCCGGGCGGGGGTGTCGTCGTTCGGGGTCAGTGGCACCAACGCGCACGTCATCCTTGAGCAGGCGCCGGAGGAGGCCGCGCCGGTGTCCGGGCCTGCGAGCGGATCGCCGGTGGTGCCCTGTGTCATCTCGGCGCGTTCGCAGGGCGCCCTGCGGGGACAGGCACAGCGGTTGCGGGAGTTCGTCGCGGACCACGATGCGTTCCCGGAGGTGGCCCGTGCTCTGGCCACCGAGCGGGCGGTCTTCGAGCACCGCGCCGTCGTCGTGGCCGAGGACCGCGACGAACTCGTACGCGGCCTGGAGGCGCTGGCCACCGGCGCTCCGGCCGCCGGACTGGTCGAGGGGGAGCCCGGCCCGGTCGCCCACGGCGGCGTCGCGATGCTGTTCGGCGGCCAGGGCACCCAATGGGAGGGCATGGCCGCCGAGCTCCTGGACACCGCGCCCGTGTTCGCCGACCAGATGGCGGCATGCGCGGAAGCCCTCGCACCCTACGTCGACTGGTCACTGAACGACGTGGTGCGCGGCGAGCCGGGCGCCCCGCCCCTGGACCGGCTGGACGTGGTCCAGCCGGTGCTCTTCGCGGTCATGGTGTCGCTGGCGGCGCTGTGGCGTTCATACGGTGTGCGGCCCGACGCGGTGGCCGGCCACTCCCAGGGCGAGATCGCCGCGGCGTATGTCGCCGGCGCGCTGTCGCTGGAAGACGCCGTACGGATCGCCGCGCTGCGCAGCCAGGCGCTGTCCGCGCTGGCCGGGCGGGGCGCGATGGTCTCGGTCGGCATGCCCGCCGCGGAACTCGAACCGCGCCTCGCGCCGTGGGGCGGGCGGCTGTGTGTCGCGGCCGACAACGGCGCGGGCTCAGCCGTGGTCTCCGGGACCCCCGAGGCCGTGGACGCGCTGCTGGCGGAGCTGGCCGCGGACGGTGTCCGGGCGCGTAAGCTCAAAGTCGACTGGGCCTCCCACTCCCCGCAGGTCGAGGCCATCCACGAGCGCCTGCTCGCCCTGCTCGCCCCGATCCGCCCCCGCACCGGCGACATCCCCCTGTACTCCACCGTCACCGGCGAACGCATGGACGGCAGCGGCCTCGACGCCGAGTACTGGTACCGCAATCTGCGCCAGGTGGTGCGCTTCCAGGACGCCACCCGCGCGCTCGTCGAGAACGGCCACACGGTCTTCATCGAGTCCGGCCCGCACCCGGCCGTCTCGGTTGGCGTTCAGGAGACCCTTGACGCGCTGGGCGCCACGGACGCCCTGGTGCTGGGCACGCTGCGGCGCGGGGAAGGGGGGCTGAGCCGCTTCCTGGCCTCCGTGGCGCGGCTTTTCGTCTCAGGTGGCGCGGTGGACTGGTCCCCGGCCGTGGGACCGGCAGCCGGCCGCCGGTGCGGTGTCGACCTGCCCACATACGCCTTCGAACGGCACCGGTTCTGGCTGGAGCCCGCGCCCGCGGGGGCGGTGAGCGGTGGCGCGGCCCCAGGTGCCGACGAGCCGTTGTGGGCCGCGGTCCGGCGAGGCGATGTCGCGGGCGTGGGGCGGTTGCTGGGGGTGGGCGAGGGGGCCTCGCTGGAGGCGCTGGTGCCGGCCCTGGAGGCGTGGCGGCAGCGGTGCCGCGATCGCGAGACGGTGGACGGCCTGCGCTACCGGGAGGTGTGGCGACCGACCGGGGGCGGTGGCACGGTGGCGCTCATGGGGCGTTGGCTGGTGGTGGCCCCGGACGGAGCGCTACCGGACGTCGTCGAGGGGCTGGAGCGGGCCGGTGCGCGCGTGCTGCGCGTACCCCGGGAGCCGGGGCCGGACGACCGTGAGGCGCTGGTCGAACGGTTGCGGGCCGAGGCGGAGCCGGCGCCCGGGGTCAAGGGGCTGGTGCTGGCGGCGGATGACGGGGCGGCGGAATCGCTGCTGGGGGCTCTCGTACGGACCCTGGCCGACCTGGGTGAATCGGGCACGCAGGCTCGGCTGTGGTGTGTGACCAGCGGGGCGGTGTCGTGTGACGGCGACGACGCGCCCGCTTCCCGGGCGTCGGCCCGAGTGTGGGACGCGGCTCGCAGAGTGGGGCTCGAGGCTCCGCGGCGGCGGGGTGGGCTGGTCGATGTCGCGGGCGCGCCGGACCGCAGGGTCATCGAGGGGCTGGTCGGGGTCCTCCACGGCGACGAGCGTGCGTGTGCGGTGCGGACCTCGGGGGTGTTCGTACGCCGGTTGGTGCGGGCCCCGCTGACCGGGGCGGTCGCGGAGCGCGCGTGGCGGCCCGGGGGCACCGTACTGATCACCGGCGGCGCGAGCGGGCCGGGCCCTCATACGGCCCGGTGGCTGGCCGCCCGCGGCGCCGAACACCTCCTGCTCCTCGACGAGGACGGTGACGGGTTCGGGGTCGCGGACGAACTCGCCAAGGCAGGGGTGCGGGTGACGACGGCGGCGTACGACCCGGCCGACCGTCAAGCGCTGGCGGAACTGCTGACCGCCATCCCGGAGGAGTATCCCCTGCGCGCCGTTGTGCATACGGCACAGGGGGACGACGGCATGGCGGGGGCATGGAATCTGCACGAGCTGACACGCGACACCGACCTTTCGGCGTTCGTGGTGTTCTCGTCGGCCGCGCCGATCCTCGGCGCCCCGGGACACGGCGCCTGTGCCGAGGCGGCGGCGCTGGCGCGCCGGCGCCGTGGCCTGGGGCTGCCGGGGCTGTCCATGGCATGGGGCCCCTGGGCTGTCGACGGCGCCGGAGAGAACGGCACAGAGGGCGCCGAGGCGGCGTGGCCTCGGAGCGCCCCCGGCGTGACGGCCCTCGACCCGCGGATCGCCCTGGACGCGCTGGGACAGGCGCTTGACCACGGCGAGACCTGCCTGACCGTCGCCGACATCGACTGGCGGCACCTGGTGGAGACCGCGACCGAGGACGGGCTCGACCCCCTGATCGGCGAGATCCCCGAAGCGCATGAGGCGTGGCAGCTCGTCCGCGGCGGCGCCGGCCGCGAGCCCGACGGTGCGCTGCGGGCGCGGCTGGCCGGACTGGCCGCGGACGAGCAGCTGCGGACGCTCACCGAGTTGGTCCGTGCCCACGCGGCGGCCGTCCTCGGGCACGACGGGCCGGCGGCCGTGCCACCGGAGCGCGCCTTCCGCGAACTGGGCTTCGACTCGCTGACCGCCGTGGAACTGCGCAACCGGCTGAACATCGCCACCGGCCTGCTACTGCCCGCCACCGTCGTCTTCGACCACCCCAACCCGGCCGCGCTCGCCCACGCCGTGCGGGAGCTGCTGTTCGGCGGCGGGCAGGCCACCGGCTCGCCCGCGCCGGTGGCCCGCGAGGCGGTGGGGACGGACGAGCCGATCGCCGTGGTGGGGATGGCGTGCCGCTTCCCCGGTGGTGTCCGCTCCGCGGAGGAGTTCTGGGAGCTGCTGGCCTCGGGCAAGGACGCCATCGCGGAGTTCCCGGCCGACCGGGGCTGGGACATGGAAACCCTCCACGACCCGGATCCGGAGCGGCCCGGCACCTCGTACGCGCGAGAGGGCGGTTTCCTCTACGACGCGGCGGACTTCGACGCGGGGTTCTTCGGGATCAGCCCGCGTGAGGCGCTGGCGATGGACCCGCAGCAGCGGCTGCTGCTGGAGACCTCCTGGGAGGCCCTGGAGCGGGCCGGAATCGATCCGAAGTCGCTGGGCGGCAGCCGCACCGGCGTGTTCGCCGGGCTCGCGCTCCAGGACTACGCCGAGGTGGTGCGGCGGGGCGGGCCGGAGCTGGAAGGGTACGCGCTGACCGGCGTCTCCGGCAGTGTGCTGTCCGGCCGGCTCGCGTACACCTTCGGCTTCGAGGGCCCCGCGGTGACGGTGGACACGGCGTGTTCCTCGTCGCTGGTGGCGTTGCACCTGGCGTCTCAGTCGCTGCGGTCGGGCGAGTGCTCGCTGGCCCTGGCCGGCGGGGCGACGGTGATGTCCACACCGGCCGCCTTCCAGGAGTTCTCCCGTCAGCGGGGGCTCGCCGCCGACGGCCGGTGCAAGGCGTACTCGGCCGCCGCCGACGGGGTCGGCTGGTCCGAGGGCGTGGGAGTACTGCTGCTGGAGCGCCTTTCCGACGCGCGACGCCTCGGACACCGGGTGCTCGCGGTCGTGCGCGGCAGCGCGGTGAACCAGGACGGGGCGAGCAACGGGCTCACCGCGCCCAACGGACCGTCGCAGCAGCGGGTGATCCGCCAGGCCCTCGCCAACGCCGGCGTCCCCGCCACCGGGATCGACGCGGTGGAGGGGCACGGCACGGGGACGAGGCTGGGGGACCCGATCGAGGCACAGGCGATCCTCGCCACGTACGGCCAGGACCGTCCAGAGGGCCGCCCGCTGTGGCTGGGGTCGGTGAAGTCGAACATCGGACATACGCAGGCGGCGGCCGGAGTCGCCGGTGTGATCAAGATGGTGCTGGCACTCCAGCACGGCCTGCTGCCACCGAGCCTGTACGCCGGCGACCCGTCGCCGCACGTGGACTGGTCCTCGGGCCGGGTGCGGCTGCTGAACGAGCCGGTGCCATGGCCACGGAACGGACACCCCCGGCGCGCCGGGATCTCCTCCTTCGGGGTCAGCGGCACCAACGCCCACGTCATCCTGGAACAGGCCCCCGAGGAACCCCGGCCCGAGCCCGCCTCCCAAGACGCGGAGGAGACGCGGGCCGAGGAAGCCCCGGACGAGGGCCGGGCGGCGGCCGTACCCACGGTGGTGCCATGGGTGGTGTCGGCGCGCACCGAGAGGGCGCTGCGGGGCCAGGCACGCCGGCTGCGGGCGCTCGCGGCCGGGGAGGAGAACCTGAGGCCCGTGGAGGTCGCGCGGGCGCTGATGACCGAGCGGGCGGTGTTCGAGCGCCGCGCCGTCCTCGTGGCCGAGGATCGCGAGGGCTTCGTACGCGGCCTGGACGCCCTCGCCGCCGGAGTGTCCGCCCCCGGCCTGGTGACGGGCGCGCCACGGCCCGGCTCCACCGCCGCGCTCGCGCTGCTGTTCGCGGGCCAGGGCAGCCAACGCATCGGCATGGGGCGGGAGTTGGCCGCAGAATTTCCGGCGTATGCCCACGCCCTCGACGCGGTGGTCGACGAGCTGGACACCCGGCTGGACCGGCCGCTGCGCCCACTGCTGCACGCCGCGCCCGGCACGGACGAGTCCACCCTGCTGGACCGTACCCGCTACGCCCAGCCCGCGCTGTTCGCGATCGAAGTGGCGCTGTTCCGGCTGCTGGAGTCCTTCGGTGTACGCCCCGACTTCGTGATCGGCCACTCCCTCGGCGAGCTGACCGCCGCACACGTCGCCGGGGTCCTCACCCTGCCGGACGCCGCGCTGCTGGTGGCAGAGCGCGGCCGCCTCATGCAGCAGTTGCCGCCCGGTGGGGCGATGGTGGCGCTGCGGGCCACCGAGGACGAGGTGGCGGAGGCCTTGACGGGATGCGAGGCGCTGGTGTCGGTGGCGGCGGTGAACGGGCCCGGGGCGGTGGTGGTCTCGGGGGAGCGGAGCGCGGTCGACGGTGTGGCTGCCGCGTTCGCCGCGCGGGGCCGCAGGACCCGGCGGCTGCGAGTCGGCCACGCGTTCCACTCCCCGCTGATGGAGCCGATGCTGGACGCGTTCCGAGAGGTCGCCGCCTCGCTGACGTACGTGGAACCGGCCATCGCACTGGTGTCGAACCTGACCGGAGAACTCGCCCGTCCCGGTGAGCTGACGGATCCGGAGTACTGGGTGCGGCACGTCCGCCACGCCGTGCGGTTCAACGACGGACTGGCGTGGCTGCGGGCACAGGGCGTCAGTGCCTTCCTGGAGGTGGGCCCGGACGGCACGTTGTCCGCCCTCGCCCAGGACGAACCCCTGGGCGATCCCGTGGGCGATCCCGAGGACCGCCCCGAGGACGGCCCCGAAGGCGACCCGGCGGCCCACCCGGCTGCGGAGCGCGCCGCGAGGTCCGTGGCGGGGCCCACCGCCGGTTCCGCGGTGGAGCGGGTCGTATCGGCCCCGGTGCTGCGCCCGGACCGGCCCGAGGCCCACACCCTGCTCACCGCCCTCGCCCGGATCCATGTCCACGGCGTGAGGGTCGACTGGCCGGCGGTCATCGGCCGCGGCCCGGCCGGGCCGGCCGGCCGAAGCCGGGTCGAGCTGCCGACATACGCCTTCGACCGGCGCCGCTACTGGCCCAGGAGCCATGGCCAGGCGGCAGACCTGTCCGCCGCCGGCCTGAGCCCCGCCGATCACCCACTCCTCGGCTCCGCCGTGGAACTGGCGGGATCCCAGGAGCTGCTGTTCACCGGGCGGCTCTCACTGCGTACCCACCCCTGGCTGGCCGATCACGCCATCTTCGACACCGTGCTGCTCCCGGGCACCGCGATCCTGGAGCTGGCCCTCCGCGCGGGCGACGAGGCCGGCTACGACAGCGTGGAGGAGCTGGCCCTGCAGGTGCCCCTGGTGCTGCCGGAGCGCGGCTCCGTGGTCCTGCAACTCCTGCTCGGCGCGCCCGCCCCGGACGGCGGACGCCCCTTCACCCTCTCCTCCCGCCACGGCGACGACTCGCACCCGGCGGCGGATCAGACCTGGACCTGCCACGCCACCGGCGTGCTGACCCACGGCGGCGACCCGCTCGACGGAGCGGCGGGCCCGGCGGGCCACGAGGCGGAGAACCACCAGGCGGAGAACGAGACGGTGGAGAACGAGCCTGCGGACCACGAGACGGCCGAGGCGTGGCCGCCGCCGGACGCCGCGCCTGTGGACCTGACCACCTGGTACGCCGACCTGGCGGTCGTCGGCCTCGGCTACGGGCCGGCGTTCCAGGGGCTGCGGGCCGCCTGGCGGCGCGGGGACGAGTTCTTCGCCGAGGTGGCGCTGGACGGGGAACAGGCGGCGGACGCCGCACGGTACGCACTGCACCCGGCGCTGCTCGACGCGGCGCTGCACCCCGTCGCGCTCGGTCTGGACACCACACCCGGGCCGGGCGCACAAGAGCTCGGCCGACTGCCGTTCTCCTGGGGCGGTGTGACGGTCGGCCTCGCCGGCGCCTCGGCGCTGCGGGTCCGGCTGACACCGGTCGGGCAGGACACCATCGCACTGCGGGCCACGGACGGCTCGGGGCGGCTGGTGGTCCAGGCGCGGTCCCTGGCCTTCCGGCCGGTCACCGCCGAGCGGCTGCGGGCGGCAGGCACCGCGTACCACGAAGCGCTGTTCCGCCTGGAGTGGACACCGCGGTCCGCCGCCCCCACCGCGCCGGTGGGCCGGCGCCGATGGGCCCTCGTCGGACCCGAGGTGCCGGGCCTGGCAGAGGCCCTGGACGCGGACGGGGCGGCGTGGCGGACGTATCCCCACCTGGCCGCAGTGGGCGAGGCCGTCTCCCGAGGCGATCTGCCGCCCGACATGGTGGTGTTCTCCTGCCGGACGCAGGACGCCGGCCAGCAGGACCCACCCGGTGACCACCTCGCCCACCCGATCTCCTCGACCAACGCTGCCGCGCTGCGCCAGGCGACCAACGGCACGCTGGACCTGCTGCTGAGCTGGCTCGACGACGAACGCTTCGCGGACTGCCGACTGGCCCTCGTCACACAGGGCGCCATTGCCGCGACACCGGCGGACGAGGTGCCCGACCTGGCGTACGCCCCTGTGTGGGGGCTGGTCCGCTCGGCGCAGAACGAGCACCCCGACCGGTTCGTGCTGGCGGACACCGACGGGCGGCCCGACTCCCAGCGGACCCTGCCCGCGGCCCTGCTGGCCGGCGACCCGCAGTTCGCGCTCCGGGACGGCACGGTCCACCTGCCCCGCATGGGCCGCGTCGCCGTCGCCGCACCGCCCGTGGACCACGCCGCCGCACCGCCCTCGGACCGCGAAGAGGCGCGGACCCCGGCGGAGGCCGTCGCCCCGCGCACCTGGGACCCCGACGGCACCGTGCTGATCACGGGCGGCACCGGGGTCCTGGGCCGGCTGATCGCCCGACACCTCGTGACCGCTCATGGCGTACGTCACCTGCTGCTGGCCGGTCGCCGTGGACCGGACGCGGACGGCGTCCCGGAGTTGCTGGCCGAGCTGACCCGCCTGGGCGCCGACGCCACCGCCCGGGCCTGCGACATGGCGGACCGCCACGCCGTGGCCGAGCTGCTGAGCGGCGTTCCCGCCCGGCATCCGCTCCGTTCGGTGATCCATCTGGCGGGCGTGGTCGACGACGGCATCCTCACCTCGCTGACCGCCCAGCGCATGGACGCCGTAGTGGGACCGAAAGCGATCGGCGCGCTGCATCTGCACGAGCTGACCCTCGACGCCGGACTCGACGCCTTCGTCGTCTTCTCCTCGGCCGCGGCCAGTTTCGGCAGTCCCGGACAGGGCAACTACACGGCCGCCAACGCCTTCCTCGACGCGCTGATGCTCCACCGGCGCGCGCTCGGCCTGCCGGGCCAGTCCCTGGCCTGGGGGATGTGGGCGCGGGACAGCGGCATGACGGGGCGCCTCGGGGCCACCGATCGCGCCCGTATGGCCCGGGGTGGCCTGGCGCCGCTGACCGACGAACAGGGGCTCGCCCTCGTGGACGCCGCCGGCACGGTCGACGAGGCCCTGCTGCTGGCCACCCCGCTGGACTTCCGCGCCCTGCGCGCACAGGCCGCGGCCGGGGGGCTGCCCGCCATTCTGCGTGGCCTGGTCCGGGCGCCCGCCCGCCGGGCGGCGGCCACCGCCACCACGGCCATGGACGGCGATGCCACGGCCACGGGCGCCACCGCCACCACGGCCGGTGAGACACCCGCCGCACTGAGGGAACGGCTCGCAGCGCTGCCCGACGCCACCGAGCGCGCCGACGCCCTCCTGGAGCTGGTCCGTACCCATGCCGCCGCCGTCCTGGGCCACGACGCCGCCGAACCCATCGACGCGGGGGAGGAGTTCCGTGAGCTGGGCTTCGACTCCCTGACGGCGGTGGAGCTGCGCAACCGGCTCGGCGCCGTCACCGGCCTGCGCCTCGCCACCACACTGGTCTTCGACCACCCCAGCCCCGGCGCCCTGGCCCGCCATATGGGGGAACGACTGGAGATCGAGGCCGACGACGCCGGGGCACGGCCGACGGCGCACCGCGCGTACGGCCCGGTCAATCGCGACACGCCCCATGGTGACAAGACCCATGGCGACACGGCTCATGGCGACACGGTCGGCCGTGATCCGGCCGGTCGCGAAGGGCCCTCGGATGCCACCGTCGAATCCCTCTTCTGGGTCGGACATGACACCGGACGCATCCAGGAAGCCATGCAATTGCTGTCGGCCGCCTCGGTCTTCCGGCCCTCCTTCGACGTCGGCTCTGACGAGGTGGCACCGAAGTTCGTGCGGCTCGCCCAAGCCGCGGCAGCGGACACCACACCGCGCGGCGAGGCCACCGAGTCCACCGAGCCCACCCCTCCCGCGCTGATCTGCCTCCCCACCGTGGCCGCGATCTCCAGCGCGTACCAGTACTCGCGCTTCGCCTCCGCGCTCCAGGGGCTGCGCGACGTCTGGTACGCGCCGGCGCCGGGCTTCCTCGTGGGCGAGCTCCTGCCGGCCGATGTCGACGCCGTGACCCACATGTTCGCCGAAGCCGTCCTGCGCTTCACCGACGGTGCGCCCTTCGCGCTCGCCGGGCATTCCGCGGGCGGCTGGCTCACCTACAGCGTGACCAGTCACCTGGAGGGCCTGGGGGTCTTCCCCGAGGCGGTCGTGGCCATGGACGCGTATCTGCCCGATGAGGGGATCGCACCCGTCGCCTCCGCGCTGACCAGCGAGATCTTCGACCGGGTCACCGAATTCGTCGAAGTGGACTACACCCGGCTCACCGCGATGGGCGGCTACTTCCGCATCTTCTCGGGCTGGACACCACCGCCGATCGACACCCCGGCCCTCTTCCTGCGGGGCCGGGACGGGGAACAGTCGCCGCCGGTCTGGGGGGTGCCCCACACGGTCATGGATGTGGCCGGGGACCACTTCACCATGCTGGAGGAGCATGCGGAGGCGACCGCCCGCCGCGTCGATCAGTGGCTGCGGGAGACCGCAGGCTGGGGTGGATAGGGGCTTCTTGGGGGTGTTGATGGCTCCTTATCCTCATTTCCTCCGGTAGCGGCCGACCCTGATAGGAGTTCCGCGATGTCTGCCCCTCTCCCCGTCCCCGTTGTGCCGGGCTCATGGCCGGTGGTGGGCCATCTGCCCCGGCTGGCCCGGCGGCCGCTCGACTTTCTGGCCTCCCTGGCGGACCACGGGGACCTGGTCAGAATCCGGCTCGGCCACAAGCCCGTTTACGTGGCCACCCACCCGGACCTGGTGCGGTCGCTGCTGGTGACCGACGCACACGCCTACACGCGAGGCGCCGGACACGGCAAGGCGCTGGCCTTCATCGGCCCCATCCTGGTGGCGACGACCGGTGACCCCCACCGGCGCCAGCGCCGCATGATGCAGCCCTGCTTCCACCGGCAACGGCTCGGCGGCTACGTGGCCGCCATGTGCGCGGCCGCCGAGGAGACCGCCGACTCCTGGTCGGCGCACGAGGTGGTGGATGTGGTGCCCGCCATGACCGAGCTCGCCACAGCCATGATCGCCAAGTCGTTGTTCCTCTCCGGACATGCCGCGCACGCCGAGGCGGAACTCCGTAAAGCCGGCAACGCCATCCTGACCGTAGCCAGGATGAGCGCGATCCTGCCCGGGATCTACCGACGGCTCCCCACCCCCGGCAACCGGCAACTGCCCCCGGCCCGAACCGTCATCGAGGAGACCATCGCCGCCTACCGCGCCGAAGGGCGGGACCACGGCGACATGCTCTCGATGCTCCTGAGGACCACGGACGCCACCGGCGCCGGTCTGACCGACGAAGAGATCCGCGACGAGGTCATGGGCCTGGCCATCACGGGAATCGGCGGGCCGGCCGCCATCGCATCGTGGATCTTCTACGAACTCGGCCGGAACCCCGACCTCGAACGGCGGCTGCACGACGAGCTCGACACGGTCCTCGACGGCCGGCCACCTCGCTCCCAGGACCTCACCCGGCTGGTCTTCACCCAGCGGCTCGTCAAAGAGGCCCTGCGCAAGTACCCGGGATGGGTCGGCGCCCGGCGCACGCGAGAGCCGGTCCGGCTCGGCGGCCACGAACTCCCCGCCGACGTCGAGGTCATGTACAGCGCCTACGCCCTCCAGAACGACGCCCGCTGGTACCCGGACCCCGAGCGGTTCGACCCCGACCGCTGGGACCCCGAGCGGAACGCCACGCGGGTCAAGAAGGGCGCCTGGGTCCCCTTCTCGGGAGGTGTCTACAAGTGCATCGGAGACGCCTTCACCGAGACGGAGACCGCGGTCGCCGTCGCCGTCATCGCCTCCCGGTGGCGGCTGCGCCCGGTGCCCGGGCGCAGCGTCCGGGCGACCCACCTGGCCACCCATGTGGTCCCCCAGCGGCTCCGCATGATCGTGGAGCCCAGGACCGGGAACAAGGACGAGGCGCAGCGCCCACCGAGTGTGGCGCCGCAGGCGAGCCGGTGACACATCGGGCGTGCGGGCGGTCGGCGGTTCGGGCGTGCGGGCGGTCGGCGGTCTCAGTAGCCGGCCGTCGGGCGGAAGAATTCGGGGAGCCGGTCCGGGGGAGCGCCGTCCATCAGTGAGAACACGATGTGTGTGCCGGTGTAGAGGGCGATGCTGATATTGGCCCCGCCCACCACCGCCAGCAGCCGCACCCATGGCCTCGGGCCCTCCGGCAGGAGGGCCGCCCCGGACTCCAGACAGGTTTCGCCGCGCTGGTTGCGGAAGTGGCGCACGGCCCCCAGCGCGGCGCCGAAGAGCGCCGAGGCCACCATCTGATACAGCGGGAACTGGTACCAGTGCCCACTCCAGACGGTCAGTTCGGGCACGGCTCGCGTCCATACCGAGACGCCCGCGAAGGACACCAGCGGCTCGGCGACGTCGAGGACCACGACGAGCAGGAAGCCGAGCGCGAGCAGCCGGACCGGCCCCAGCCGTGGCCACCGGGCAGCGGCACGACCCATGCCCTTGCCGCAGGCCACGGCGACCATCATGGCCGTCATGCAGATGCTCAGGGTCGCCAGTGGCAGCTCGGCTTCCTGGTGGGCCCCCGCCCCTTGCCAACCCGGCACATACGGCCCCCACGAGGCCACTGCCCCGAACACGTTGACGTTCGAGGCGAGCACCGGGTGGATCCAGTTCATCAAGGGGCTCTGCCAACTTGCCGACAGCAGGCCGATGAAGAGCAACGCGTCGAACGTCAGCCGTCCACTGGCCCGACACCTCCGGTAGAGACACACCGCGAGGATCACCGCTCCCGCCACGGACAGCAGCGGAACCAGCACATCGGCGATCCGCTCCGAGCCCCCACCGCCCGCGGTCGTGGGCGCCTTCTCGACGCGGTAGCCGCCGTCGGCGAGCCAGGAGGCGAACACGTACACCTGAAGCCCCAGCACCAGGGCGCCGACACATGCCCACAGCGCCACGGGAAGGGCGAACACCCGCAGACCGCGCACGGCATCGGCCTGCTCGGCGGCCTCCGGCCGGTCCTCGTCGACCAGATCGGTCATGTATCACTCCTTACTACGAGTCGGAACTACGGGGTTCGAACTACGAGTCCGAGCCGGACTGGTCGCCGTGCGCCAGGCCGATGAGACTGTCGACGTCCATCTCGTCGATCGAGGGGGCGTCCTCCGCGGAACGCGCGGCCGGGACGGCAGGGCCCTCGGCGAGCTTCAGCAGCGCGGGCAGCAGGCCCGCCTCCCGGAGCCTGCCGAGCGGAATGGACGCCACGGCGGCCCGCAACTCCTCCTCGCCGGGACCGGCGGCCGAGGTCTCGGCCGCCCCGGCGCCGTTCCCGTTCGTCGGCAGCAGCAGGACACGCATGTGCTCCGCGAGCGCGGTCGGGGTCGGAAAGTCGAACGCGACGGTCGCGGGCAACCGCAGGTCGGTGGCGGCGGTGAGCCGATTGCGCAGCTCGACGGCGGTCAGCGAGTCGAAACCCAGCTCCCGGAAGGCACGGCGCTCCGCCACTTCCTCGATCCCCGCATGGCCGATCACCGCGGCGGCGTGGGACCGCACCAGACGCATGAGGATCCCCTGCTGCTCCTTGCCACCGCAGCGGGCGAGCCGGTCGCGGAGCGACACACCCACCTCCGACCCGTCCTCGCCTCCGCCGGCCGCGCCGGGGCGGGCGGAGACCGGGACGAGCCCGCGCAGCAGCGCAGGCACCCCGGCGCTGTCCGCCCGCGTGCGCAGCGCGCCGAACTCGAACCGGGCCGGGACGAGGAACGGCTCCCCGGCCGCCGACGACGCGTCGAAAAGGGCAAACGCCTCCTCGGTGGCCAGCGGCGCCATCCCCCCACGGCTGATCCGGGCGTGGTCGGTGCCGTCCAGATGGCGTGTCATCCCACTGCCCTGCGCCCAGAGCCCCCAGGCCAACGACATGGCGGGCCGCCCCTCGGCCCGGCGGTGCCGGGCCAGCGCGTCCAACACGGCGTTGGCCGCCGCGTAGTTGCCCTGGCCCGGCGAACCGAGTACGGATGCCGCGGAGGAGAACATCACAAAGGCGGCCAGGTCCGCGTCGCGCGTCAGCTCGTGCAGGAGCAGCGCCGGGACCACTTTGGCGCGGAAGACGGTGTCGATCCGCTCGGGTGTCAGCGAGGGGATCGTGCCGTCGTCGAGCACCCCGGCGGCATGGATCACGGCGGTCAGCGGATGCTGTTCGGGGACGCGGCCCAGCAAGGCGGCCAGCGCCTCGCGGTCGGCGGCATCGCAGGCGGCGACGGTCACCGTCGCGCCGCGCGCCTCGAGCTCGGCCGCCAGGGCCCCTACTCCCTCGGCCTGCGGGCCGCGACGGCCGACCAGCAGCAGCCGCCGCACACCGTGCGCCATCACGAGGTGGCGGGCGATCAGCCCACCCAGCACTCCGGTGCCGCCCGTGATCAGCACGGTGCCCGCCGGATCGAGCGCCCATGGCGTCGTGTCAGCTGATCCGTCGTCCGCTTCGCCAGCCGACCCGTCGGCCCGTACTTTGGTCGATCCGTCTGCCGGGCCGGGCCGATCCTGCCGTGGCACCCGCACCAACCGCGGTACGCACACCTCTCCGCCGCGGACGGCCAGCTGGGGCTCATCAGCGGTCAGCGCCGTGGGCAGCACCTGGGCCAAGGAGCCACGCCCGTCCCAGTCCACCAGCGTGATCCGGTCCGGGTTCTCGGACTGCGCCGAGCGGACCAGGCCCCACACCGCCGCGCCGGCCAGATCCGTGACGTCGTCCTCCCGGCGGGTGGCGACCGCCCCTCGCGTCAGCATGACCAGCCGGCTGTCCGCGAACCGGTCGTCGCCGAGCCAGGACTGCAGCAGGCGCAGCGCGTGGCACACGGCCGTGTGCACGGCCGAGCCGCCCGTACCGTCACCGCCCTGGTCCCCGCCACAAGGGACGACGATGACCTCTGGCGCGCCATCGGCCTCCATGGCGCCGAGCAGCGCGGACCAGTCGTCATGGCGCCGGCAGGCGAGCCCGTACGGATCGGCGCCGACGACGGTGAAGCGAGAGGGATCGGAGGGAGAAGCACCGGAGGAGGAGTGAACGGATGGGGAGGGGCCTGCGGCGGGCAATGCCACGGCCGGCCATTCCAAGCCGAACAGCGACTCGTGATGCTCCGAGTGGGTGGCCCGTACCTCGCCCGCGGACACCGGCCGCAGCACGAGCGCGTCGACGGAGGCCACTGGCCGCCCCGACTCGTCCGTCGCCTCGATGGCCACCACTCCACGGCCCGGCCCCGGCGAGAGCCGCACCCGCAGCACCTCACCACCCCTGCGATGCAGGGTCACCCCACGCCAGGCGAACGGCAACCGAGCCGCCCGCTGCCCCTCACTCGCATCGCCCGTCTCCTCGGCCTCGTTCTCGGCGCCACCCCCGGCGCCACCCCCGGCGTCGCCCCCGGCGTCGCCGAGGGGCGGATCGAGGCCGAGGGTGTGCAGCGCCGCGTCCAGAAGGGCCGGATGGATGCCGAACCGGTCGGCCTCACGGGCTTGCGGTTCGGGCAGACGCACTTCGGCGAAGACGTCCGAGCCCTCGCGCCAGGCGGCGCGCAGCCCGTGGAACGCGGGCCCGTAGGCCAACTCCGCCCCGGCCAGCCGCTCGTACAGCCCGTCGAGATCCAGGGCGTCGGCCTCGCCTGGCGGCCACGCATCGGGCATCGAGCCGGTTGTTGTTGCCGGAGGTGTGGTGGGCGAGGAGGGGCTGCTGCTCAGGGTGCCGGTGGCATGCCGTGTCCATCGACGGCCCGCGCCCTCGGAATGCTCGGCGCCCTGCGCGTTCTCCGCGCCCGGGACGTCGTCGTCACTCCGCCCGTAGGCTACGAACTCCCGCCGCCCCTCGCCGTCCGGGGCCCCGACGCTGATCTGGAGAGCGATTCCGCCACGCCGCGGGAGGAGAAGGGGCGCATGAAGGGTGAGTTCTTCGACATGTCGACACCCGACGCGCTCACCCGCCTGCAGGGCGATGTCCAGGAACGCCGTCCCGGGCAGAAGCGCGACGCCGGCGAAGGCGTGGTCGGCCAGCCAGGGGTGCGTACGCAAGGAGAGTCGGCCGGTGAAGAGGTGTCCGTCGCTGTCCGCGAGCAAAGTCGCGGCGCCGAGCAGCGGGTGCCCGGCCTCGCTCAACCCAACCGCTGTGATGTCTCCTGTTTGGTTGGGGGTGTTGAGCCAGTAGCGGTGGTGTTGGAAGGGGTAGGTGGGGAGGTTGGTGTGTTGGGGGGGTGGGGTGTGGTGTTGGTGGGTGGTGTGCCAGTTGATGGGGTGGCCGGTGGTGTGGGCGTGGGCGAGGGCGTGGAGGAATTGGTGGGTGTCGTC
>NZ_JBIBKK010000052.1:0-23879 GCF_042959105.1 Streptomyces sp. NPDC007917
GGTCGGTTCCTGGAGATGGGCAAGACCGATATCCGTGACGCGGAGACGGTGGACGGTGAGTATCTGCCCTTTGATCTGGCGGACGCGGGTCTGGACCGGACGCAGAGCATGCTGGTCGAGCTGATGGAGCTGTTCGAGGCGGGTGTGCTGCGTCGGCTTCCGGTGACGGCGTGGGATGTGCGGCGGGCGCGGGATGCGTTCCGTTACATGAGTCAGGCCAAGCACACGGGCAAGATCGTGCTGACCATGCCGCGTGAGTGGGACCCCGAGGGCACCGTGCTGATCACCGGGGGCACCGGCGGCCTCGGCAGCAGGCTCGCTCGCCATCTCGCCGCCGAATGGGGCATGAAGCACCTGCTGCTGGTCAGCCGCCGCGGGCCGGACGCGCCCGGCGCGCCCGAACTGCGGGAGGAGCTGAGTGCCCACGGGGCCGATGCCACCATCGTCGCGTGCGACGTGGCGGACCGCGACGCGCTGACCGCGCTGCTCGCCGAGGTTCCCACGGAGCATCCGCTGACCGCGGTCATCCACACCGCGGCCGCGCTCGACGACGGCGTGATCGCGTCGCTCACACCCGAGCGGCTGGCCACGGTCTTCGGCCCGAAGGCGGACGCGGCCTGGCATCTGCACGAGCTGACCCGCGACCTGGACCTGGCCGCGTTCGTGACGTACTCCTCGGTCGCGGGCCAGCTCGGCGGCGCGGGGCTCGGCAGCTACGCCGCGGCCAACGCCTTCCTCGACGCGCTGGCCGAGCACCGCAGGGCCCAGGGCCTGCCCGGTCAGTCGCTGCTGTGGGGGCCGTGGGCCCAGGACGGCGGCATGACCAGCGAGCTCACCGACACGGACATCCACCGGCTCAGCGCGGCCGGAATGCCGCTGCTGACCGAGGAACAGGGCGTCGCGCTGTTCGACGCGGCGATGACCTGCGACGAGCCAGTTGTGGCCCCCGTGCGCCTCAACCTCGCCGCGCTCCGTGCGCAGGGCGATGTCCCGGGGCTGCTGCGCGGTCTTGTCCGGACGAACCGCAGGACGGCGGGCGGCGCCTCCGCCTCCGACTCCGGCGCGGCCGCCGCGCTGACCCGGCGGCTCGCCGGGCTGCGCGAGGCCGACCGTCTACGCCTGCTGATCGATCTCGTACGCGGCCAGGCGGCCGCCGTGCTGGGACACCCCTCACCGGACGCGGTGGAGGTCCGGCGGGAGTTCCGCGAGCTGGGCTTCGACTCCCTGACCGCGGTGGAGCTGCGCAACCGGCTGAACACGGCCACCGGGCTCCGGCTGCCCGCCACGTTGGTGTTCGACTACCCCACCCCGACCGTGCTGGCCCAGTTCCTGCTGCGCGAGCTGCTCGGCGAGCACGGCCAGGCGATCCTGCCGGCAGCCGTCACCCCGGGCGCCGCGGACGACCCGATCGTGATCGTCGGGATGAGCTGCCGCTACCCGGGCGGCGTCCGGTCGCCGGAAGACCTGTGGCGGCTGGTTGCCGAGGGGCGCGACGCCATCGCCGAACTGCCCACCGACCGCGGCTGGCGGCTGGACGGCGACACCGGCTACGAGGGCGGTTTCCTCTACGACGCCGCTGAGTTCGACGCGGGTTTCTTCGGGATCTCGCCGCGCGAGGCGGTGGCGATGGACCCGCAGCAGCGGCTGCTGCTGGAGACCGCCTGGGAGGTGTTCGAGCGCACGGGCATCGACCCCGCCTCGGTCCGCGGCACCGACGCGGGCGTCTTCATCGGCGCGACCGGCTTCGGCTACCTTCCGCCGCAGGAGTCCCGCGGCCACCATATGACCGGGCAGGCCACCAGTGTGATCTCGGGGCGGCTGTCCTACACCTTCGGACTGGAGGGCCCGGCGGTCACGGTGGACACCGCCTGTTCCTCCTCGCTGGTGGCGATGCACCTCGCCGCCCAGGCGCTGCGCACCGGCGAGTGCTCGCTGGCGCTGGCAGGCGGTGTGACGGTGATGTCGACGCCGGTCGGCTTCGGCGAGTTCAGCGAACAGGGCGGCCTGGCGCGCGACGGCCGGTGCAAGGCGTTCGCGGAGGGCGCCGACGGGACCGGCTGGTCGGAGGGTGTCGGCCTGGTGGTGCTTGAGCGGCTGTCGGACGCGCGGCGCCTTGGGCATGAGGTGTTGGCGGTGGTGCGGGGTTCGGCGGTGAATCAGGATGGTGCGTCGAACGGTCTGACGGCGCCGAACGGTCCGTCGCAGCAGCGGGTGATCCGTCAGGCGCTGGCGAACGCCGGTCTGACGACCTCGGACGTGGATGCGGTGGAGGCGCACGGTACGGGGACCACGCTGGGCGACCCGATCGAGGCCCAGGCACTGCTCGCCACCTACGGGCAGGATCGTGAGCTGCCCCTGAGGCTGGGCTCCATCAAGTCCAACTTGGGGCACACCCAGGTCGCGGCCGGCGTCGCCGGTGTGATCAAGATGGTGATGGCGCTACGGCACGGCCTGCTGCCGCGCACACTGCACGTGGACGAGCCGTCCACGCATGTGGACTGGTCGGCGGGTGCGGTGGAGCTGTTGACCGAGGCCGTGGAGTGGCCGGAGACCGGGCGTCCGCGCCGGGCCGGTGTCTCCGCGTTCGGCGTCAGCGGCACCAATGTGCACACGATCCTGGAGCAGGCCCCGCCGCCCGCCGAGCCCAAGCCGGACGACCAAGAAGCCCCCGCCGTTACCCCTGCCGCCCTCCCCTGGGTGGTGTCGGCGAAGACGGCAGAGGCGTTGCGTGGACAGGCCGTCAATCTGGTCTCCCACGTGGAGGGCCGCCCCGAGGCGACGCCGGCCGACATCGGTCACTCGCTGCTGTCCACGCGGTCGGTGCTGGAGCACCGGGCCGTGGTGATCGGTGGTGACCGTGAGGAACTGCTGTCCGGTCTGCGCGCCCTGGGTGATGACGATCCCTCGGCCGCGGTGGTTCGAGGTGTGGCTGATGTCGAGGGGAAGTCGGTGTTCGTCTTCCCGGGGCAGGGTTCGCAGTGGGCGGGGATGGGTGCCCGGCTGCTGGAGGAGTCCCCGGTATTCGCGGAACGGCTGGCCGAATGCGCTGCCGCTCTTGTGCCGTTCATCGACTGGTCGCTGATGGACGTCGTACGGCAGGCGCCGGGTGCTGCGTCGTTGGAGCGGGTGGATGTGGTCCAGCCGGTCTCCTGGGCGGTGATGGTGTCGCTCGCGGCCGTGTGGCGTTCGTGCGGTGTGGAGCCGGACGCGGTGGTGGGTCACTCCCAGGGTGAGATCGCGGCGGCGTGTGTGTCGGGTGCGTTGTCGTTGGAGGACGGCGCGCGGGTGGTGGCGCTGCGCAGTCAGGCCATCGCGCGGCGGCTTGCGGGTGCCGGTGGTATGGCGTCGGTGCCGCTGCCGGTCGCTGAGGTGGAGGCGCGGCTGGAGCGGTGGGATGGCCGGGTGTCGGTTGCCGCCGTGAACGGGCCTCGGTCGGTGGTGGTCTCGGGTGATCGGGAGGCGTTGGACGGGCTGATCGAGGAGTGGAGCGGCGAGGAGGTCCGTATTCGGCGGATCGCCGTGGACTACGCCTCCCACTCCGCCCATGTCGAGGAGATCCGCGAGGAGCTGCTGGAGCGGCTGGCGCCGGTGCGTCCGCGCGCGGCAGAGGTGCCGTTCTTCTCCACGGTGACCGGTGACTGGCTCGACACCACGGGCATGGACGCGGACTACTGGTACCGCAATCTGCGGCAGACGGTGGGCTTCGAACCGGCCATCCGCGCCCTGCTGGCGCAGGAGCACCGGGCGTTCATCGAGGTCAGCGCCCACCCCGTCCTCACGATGGCCGTCCAGGAGACCATCGACGCCACCGGCGACCACGCCGTCACGGCCGGCACGCTACGCCGGGACGAGGGTGGTCTCGACCGCTTCCTGACCTCGCTGGCCGAGGTCTTCGCGCGCGGTGTCGACGTCGTCTGGGCGGGCATGTTCGCCGACACCGGCGCTCACCGCGTCGACCTGCCCACCTACGCGTTCCAGCGCGAGCGCTACTGGCCGGACGAGACCAGGCCCGGAGCCCCGTCCGTCGAGACGGACACCGCGGACGCGGAGTTCTGGTCCGCCGTCGAACAGGAAGACCTGGAATCCCTCGCCGACTGGCTGGAGATCGACGGAGGCTCGCTGGGCGCCGTGCTGCCCGCGCTCTCCGCCTGGCGCGGCAGGCGCCGTGAGCAGTCCACCGTGGACTCCTGGCGCTACCGGAGCGAGTGGCGGCCGCTGCGCATGTCCTCGGTGCCGGTGCTGACCGGGACCTGGCTGGTCGTCACCGCCGACGGCATCGCGGACGGCGAGGTGACCGCGGCTCTCGCGGGACACGGCGCACAGGTCCGGCGGCTGGAGCTGGACGAGTCATGTGTCGACCGCGCCGAACTCGCCTCCCGGCTCCAAGGCGTCGACGGCATCGAGGACATCCGCGGCATGGTGTCGGTCCTGGCCTTCGCCGAGCGGCCGAGCGTCACCTACCCGGCGCTGCCCACCGGGCTCGCGCTGAGCCTCGCGCTGGTGCAGGCGCTGGACGACATCGACGCCGCGGCACCGCTGTGGTGCCTCACCCGGGGAGCCGTGTCGACCGGCCGTTCGGACCGGCTGACCAGTCCCGTACAGGCGCAGGTACTCGGCCTGGGCCGGACGGCCGCGCTGGAGCACCCGCGCCGCTGGGGCGGTCTGGTGGACCTGCCCGCCGAACTCGACCAGCGCGCCGCACAGCGGCTGGTCGGCGCACTCGCCGGGACGGAGGGCGAGGACGGCGAGGACGAGTTCGCGATCCGGCCCTCCGGAGTGTTCGTACGCCGCGTGGTGCGCACACCCGCCGACGACCTCGCCCCCAAGGGCCGTTGGCAGCCGCGCGGCACCACGCTGATTACCGGAGGCACCGGTGTGCTGGGCCAGTATCTGGCCCGGTGGCTCGCGCACAACGGGGCCGAACACCTGGTGCTGACCAGTCGGCGCGGCATGGCGGCGTCCGGCGCCGCCGAGCTGGTGGCCGAATTGGCCGAGCTGGGGACGACCGTGGAGGTCGTGGCCTGCGACGTGGCGGACCGGGACGCGGTGGCGGCCATGATCAGCCGGCTCACGGGCGAGGGGAGGGTCATCCGCACCGCCGTCCACGTGGCCGCGTTCATCGACCTGGTCTCGCTGTCCGCCACCGACCACGAGACGTTCGCCGCGGTCGTCGACGCCAAGGTCGCGGGCGCCCGCCATCTGCACGAGCTGCTGGACGACGAGCAACTCGACGCCGTCGTGTACTACTCGTCGATCGCGGGCATCTGGGGCAGCGGCGACCACGGCGCGTACGGGGCGGCCAACTCCTACCTGGAGGCGCTGGCGGAACACCGGCGCGCCCAGGGTCTGCGCGCCACCTCGATCGCCTGGGGCATCTGGCGCGACGACCAGGTGCGGGTCGACCCGCGGCAGATCCTCGGCAGCGGTCTGCGCTATATGCAGCCCGAGCTCGCCCACACCGGTCTGCGGCGCGCACTGGACGACGACGAGACACTGCTGACGATCGCCGACATCGACTGGGATCGCTACTACCCGGTCTACACCTCGGTGCGCCCCAGCCCGCTGTTCAGCGAGGTGCCCGAGGTGCGCAGGATCCTCCAGAGGGCCGAGGACACCGTCGCCGCGTCCGCCGACGGCGAGTTCGCCGCGCGGATCCGTGGGCTGTCCGCAGCCGAGGGGGAGCGTGCGCTGATGGACCTGGTGCGCGCCGAGGCGGCGGCCGTCCTGGGACACGCCTCCTCGGACGCGATCTCGGAGCGCCGGGCGTTCCGGGATGTCGGATTCGACTCGCTGACCGCGGTGGACCTGCGCAACCGGGTGGCCAGGGCCACCGGTCTGACCCTGCCGAGCACCCTGGTCTTCGACTACCCGAGCCCGGTGGCCCTGGTGGAGTTCCTGCGGTCGCGGATCGTGGGCTCGGCCGTGGCGAGGCCGGGTACGCCCGCCCCCACGGTCTCCGCGGCCTCCGACGAGCCGATCGCGATCATCGGTATGGCCTGCCGTTTCCCCGGCGGGATCGGCTCGCCGGAGCAGCTGTGGGAGGTGGTCGCGGGCGGACAGGACGTCATCTCGGAGTTCCCCGCCGACCGCGGCTGGGACGCGGAGCGGCTGTACGACCCGGACCCGGACAAGCCCGGCAAGACGTACTCGACCCGCGGTGGCTTCCTGCACGACGCGGCGGAGTTCGACGCGGACTTCTTCGGCATCTCGCCGCGTGAGGCGCTGGCGATGGACCCGCAGCAGCGGCTGCTGCTGGAGACCTCCTGGGAGGCGTTCGAGCGGGCCGGAATCGACCCCGCGTCGGTCAGGGGCAGCCTGACGGGCACGTTCATCGGCTCCAGCTACCAGGACTACGGCTTCGGCCCGCACACCGGCTCGGAGGGGGCGGAGGGCTACCTGCTCACCAGCTCGGTGCCGAGCGTGCTGTCGGGCCGGATCTCGTATCTGTTCGGCCTGGAGGGCCCGGCGGTCACCCTGGACACCGCGTGCTCCTCGTCGCTGGTGGCGCTGCACCTGGCGTGCCAGTCGCTGCGCAACGGCGAGAGCACGCTGGCGCTGGCCGGTGGTGTCACGGTGATGACCACCCCCGGCTCGTTCCTGGCCTTCAGCCGCCAGCGCGGGATGGCCGCGGACGGCCGGTGCAAGGCCTTCGCCGAATCGGCCGACGGGATGAGTCTGTCCGAGGGCGTGGGGCTGCTCCTGGTGGAGCGGCTGTCGGACGCCCGGCGCAACGGCCACCCCGTGCTCGCGGTGGTGCGCGGCTCGGCGATCAACCAGGACGGCGCGTCGAACGGCCTGACCGCGCCCAACGGCCCGTCCCAGCAGCGGGTGATCGGCCAGGCCCTGACCAACGCCAGGCTGACCGCGAACGACATCGACGCCGTGGAGGCGCACGGCACGGGGACCACCCTGGGCGACCCGATCGAGGCCCAGGCCCTGCTCGCCACCTACGGACAGGAGCGCGAACGGCCCCTGCTGCTGGGCTCGGTCAAGTCCAACCTCGGCCACACCCAGCTGGCCGCCGGCGCCGCGAGCGTGATCAAGATGGTCATGGCGATGCGACACGGCGTACTGCCCAAGACGCTGCACATCGACGAGCCGACGTCCCACGTGGACTGGTCGTCCGGTGCGGTGGAGCTGCTGACCGAGCAGGCCGCGTGGCCCCGGACGGGGCATCCGCGCAGGGCCGGCATATCGGCGTTCGGCATCAGCGGCACCAATGCCCACGCCATCCTGGAGCAGGGACCGCAGCCGGAGGCCGAGGACGGCCCGGTGGCGCCCCCTGCGCCCGCTCGGGCGCCGGGCGTGGTGCCGGTGGTCGTGTCGGGGAAGTCGGAAGAGGCGCTGCGGGCGCAGGCGGCACGGGTGGTTGCCCGCGTCGAGGAGGAGCCTTCCGGCCTCGGACTGGTCGATCTGGCGTTTTCGCTGGCGACGTCGCGGTCGGGGTTCGAGCGGCGCGGTGTCGTGCTGGCGGGGACACAGGTGGGGGCGCTGGAGGGTCTGCGGGCCCTGGCCTGTGGCGAGTCGGATGTGAATCTGGCGCAGGGCCTGGCCCGGGAGGACCGCGTCGTGGCGTTCCTGTTCTCGGGCCAGGGCAGTCAGCGGGCGGGGATGGGCCGGGAGCTGTACGAGGCCTTCCCGGTGTTCGCCGAGGCGCTGGACGAGGTGTGTGCGCACCTGGACGCGCATCTGGACCGTCCGTTGCGGGAGGTGCTGTTCGCGGAGGCGGGTTCGGCCGAGGCCGAGCTGCTGGACGGGACGGCCTGGACCCAGCCGGCGCTGTTCGCCGTGGAAGTGGCGCTGTTCCGGCTGGTGGAGTCCTGGGGAGTGCGGCCGGACTACGTGGCCGGGCATTCGGTCGGGGAGATCGCGGCGGCGCATGTGTCCGGGGTGTTCTCGCTGGCCGACGCGTGCACGCTCGTGGCGGCCCGGGCCCGGCTGATGGGGGAGCTGCCGTCGGGCGGGGCGATGGTGTCCCTGCAGGCGACGGAGGAGGAGGTGGCTCCGTACCTCGATGACCGGGTGTCGATCGCGGCGGTCAACGGCCCGCGTTCGGTGGTGATCTCCGGCGAAGAGGCCCCCGCGCTGCAGATCGCCACCAGGTTCGCGGGAGAGGGCCGCAAGACTAGGCGTTTGCGGGTCTCGCATGCGTTTCACTCGGTTTTGATGGACGGGATGGTGGCGGAGTTCGGGCGGGTGGCCCGGGGCCTGGCGTATGCGGCTCCGGTGGTGCCGTTGGTGTCCGGCCTGACCGGTGAGCCGGTGACGGCGGAGCTGGTGGGCGGACCTGAGTACTGGGTGCGTCAGGTGCGCGAGGCCGTGCGCTTCGCCGATGGGGTGCGCTGGCTGGATGGGCGTGGCGTGAGCGCCTATCTGGAGATCGGCCCCGATGGTGTGCTGTCGGCGATGGCTCAGGAGAGCCTGTCGGAGCAGTCGCCCGCCGCCACGGTGGTGGCCTCCGCGCTGCGGAAGGGGACGGAGGAGGAGCGCGCGGTGGTCACCGCGCTGGCCCGGCTGTACGCCCACGGGGTGGAGGTCGACTGGCCGGCGTTCTTCGCGGGCACCGGCGCCCGCCGGGTGGACCTGCCGACCTACGCCTTCCAGCACCGGCGCTACTGGCCGGAAGTGCCGGCTCCGGCACCCGCCGCGGACGCGGACCTCGGGGACGCGGACACCGACTTCTGGGCCGTGGTCGAGGGGGAGGACCTGGAGTCCCTGGCCTCGCGGCTGGAGGTCGACGGCGACTCGCTCGGCGCGGTGCTTCCCGCGCTGACCACCTGGCGCCGCCGCCGGCATGAGCAGTCGATCGTGGACGGCTGGCGCTACCGGGTCAGCTGGACACCGCTGGCCGACCCGGCCCCCAAGGCCCGGCGCGGCAGCTGGCTCGTGGTCGTCCCCGCCGACCGGGCGGACGACGCGTGGGTGACCTCCGTGGCCGAGGCCACGCCCACCCAGGCGATATGTGTCGAGATCACCGAGCCGGACCGCGCCGCACTGGCCGGCCGGCTGCGTGAGGTGGCGGCGGAATCAGGCCCGTTCGCGGGCGTTCTCTCCCTGCTCGGAGCGTACGAGGACACCGCCGCCGGACACCCCGGCGTACCTGCGGGCGTGGCCCTGACGACCACGTTGGTGCAGGCCCTGGGCGACGCGGACATCGAATCGCCGCTGTGGGCCGCCACCCGGGGCGCGGTGTCGGTGAGCCGATCGGACACCGCGCCGAGCCCGGCACAGGCGGCCGTCTGGGGCCTCGGCCGGGTCGCGGCGCTGGAGCACCCGGAGCGCTGGGGCGGGCTGATCGACCTTCCCGTCACCCTCGACCGGCCCGCCGGCCGCCGACTGGCCGCGGTGCTGTCCGGAGCCGGCGACGAGGACCAGATCGCGGTGCGGTCCTCCGGCCTCTTCGGCCGGCGCGTCGTCCACTGCCCAACCGAACCGGAGGTGGACGAGACCGGCTTCACCGCCACCGGAACGGTCCTGATCACCGGTGGCACCGGCGGACTGGGCGGCCATGTGGCCCGCTGGCTCGCCCGCAGCGGCGCCGCGCACCTGGTGCTGACCAGCCGTCGGGGCCCCGACGCCCCCGGTGCCCGCGAACTGCGCGACGAACTCACCGAGCTGGGCGCACGGGTGACGATCGCCGCCTGCGACGTGTCCGACCGCGAGGAACTGGCGGCCGTGCTGGCCGGCCTCCCCGACGACAGCCCCCTCACGGGCGTCGTACACACCGCGGGCATCGCCCAGGCCGCCGCGCCGCTGGACGGCGCGAGCGACGTCGAGACGGCCGAGGTGATGACCGCCAAGGTGGTCGGCGCGGCCAACCTCGACGCGCTGCTCGGCGATCGTGACCTCGACTTCTTCGTGCTCTTCTCCTCGGTCGCCGCCACCTGGGGCAGCGGCGGACAGGGCGCCTACGGCGCGGCCAACGCCTACCTGGACGCACTGGCCGAGGCGCGTACGGCCCGGGGGCTGACGGCGACATCCGTGGCCTGGGGCGCGTGGGCCGACGGCGGAATGGCCGCCGCCGACGGCGCCCAGGACTACCTGGCGCGCCGCGGACTGGTTTTCATGGCGCCGGAGACCGCCATCGCCGGGCTGAGCAGCGCCCTGCGGAACCGGGACGTGACCGTCGCGGTCGCCGACATCGACTGGGACCAGTTCGCCCCCGCCTTCACCCTGGCACGGCCGAGCGCGCTGCTGCGCGACCTGCCCGCGGTGCGCCGAGCGCTCACCGCCGACGTACCCGCGCGGTACGACGACGAGTCGCTGACCTCGCTGCGCGGACGGCTGCGGGGCATGCAGGACGACGACGAACGGCTCGACGCGCTGCTCGGTGTCGTCCGGGAGCAGGTGGCCCTGGTGCTCGGCCACTCGGGCGGGGACGCCATCGAGACGGACCGGGCCTTCAAGGACCTCGGCTTCGACTCGCTGACGGCGGTGGAGCTGCGCAACCGGCTCGCCACCGCGACCGGCCTGGCCCTGCCCGCCACCCTGGTCTTCGACTACCCGTCCCCGGCGGCGCTCGTCGACCACCTCCGCGCCGAACTGCTCGGCGAACGGCCCGCCCCGGACGGCTCGGCCCTCCCCGCCGCCTCCGTCGCCACGCGGCCGAGCCGCACATCGACACTCGCGGACGACCCGATCGCGATCGTCGGGATGAGCTGCCGCTACCCGGGCGGTGTCCGCTCGCCCGAGGACCTGTGGCGCCTGGTGACCGAGGAGCGCGACGCGATCTCGCCGTTCCCGGCCGACCGGGGCTGGAGCCTCGACGCGGACAACGCCTTCGAGGGCGGATTCGTCCACGACGCCACCGAGTTCGACGCCCGGTTCTTCGGCATCTCACCGCGAGAGGCGCTGGCCATGGACCCCCAGCAGCGGCTGCTGCTCGAGTCCGCGTGGGAGGTGTTCGAGCGGGCCGGAATCGACCCGGCGGGGCTGCGCGGCAGCGACGCGGGCGTCTTCATCGGCGCGACCGGCGGCGGCTATGTCGCCCCGGAGGAATCGCTCGGCCACATGATGACGGGCCAGGCGACGAGCGTGGTGTCCGGCCGGCTGTCCTACACCTTCGGCCTGGAGGGCCCGGCGGTCACGGTGGACACCGCGTGCTCCTCCTCCCTGGTGGCGATGCACATGGCCATGCAGGCGCTGCGCGGCGGCGAGTGCTCGCTGGCCCTGGCCGGTGGCGTGACGGTGATGTCCAGCCCGGCCGGGTTCGCCGAGTTCCGGCAGCAGGGCGGACTGGCGCGCGACGGCCGGTGCAAGTCCTTCGCGGAGGGCGCTGACGGGACCGGCTGGTCGGAGGGTGTCGGCTTGGTGGTGCTTGAGCGGTTGTCGGATGCGCGGCGTCTTGGGCATGAGGTGTTGGCGGTGGTGCGGGGTTCGGCGGTGAATCAGGATGGTGCGTCGAATGGTCTGACGGCGCCGAACGGGCCGTCGCAGCAGCGGGTGATCCGTCAGGCGCTGGCGAATGCCGGTCTGGCGGCGTCGGACGTGGACGCGGTGGAGGCCCACGGTACCGGGACCACGCTGGGCGACCCGATCGAGGCGCAGGCGCTGCTGGCCACCTACGGGCGGGAGCGGGAACTGCCCCTGCGGCTCGGCTCCATCAAGTCGAACATCGGCCACACCCAGTCCGCCTCGGGCGTCGCCGGTGTGATCAAGATGGTGATGGCGCTGCGGCACGGGCTGCTGCCGCGCACACTGCACGTGGACGAGCCGTCCACGCACGTGGACTGGGCCAGCGGCGCGGTGGAGCTGCTGACCGAGTCCGTGGAGTGGCCGGAGCACGGCCGTCCACGCCGGGCCGGTGTCTCCTCCTTCGGCATGAGCGGCACCAACGCCCACGCCATCCTGGAGCAGGCCCCCGAGGACGCGGCGGACGCCGAGGGCGCGGTGGACACCAAGGGCGCGGAGGACGACGCACCCGCCGCCGACGCCGTGGCGGTGCCTTGGGTGGTGTCCGCGAGGACGGCTGAGGCGCTGCGCGGGCAGGCGGTCAGCCTGCTGTCCCATGTGGAGGGCCGCCCCGAGGCGACGCCGGCCGACATCGGTCACTCGCTGGTATCCACGCGGTCGGTGCTGGAGCACCGGGCGGTGGTGATCGGTGGTGATCGTGAGGAACTGCTGTCCGGTCTGCGCGCCCTGGGCGATGATGATCCCGCGGCGGGTGTGGTTCGGGGTGTGGCCGATGTCGAGGGGAAGTCGGTGTTTGTCTTCCCGGGGCAGGGTTCGCAGTGGGCGGGGATGGGTGCCCGGCTGCTGGAGGAATCTGTGGTGTTCGCGGAGCGGTTGGGGGAGTGTGCTGCCGCTCTTGCGCCGTTCATCGACTGGTCGCTGATGGACGTCGTACGGCAGGCGCCGGGTGCTGCGTCGTTGGAGCGGGTGGATGTGGTGCAGCCGGTGTCGTGGGCGGTGATGGTGTCGCTCGCGGCCGTGTGGCGCTCCCATGGCGTGGAACCGGATGCGGTGGTGGGCCACTCGCAGGGCGAGATCGCCGCCGCGTGTGTGGCCGGTGCGCTGTCGCTGGAGGATGGCGCGCGGGTGGTGGCGTTGCGCAGTCAGGCCATCGCACGGCGGCTTGCCGGTGCCGGTGGTATGGCGTCGGTGCCGCTGCCGGTCTCTGAGGTGGAGGCGCGGCTGGAGCGGTGGGACGGCCGGGTGTCGGTCGCCGCCGTGAACGGGCCCCGGTCGGTCGTGGTCTCGGGTGATCAGGAGGCGTTGGACGGGCTGATCGAGGAGTGGAGCGGCGAGGAGGTCCGTATCCGGCGGATCGCTGTGGATTATGCCTCCCACTCCGTCCACGTCGAGCAGATCCGTGAGGAGTTGCTGGCGGAGCTCGCTCCGGTCGCCCCGCGCGCGGCAGAGGTGCCGTTCTTCTCCACGGTGACCGGTGACTGGCTCGACACCACGGGCATGGACGCGGACTACTGGTACCGGAATCTGCGGCAGACGGTGGGTTTCGAGCCGGCCATCCGGGAGCTGCTGGCCCGGCGCCACCGCGCGTTCATCGAGGTCAGTGCGCATCCGGTGCTGACGGTTGGGGTTCAGGAGACGGTCGACGACGTGGATGAGACCGCCGTGGTCGCCGGCACGCTGCGCCGCGACCAGGGAGGACTGGACCGCTTCGCCCTGTCGCTGGCCGAACTCTTCGTCCGAGGCGTGCACACCAGCTGGTCCGGCTTCTTCACCGCGACCGGCGCCCGCCGCGTCGACCTGCCGACCTACGCGTTCCAGCGGCAGCGGTTCTGGCCCGAGGCGGCCGAGGCCGAGCCGCTGCCCGGCGACAAGGACGCGGTGGACGGGGAGTTCTGGGCCGCCGTCGAGCAGGAGGAACTGGAGTCCCTGGCCGCGCGGCTGGAGGTCGACGCCGACTCGCTCGGCGCCGTGCTGCCCGCGCTGTCGTCGTGGCGGCGCCGGCGGCGCGAGCGCTCCACGGTCGACGGCTGGCGCTACCGCACCACATGGAAGCCCGTGACCGCGGACGCCGCAGCCCCCTCGGGAACCTGGCTGGTGGTCATTCCGCAGGGCCTGGCCGATGACGCGTGGGTGTCCGCCCTGTCGGACGCGGTGGGAGCCGACGCGGTGCGGCTGGAGGTCGGGGACGCCGATCGTGCCGCACTCGCCGACCGCCTGGCGTCCTCCGTCGCCGAACGCGCCGAACGCGCCGAACGCGCCGAACGCGCCGACGGCGCCGACGGTGCCGCCGGCACGGACGGCGCGGAGTTCGCGGGTGTGGTGTCGCTGCTGGCGCTGAGCGAATCCGCCCTTCCCGACTACCCGTCCGTTCCGGCCGGAGTGGTGTTGACCGCGACCCTGATGCAGGCCCTGGGCGACGCGGGGATCGAGGCGCCGGTGTGGGCGGTCACCCGCGGCGCGGTGTCGTTGGGCAGCTCGGACCGGGCGACGGCCCCGCTGCAGAACGCCGTCTGGGGCCTTGGCCGGGTCGCGGCGCTGGAGTACCCGCGCAGCTGGGGCGGTCTGATCGACCTGCCGGCCGACCTGGACGACCGGATCCTCGCCCGCTTCACCGGCGCGCTGGCCGCCCCCACGGGGGAGGACCAGGTGGCGATCCGCTCCACCGGCGTGTTCGGCAGGCGGATGGTGCAGGCCCCGGCCGAAGTGTCGGACCAGCCGTGGCAGCCGAGCGGTACGGTGCTCATCACCGGCGGCACGGGAGCGCTGGGCGGACACGTCGCCCGGTGGCTGGCAGCCAACGGCGCCGCACACCTGCTGCTGACCAGCCGTCGTGGCCCCGACGCCCCCGGCGCGGACGAGCTGCGCGCCGAGCTGACCGCCCTGGGCGCCCAGGTCACCATCGCCGCGTGCGACGTGGCCGACCGGGACGCCGTGGCCGACCTCTTGGCCACCGTCCCGGCCCAGCACCCGCTGACCGGGGTCGTCCACACGGCAGGTGTGCTCGACGACGGCCTGATGGACGGGCTCACCCCCGAGCGCTACGAGCCGGTCTTCCGCTCGAAGGTGGCCTCGGCGCTGCTGCTGGACGAGCTGACCCGTGATCTGGACCTGGCGGTGTTCGCCCTGTTCGCGTCGTCCTCCGGCACGCTCGGCAGCCGTGGCCAGGCGAACTACGCGGCGGCCAACGCCGTACTGGACGCCCTGGCCGAGCGGCGCCGCGCCGATGGCCTCGCCGCGACCTCGGTGGCATGGGGACTGTGGGCCGGCGCCGGAATGGCCGCCGACACCCCGGTGGAGGCGGTGTCCCAGCGGGCCGGTGTGGTCGCCATGGACCCGAACCTGGCGGTGAGGGCGCTGGCCCAGCTGGTCACCGGCGCGGAGCCGACCGCCTTCGTCTCGGCCCTCGCCTGGGACCGGTTCGCGCCCACCTTCAGCGCGGTCCGGCCCAGCCCGCTGCTGAGCGAGATCCCCGAGGCCCGGCGGGCCATGCGGGCGGTGTCGGACGAGGCCGCCGACGGCACCGGCGAGTCGCTGAGCGAGCGGCTGGCGCGGATGCCCGAGCCGGAGCGTGTCTCGGCCGTCGTGGGGCTCGTACGCAAGACGGCCGCGGCGGTGCTCGGGTACGACTCGGCCGATGCGGTCGAGTCCGGTGTGCCGTTCCGCGACCTGGGCTTCGACTCGCTGACCGCGGTGGAGTTCAGCAACCGGCTGTCCGCCGCCACGCGACTGCGGTTGAAGCGGGCGCTGGTGTTCGACTACCCGAGCCCGACCGCGCTCTCGCAGCACCTGCTGGAGCAGTTGCTGCCGGGCGGCACGGGTGGCACCGACGACAAGGCCACGGCCGACGGGGCGGGCGGCCACGGCCAGGTGCTCGCCGAGATCGACCGGCTGGAGGCCACGCTGGCCGCCGCCACCACCCGGCGGGAGACCCGTCTGCAGGTCAGGGAACGGCTGACCAAGCTGCTCGCCCAATGGGGCGACGAGGACCTGGACGGTGGCCCCGGCGGAGTCGACGAGCAGCTGCTCCAGGCGTCCGACGAGGAGGTGTTCGACTTCATCGGCAAGGAGTTCGGCATCTCCTGACACCGGCATCTCCTGACAGTCGCCACCAAGGTCCGCGGCCATTGAATTGAGAGAGATTCAGATGGAAAACGAAGACAAGCTCCGTTACTTTCTCAAGAGGGTGACCGCCGACCTCCACGAGACCCGGCAGCGCCTGTGGGAAGCCGAGTCCGGACGGCATGAGCCGGTCGCCGTCGTGGGCATGGGATGCCGGTTCCCCGGCGGAGTGGACGGCCCCGAGTCGCTGTGGGAGCTGCTGGCCGAGGGGCGGGACGTCATCTCGCCCTTCCCGGCCAACCGCGGCTGGGACACCGCCGCGGTGTACGACCCGGAAGAGCGGCAACGGGGCACCTCATACGTCCGGGAGGGCGGGTTCCTCACGGACGTGGGGGGCTTCGACCCCGCGTTCTTCGGGATCTCCCCGCGCGAGGCACTGGTGATGGACCCCCAGCAGCGGCTGCTGCTCGAAGTCTGCTGGGAGGCCCTGGAAAGGGCCCGGATCGACCCCCTTGCGCTGCGCGGCAGCCGCACCGGCGTGTTCGTCGGCAGCAACGGCCAGGGCTACGGCCGGCTCGCGGCCCGCAGCGAGGGCGCGGTGGACTACATGACCACCGCCACCACCTCCAGCGCGCTGTCCGGGCGGGTGTCGTACGTGCTGGGTCTCGAGGGCCCGGCACTCACCGTGGACACCGCGTGTTCGTCGTCCCTGGTCTCGCTGCACCTGGCCGCGCAGGCGCTGCGCCAGGGAGAGTGTTCGCTCGCCCTGGCCGGCGGCGCGACGGTGATGGCCGATCCCGGCCTGTTCATCGGGTTCAGCAGGCAGGGCGGGCTGGCCGCGGACGGCCGCTGCCGTACCTTCGCGGCCGGGGCGAGCGGCACGGCGTGGGGGGAGGGCGCCGGGATCCTCGTGCTGGAGCGGCTGGCCGACGCCCGCGCCAACGGGCACCGCGTACTCGCCGTGATCAGCGGCAGCGCGGTGAACCAGGACGGCGCGTCGAACGGCCTGACCGCCCCCAACGGGCCCGCGCAGGAGCGGGTCATCCGTGCCGCCCTGACGAGTGCCGGGCTGACCACCGACGACGTGGACGCGGTCGAGGCGCATGGCACCGCCACCCCGCTGGGCGACCCGATCGAGGCCGAGGCGCTGCTGGCCACGTACGGCCAGGGCCGCACCGCCGATCCGCTGTGGCTCGGCTCGATCAAGTCCAACATGGGCCACACCCAGGCCGCCGCGGGTGTGGCGGGCGTCATGAAGATGGTGCTGGCCATCGAACACGGACTGCTGCCGAAGTCGCTGCACATCGACGAGCCGACGCCCGCCGTCGACTGGAGCGGCGGAGCGGTGTCTCTGCTGGCGGAGGCGCGCCCGTGGCCGCTGACGGACCGGCCCCGCCGCGCCGGAGTGTCGTCCTTCGGGGTCAGCGGCACCAACGCACACCTCATCGTCGAGCAGGCCCCGCAGCCCGCCGAATCCACCGAACCATCCGTGCCCGACGCACCCCCGGCGCCCGCCCCGGCCGCGCCTCCCGTGCTCGCCTACCCGCTGTCGGCCCGTACCGGCCAGGCCCTGCGGGCACAGGCCGGCCGCCTGCTGGCACACCTGGAGGCCCACCCCGCCACCGCCACCGCCGGCATCGGCCTGTCCCTGGCGACGACCCGGGCCGCACTCCAGCACCGGGCGGCCGTGGTCGCCGCCGACCGGGACGAACTGCGGACCGCCCTCACCGCCCTCGCCGACGGCGCACCCGCCCCCGGCGTGGTCCAGGGCATTGCGGGCGACGGCCACCTGGCCTTCCTGTTCACCGGGCAGGGCGCCCAGCGCGTCGGCATGGGCCTGGAACTCCACCGCCACCACCCGGTGTTCGCCGAGGCCTGGGACGCCGTGGCCGCCGAGCTGGACAAGCATCTCGACCGCCCCTTGGGCAGTGTCGTACACGGAGCGAACCAGAGCCTCCTCGACCGGACGATGTACGCCCAAGCGGGCCTGTTCGCCCTGGAAGTGGCCCTGTTCCGGCTGCTGGAGTCCTGGGGGACACGCCCCGACTACCTCCTGGGCCATTCGATCGGCGAGCTCGCGGCGGCCCACGTGGCGGGGGTGTTCGACCTTCCCGACGCCTGCGCGCTGGTGGCCGCGCGCGGCCGGCTGATGCAGGCGCTGCCCGGTGACGGGGCGATGCTGGCGGTGCGGGCCCGCGAGAGCGAGGTCCTGCCGCTGCTGGACGAGCGGGTGGCGGTGGCCGCCGTCAACGGGCCCGAGTCCGTGGTGGTCTCCGGCGACGCCGAGGCCGTCGACCGGCTCGCGGACCGCTTCCGCGCCCTGGGCCGCAAGACCAAGCGGCTCCAGGTCGGCCACGCCTTCCACTCCCCGCTGATGGAGCCGATGCTGGCCGAGTTCGAGAAGGTCGCCCGGGGCCTGTCGTACGCGCCACCGGCCATCACCGTGATCTCCGATGTCACCGGCGAGGCGGCGAGCGCCGAGCAGCTGGCCGACCCCGCGTACTGGGTCTCCCACGTACGCCGGACGGTGCGCTTCCACGACGGCGTCCGCTGGCTGGCCGACCGGGACGTCACCCGGTACATCGAACTGGGCCCGGACGGAACACTCTCGGCGTTGGCACAGGAGTCCATCGGCCGGGAGAACGCACTCTGCGTCCCCCTGCTGCGCGAGGGCCGCCCCGAGCCCCGCACGCTGCTGACCGCCGTGGCCCGGCTCCATGTGAACGGCGTGTCTCCCGACTGGGCCGCGGTCTTCGCCGGCTCCGGCGCACACCACGTCGATCTGCCCACCTACGCCTTCCAGAACGAGCACTACTGGCTGAACCCACCGCCCGAGGAGCCCGGAGCCGACCGGCTGGGGCTCAGCCCGGCGCGCCACCCGCTCCTCGGCGCCCGGCTGGCTCTGGCCGAGGACGACGGCCATGTCTTTACCTGCCACCTGTCGACGCGCGCCACCCCCTGGCTCGCCGATCACATGATCGCGGGCTCGGTGCTGTTCCCGGGCACGGCCTTCGTCGAGCTGGCCCTGCACGCCGGACACGAGGTCGGCTGCCCGCTGCTTGAAGAGCTCACCCTCCACGCGCCCGTACCACTGCCCGAGGGCGGCGGCGTCCGGCTGCAACTGCTGGTGGGCGGCCCGGACGAGGCCGGCCGCAGGCCGCTGACCGTGTACGCCCGCCCGGACGGCGGGCCCGGCGACACGGACGACAGCGCCGAGTGGACCCGGCACGCCGTGGGAACGCTCGCGCCGGGCCGGCAGGCCCTCGCCGAACCGCTCACGGCGTGGCCACCGGCCGGGGCGGACCCGATCGACCTCGACGGCTACTACGACCGGCTCGCGGAAGCGGGCTCCGACTACGGCCCCGCGTTCCGAGCGCTGCGCGCCGCATGGCGCCTGGGCGACCAGGTGTTCGCCGACATCGAGCTGGACCGGGAACACCATGCCGCGGCCGAGTCCTTCGGGGTGCACCCGGCGCTGCTGGACGCCGCCCTGCACGCGGTGGGCGGGCTGCGCCAGGACCAGGACCAGGACCAGGACCAGGGCCCGGGCGCCCGGATCCCGTTCGCCTGGCAGGACGTGGCCCTGCACGCGGTCGGCGCGTCGTCCCTGCGGGTACGGCTGACCCCCACCGGCTCCGACGGCGTGTCGGTGCTGGCCGCCGACACGACGGGCCAACCGGTCGCCACCATTGGTTCGCTGGTACTGCGGCCCGTGTCCCCGGCCGACGGCGTGTCGCACCGCCGACGGGGCGACTCCCTGTTCGGCGACTCCCTGTTCGGCGTCGACTGGCTGCCGGTGGCCGTCCCACCCGCCGACGCCGACGAGACACCGGCGGCCGGCGGCTGGGCGCTGATCGGCCCGGAGGGAACCGCGCTCGCCGATGCCGCCGATGTCCGGCACCCCACCCTGGCCGACCTCGCTGACGCGGTCGACCGGGGCGCGCCGGTCCCCGCGTACGTCCTCGTCGACCGCCACGCGCCGCCCGGCGACCTGCCGACGGCGGTGCGCACGGCGCTGTACGACACGCTCGCGCTGGTCAGGGGATGGCTGGCCGACGACCGGTTCGCCGCCTCACAGCTCGTGGTGGTCACCCGGGCGGCCGTCTCCGCCCTGCCCGGCGAGGACGCCGTGGCACCGGCGCTCGCCCCGGTGTGGGGACTGCTGGCCTCAGCGCAGGCCGAACACCCGGGCCGGATCGTCCTGGCCGACCTGACCGGTACCGGCACCAGCGGCGACGGCACCAGCGGCGACGGTCCCGACGGCGAGGGCACTGGCACCAGCGGCGACGGCACCGGCGACAGCGGCCCGGCCGACGCCGCGGCGCTGCGCGGCGCACTGGCCTCCGGCGAACCCCGCGTCGCCGTGCGCGGCGGCGAGGTCTACGCCCCCCGGCTGACGCGGCTCGCCGCCCCGCGCCCGGGGCCGGCACCCTGGGCCGATGCGGCGGGCACCGTACTCATCACCGGCGGCACCGGCGGCCTCGGCAGCCTGGTGGCGCGGCACCTGGTGGCCCGACACGGCGTACGCCATCTGCTGCTGACCAGCCGGCGCGGCCTCGACACGCCCGGCGCCACCCGGCTCCGTGACGAACTGAGCGCCGAGGGCGCCCAGGTCACCGTCGCCGCCTGCGACGTGTCCGACCGGGCGGCACTGGCGGACCTGCTCGACTCCATACCGGCCGACCGGCCGCTCACAGCCGTGGTGCACACGGCGGGAGTGCTCGACGACGCGACCGTCGAATCGCTCACCCCGGAGCGGGTGGACACCGTGCTGCGGCCCAAGGTCGACGCGGCGTGGAATCTGCACGAGCTCACCGGGGACCTGTCCGCCTTCGTCCTCTTCTCCGCGGCCGCCGGCCTCCTCGGCGGGCTCGGCCAGGGCAACTACGCGGCGGCCAACACGTTCCTCGACGCGCTCGCCCAGCACCGCCGCACCCTGGGACTGCCCGCCGTCTCCCTCGCCTGGGGCGCCTGGGAGCCCCAGGACGGAATGACCGGCACCCTCACCGACACCGACCTCGACCGGATGAGCCGCCACGGCACCCGGATGATCTCCGCCGAGCAGGGTCTGGAACTCCTCGACGCCGCACTGGCCGTCGACCGCGCCGTGGTGGCCCCGTTCCGGCTCGACACGGCGGCCCTCGAGAAGCTGCCAGACGTCCCGCCGCTCCTGCGCCAACTCGTACGGGGCCCGGCCCGCCGTGCGGCGCGCCGGGGCGCGCCCGAACCCACGGAGCTCGCGGCCCGGCTCGCCGGCGTGGCGGAGGCCGAACGGCCCCGCATCCTCGTCGAGCTGGTGCGCGGTCAGGTGGCCGCGGTCCTCGGATACGCGGCCACCTCCCAGGTCGAGGAGGGCCAGGCGTTCAAGGACCTCGGCTTCGACTCGCTCACCGCACTAGAACTGCGCAACGCCCTCAACGCGGCGACCGGTCTGCGGCTGCCCGCCACCTTGATCTTCGACTATCCGACGGTCCGCGAGCTCGCCGGACATCTGCACGACGAGCTGGCGGCGCCCGGCAGCGCGGTGCACACCACCGCCGGCGCCGGCCCGGCGCGCCCCGCCGCGCCCGCGGACGACGACCCCATCGCCATCGTGTCGATGAGCTGCCGCTACCCCGGCGGCGTCCGCTCACCCTCCGATCTGTGGGACCTCGTCATCGCGGACCGGGAAGGGATCTCCGGGTTCCCCGACGACCGGGGCTGGGACCTGGAATCCCTCTACGACCCCGAGCCCGGACACCAGGGCACCACCTACACCCGCGAGGGCGGCTTCCTGGAGGACGCGGGCGCCTTCGACGCGGGCTTCTTCGGCATCTCGCCCCGTGAGGCGCTGGCGATGGACCCGCAGCAGCGGCTGCTGCTGGAGACCTCCTGGGAGGCGCTGGAGCGGGCCGGGCTCGACCCGCTGTCCCTGCGCGGCAGCGACACCGGCGTCTTCGCCGGGATCATGTACCACGACTACGCGAGCGGCAACGCCGACTTCCCCCCGGAGTCCCTGGGATTCCTCGGCACCGGATCGGCGGGCAGTGTGCTCTCCGGCCGGATCTCCTACACCTTCGGCTTCCAGGGGCCGGCGCTGACGGTCGACACCGCCTGCTCCTCGTCACTGGTCGCACTCCATCTCGCCACCCAGGCGCTGCGGCAGGGCGAGTGCTCGATGGCGCTGGCCGGCGGAGTGACGGTGATGGCCGGCCCGGAGACCTTCCTCGACTTCGGGGCGCAGGGTGGCCTGGCCGCCGACGGCCGCTGCAAGTCCTTCGCGGACGCGGCCGACGGGGTGAGCTGGGCCGAGGGGGCCGGCGTCGTGGTCGTGGAGCGGCTGTCCGACGCGCGCCGCAACGGCCACCCGGTGCTCGCCCTGGTCCGCGGCTCCGCCGTCAACCAGGACGGCGCGTCCAACGGCCTGACCGCACCCAACGGCCCCGCACAGCAGCGGGTCATCCGGCAGGCCCTCGCGAGCGCCGGGCTGTCGGCCGCCGACGTCGACGCCGTGGAAGGACACGGCACCGGTACCACGCTGGGCGACCCGATCGAGGCCCAGGCGCTGCTGGCCACCTACGGACAGGACCGCGCCCCCGACCGGCCGCTGCTGCTGGGATCGATCAAGTCCAACATCGGCCACACCCAGGCGGCCGCGGGGGTGGCCGGTGTGGTGAAGATGGTGCAGGCGATGCGCCACGGGCTGCTGCCGCGCACCCTGCACGTGGACCAGCCGTCCTCCCATGTGGACTGGTCGGCCGGGGGCGTGGCGCTGCTCACCGAACCCACGCCGTGGCCGGAGACCGACGGCCCGCGCCGCGCGGCCGTGTCGTCCTTCGGGATCAGCGGAACCAACGCACACATCATCCTGGAACAGGCGCCGCCGTCCCGGCCCCAGCCCGTACGGCCCGTCCCAGCCGCAGACGCGGCCCCCGGCCTTGAGGCGGGGCGCGACCCGGACGGCGGGCAGGTCGCCGTGGAGCGGCAGGAGCCCGTCGTCGTGCCGTGGCTGCTGTCGGCCAAGACACCGCAGGCGCTGCGGGCGCAGGCGGCCGGGCTGCTGCCCCTCGTGGCCGATCCGGCAGACCCGGCAGACCCGCGCCCGCGTTCGCTGGACATCGGATACTCGCTCGCGACCTCGCGCTCGGCGTTCGAACATCGCGCGGTGATCCTCGCCGAGGACCCGGGAGGCGCCCGGCAGGCGCTGACCGCGCTGTCCCACGGCGAGAGCACCGCCCCACTGATCGTGGGCGACGCGCGCGCCGGCGGCTCGACCGCGTTCCTCTTCGCCGGACAAGGCTCCCAGCGGCTGGGGATGGGGCGAGAACTCGCTGACCGCTTCCCGGTGTTCGCCACCGCGCTGGATCAGGTGCTCGACGAGCTGGACCGCCACCTGCTCCGCCCCGCCCGGCAGGTGCTGTGGGGCTCGGACGACCAGCTGCTGGATCGCACGGACTTCGCCCAGGCCGCGCTCTTCGCCATCGAGGTGGCCCTGTTCCGGCTGGCGGAGTCGTGGGGGCTGCGGCCGGACCACGTGGCGGGCCACTCGATCGGGGAGATCGCCGCCGCGCACGTGGCCGGTGTGCTGTCCCTCGCGGACGCCTGCGCTCTGGTGGCCGCCCGGGGCTGGCTGATGTCCGAACTGCCCTCCGGCGGAGCCATGGTGGCCCTGCAGGTGGCGGAGGACGAGGTGTCCGGCCTGACCGGCGACCGAGTGAGCGTCGCCGCGGTCAACGGCCCCCGGTCGGTGGTGATGTCCGGCGACAAGGACGTGATCGACGAGATCGCGGCCCGGTTCGGGGCCGAGGGGCGCAAGACCCGCATGCTGAGGGTGTCGCACGCGTTCCACTCGGTGCTGATGGAGCCGATGCTCGACCGGTTCCGGGCCGTGGCCGAGGGACTGACGTACCACACGCCCACGATTCCGTTCGTCTCGAGCGTCACGGGCGCGGCCGCTGACCCGGAAGACCTCTGCTCCGCCGAGTACTGGGTGCGGCACGTCCGGGCCACCGTGCGGTTCGCCGACACCGTCCGCTTCCTGGCAGGCCAGGGCGTCTCGCGCTTTGTGGAGCTGGGCCCGGACGGGTCTTTGAGCGCGGCGGCCCAGGAGTCGGTGACCTCCGATACGGCGGTGTTCGTCCCCCTCGTACGCAAGGACCGGCCGGAGCCCGCCGCAGCGCTCACCGCGCTCGCACGACTGCATGTCCACGGCGCGCCGGTGGACTGGTCCGTGTTCTTCGCGGACAGCGGCGCGCGACGGATCGACCTGCCCACCTATCCGTTCCAGCACGAGCGCTACTGGGCCAAGAGGCGCCGCGGTGTGGGTGATCCGGTGTCGTTGGGGTTGGGTGGGGTGGGGCATCCGGTGTTGGGTGCGGTGGTGGTGTGTGCGGGTTCGGATGGGGTGGTGTTGACGGGTCGGTTGTCGC
>NZ_JBIBKK010000053.1:0-22604 GCF_042959105.1 Streptomyces sp. NPDC007917
GCGCCCCCCGGCGGCCGCCACCTTGTTTTTGGTTTAGCCCCCCGGGGTGGCGCCCGCGGGGGGGGGGGGGGGGGGGGGGGGGGGGGCGGGCGGGGGGGGGGGGGGGGGGGGGGGGGGGGCGCGCGGGGCGCCCCCCCCCCCCCCCCCCCACCACGAACTCCCCTTCTAGATGCGCGAGAAGGTGAAGGAGAACTCCGCGGGCGCGGCGTGGTGGCGGTACTGGGGAAGTACCCCGGGCCCGCACGACTGGCTGCCGATGCCCTGCTGCCCGTGGTCGAGGTTCACCCACACCGTGTCCGCCGAGGCGGTCAGGTCCGGGGTGTGCTCGGCCGCGGCCAGCTGCTCCGTGGTCCACCGCCGCGCCGTGAACCAGAACGGCGGAGCGCCCTCCACCGCGATCCCGGTCCCGTCCTCGCCGGTCAGCCGCGCCCACCGGACGTCCGCCCGGGCCCCGTTCTCCTGCGGCCTGACGTAGGGCGTCTGCATCTCGTCGACCGACAGCGCCCACCGGCCGATCCGGGAGGCGGCACAGGTGTCCGGGTACGCCTCGCCGGGGCCGCCGCCGAACCACTCGGCCCGGCCCAGCGCGGCGGGAACGCCGAGCCGCACGCCCAGGCGCGGCAGCGGGCAGGTCCACTCGCCCAGCGGGGTGACGGAGACCGCCAGGCGCAACTGGTCCGCGTCCGCGTCGGCGGTCCAGCGGTAGACGGCCTCCAGGCCGGCGTCGGTGGCCGCGGGAGCGACGCGGGTGCGGACGGTCAGCGCGTCGTCCGTCACCTCCACCGCGTCGACGCGGTGGTGGAGCCGGTGCAGGCCGAGTTGGCGCCAGATCAGGCCGTAGCGCTCGTCGGGCTGCCAGGGCGCGCCGTTGTCGTTGTCGGTGGGCGCGCGCCACAGATCGAGCCGGGGGCCGGTGACCGCGAGGCCGCCGAGGGAGACCAGCGCGCCGGTGGCCGGGTCGAAGCTGCCCGGTCCCAGCACGATCGCGCCGTCCTCACGGCGCGGCGCGAGGGCGGCCCCCGGGGCGGGCGAGGCGGCCGGGGTGGTCGACGTGGTGGCCGGGAACTGGCCCCACGCCACCTCATGGCCCGCCGGTGCCCACGCGGTGTCGGCCGCGAGCCGCGCCCGTACGGTCCACAGCGCCTCGCCGCCCGCGCCCGTCGCGGGCCGGTCGGGGAGCTTGAGGTCGGCGGACTCGCCCGGGGCCAGCGGCGGGACCGTCAGCTCGCCGCCGCCGGCCTCCACGCCCTCGGCCTCGTAGACCCAGGAGAACGCCAGGTGGGACAGGTCGGCGAAGTCATGGGTGTTGGTGACGCGGACCGTGCCCGCCGCGCCGTCGCCCTCGATCCGGACCGGCTCGATGACCTTCTTGTACTCGATCAGGCCGGGGGACGGGGTGCGGTCGGGGAAGATCAGGCCGTCGCAGACGAAGTTGCCGTCGTGCAGCTCCTCGCCGAAGTCCCCGCCGTACCCGTAGAAGAGTTCGCCCTCGGGGGTGCGCTTGGCGATCCCGTGGTCGATCCACTCCCAGACGAACCCGCCCTGGCAGCGCTCATGCGCCTCGAACAGCCGCTGGTAGTCGCTGAGCCCGCCCGGCCCGTTGCCCATGGCGTGGGCGTACTCGCACAGGATGAAGGGCAGCCCGCGGCGCTTGGCGTCCAGCTCGGCGTCGGCCAAGGGGGGCTCGGCGCGCCGGCCGATCTGGTCGACCTCCTCGTGCGAGGCGTACATCCGCGAGTAGACGTCCGTGTCGGCGCAGGACATGTCGCCCTCGTAGTGGATCACGCGCGAGGGGTCCCGCTCGCGGATCCAGTCGGCCATGGCGGTCAGCCCGCGGCCGGTGCCGCACTCGTTGCCCAGCGACCACATCACCACCGACGCGTGGTTCTTGTCCCGCTCGACCATCCGGCGCGCCCGGTCCACCAGGGCCGGGGTCCAGCGGTCGTCGTCGACCGGGTTGCTGCGCCAGCCGATGTCGCCGAAGCCGTGGGTCTCCAGGTCGCACTCGTCGATCACCCACAGGCCCAGCTCGTCGCACAGGTCCAGGAAGGCGGGGTGCGGCGGGTAGTGGCTGGTGCGTACGGCGTTGATGTTGTGCCGCTTCATCAGCACCAGGTCCTGGCGCATGGTGGCCAGGTCCACGGCGCGCCCGGTCTCGGGGTGGAACTCGTGCCGGTTGACCCCGCGGAACAGCACCCGCTTGCCATTGACCTTGATCACGCCGTCCTCGACGACGACCGTACGGAACCCCACCCGCAGCGCCACCCGCTCGCCGCCGGTGGCGAGCGTGGCCTCGTACAGCCGCGGGGTCTCGGCGGTCCACGGCTCGACGGCCACGGTCGCGCTCTCGCCGGTGGCCAGGTCCAGGCCCAGCTCCGGCACGGTGACCCGGCCGCCGGGCTCGGCGTCGACCCGCAGCGTGCCCTCGCCGGAGGTGTGGTCGTAGGAGGCGTGGACGAAGAAGTCGGCGACCGCGTCGGCCGGGCGGTGCTCCAGGGTCACCTCACGGAAGATCCCGGGCAGCCACCACTGGTCCTGGTCCTCCAGGTAGCTGCCCGAGGACCACTGGTGGACGCGTACGGCCAGCACATTGCCGCGCGGCCGCAGCAGCTCGCCCACCGCGAACTCGTGGGGCAGCCGGCTGCCCTTGAAGACGCCCAGCTCCTGCCCGTTGAGCCAGACCCGGGCGCAGGACTCCACGCCCTCGAACCGCAGCACGGCGCCGCCGTCGGCCGGCCAGTCCTCGGGCAGGTCGAAGACCCGGCGGTGGTCGCCGGTCGGGTTCTCGGTGGGCACCCGCGGCGGGTCGACCGGGAACGGATAGAGCACATTGGTGTAGATGGGCGCGCCGTGGCCCTGCAGCACCCAGTGGCCCGGCACGGCGACCGTGCCCCAGCCGGAGGCGTCGTAGTCGGGGCGGGCGAAGGACTCGTCCTCGGCGGTGGCGGTCGGCGACAGCCGGAAGGCCCAGTCGCCGCCCAGGCCCAGCCGGGCGGCGTCGGACCCGGCGGTCCAGGCGCGGGGCGGCAGTCCTCCGCTGCCCGGGGACACGTCCTCGTAGTAGGGGAGCTGGGCGTCGGGGGTGGTGCTCATCGGTCTCCTCGGTCTGCGATGGAGGTTCTGCGCGGGAGAGTTGCGAGGGAGGGGATCGGTCGGCACGCGCCGCAGCGGCCCGAGCGCGCGTGAGCCCGAGCGCCTCGGCCCGGGCCGTCAGCATGGGACGTTAACGAGCGGCGAGAGACTTTTTCAAGGGGTTGGACGAAGTCTGTTGCAAGCGCTTGCGCGTGGGGCGGGGGTGGGCGTCAGGACGCGCTGCCGCGGCCGCCGCTCGTGGCGGGGGCGCGGTGGTGCTTCGATCTCATGGCCGCGAGCGAGCCCTCCAGGGCGAAGGTCGCGGCCCCGAGGCTCACGGGGTTGGACGGGATCGGGCACAGCACGATCTCGACGCTCGCGAAGGGGCGGCGCAGGGCCCGCCGCCCCACCGCCTCGCGCACCTCGGCCAGCAGCGGCTCGCCCAGCGCGGCCGCCACCCAGCTGCTGACCACGATCACCTCCGGGTTGAGCAGGTTGACCAGGTCGGCCAGGGCCGCGCCGAGGTAGCGGGCGGTCTCGCGGATCACCCGCACGGCCACCGGATCGCCGTCGGCCAGCGCCCGGCCGAGCGCCTCGATGGTGGCGGTCTGGTCGTCCGGGTGCAGCAGGGGGCTGTCGGGGCTCAGCTCCCGGAGGGTGCGCATGATGGCGGGGGCGCCCACATACGTCTCCACGCAGCCGTGGTTGCCGCAGTGGCACAGCCGCCCGTCCAGGACGAGGGTGGTGTGCCCCCACTCCCCGGCGCTGTTGGTCACCCCCCGGTGCAGCGCGCCGCCCAGTGCGAACCCGGCCCCCACCCCCGTCCCCAGGTTGACCACGATCGCGTCACCGCGCCCGCGCGCCGCGCCGAACCACTGCTCGGCGACGGTGCTGGCGCGCAGCGGATTGTCGAGATGGAGGCGGTAGGGGAGGTGTTCGGCCAGCAGGCCGAGCAGCGGGACGTCGTGCCAGTTCCAGTTGGCCGCGTAGACGGACACCCCGCCCTCGCGGTCCACCTGCCCCGGCATGCTGACCCCGACGCCCAGCACCCGGTCCACGGCGACGGCCGACCGCGCCACGACATCCGCCACGGCGGCGGCGATGCGCCCGACGACCCGCTCCGCGTCCCGCTCGCCGGGGCGCAGCTCCTCGTCGGCGCGGGCCAGCACGGTCAGGGCCAGGTCGAACAGCTCGACGTGGACATAGGTCTCGGCCACGTCCACGCCGATCAGCGCGCCGCCGGAGGGGTTGACGGCGACCAGGCCGCGCGGCCGGCCGCCGTCGGAGTCCTCGTAGCCGTGCTCCACCAGCATGCCGAAGTCCAGCAGTTCGCCGACGAGGGTGGCGACGGTGGCCAGGCTCAGCCCGGTCGCGGCGGCCAGCTGCCGCCGGGAGACGGGGGATTCGGCGATGATGTGGCGCAGCACCTCATAGCGGTTCTCGGTGCGGATGTCGCGGGACGTGCGCTTCACGCCGGGTCCTCCGTGCTCGGTGGTGCGGCCCGTATGACGCGGCGCCACACTAGGCCGCGCGCCGCACCCGGACAACCCCTTCGCGTAACCATTGTACGAAGCAGGGGACGGCCCAGCGGCCGCATAGCCCCGGGCGGGTCAGCCGTGGGCCGTGAGCACGTCCCGGACGACCGGACCCGCCGCGTCGCCGCCGTGGCCACCCCGCACGACCACGGCCGCGGCCGCCATGTCGTTCCGGTACGCCGTGAACCAGGCGTTCGTGTCCGACTGCCCGTCGATCTCGGCGGAGCCCGTCTTCGCCCCGATGTCCCCCGTGAGCCCGGACATCGCGCGGGCCGCCGTGCCGCTGGTCGCGGTCAGCCGCATCATGGCCTTCAGCTGCCCGACGGCCGTCGGGCTCAGGGCGCGCTCCGCCGTCGCCGTCTCCTCGCTGATCAGGGACCGCGGCACGATGACGGGCTGGCGGAACGTACCGGTCTGGGCGGTGGCCGCGACCGAGGCCACGGTGAGCGGGTTCATCTGCACCCGGCCCTGCCCGATCAGCGCGGCGGCCTTGTCGTCACCGCTGCCCGTGGGGACCGAGCCGTCGAAGGTCGGCACGCCCACGTGCCAGTCGAGCCCGATCCCGAACACCTCCCGCGCCTCGTCCGCGACGGTGCTGTCGGACAGATCGCCGGCCAGCGAGACAAAGGCGGTGTTGCAGGAGGCAGCGAAGTCCTGGGCGAAGGTGGCGGCCGGATTCTCGCTGTCCTCGACGTTGTGGAAGGTCATGCCCTGCTGGTACGAGGTGGTCTTGGGGCAGGGCACGGCGCGGCCGGGCGTGACCTTGCCGGACTCCAGCAGCGCCGCGGAAGTGACGATCTTGAACGTCGAGCCGGGCGCGGTGGCGCCCTGTAAGGCCGGGTTGAACTCGGCACGGTCGGAGTTGGCGACCGCCAGCACCTCACCCGTGCTGGGCTTGAGCGCGACCACCGAGGCGCCCGTACGCCCCGCCACCGCCTTCTCGGCCCGGCGCTGCACCTGCGCGTCGAGCGTCGTGTGCAGCGTGCCCGGCTTGCCCTTGGCCACCACATGGAGCGTCGTCGCGGTCTCGCCGTCCGCGCCGGCCGCCCACACCTCGACCCGGCTGCCGGCGCCCGTGGCGGCGCCGTACCGCTTGCGCAGTTCGGCCAGCACCGGGCCGAGCGAGGGATAGCGGTCCTTCGTCAGCGCCTTGCCGTCCCGGTCCACCACCTTGATCGACACCGACTCGGCCAGGCCCGTCCGCAGGGCCGGACGTTCGGCCGACAGCTTGGGGTGCAGCACCGCGGGCGTCCAGTCGACCAGCGGTCTGCCCGTCGTCCTGCCCCGCACCACCGACAGCTGTGAGGCATACGTCCAGGTGGAGTGGGCGTCCTCGAAGGAGATGTCGGCCGTGACGTCGAACGGCACCCGGGTGCCGTCCGGCCGGCCCGCCTTGAGCGTCAGCTTTGCCACATGGCCGTCCTTGCGGTAGCCGCTCAGCGCGGCCACGGCGGACTCGGCGTCATTGGTGAGCTGCGCGGCCCGCATATCGTTCTGATCGGCCCAGGCGGCCAGAAACCTCTTCGCGGTCTCCCGCACTTCCGACGCGGTCACCGGCCCGTCGTGGCCCGGCCCCTGGTTGCCTCCGGTGAGCCCGGTGTACACGTTGTACGCGCCGAGGCCTGCAACGCCCACGACCGCGACGGCTGTGACACCGAGCACGACTCTTCCGGCAGTGCGCATGGAGTGGTCAGTCCCCCCGTGATGTGGCTGGCGCCCTGCCGCTCCACCCCCGCGTCAAGCGGCAGGGCGCACAACGAGTTCACAACCTATGGACGGTGATACTCCATCACAAGGGGCAGTTCAGGCCACAAGCGCAGGGCGTGACCCGCGACACGCTTCCCCGCGCGCCGCCGACGGCTCATGCGGCCTGCTCGACCTCTCCCCGCAGCGCCCTGGTGTAGACCGAGAGCAACCGACCGTATTCGACGCGCTCCTGAGGGCGCAGCGCCCGGCCGGCCCGCGCGCGCAGAAACACACGGATCGCCTCGTTCGCCTGGTCGGTGGGCGTGGTGATTAAAGCGGGTTCGTGGTGAGTAGGAGTCGGACGCATGGGCACTAGAGTACGGGCAGCCACCGACAACGGCACCGGTGCAAACCGTCCAAGTGCGGTGTTACCGCGGGTATGTGAGCAAGGCCGCATCGGCGCGCGGCCCCGCGCGGCCCGCTCAGCCCTCGACGAGGACGACCTCCAGGGTGCGCGGGCCGTGCACCCCCTCCACCCGGTCCAGCTCGATGTCGCTGGTCGCGGACGGCCCGGAGATCCAGGTCAACGGGCGCCCCGGAGCCAGCCGTTCAAGGGCCTGCGGCACCGAGTCCACGACCTGCTCGGGCACCCGGATGACACAGATGTGGTGGTCGGGCACCAGCGTGATGCGCCGCCGCCCCTGGTCCGGACCCGCGTCCAGCACGACGGTCCCCGTCTCGGCCACGGCCACCGCGCAGCCCGTGACGACGCTGGAGACCGCGTCCAGGTCGTGCGGGGTCAGCTCCGGGGTGTCCGCGATCCGCTCCACCCGCTGCGCGTCGACGGCCGAGAGCCAGTCGGCGGGCAGCCCCGGCGGCAGCACCACGCTGGTCGCGCCGCGCCCGTCCAGCAGCCCGGCGATCAGACCGGGGAGCCCCTTGGGGTCCGTACGGTGGACGACCGCCCGGTAGTCGGCCAGGTTCTCCGCGAGCAGATCCACGGTCTGCGCGGCGGTCCGCTCCCCATGGGCCCGCAGATAGCCGCGGTCCACGGGGGTCTCGGAGGGGCGCTCCGCACGGGGGACGTCCGCCAGCGCGCGGCGGACGCGGGCCAGCACCAGGTCTCGGCTGCTCACGTCGTCGTCCTCTTCCCCTTCGTCCCGCTCTTGCCGGCATCGCCGCTCTTGCCGCTGGTTCCGCCTTCGTCGCCGCGTGTTCTGCGCCACCAGTCCCGGAACGACTCGGCGGGCACCTCCGGCAGCTCCCGGGTGTCCGTCCACGCCCGCCCCGGCCCCGGCAGCCGGCGCGGATGGAAGCGCCGGGTACGGGAGGCCAGCCGCTGCCCGGCGCGCAGCACACCCGGGTGGTCGAAGGCCCAGCGCGCCGCCCGCATGGCGGCGCGCTCCGCGGCATGCCCCTTGGCCGGTTTGATGACGGTCCGCATCCCGCGCACCGACGCCGGGCCGCCCTCGACCACCCGCTCGCGCAGATGGACCAGGATCTCCGGGATGTCGATGGCCACCGGGCACACCTCGTAGCACGCCCCGCACAGCGACGAGGCGTACGGCAGCGAGGCGTCCAGTTCGCTCTGTGTGCCGCGCAGCTGCGGCGTGAGGATCGCTCCGATCGGCCCCGGGTACGCCGACCCGTACGCATGGCCGCCCGCCCGCTCGTACACCGGGCACACATTCAGACACGCCGAGCAGCGGATGCAGCGCAGCGCCTGGCGCCCGACGGTGTCGGCGAGCGTGTCCGTCCGGCCGTTGTCGAGGAGCACCAGGTGGAAGACGCGCGGGCCGTCGCCGTCGGTGGTCCCCGTCCAGGTGGAGGTGTACGGGTTCATCCGCTCCGCCGTCGAGGAGCGGGGCAGGAGCTGCAGGAACACCTCCAGGTCCTGCCACGTCGGCACCACCTTCTCGATGCCCACGACGGAGATCAGCGTCTCGGGGAGCGTCAGGCACATCCGGCCGTTGCCCTCCGACTCCACCACGACCAGCGTGCCGGTCTCGGCCACCATGAAGTTGGCGCCCGAGATGCCGACCTTGGCGTTCAGGAACTTCTCGCGCAGATGCAGCCGGGCCGCCTCCGCCAGATCCGCCGGGGCGTCCGTCAGCCCCTCCGGCGCCGGGCGGCCCCAGCGGGCCATCCGGCCGGTGAAGATGTCGCGGATCTCCGTGCGGTTGCGGTGGATCGCGGGCACCAGGATGTGCGAGGGCAGGTCGTCGCCGAGCTGCACGATGAGCTCCGCCAGATCGGTCTCGTACGCGCGGATGCCCGCCTCGGCGAGAGCGTCGTTCAGCCCGATCTCCTGCGTGGCCATCGACTTGACCTTGACGACCTCGCGCTCTCCGGTGGCCCGGACCAGCTCGGTGACGATCCGGTTCGCCTCGTCCGCGTCCGCCGCCCAGTGCACCTGGCCGCCCGCCGCCGTCACGGCGCTCTCCAACCGCTCCAGATAGTGGTCGAGATGGCGCAGCGTACGGTCCTTGATCGCCGCACCCGCGGCGCGCAGCTCGCCCCAGTCGTCCAGCTCCGCGACGGCCTTGGCACGCTTGGCGCGGATGGTGTGGGTGGCGTGCCGCAGATTGGCCCGCAGCTGCGTGTTCCTGGTCGAGGTGGCGGCCGCGTCGGGGAAGGCGGGCATGCCCAGATAGGTGCCGGTCACCAGATGTCTCCTTCGGTGCTCGCCAGGATCTCGGCGATGTGGACCGGGCGGACCGTCGAGCCCTGCCGGGCGAGCGTCCCGCCGATGTGCATCTGGCACGAGTTGTCGACCGTGCACACCGCCTCGGCTCCGGTGGCGGTGATGTTGCGCGCCTTGTCGGCGCCCATCGCGGCCGAGACCGCCGTGTTCTTGACGGCGAACGTGCCGCCGAAGCCGCAGCACTCCTCGGCCCCCGGCAGCTCGACCAGCTCAAGCCCCTGGACGGCCGCGAGGAGCTTGCGGGGGCGGTCGCCCAGGCGCAGCATCCGCAGGCCGTGGCAGGTGGGGTGGTAGGTCACGGTGTGCGGATAGTACGCGCCCACGTCCGTCACCTTGAGGACATCGGTGAGGAACTCGGTGAGCTCGTACGTCTTGGGCACCGCCGCGGCCGCGAGCTCCGTCAGCTCCTGGCCACGGCCCTCGGCGGCCGCCTTCGCCCCGATCCTCGGATAGTTGTCGCGCACCATGGCGGCGCACGAGCCGGAGGGGGTCACCACGTAGTCGTAGTCCTCGAACGCGTCGGCGAAGCGGCGCACCAGGGGCTCGGTCTCGTGGCGGTAGCCGGTGTTGAACTGCGCCTGACCACAGCAGCTCTGCCCCGGCGGAAAGCCGACGTCGACACCCAGTCGCTCGAGGAGGGTGACGACGGCCTGCCCGGTGCGGGGATAGAGGGTGTCGTTGACGCAGGTGATGAAGAGCGCTACGCGCACGTTTCCTCCTCCTGGCTCCCGGCCCGCCCGCCCTCGACGTCCTCGACGAGGGCGGCCGCCCGGGACCACGCTGCTTGATCACCCGACGGCTCATACTGCCTCAGCGGCTGGGTGCTGTGAAGCAGCGCACGCAGGTCGGACAGGCCGCCGGTGACCACCCCCGCGGTTCTGGCCTGCACCAGGACGTTGCCGAGCGCCGCCGCCTCCGCCGGGCCCGCGACCACCGGCAGCCCACAGGCGTCGGCGGTCAGCCGGCACAGCAGCGCGTTGTGCGCGCCGCCCCCGACGATGTGCACGGTGCGGACCGTACGGCCGGAGAGGTGCTGGGCGTCCAGGATCGCCCGGCGGTGGGCGAGCGCGAGGGAGTCCAGGACGCAGCGGGCGGTCTCGGCGGGCGTACGCGGGACCGGCTGGCCGGTGCGGCGGCAGGCCTCCGCGATCCGGTCGGGCATCCGGTCCGGGGCGATGAACTCGGGAGCCCCGGCGTCGACCACCGAGCGGAGGGGGGTGGCCTGGGCTGCCTGGGTCAGGAGCGTTTGAAGGTTTTGGGGGGTGCCTTCGGCTTCCCAGGTGCGCAGGCACTCCTGCAGCATCCACAGGCCCATGATGTTGCGCAGATAGCGGACCGTGCCGTCCACCCCGAGCTCATTGGTGAAGTTGGCCCGCCGGCTCGCCTCGGTGAGCACCGGGGCGTCGAGCTCAAGACCGGCCAGGGACCAGGTGCCGGTGGCGATGTACGCGAAGTCCGGCGTGGTGGCGGGGACGCCGACGACGGCGGAGGCCGTGTCGTGCGAGCCCACGGCCGTGACCGGGACGGGGCCTTCGATGCCGGTCGCGGACAGGATCTCCGGGCTCAGTTCTCCTGCCGGGTCGCCGGGCCGGCGCAGCGGCGGGAAGAGTGACAGGTCGATGCCGAGGGTGCCGGCGACGGCGGCGACGGCGCGGGACCAGTCGCGGGTGCGCGGGTCGATCAGCTGGGTGGTGGAGGCGTTGGTCAGCTCGGTGCCCGCCTCGCCCGTCAGCCAGTACGAGATGAGGTCCGGGATGAGGAGGAGGCGGTGCGCGGCGGCGAGGGGCGAGCTGCCCCGGGCGGCGGTCAGCTGGTAGATGGTGTTGAAGGGGAGGTGCTGCAGGCCGGTGGCCGCGTACAGCTCCTCGGGCGGGAGGACGGCCGCCACCTTTTCGGAGGCGCCGTCGGTGCGGGTGTCGCGGTAGTGGACGGGGTTGCCGAGCAGCGCCCCGTCGGCGCCCAGGAGGCCGTAGTCGACGGCCCAGCTGTCGATGCCGACGCTGGTCAGCCGGGTGTTCGCGGCCCGGGCGGCCTCGGCTGCGGCGCGGAGGCCGTCCAGGACGCCCTGGTGGAGGGCGAGGATGTCCCAGTGCAGGGTGCCGCCCACGCGGACCGGCCGGTTGGGGAAGCGGTGCACCTCCTGGAGCGAGAGGGCGCCGGGGGCGACCGTGCCGACCATGACACGGCCGCTGGAGGCGCCTAGGTCGACGGCGGCGAAGCACTGTTTGGACGGAGTCGGTGGCACGGGGTCCTCGTGGGTGGTTGCTGTGCGTGGCCTTGGTGCGGCGTGGTTGTGGTGCGTTGCGGTGCTCGGTACGGGGCGGGGGCGGGGCCTCCGGGGCTGTCACCCTGGACCGCATATTTACGGCGCCGGTGCCCGGAAGCGTGGCCTGGACCGGAACTTGGCGCCACAAATATGCGTAAGCGTCCAGGGCGCCACCCCTGCACCCCCGCCCCCTCACGCGCGCGTCAGCGCAGGAAGGCCGCCGCGACCCCGGCGTCGACCGGGACGTGCAGACCGGTGGTGTGCGTCAGGTCGCCCCCGGTGAGCGCGAACACCGCGTTCGCCACGTGTTCGGGCAGGACCTCGCGCTTGAGCAGGGTGCGCTGGGCGTAGAACTTGCCCAGCTCTTCCTCGGGGATGCCGTAGGTCGCCGCGCGTTGCGCGCCCCAGCCGCCCGCGAAGATCCCGGAGCCCTGGACCACTCCGTCGGGGTTCACGCCGTTGACCCGGATGCCGTGTGCGCCCAGTTCGGCTGCCAGGAGACGCACTTGGTGGGCCTGGTCGGCCTTGGCGGCGGAGTAGGCGATGTTGTTCGGGCCCGCGAAGACCGAGTTCTTGGAGGCGATGTAGATGATGTCGCCGCCCATGTTCTGGTCGATCATGACCCGGGCCGCCTCGCGGGAGGAGAGGAAACTGCCGCGCGCCATGATGTCGTGCTGCAGGTCCCAGTCCTTGGCGGTGGTTTCGAGGAGGGGCTTGGAGATGGAGATCCCCGCGTTGTTGACGAGGAGGTCCACGCCGCCGAAGGCCAGGACCGCTTGATCGAAGGCTGCTTTGATCTGGTCTTCGGAGGTGATGTCCACGGTCACGGGGACGGCCTTGTCCGGGCCGCCCAGTTCGGTCGCTACGTTCGCGGCGTTCTCGGCGTTGATGTCGGCCACGACCACGCAGGCGCCCTCGGCCACGAGGCGGTTCGCGATCGCCTTGCCGATGCCCGAGCCGGCGCCGGTCACCAGGGCGACACGGGTCGCCAGGGGCTTGGGCTTCGGCATCCGCTGGAGCTTGGCCTCCTCCAGCGCCCAGTACTCGATGCGGAACTTCTCCGACTCCTCGATGGGGGAGTACGTCGACACGGCTTCGGCGCCGCGCATCACATTGATCGCGTTGACGTAGAACTCGCCCGCCACCCGGGCGGTCTGCTTGTCCTTGCCGTAGCTGAACATCCCCACACCGGGGATGAGCACGATCGCCGGGTCGGCGCCGCGCATCGCGGGGGAGTCGGGGGTCGCATGCCGCTCGTAGTACGCCTGGTAGTCGGTCCGGTATGCGGTGTGCAGCTCCTTGAGACGGGCGATCGTCTCGTCGAGCGGAGCCGTGGGCGGGAGGTCCAGGACCAGCGGGCGGACCTTCGTACGGAGGAAGTGGTCCGGGCAGGAGGTGCCGAGCGCGGCCAGACGCGGGTGTTCGGCGCGGGAGACGAAGTCGAGGACGGCGTCGGAGTCGTTGTAGTGGCCCACCTGGGGGCGGTCCATGGAGGCGAGCCCACGGAGGACGGGGGCCAGCGCGGCGGCGCGGGCCCGGCGGTCGGCCTCGGGGAGGGGCTCGTAGCCGGGCACGACGGCGCCGAAGGGGTCCGCCTTGCCGCGCTCGGCGAGGAACCGCTCGGCGGTGCGGATGATACGGAGCGAGTTGGCCTCGCACTCGTCGGAGGTGTTGCCCCAGGCGGTGATGCCGTGGCCGCCGAGGATGCACCCGATCGCCTCGGGGTTGGCCTTCTTGATCGCGGCGATGTCCAGGCCGAGCTGGAACCCGGGCCGGCGCCAGGGCACCCATACGACCTGGTTGCCGAAACACTCCTTGGTCAGCGCCTCACCGTCGGCGGCACACGCGAGCGCGATACCCGAGTCGGGGTGCAGGTGGTCGACATGGGCGGCGTCGACCAGGCCGTGCATGGCGGTGTCGATCGACGGCGCGGCGCCGCCCTTCCCGTGCAGACAGAAGTCGAACGCGGAGACCATCTCGTCCTCGCGCTCGACGCCCGGATAGACCTCGGTCAGCGCCCGCAACCGGTCCAGCCGCAGCGCGGCCAGCCCCGCGTGGGTCAAGGTGCCCAGGTCACCGCCGGACCCCTTGACCCACATCAGCTCCACGTCCTGCCCGGTGACGGGGTCGGTCGCGGTGCCCTTGGCGGAGGTGTTCCCGCCCGCGTAGTTGGTGTTCCGGGGGTCGGCTCCGAGGCGGTGTGATCGCTCGAGCAGGGTGGCCGCTTCGGGGTGCGGTTCTGCGGTCATGTTCTTCCTCTTCGTGTGTTGGTGAAGTCGGCCAATCCATCGCACGGGCCCTCACGGTTCCGCGCCACCCGGACCGTTGCGGGCCTGGGCGGCCCGGGCCCGTTCCCGGCCCCGGCGGGTCCGCCCGATCGGGCGCGCCCGCTGGTTGGTCTCCTCCCGGTGGCGGGTGGTTGCTCCGGCCCGCGCGGGGCGACGGCCGGGCGCGCCGGAGGCGCTACGCGCCCCAGCCCGCCTGCGTTCCCCCCACCCGCTCCGCGACGATCTTCTCCGCCCAGCCGGAGGCCTTGTACGCCGCCATCGGGTCGGGGTCGATCCCCAGTTCCTCGCGGACCTCCGCCAGCAGCGGCCGCACGTCGGTGTTGTACGCGTCCATCAGCACCGCGTTGGCGCCGAGGACATCGCCCGACGCCTGCGCGGCGGCGAGCGCGTCCCGGTCGACCAGCAGGGCCTTCGCCGTGGCCTCTTGGACGTTCATCACCGAGCGGATGATCGCAGGGATCTTCGGCTCGATGTTGTGGCACTGGTCCAGCATGAACGCGATGCCCGAGTCCAGGCCGCCGCCGCGGGCCACCTCGTACATGATCCGGAAGAGCTGGAAGGGGTCAGCCGCGCCCACCATGAGGTCGTCGTCCGCGTAGAAGCGGGAGTTGAAGTCGAACGCGCCGAGCTTCCCCTCCCGCAGCAGCAGCGCGACGATGAACTCGATGTTCGTTCCGGGCGCGTGGTGGCCGGTGTCGACGCAGACCTGGGCCTTGGGGCCGAGCTTGAGGCAGTGGGCGTAGGCGGTGCCCCAGTCGGGGACGTCGGTGGTGTAGAAGGCGGGCTCGAAGAACTTGTACTCAAGCAGCAGCCGCTGGTCGTCGCCCAGTCGCTCGTAGACGGCCTGCAGGGCCTCGGCGAGCCGGTCCTGGCGGGCGGCGATGTCGTCCTGGCCGGGGTAGTTGGTGCCGTCGGAGAACCAGAGCTTGAGGTCGCGGGAGCCCGTGGCGTCCATGATGTCGACGCATTCCAGGAGGTGGGCGAGCGCCTTGCCGCGGATCTCGGGGTCGGGGTTGGTGACCGAGCCGAGCTTGTAGTCGTCGTCCTGGAAGACGTTGGAGTTGATGGCGCCGAGCTTCAGCCCGCGCTCCTGCGCGTGCTTGGCGAGCGCCGCGTAGTCGTCCACCTTGTCCCAGGGGATGTGCAGGGCGACGGTGGGGGCCACCCCGGTGAAGGCGTGTACCTGGGCGGCGTCGTCGAGCTTTTCCTGCGGGGTGCGCGGGACACCGGGCTGGGCGAAGACCTTGAAGCGGGTTCCAGAGTTGCCGTACGCCCATGACGGCGTCTCGATGGCCTGGGTCTTGAGGGCCGCCTTCACGGCCGAAAGGTCAGACATGCGTCTCCTCGAGGGCAACTATGAAACGATTCAACAGACGCTAGCCGCGTGGACGGTCGGGCGTCAAGGAGTGGTGCGGCCCCGGGGTCGGGGTCGCCGACATGCAAAAACGATTCAATCCTGAAGCTACTGGACCGTAGGTCCACCGCCGCTGACGCGTCAAGAGGGACGACAACGACTTGGTTTACCTGGCGCATACCCCCTTGACGGTGGCAAATCGCCGGGCTAGCTTCCCGACACCGACTTTGAAACATTTCATTTTCCTGCGGCCTGAAGGCCACTCTTGCAAGGAAGCAAGGAGACATCGACACCGTGAGCCAGGCTGTTTCGACCGGAGTTCCGGTCCTCGCCCTCAAGGGGGTGAACAAATCCTTCGGCGCCGTACGCGCCCTGCGGGACGTCTCCCTCGAGCTGTTCCCGGGCGAGGCGCACGCCCTCGCCGGCGAGAACGGCGCCGGTAAGTCGACGCTCATCAAGACGCTCGCCGGGGTCCACCGCCCCGACGCCGGACAGGTGCTGCTCGACGGCGAACCGGTGGTCTTCCACGGCCCCGCCGACGCCCGTGACGTGGGCATCGCCGTCATCTACCAGGAGCCCACGCTCTTCCCCGACCTGTCGATCGCCGAGAACATCTTCATGGGCCGCCAGCCCCGGCGGGGGCTCGGCCGGATCGACCACAAGGCGGTGCGCGAGGCGACCGCCGCCCTGATGGGGCGGCTCGGGGTGGCCCTGGACCCCGCCCGGCCCGCCCGTGGGCTGTCCATCGCCGACCAGCAGATCGTGGAGATCGCCAAGGCGCTCTCCTTCGACGCCCGGGTGCTGATCATGGACGAGCCGACCGCCGCCCTCACCGGCAGCGAGACCGCCCGGCTCTTCTCGGTCGTCGAGGCGCTGCGCGCCGAGGGCGCGGCCGTGCTGTTCATCTCGCACCGGCTGGAGGAGATCTTCCGCCTCTGCCAGCGGGTGACCACCCTGCGGGACGGCCGCTGGGTGGCCTCCGAGCCGCTGGACGGCCTCACCGAGGACGACCTGGTGCGCCGCATGGTGGGCCGGGACCTGGACGAGCTGTATCCCAAGCAGGACACGCGGGTGGGCGAGACGGCGCTGTCGGTGCGGCGGCTGACCCGCGAGGGCGTGTTCCGGGACGTGTCCTTCGATGTGCGCCGGGGTGAGATCGTCGCGCTGGCCGGGCTGGTCGGCGCCGGCCGCACCGAGGTGGCGCAGGCCGTGTTCGGCGTGGACCGGGCGGACGCGGGCGAGGTACGGGTGGACGGGAAGCCGCTGCGGCCCGGCTCGCCGACCGCCGCGATGGCCGCCGGGCTCGCGCTCGTACCCGAGGACCGGCGCCAGCGCGGGCTGGTGATGGAGATGTCCATCGAGCGGAACATCGGCCTCACCGGCCTTGACCGGATCAGCGGCGGGGGGCTCGTCAAGCGGGCCCTGGAGCGCGGCCGGGCCACCGACTGGGCAACCAGGCTGCAGCTGAAGTACGGCAGGCTCAGCGACCAGGTCGGCGTGTTGTCCGGTGGCAACCAGCAGAAGGTCGTGCTCGCCAAGTGGCTGGCCACCGACCCGGCGGTGCTCATCGTCGACGAGCCGACGCGCGGTATCGACGTCGGCACCAAGGCCGAGGTGCACCGGCTGCTGTCGTCGCTGGCCGCCGAAGGGCTCGCGGTGCTGATGATCTCCTCCGACCTGCCCGAGGTGCTGGGCATGGCCGACCGGGTCCTGGTGATGCACGAGGGCCGCCTGGTCGCGGAGATCCCGCGCGCCGAGGCCACCGAGGAGTCCGTCATGGCCGCCGCGACCGGCCGTACCGGCAAGGGAAGGGCTGCGGCATGACGGCCACCATCGAGAAACCCACGGCGCAGGCCGAGACGGGCCGCTCCGCGCGCTCGCTGGTCGACACCGTCTTCCGCGCGCGGGAGATCAGCATCGCCGGGGCCCTGGTGCTCCTGGTGCTCTTCACCTGGATCGCCGAGCCCCGCTTCCTCAACAGCCAGGGCGTCAAGGACCTGCTGCTCAACGCCGCGATCCTGGTGCTGCTCGCGGTGGGGCAGTCCGTGGTCGTGGTCACCCGCAACATCGACCTGTCGGTGGGCTCCGTGGTGGGGCTCTCCGCCTTCGCCTGCGGCAAGTTCGTGTCCGGCACGGACCACGGGCCGCTGCTGGTGGCCCTGCTCGGCATCGCCGTCGGCATGGCCTGCGGCCTGGTCAGCGGCGCGCTCGTCAGCTTCGGCAAGGTGCCCGCGCTGGTGGTGACCCTCGGGATGCTCTACATCATCCAGGGCGTCGACTACTGGTGGGCCGAAGGCGAGCAGATCAACGCCGCCGATGTGCCGCAGTCCGTACTGGACCTCGGCAGCGGCAGCGTGCTCGGCATCCCGTATCTGCCGCTGATCTCCTTCGCCGTGCTCGCCGCGACCGCGTACTTCCTGCGCGGCTACCGCAGTGGCCGCGAGCTGTACGCCATCGGCTCCAGCCCGGAGGCCGCCCGGCTGGCCGGGGTGCCGATCCGCCGCCGGGTGCTGGGCGCGTACGTCTTCTCCGGCGCCGTCGCCGGTTTCGCGGGCGCGCTGTGGCTGGCCCGCTTCGGCACCGTCGTCGCGGACAACGCGCACGGCTGGGAGCTGACCGTGGTCAGCGCCGTGGTGGTCGGCGGCGTCGCCATCGTCGGCGGTGTCGGCACGGTGTGGGGCGCGGCGCTGGGCGCGCTGCTGCTCACCACCATCGGCAGCGCCCTGTCCGTGCTGAAGGTCGACTCCTTCTGGGAGGACGCCATCGCCGGCGCCCTGCTGCTGGCGGCGATCAGCGTGGACCGGATCGTCAATGTGCGCATGACCCGTGCGCTGAGGAAGAGGAGCGCCCGATGAGCCCGCTGCGCGGAGCGCTGCGCTGGGACACCGCGGTCGGCGTGCTGCTGGTGGCGGTCTTCGTCACGGGCCTCGGCACCACCGACGGCTTCGCGAGCCGCGACAACCTGGCCTTCGCCTTCAACGACATCGCCGAGGTGGCGCTGATGGCGCTGCCCATGACGCTGCTGGTGGTGGCGGGGCAGGTGGACCTGTCAGTGGCCTCGATGCTGGGGCTGAGCAGCGCCCTCACCGGGCAGCTGTGGGACTCCGGCTGGGCGTTCGAGACGATCGTGCCCGTGGTGCTGCTGGTCGGCGTGGCCGGTGGCCTGCTCAACGGCTGGCTGGTCACCAAGGTCGGGCTGCCCTCGCTCGCCGTCACCATCGGCACCCTCGCCCTCTACCGGGGTCTTGCCTCCGTGGTGCTCGGCTCCAACGCCATCACCGACTTCCCCGAGACCTACGCCAAGTGGGCGGTGGACACCACCACCATCCCGGGCACCCCCATCACCTATCCGGTGGCGCTGTTCATCGTGCTGGCCGTCGTCGCCGCGGTGGTGCTGCACGCCACGGGCCTGGGCCGGTCGCTGTTCGCCATCGGCGCCCAGGAGGACGCCGCGTACTTCGCCGGCATCCGCGTGGGGCGCATCAAGCTCCTCCTGTTCGTCGTCACCGGGCTCGTCTCCGCCTTCGCGGGCGTGGTGTTCACCCTCCGCTACGGCAGCGCCCGCGCCGACAACGGCCAGGGCTTCGAGATGCTGGTCATCGCCTCCGTCCTGCTCGGCGGCATCGACTTCGACGGCGGAAAGGGCACCCTCTTCGGCGCGGTCGCCGGAGTGCTGCTGATCGGCATCCTGAAGAACCTGCTCACCCTCAACGACGTGGCCAACGAGGTCCAGGTGATCGTCACCGGGCTGCTGCTGGTGGCCTCCGTCCTCACCCCCCGTCTGATCTCCACCGTCAGCGAATGGCGCCACCGCAGAGCCGCCGCCACCCCCTCCAGCTGACGCGTCGCCGCACCACGTCCCACTTCGCAGCTTCCTTGAAAGGTTTCCCCATGTACCTCCGCACGTCCTCCCGGCGCCGCGCCGCTGCCTCCGTCGCCGCGGCCTGTGCCCTGGCCGTCACCCTCGCCGGGTGCGGCGGCACCACCAAGAAGGACTCCTCCGACAACGGCGGTGACGCCAAGGCCGTCGATGCCAAGGCCAACCCCGACGCCCCGCTGAAGAAGGGGCTCAAGCTCGCCTTCCTGCCCAAGCAGATCAACAACCCGTACGAGAAGATCGTCGACGACGCGGGCATCGAGGCGGCCGGGGAGTTCGGCGGCAAGGGCAAGGAGGTCGGCCCCTCCGACGCCAGTGCCTCCTCCCAGGTGTCGTACATCAACACCCTCATCCAGCAGCGGCAGGACGCCATCCTCATCGCCGCCAACGACCCCAACGCGGTGTGCGGCCCGCTCAAGCAGGCCATGAAGAAGGACATCAAGGTCGTCGCGTACGACTCCGACACGGCCAAGGAATGCCGCCAGCTGTTCATCAACCAGGCCAGCTCGGAGGAGATCGGCCGCAGCCAGGTCCAGCACATCGCCGAACAGCTCGGCTACAAGGGCGAGATCGCCATCCTCTCGGCCACCCAGAACGCGACCAACCAGAACACCTGGATCGAGTTCATGAAGGACGAGCTGAAGAAGCCCAAGTACAAGAACATGAAGCTGGTCAAGACCGCCTACGGGGACGACGACGACCAGAAGTCCTTCCAGGAGACCCAGGGCCTGCTCAAGGCCTACCCGAACCTGAAGGGCATCATCTCGCCCACCACGGTCGGCATCGCGGCGGCCGCCCGCTACATCAGCGGCTCCTCGTACAAGGGCAAGGTCGTCATCAACGGCCTCGGCACGCCCAACCAGATGCGCAAGTACGTCAAGGACGGCACGGTCGAGCAGTTCTCCCTGTGGGACCCGAAGAAGCTCGGCTACCTCGGCTCCTACGCGGCCGCGGCGCTGGCGTCCGGGCAGATCACCGGCGCGCAGGGGGAGAAGTTCAAGGCCGGCAAGCTCGGCGAGTACACCATCGGCAAGGACGGCGAGATCATCCTCGGCCCGCCCACCGTCTTCAACAAGGACAACATCGACGACTTCGACTTCTGAGGCGGCCCGGCGTGCAGCGCGTCTGCTTTCTGCTGAAGGTCCGCCAGGACCGGCTTGAGGAATACCGCGAGCGCCACGTGGCCGTCTGGCCCGAGATGCTCGACGCCCTCTCCGCCACCGGCTGGCACAACTACTCGCTCTTCCTGCGCGAGGACGGCCTGCTGGTCGGCTATCTGGAGACGGAGGACTTCGCGGCGGCCCAGGCGGCCATGGCGGAGACGGACGTCAACGCCAGGTGGCAGGCTCAGATGGCGGAGTTCTTCGAGGCGCTGGACGGCGCGAAGCCGGATGAGGCGATGAAACCGCTGACGGAGGTCTTCCACCTCGCGTAGCCCCGGGAGGGGCGGGGCGGGGAAACACCCCGGCCCGCCCCCTCCGATCGCACCAGGAAAGGAATGTGAGAGATCCACCATGACCGAACGTCTCCCCGCCGTCGCCCGCAAACCGAAGATCGGGCTGGTCGCGGGCGGACTCGGGGCGTACTGGCCCCAGTTCCCCGATCTGCTCCCGCAGCTGCGCCGCTCCGCGGCCCGGGTGACCGAACGCATGCGGGAGTTCGACGCCGAGGTCGTCGACGTGGGCTTCATCTCCGACGCCCAGGAGGGCGCGGCGGCCGCCGAAAAGCTCCGCGCGGCCGACTGCGACCTGATCGTCGGCTTTCTCACCACCTATATGACCGCCACCATGCTGGTGCCCATCGCCCAGCGCAGTGGCGCCCCCGTGCTGCTGATCAACCTGCAGCCCACCGAGGCCATGGACCACGCGTCCTTCGACACCGGCGCCTGGCTCGCCTACTGCGGCGCGTGTCCGCTGCCGGAGATGGCGAACGCCTTCGAGCGGGTCGGCGTCCCCTTCCGCTCGGTGTCCGGATATCTGGAGGACCAGCGGGCCTGGGACCGCATCGGCCGCTGGATCCGGGCCGCCGGGGTGCGGTCCGTGCTGCGCCACGGCCGCCACGGGCTGATGGGACACCTCTATCCGGGGATGTACGACGTGTCCACCGACCTCACCATGGTCACCGGCAACCTCGGCGGCCATGTCGAGGTCCTGGAGTTCGACGATCTGCGGGTGCGGGTCCAGCAGGTCAAGGACGACGAGGTGGCGGCGAAGCTGGCCGAGACCCGTGAGGTGTTCGAGCTCGCCGACTCCGTCGTCGAGGAGGACCTGGCCTGGGCGGCGCGCGTGTCCGTCGGTCTTGACCGGCTGGTGGCCGACTTCGACCTGGACTCGCTGGCGTACTACCACCGGGGCCTGGACGGCGAGGTCCACGAGAAGCTGGGCGCGGGCATGATCCTCGGCTCGTCGCTGCTGACCGCGCGCGGCGTCCCGGCGGCCGGCGAGTACGAGCTGCGCACCTCACTGGCCATGCTGATCTGCGACCGGTTCGGCGCGGGCGGCTCCTTCACCGAGCTGCAGGCGCTCAACTTCCGGGACGCGGTGGTGGAGATGGGCCACGACGGGCCCGGCCACCTGGCCATCAGCGAACGCAGGCCGCTGCTGCGCGGCCTCGGCGTCTACCACGGCAAACGCGGCTGGGGGGTGTCCGTCGAGTTCGATGTGCGGCACGGCCCGGTCACCCTCGTCGGGCTCGGCCAGACCCGGGACGGCCGCTACAAGATCGTTGCTTCCGAGGGCGAGGTGGTCGGCGGCCCGCTGCTGGAGATCGGCAACACCACCTCCCGTGTCGACTTCGGCTGCGACCCGGGGGAGTGGACGGATGCCTGGAGCGCGAGCGGGGTCGCCCACCACTGGGCGCTGGCCACCGGCCGGCTGCTGCCCGAGCTGCGCGCCCTCGCCGACCTCACCGGCCTGGAGCTTGTGGAAGTCGCGGCTTGATGGCACGCCCGGTGGGCATCAAGGAGGTGGCCCGCCAGGCCGGGGTCTCCGTCGGCACGGTCTCCAACGTGATCAACCGTCCGGAGTCGGTGTCCGAGGAGACCCGGGCCCGGGTGCTCGCCACCATCGAGCGGCTGGGGTATGTGCGCAGTGAGTCGGCGCGTCAGCTGCGGGCGGGGCGCAGCCGGATCATTTCGCTGTTGGTGCTGGACATGGCGAATCCGTTCTTCGTGGACGTGGCCGGTGGTGCGGAGCGGGCGGCGCGTGAGGCGGGGCTCGGGGTGATGGTGTGCAACAGCGCGCAGAGCCCCGACGAGGAGGCCGAGTATCTGGCGCTCTTCTCCGAGCAGCGGGTGCGCGGGGTGCTGGTCACCCCCGCCGACATCAGCGGGCGCAACCTGGAGTCGTTCCGGCGGCACGGGATACCGTTCGTCTTCGTCGACCGGGTGGTGCCCAGCGCGGAGGGCTGCTCGGTCTCGGTCGACGATGTCACCGGCGGCACGCTGGCCGCCCGCCACCTCCTCGACCAGGGCCACCGCTCCATCGCGTACGTCAGCGGGCCGATGCAGCTGGCCCAGTGCCACGACCGCCGCACCGGCGCGGTGCGCGCCCTGCGCGAGGCGGGCCTGGACGACGACGCGCTGCGCCATGTCGAGGTCGAGCGGCTGGATGTGGCGGCGGGGCGGGACGCGGGGGCGCGGCTGCTGGGGATGTCCCCGCGGCCGACGGCCGTCTTCTGCGCCAACGACCTGCTGGCGCTCGGGGTGTTGCAGGCGCTGTACGGGGCGGGGGTGTCGGTGCCCGGGGACGTGGCGCTGGTGGGGTACGACGACATCGAGTTCGCGGCGGCGGCCGCCGTACCGCTGACGTCCGTACGGCAGCC
>NZ_JBIBKK010000054.1:0-21237 GCF_042959105.1 Streptomyces sp. NPDC007917
GGATGACGGGCTTCGGCTCGGCGGCGCGATACATACGGACCGCGCGGTCACGCAACTCCAGCGGGTACTTCCTCGGGGCAGGCATCGTCTGGTCTTCTCTCCTGAGACCCATCTGACCCGCTGTCACCTCTCCCCGCATCTCGGGGGAACCTCAATGCTCCATCGGCGAACGGTCGATCTCCCCCTCGTCGACCGTCAGCCACTTGAAGAACTGCTGCAGCGCCTTGTGCTTGTTCAGCACGGTCGACGCTGACCGGCTGCTGATCATCCATGCCTGGAATGCCTCGATCTGCGACTTCGTGACGTTTGCCGGATCCTGCGTTCCCTCTTCGCCTCCTGGGCCACGATCACCGAGGTATCGGGCCAGCTGGGCCACGGCCAGCAGGTAGTTGTAGCGGGTGGTTTCGGGATAGTTCCCCGCCCGCAGCGTCCGATCCCAATCCCGCATAAACCCTGCCCAGGCTCCCGACATACCCAATGTGATCTTGTCCAGGTCCAAGAGCTGCATTGGCTCTCCTCGGTCGGCCTCCTCCTGCACCCTAAAAGACCGAGATTCAGCGCATTCTTGGACACGAACTTCCGGATCATCTGTTTTCACAAGCCGTAATGTGCTCGGGCGGGACGGCGGCCGTGGGACTGGCCGGCAGCGATGAGCGAAGTCCCTACCGCCGTGTCATGTCTGGAGGGGTTAGCGGAACGACGAGGGCGCGGCAGGCCGTCGGCATCGCGTGTCGGGAGTAGCCGGGCCACCCGTAGTCCGAAGGCGCGAGCAACCCAAGACCAGTTCGTAGGCAGTAGTCGGCGGCCGCGGCAGTACACCGGTCCGGCCCGTCGAGCAACCGCTGCCCCAAGGCATACCGGTCAGCGGTGTCTGGAGGCGGCTGCTGCCGCAGATGGTAAGCCACCTGCCTGTCGTCCCAGGCCTCGGGATCGTCCAGTCGTCGAAGGAACTCCTGTACGCGGGCCGGCCAGTCCGGCAGCAGCCACCACTTCCTGACGCGTCCTACGGCGTGACAGGCCAGAAGGACCAGCACAGGCCGAAGCCCGTATGCGGTCTCCAAGCCAGCCCACCGGCCGCAATACGCGCAGACATGCCGTTCGAATTCTTCCCACGCGCCAGCGTCAGGCGCCAGGTCACGCAGCACACAGCCATCGGGAAGACCGCGCTGCGGATCAGCCAGCATCCGGGGCAGTGAAGCGAATATCGAGGCAGCGCCTCCGCTTGGCACGTGGGCACCTTCCAGCGGAAGATCAACCCCGGCTTCAGCCCTCAAATGATCACGGGCGGTACGAGTGGCAGCGGCGTTCAAACGCATCATCTCGGCTTGTCCGATGCCGTCCTGAGCCGCGTGCCAGTCCTCCACCGGACTCTCCCGCCACGCCAGGGCCGCAACGCCGACCGAGGCCAATTCGATCAGCCTCGTCGAGTCCATCGGGTTCACACCGCACACACGCGCCTGGCGATCAAGCTGAGCGATGTCGATCCCGCCACGGCCGAACGACCCACCATCTTGAAACCCACCGCCCGTCATCCCGGACAACACCGGCTCAACCCACGAGCCGCGCCGCAGGTTCGAGTCCTGCCGGGGGCACTAACCTCCGGCGGCTTCCAACAAGGTCGTCAATGACGCCGACGGCGCAGGGTTCGATCGCACTCGCTGCTGAGCCGCGCTGTTGTGGCTGTTCGCCTGCTTCTGGCTGCGCAGACTCGCTTGGCACACTATTTCTCCGTTAGGCATGCACCCGCTTCCTTGCATGAGGCACCCCACGCCACGCCGTCAACTCCCGCCGTTCTGCCTGTCGCCTCGCCTGCACACATCGGCTCGATCGGGAGTGTCAGCCGGATCGAGTCGTTCACCACATCGACTGGCAATTCCCACCGTTACTGCCCGCGATGCTCTGTTACGCGGTAAGTGGTGGGTGTGGCTAAAACGGATCAGCACCACAGAGACGAACCCACTCGCGAGCACAGCCCGCACCCCGGCCGGACCGAGGAAGGCTCGCCCCTCGCCGCATGTACGGTCCCGGGCGAGGGGCGCAGCGGCCCTCTCAGGATGGAGTTCAGGGTCGAGCTGGCCACCGGTGAGCTCGGCGAGGAGATCGCCAAAGCCCAGACAGCCGTCTTCCGCGACATCCTCCTCCACCTGTCAGCACGGCAAGCCGACAACTGAAACCCGCGCTCAAGCAGGCCCGAGCAGGACACCGCCAGCCGGCGTTCACGCTTCCCGCTGCCCAGGTCCTTCCCCGGCGCTCTGTGCCTGGTCGGTGCGCTGGGAGGAGGTGTCGGTGCGGATCATTGTCACCAGCATGCGTGACCGTGCCGCACCGACGTGCAGCCGCTTGCGGAGCGTTTCCGCGGAGATGGGCCGCTGGTAGGTCTCCCAGTGACGGGCGTCTTCCTGCCGGGCGCGCTCCAGCAGATCATCACCATCACCCTGCCGTTCTGTCCCTGCCGTAGATGGGGAGGAAGAACTCGTGGCCCGGCCGTCGTTCAGGGGCACCGCCGTCTGACCGGCGCCTTGTCCATACTCCGGCGTCACGGATTGACGGGACGCCAGCCCGCGTTGGCTGGTGGTGGCCAGTGCGTGGAGAAGCCCGGGCCCGACCTCCGCCCATCCGATCAGGAGAACGGGGCCGACCGCATCGAAGGCCGCCTTCCCAAAGGCGCCCGCGACCAACGGGTCGGCTGTGTTCAGTGCCAGGGTCATGCCGCTGGAGAGCACCAGCAGCCGCCGTGCCGGACGCAACTGCTCCACCGGTGCGCCGTGGAGGGCGAGGTAGCGGATGCCCAGCAGCAGGCCGAGGATGGACAGGTCGACCGCGGGCGCGACCAGCGGTGCCACCCACGGCGGCACGCCCAGCCGCAGCGCCAGATTCCATACGTTGCCGAACCCGAACAGGAACGTCAGGCTGACGACCGCCGCCATCATGCCGGTCACCGCCCGCACCGTGGCCGCACTGTCCGACGTTCCCTCAGGCTCCGGCGTGTTGCGGGTGAAGGGTTCAGACATTCTCGCCGATTCCCATCCGCTGGTGGGTTTCCTGGGCGCGTTCGGCCGCCGCGCTGGCCCCGTAGTGACGGGGCATGTCCTCCGAGACCCAGCCCATCAGCAGCATCAGGTCACCCGAGTCACCGCCGCCCCGCTTCCACTCATGCGCGAAGTTGTGCCGCCACCGGTGCGCATGCACCCCCGTCACCCCCGCGGACAGGCCGCGGCGCTTGAGCATGATCTTGATGCCGTTGGGTGCCAGCCGACGCCCGCCGCGCTCGGCCAGCCACAGGTCCGGCAGTTCGGCGCCCTTGCGCTTGGCGCGGGCCCGCAGATACCGGCTCACCGCCCGCGCCGTCTTGGGGCCGAACCGCACCCGGCGGTCGCGGCTGCCCTTGCCGTGGTAGTGCACCGAGTCGGTGGTCAGGTCGAGGTCGTCCAGAGTGAGGTTGCCGACCTCCGACAGGCGGGCGCCGGTGTTGTAGTAGAGGCGGATGATGGCCTCGTCCCGCAACTGGAGGAACGCCTTGCCCTTGCAGGAGGCCAGCACCTTCTTGGTGTCCTCGTCCCGGATCACCGGGATCAGCTTCTTCACCGTCTTGGGCTGGCGCACGCGCTCCATCGGCGAGCGCTCGATCTCCTCCTCATCGAGCATCAGCCACTTGAAGAACTGCTGCAGCCCCTTGTGCTTGTTCAGCGCGGTCGACGCCGACCGCGTCTCGATCATCCACCCCTGGAAGGCCTCCCGTGGCCCCGGGTGACCTCGGTCGGGTCATCGGCCGCGTCCTCGGCGTCGAGGTCGGGTGTGGCGTGCTGGGCCAGGTAGCGGGCGAGCTGGGCTGCGGCCAGCAGGTAGTTGTAGCGGGTGGTCTCCGGGTAGTTGCCCGCCCGCAGGGAGCGGTCCCAGTCGCGCAGGAACCCGTCCCAGGTCTTGGAGAGCCCTGTGGTGATCTTGTCGAGGTCCAGAAGCGGCATCGGCGGAAAGCCTCCGAGTCAAGGTGTCGGTGAGTGGGATGCTCGACCTCGACGTCGGGATCCGGAGCGCGAAAAGAGGGCCCTCACAGGCTTTGACCTGCGAGAACCCTCTGCACCGTCGGGACGACAGTGTGCTCGCTCAGGACATCGGAATGGGGTGTCTCAAGACATCGGCATGGCCACGGGGGCAGGGTCTGGCGATGTCGAAGAGGCGTCTGGTGATCACTGCTGTCGTCGTAGAGGGCCGTACCCAGGGCGAGGTCGCGCGGGCCTACGGAGTGTCGCAGGGCTGGGTCAGCCGTCTGGTGGCCCGCTACCGAGCCGAGGGCGAGGCGGCATTCGAGCCACGCTCGAGGCGGCCCAAGACCTCACCCACCGCGCTCGCCCCGGACACCGTCGACGTGATCGTCCGCATCCGCAAGGAGCTGACCGAGCAGGGTCTGGACGCCGGGCCGGAGACCATCGCGTGGCATCTTCAGCACCATCACCATCTGCGCGTGTCGCGGGCCACGATCAGCCGCCATCTGACCGCCCACGGCCTGGTCGTTCCCGCGCCCAGGAAGCGGCCCCGCTCGTCCTATATCCGCTTCCAGGCCGAGCTGCCCAACGAGACCTGGCAGGCGGACTTCACCCACCACCGCCTCACCGACAAGGCCGGCACCGACACCGAGATCCTGACCTGGCTGGACGACTGCTCCCGCTACGCCCTGCACGTGACCTGCTGGCCACGGGTGACCGGCCCGATCGTCCTCGACACCTTCCGCCAAGCCGTCGCCACGCACGGCATCCCGGCCTCCACCCTCACCGACAACGGCATGGTGTTCACCACCCGCCTCTCCGGCGGCCGCGGCGGCCGCAACGCACTGGAACACGAACTGCGCCGCCTGCACATCACCCAGAAGAACTCCGCCCCCAACCACCCCACCACCTGCGTAAAAATCGAACGCTTCCAACAAACGATGAAGAACTGGCTCCGCGCGCAGCCCGACCAGCCCACCACCCTCCCCCAGCTGCAAACCCTCATCGACCGGTTCACCCACGCCTACAACCACCAGCGCCCCCACCGGGCCACCCCCGCCACCGTCTACACCACCCGGCCCAAAGCCCTACCGGCCCACAGCCGCGACGCCGACACCCACACCCGCATCCGCCACGACCGCATCGACAAATCCGGCATCGTCACCCTCCGCCTGGCCGGACGCCTCCACCACATCGGCGTCGGACGAACCCACGCCGGAACCCACGTGATCATGCTGGTCAACGACCTCGACGTCCGGATCGTCAACGCCGTCACCGGCGAACTCCTCCGCGACCTGACCATCGACCCCAGCCGCGACTACCAGCCAACCGGCCGCCCACCCGGCCCACAACGACGATGACCCCGAACCAAATCGTGGGTTCGGGGTCATTCCGATGCCCTGCGACATCACACCGTCGGGACGACAGGATTTGAACCTGCAACCCCTTGACCCCCAGCCCAGTGACCACTCTCTGCAACCACCCGCATCAGGCTGTAGTAACCCGTTCAGGGCCATACGCCGCCGCACGAAGCCCAAGAAGTACGCGCCCCGCACACTACGCGCCAGTCGGCGCCGCCGGGGCGCAGTCGGGCGGCGTATCCCTCCTTTGAGTGACGCGGACCGCGGTCCGGCGACTTTGGCCGCGCGGACCCGAGCTCCCCTCCCCCGTCCACGGGAGCCGACGCGGGGGATCCCAGCCGAGGCGCCTTGACGTCGACCGCGAGACGCCTGCGCCAGCACCACCGATAAGGGATTTGTTATCATTGTGAGGGTGCCCAGGCTTTCAGGGAGGACACGATGGCCAAGATCACCATTGAGATCGACGAGGAGCGCCTCGCCGAGGCCAAGCAGCTCCTGCACACCGAGGATGACGCCGAGGTCGTGGCCAAGGCGGTGGATATTGCGGTCGGTGCGATCTACCAGCGTCGCGCGGCCCGACAGCGGCTGAGCGAACTCGCGGGTGAGGGCGGCGCCTTCGGCGAGGCCCGCCCGGCGTGAGCGCGTCCCACTACCTGATCGACACCAGCGCCTGCAACCGCCTGTTCCGCACCCCCGCCGTGGAACGACATTGGGCGGGCGTCCTGGACGAGGGCCGCGTGAGCGTGTGTGAGATCACTGAACTCGAACTGGTCCGCGCCACCGGCGGCCGCGACGAGCGGGCCGTACTGGAACGTTACCTCCATGACGCCTTCGGCTGGACCCCTGTGCCCGATCGTGCTCTCACCCGGGCCCGGCAGGTGCAAGACCTCCTCGTCGCTACAAGCTGGCACCAGGGACCAAGAGCGGTCGACCTGATGACCGCCGCCACCGCGGAACTATGCGGACTGACCTTGCTGCACTACGACGCGGACTTCGAAACCATCGCCAAAGTGACCGGACAACCCCACCAGTGGATCGCCCCACGCGGCAGCGTCGACTGACAAGGACAACGGCCACCATGGACCACACCACACACCCGGCCAAGCACACGGACACGAGATCGCCCGAGAAGACCGCCACCCACGTCTGGGGAACCTTCCTGAAAAAGGCCCGGCGCAGCCGAGGAATGAGCCAGCGGGCACTGGCACGGGAACTGGGAGTCAGCCAGGCCCGGATCGCCCAGATCGAAAACGGAGCCAGCACCCCACAGATCGACACCATGGCCGCCTACATCACCGCCCTCGGCGGCGAACTGACCCTGCGAGCCGACTTCCCCGACCACGCCACCCAGACAACATGGCCCCAACCACACACCACAGAAAGCTGACACCCACACAGGTCGCCTTCACACCTGTACGCCTGCGGCATGTCGGTGCGCAACATCCGCTCCCACCTGGCCGGCATGTATGACGTCAGGCCTCGCCGGACCTGATCGCCAACATCACCACCCACTGGATTGTTCTCTGCTGCTGGGCCATTCGTCTGCCTCAGGCAACCCTGAACCTGGGCCTGCAGGCGTCGTACGATGCTCTGATCGCCATTCCCCTACCCGCCACCGCGGTCAGGCTCCAGCAAGTACACAGTGGACTGCTCGACAAGTACCACACCATGTCACCCCGAGCGCCTCATCAACCACGGAGGACTGCCCTTGCCGGAAATCTCATCCGCCCTGGTGGGGACCGCTTCTTCGGGTTCCCGAAATCTTGGCCGCGGTCGCTCGATCCGACGCTCTGGCGCAGCTGCTGTCAGCGCGTCATGATGATCGATCGTGCTGCTGCGACTGGCTTACTTGGATGTGTCGAACGCGTTCGCGATGCTTCGCCTGCTGCCGATGACCGACCGGGACAAGGACGCGGAGATCCTCGCCCTGCGCCACCAGATCACCGTGTTGGAACGCCAACTCAACAAGCAAAAAGTCCGGTTCACGCCGAGCGACCGGGCATTCCTGGCGGCGCTGCTGCACCGGCTACCACGGCACGTCCTGCGAAGGTCACGGCTGCTCGTACGCCCCGACACGGTACTGCGTTGGCACCGCGACCTCGTCGCACGCCGCCATGCCACGTCCTGTCGGCCCAAACGCCCTGGACGACCACGCACGGTGCGCTCCATCCGCATCCTGGTGCTGCGCCTGGCGAAGGAGAACCCGAGCTGGGGCTACCGGCGTCTACACGGCGAGCTCCTCGTACTGGGGGTGAAGGTGGGCGCCTCCACCGTCTGGGAAATCCTGAAGGAGGCCGGCATCGACCCAGCACCCGAGCGGAACTCCAGCACCTGGGCCACCTTCCTTCGCGCTCAGGCTGACGCCCTGCTGGCCTGTGACTTCATGGAAACAGTCACGCTGTCTGGGGTACGGATGTACGTGCTCGTGGTGATCGAACACGGCAGTCGCCGGATCCGCATCCTGGGCGCCACCGCGCATCCGATCGCCTCCTGGGTAGCGCAAGCGGCGAAAAACCTCGTCATGGACCTCGAAGACCTCGGCTGCCGCGCACGGTTCATGATCAGGGACAGGGACGGGAAGTTCCCCGACCTCTTCGATGCCGTCCTCAAGGACGCAGGGATCGACGTCGTGCTCAGCGGCATCCAGATGCCACGAATGAACTCGATCACGGAGCGCTGGATACAGACCTGTCGCCGCGAGCTCCTGGACCGGACATTGATCTGGAACCAACGACATCTCCTCCACACCCTGCGCGAGTTCGAGCAGTTCTACAACGCACACAGGCCACACCAGGCCATCGCGAACGCCAGGCCACTGCACCCCTTGCCCCCACCGATCGACGATCCCGACGCGTTAGCCCGCCTCGACATACGCCGACACGATCGCCTCGGCGGCGTCCTCCACGCATATCAACATGCAGCGTGACCTGCACGGATGAGATTTCCGGCGAGGGCACACCCGGCGCGTTCACGTCCTGGGCGTCACCGCCCACCCGACCGGCGCATGGGTTACCCAGCTCGCCCGCAACCTGCTCATGGACCTCGAAGACAGAGCTGGGTGCTTCCGGTTCCTCATCCGCGATCGGGACAGCAAGTTCACCGCCGCCTTCGACGCCGTCTTCGCCGGCAACGGCACATCCGTCATCCCAACGCCGCCGCAAAGCCCACGGTCAAACGCATTCGCCGAACGATGGATACGTACAGCCCGCGCCGAATGCACCGACCGGCTCCTCATCACCGGCGAACGGCACCTCCGTGCCGTCCTCACCACGTACGCCGAGCACTACAACACCGGGCGGGCCCACCGCAGCCTCGACCTACGCGCCCCAGACGACCACTCGAGTGTCATCCCCTTGCCTGCTGCCGTAGTCCGACGGCCACAGCTACTCGGCGGCCTGCTCAACGAGTACCACACCACGCCACCCCAACGACCTCTCCATCCACAAGAAACACCCAGCTCAGCAGCCTGATCGGGATATTGACACCCTTCAGGGGTACTCGGCAGCGAAGAGGAGGCTGGTGGAGGAGCTTGTTGCCAAGTCCTACGCCACTCGGGCCGCTGGCGAATCGTGACATGCGGTGGGCGGCACGGGTTGGTGATGCTGTGACGCATTACTGAGCCCGTGCCTGCGGCTTCGCCTTCCCCGACTGACCCGGTGATTGTGTCGGCGAGAAACGGCTCTTGCCCATGCGGGCGTACTGGCGGCGTGGCCGGAAGATCAGCCCCGCCAGACCGAGGCGGCTGTAGTCGATAGGCCCGGTGCCGCACTCTGCGTGCTCGGCCTGGTGTCAGAAGGTGACGCACACACCGCCCGCACCGGCTCACGTCATACCAGGCCGATGTTCTGGGCGATGCCCTCGGCGCGGCGCAGGTGGTCGTGGGCGGCTTCGCCCAGAGCGTCCACCACTGCGGCCACGACCGTCTCGATGACCGCGAGGGTTGGCACCAGGCTGTCGTAGGGGGAGGGTGCCGTCACCCGGCAGGGCAGCGTGACGTCGGCCCGGCCGGCCACCGGGGAGAGCCAGGTGTCCGTGAAGAGCAGGACCTTTCCACCTTGCGCCCTGGCCAGTTCGGCCATCGAGACTTTGTCTGCCTCATAGCGCCGGTAGTCGAAGAGCACGAGGAGGTCACGGCGGCCGAGCGAGGCCAGGGCAGCGGTGCGTTCCACGCTGCGGTCGGGCAGGAACCGCACGTCCTCCCGCAGCTGCATCAGGTGCAGTCCGAGGTACTGCGCGAGCAGGTGTGTGAAACGGCCTCCGACGAGCGTGACGCGGAGTTTGGCGTCGGCGAGGAGGCGGACGGCATGGTCGAGGTCATGCGGCGGAAGCTCAGCCAGCGTCTTGGCCACCTCGCTCGGAAAGATCCTCCCCACTCGGTCGAGCAGGCTTCCCTGGTCGGTTCCCTCCTCCATGGGACGGCCGTAGGCGGGAGCGTCGTACAGGGACAACGGCGAGGCGTCGCGCTCCTGCAGCTCCGCGCGCAGCGCCGCCTGGAAGTCGGGGAAGCCGCGGAAGCCGAAGCGGGAGACGAACCGCAGCACAGTGGGGGCGCTGACCTGCGCGCGCTCCGCGATGGCGGCCACGGTCTCGAAGCCGGCGGACGGGTAGGCGGCCAGCAGCACGCGCCCGACCTTGCGTTCGGCCGGACTGAGTTCGCCGAGCTTGTGGCGGATCTGGTCCGCCAGCACGCCAGTGGCCATTTTGTCAGTCTTCCTTCCCGCGGCGTTCGGACCGGGTGGAGCGCGGTCGACGTCAGAGGAGCCTAACCCGTGGCCGGTGCGCCGATCAGGAGGGTCGGCGCACCGGCGTCCTGCCCGGGCACCACCGCCGTCGGCTTACACGAGCCGCGTGCGTCGCGGAGCACCGGGCACCGGCCGTCAGGTGCGGCCGTCGCCCACCGCTGCGATGAGTGAGGCGAGGAGGGCCACGCGCCGCTGCACAGAGCCCAGGTCGAGCCACTCCTCGGGGGAATGGTCAGCGCCGCCGACGGGGCCCAGCCCGTCGAGCACGGGTATGCCCGCCCCGGCGATGAGGTTCGCGTCGCCGACGCCGCCTGTGGTGGTGGCACGGACGGGCAGGCCGAGTTCGGTCCCCAGCTCGCATGCCGTGGCCAGCAGCCGGCGGGCGGCGGGAGTGTGCTCCATGGGGGGACAGAAGTCCAGCTGCTCGACGTGCGCGCTAGTGCCGGCCACACCCGGCTGTGATGCCGCGGTCTCGATGGCGTCACGTGCGGCATCGAGGCCCGACGCGGTGGCCGAGCGGACCTCCAGGCGCAGCTCTGCCTCCGGGCAGACGATGTTGGCCCGGGTGCCTGCACGCACCATCCCCACATTGACTGTGACCCCCTCCCATCGGCCGTTGAGGCTCTGCAGCGCAACGACCAGGTGGGCCGCGGCCAAGGCGGCGTTGGCTCCACGTTCCGGTTCGATGCCGGCGTGTGCGGCCCGGCCGGTGACGGTGACGCGGAAGTCCGCGACGCCCTTGCGGGCGCTCACCAGGTCTCCGTTCTCCCGCGCGCACTCCAGGGCGAGGGCGACATCGCTCTTTCGGGCGATCCGCTCGGTCACCGGACGGCTGGCCGGGGATCCGATCTCCTCGTCCGGCGTGGCCAGGAACACCAGCTCCCGGTAGGCGTCCACGCCCGCCTCGGCGAGCACGTCGAGGGCGGTGAGACCGGCGAGCAGCCCACCCTTGTCGTCGCAGACCCCGGGACCGTGCGCGAGCCCGGCCCGGGTGGTGAACGGCCGCTGCGCGGCGGTGCCGTCCTCGAAGACGGTGTCCATGTGGGCCGCCAGCAGCACCCGGCGCCCGCCCTGCGCGGCGGACAGGGTACCTGCCTTGCGGGCCACGAGCATGTCACCGACGCGCTGCCCGTCGGCGGTCGCGGGCAGCGAGAGCCGCTCCACGGTGAAGCCCAGAGTCGTGAGCCGGTCGTCCACCCAGTCCGCGACCCTGTTGACCCCGTCGGGACTGTAGGAGCCGGAGTCGATGCCCACCAGTTCGGCCAGGTCGTTCACGAAGCCGGGTTCCCGGTCGCCCGCCAGCGCAAGCAGGGCGGCGGCGCGGGGGCGTCGGCGTACCGCGGCGGTCACAGGACTTTGGACAGGAACACGCGGGTGCGCTCGTGTTCGGGGTCGACCAGTACCTTGGCGGGCGTGCCGGCCTCGACCACGATGCCGCCGTCCATGAAGACGGCCGTGTCGGCCACTTCCCGGGCGAAGCCGATTTCGTGGGTCACCACGACCATGGTCATCCCGTCGTCCGCGAGTTGTCGCATCACCTCCAGCACGTCGCCGACCAGTTCCGGGTCGAGCGCGGAGGTTGGTTCGTCGAAGAGCATCAGCTTCGGCTTCATCGCCAGGGCGCGCGCGATGGCCACACGTTGCTGCTGGCCGCCCGACAGCTGGGCCGGATAGTGGTCGGCCCGGTCCCTGAGCCCCACCCGGTCGAGCAGCCTGACCGCTTCCTCTCGGGCGGTGGCGCGGCTGACGCCCGCCACCCTGACCGGGGCTTCGACGACGTTCTCCAGTGCCGTCATATGGGGGAAGAGGTTGAAGCGCTGGAAGACCATGCCGATGTCGCGTCGACGCTCGGCGACCTCGCGCTCGCGCAATTCATACAGCCGGTTGCCGTCCTGGCGGTAGCCGACCAGCTGCCCGTCGACGGACAGGCGTCCGCCGTCGACTTTCTCCAGATGGTTGATGCAGCGCAGAAACGTCGACTTGCCGGAGCCCGAGGGGCCGAGCAGGCAGCATACCTGCCCGCGCTCCACGGTCAGATCGATGCCCTGGAGCACCTGCAGTCGGCCGAAGTGCTTGCGCACACCCTCGGCGTGAACCATGGGAGCGCTCATCGGCCCCCCTCCTTCCTGCGAAGGGCCGCGGCGGCCCCCACGAACATGCGCTGCAGGGGCGAGGTGGGGCCGCCTCCGGCGCTACCGCGGCCGTAGCGCCTCTCCAGCCAGGCCTGCGGGAGACTCAGTACGCTCACCAGGGCCAGGTACCAGATGCTCGCCACCACCAGCAGGGGAATGACCTGGTAGTTCTGTGCGTAGACGTCCTGGATGTTGGACATCAGATCGTGGGCGGCGATCACCGACACGAGGGCGGTCATCTTGAGCATGTTGATCGTCTCGTTGCCCATCGGCGGGACGATGACCCGCATCGCTTGCGGGAGCACGATGCGGCGCATGGTCATGGCCGGCCGCATGCCCAGCGAGTGCGCGGCCTCGGCCTGTCCGGCGTCGACGGACTGGATGCCGGCGCGGACGATCTCACTGGCGTAGGCCGCTTCGTTGAGTCCCAGGGCGAGCAGGGCCGCGACCGAGGGTGTGAGCAGGGAGTTGGTCTCGGCCCGGAAGAAGGTGATGTCGGTGAAGGGGATGCCGATCAACACGTACTTGTAGAGGGCTGCGGCGTAGCCCCAGAAGATGATCTGCACGAGCAGTGGGGTGCCGCGGAAGAACCACACGAACAGGGAAGACAGCCCGTAGAGCACCGGGTTGGCCGACAAACGCATGACGGCGATCAGGGTGCCCAGTCCGAGACCGAGCACCATGGCGGCGGCCGTCAACCACAAGGTGGTTCCCAGACCGTCGAAGATCAGGCCGGCGAAGAGGTAGTGGCCCACCACGTCCCAGTGGACGTTGGCGTTCCGGGCGAGGGATCCGATCAGTCCGGCCAGGGCCGCGGTCGCGGCGACGGCGGCCGCCGCGCGGCCGTAGTGGCGCACCGGGACAACCTCGAGATCCTGTGCCGCGGGCTGTTCGGCCGCCGTGTGCGGCAGTGGCTGTGTGCTGGTCCGCATCAGTCCACCGCCGCGTTCCGGGTGGCCTTGTCGACCGCGATCGAGCCGACGCCGTACCTGTCGCAGATCTTGGTGAGCGTGCCGTCGTCGATGAGTGCCTGCAGGGCCTTTTGGATCGCACCGGTCAGCTCGGGCAGCCGCTTGCTGACCGCGATGCCGTTGGGCGAGGCCTTGTAGCCGGCTGGGGCCTTGGGGTCCTCGACGAGGTCGAAGGCCTTGCCGCCGTCGGCGGTCCTGGCGGTCCAGCCCGCAGCCGGCTTGGTCAGCACGTCGGCGACGACCTTGCCGGACCTGAGAGCCAGCTGGGCGTCGGAGTCCTTGGGGAAGGTCTGGATGTCGGCCTTGCCTCGGCCGGACCTGGCACAGTCCGCCTGGTGGGCGGTGAGGAGCTTGAGCTGGTTGGTCGCGGCCTGGACGGCGACCTTTCGCCCGCACAGGTCGTCCAGCGTGGTGATCTTCTCCGGGTTGCCGTCGGCGACCATGATGCCGGAGCCGGACTGGGTGTAGTCGACGAAGTCGACGACCTGCTGCCGTGCTTTGTTGTCCGTCATCGCGGACATGGCGACGTCGAATTTCCCCGCCTGCAGGGCCGGCACGATGCCGTCGAACTTCTGCGCCGAGAAAGTGAAGCGAACGCCGAGCTTGGCGCCGAGTGCCTGCCCGAGGTCGTAGTCCAGGCCCGTCATCTTCGTGCTGCCGGCGGCGGTGTACATCTCGAAGGGCGGGTAGGGGATGTCGGTCGCCACACGGACGATGCCCGACTTCTTGACGGCGTCCGGCAGGAGCTTGTGGAGCGCGGCGTCCTGCTGGACGACCTTGCCGGCGATGGTGACCTTTCCACCGGCGGCCGCCTGCGTGCCGCCGTCGTCGTTGCTGGCGGAGCAGGCGGACAGCGTGAGCAGGGCGGTCGCGCAGGTCATGGCCGCCACGATGGTGCGGCGGTTGGAGGAGGTCGGCTTCACGGTCAGGTCCTTCTCGACGGGCTGATGGGCGACGGCGCGGGCGGCCGTCGAATGACTGGGACATTACATCCGACTCGATGAGATGCATAGATGTATCAACCGTTACATCCGGGTAACGCGATGCCCAGCGCCCCCGCACGCACATCGGGGCCGACTACCTCGGTCGCACCGGCGCCGCGGCACGAGGCCATCAGCGCACCGCTCTGCGGGTTGGAGGCGTCGGCGCCCCTTGCCCCCTGCAATCCCGCGGCCGATCTGCCAGGACGCCGTCGCTCAGCTGCGCAGTGGTGCCGCCGGCCGCCCCAGCAGTCCGGCGACCAGTGCCGTCTGCGCGGGCACCGTGTACGGGTAGATGAACGGGTCCCGGGCGTCAGCGGTCGCCGATGGCGCCCATGCCGCACGGTACGGGCAGGCCTAGGGCGGCGCCGACAGAGGTGTCGCTCGCGCCGCCGAGGGCGGTGACCCTCAGGTCGCGGCCCTGTTCACGGGCGACCTCGCAGGCGAGGTCGACCCCTTGGTGGTCGACGCCGGCCCGGCCGGCCGCCACCGACGGGTATCACCCGTCCCAGGCGGTCATCGCGCCGACCGCGTCGGCATGGCTGCGGCAGGCGGTTCGCTGCTCCAGATCCGCGCTGCACGAGCGCCTCACCGAGGCCGCGCCTGACGAGCCGGGAGGACGATGGCCTTCGATGTCTACTTCGCGACGTTGTTCGGCGTTTTGATCCGGGCGATGCCGAATCCGGTGAAGCCGCAGATGATCGCGAACACCACACCCAGGTAGTTGAGGAACGCATATGGCGCGTAGGCGACTGTCGCCACACCCAGCGTCGTCGACATGTACATCCCCGCCTCGGTCCACGGCACCAGCGGGACGAACACCGTGCCGGAGTCCTCCAGCGTCCGCGAGAGGTTCTTCGCGGCGAGCCCACGCTCTCGGTAGACGTCCTTGAACGCCTGGCCGGGGATCAGGATCGCCAGATAGGACACGCCCATCGCCATCGCCGTACCGAGCGAGGAGACTGCGGTGGCCAGGATGACGCCCCCGGTGCGCCGTACCCGCTGCAGCAGGCGGCGCATCAGGACGTCCATGCAGCCCGCCTCGGTGAGGATCCCGGCGAGCGCGAAGCCGACCAGGCCGATGAGGATGGTCTGCGCCATGGAGGTCATCCCGCCACGGTTGAGCAGGACGCCGGCGGCATCGGGCAGATGGGAGGGGTCGACGCCGTGCCCGGCCAGCATCGTCACGTTGAAGCCTGTCGACGCGGCGTCGCTGACGTCGTGGATCGTGAAGCCCTGAACGGCCATACCCAGGACGGCCGCGACCGCCGAGGACAGCACGATCGTCGGCACCGGGGGCTTCTTCGCCATCGCGCCGGCCAGCACCACCAGGGGCGGCAGAAGGAGCAGGATGTTGAAGTCGAAGGCGTGGTTGAGCACCGTCAGCAGGGCGTCCGAGCCAGTGGCGGCGTGCCCGTCGATGTGCTGCGTCAGGCCGAGGACGAAGTAGAGGACCGCCGAGACTCCGGCCGCAGGGAGGGTGGTGTAGAAGAGGTGGCGGATGTGCTCGAAGAGCGTGGAGCCGGCCACCGCCGGAGCGAGGTTCGTGGTGTCGGACAGCGGTGACATCTTGTCGCCGAAGTAGGCGCCGCTCACGATCGCGCCCGCAGTCATCGGAAGGGATGCCCCAAGCCCCGCGGCGACGCCCATGAGCGCGACACCGACCGTGCCGACCGAGCCCCACGAGGTACCGGTCATCGTGGAGACCACCATGGTGATCAGGAACGCCACCAGGACGATCCAGGACGGCTGGATGACCCGCAGTCCGAAGTCCACGATCATCGGAATGGTGCCGCTGAGCGTCCACGTGCCGATGAGCATGCCGATGGCGACGAGGATGAGCAGCGCCGGCATCGCCGAGTCGATCTTCTCGCGGATGCCGTGGAGCATCTCCTCCCAGGTCACCCCCAATCGCCAGGCAATGATCCCCGCACACGAGGCGGCGGCTATCAGCAGGACGACCGGGTTGAGTCTGAGCCAGATCGAGCCGGGGACGACGATCACCAGCATGAGCACGATGGGCAGGGCCGCCTCGAACAGTGTCGGTGTACGGCGCGGGCGGCGGCGTGGCGACGCCTCGGCGACGTCGACGACGGGCGTTTCGGACATGGGGACGGTGCTCCTTAAAGCCGGACATGCCGGCAGCCGGGTGCGAGGGCATGGGAAAAGGGAGGGCTGGTAAGGAGGGGTGGGGAGCGGTGGGGGAGAGTGGCGGTGCCGGGGCGGGGTCGTCAGCCGCGGAGGGTGTCGTTGTCCGTCATGCTTGTGATCATCTGCAGCCGTACACGGTCAAGGTGCAGTTCCATCAGTTCGGCGGCACGGTCGACCTGACCCTCGGCGATGGCGTCCGCAATCTGGTCGTGGTCGGTCAGCGAGGCGTCGGTGTGCGACGCGGACACGTCCTGCCGGCTACGCACCACGATGATCTGCTGATGCACCCGCCACACCTGCTCGGCGATGCGAGGGCTGCGGGCCGCATCGAGCAGCGCACGGTGGAAGTCGAGGTCCATGCGGTGCGCAAACTCGCGGCCCGCGGCGAGGAGTTTCCTCGACCGTTCGCAGGCCCGGCGCAGCGCGGCGATGTCCTTGTGGTCGCGCCGTTCGGCGGCCAGCCGTGCCGCAGCGGTCTCCAGTGCTGAGCGCAGCTCGAAAAGCGCATCGATCTCGTCCGGCTGGGCCTCGAACACGACAGCGCCCTTGTTGGGGCGATGCACCAGGAGGCCCTCACTGACCAGCTGCCGGATCGCCTCGCGCAGGGGGCCCCTGCTGATGCTGAACTCGCGGGCGATCTCGACCTCGTTGATTCGGGCTCCGGAGGGGATCTGACCGCTCAGGAGGCGTTCGCGAAGCGTCTCCACGAGCTGGCCAGCGAGGCCGCGCTCAAGGGTGTCGGGCATGTGCGCCGTCCGTCCGTTCAGGCTGACCGCTGGTGATTCGCCACGGCCACGAATGCGTTTTGCCGCTGCCGACTGCAGCGGGAAGTGTTGACATTCGACAGTGCACAGGCACTGAACGGAGTCTGTCAATACCCCCACGCAATCGACACGGGCGGTGGCAAAGTGGTAACTGTTAACAGTTCAGCTCGCTGGCCGGCACGGCCGAACAGGAAGGAGCCGCGCTATGCACGCGGTGGTGGCGGAGGTCTGGCGAGGAGACTTCCTCGAATCGGTGCACCACGGAACGGTCCACGCGGCCGGGCCGGACGGGCAAACCGTACTGAGCGTCGGCGAGCCGGACCGCCCCATGTACCCCAGGTCGGCCGCCAAGCCCCTTCAGGCGCTCGGCATGCTGCGCGCCGGACTCGACCTGGACGGCGAACTGCTGGCACTGGCCTGTGCAAGCCACTCCGGCGAAGCCTTCCACCTCGACGGTGTGCGCAGAATCCTCAAAGACGCCGGGCTCGACGCCGGAGCACTGCAATGCACGGCCGCTCTGCCCATCGGCGAAGCCGCCCTCCACGCCCACCTTGCCGAGGGCAAAGGCCCGAGTCCGTTGACGATGAACTGCTCGGGCAAACACGCCGCGATGCTCGCCACCTGCGTTGCCAACGGCTGGGACACGACAACGTACCGGGACCCGCACCACCCGCTCCAGCACGCGCTGCGCGAGACGATCGAAGACCTGGCCGGCGAAAAGGTGGCCGCGACCGGCGTCGACGGCTGCGGAGCGCCACTGTTCGCCATCGGCTACCGGGGCCTGGCCCGGGCGTTCGCCAAGCTGGCGACCAGCCGGCCTGGATCGCTGGAACGGCGAGTCGCCCTCGCGATGAACACACACGCCGCATACGTCGGCGGAACCGGCCGGGACGTGACCCGGCTCATGGGCGCACTTCCCGGCTCGGTCGCCAAGGAGGGCGCAGAAGGCGTCTACGCGATGGCACTCTCCGACGGCTCGTCGATCTCCCTGAAGATCGCCGACGGCTCCACCCGAGCTCGCCCTGTCGTCATGATCGCCGCACTACGGTGGCTCGGCGTTGACACCGACGCCGACGAAACCCTCACCGAACTCGCCACTGCCCCCGTCCTCGGACATGGCAAACCAGTCGGCGTGGTACGCGCTGCGCGAATTGTCCACGGGTAGTCATCGTCATCGCCAGCCGTCGCCCCGAGCGAGGCGGCCGATCCGATGCGCAGACAACGGATCCTACTCGCTTGATCTTTAACCTGTGCGGCGTGGCCGTGGCGTTGTTGGCTTCCTCCTGCGCTGTTTCGGCGTGTCTGCTGTGCGGACTGTGTGCACGTCGTGTCGAAGTGTGGGCTGCGTGTTCTTGCGGCCGGGTAGCCGTCCTGGTCCGGGCGGGAGGGTTTCGGTGCCCTGGCGGGGCGGGTGGGAGGCTGTCGCGCAACCTCCGCTTGGTGAAGGTCAAGAGCGAGTTTTGGCTGTGCGGCTGAGCAGCTTGTTGAGGTTGTGGACCGTGCCGCGGAGCTTGATCTCGGTGTCCATTGCATGGCGGCCGCGGTAAGTGAGGTGGCGGCCGAACCGCTGGTCGAGCCGGGCGAAGCCCGGCTCGACCAGGGCACTGCGCTGGCGGTACTGGGCCCGACCGGATGGAGTGGCGAGGCAGGCGGCCATGGCCTGTTGGCCGGCGGGGGCGTGCTGACGCTTGGCGGGGAATCCTGCCTGGTGGGCCTCGCTGGTAACCGGGACCAACAGCGGCAGGTCGGCGAGGGCCTCGAAGGCGGCGTTGGAGGCGAGGACGGCGTCGAACAGGGCGGGGAACTTCCCGTCCCTGTCCCTGATCATGAATCGTGCCCGGCAGCCTGCGTCCTCAAGGTCCATGACCAGGTTCTTCGCCGCTTGGGTTACCCAGGAGGTGGTCGGGTGTGCGGTGGCGCCCAGGGCTTGGATGCGGCGACTGCTGTGTTCGATCACCGCGAGTAAGTACATCCGCGCGCCGGACAGGGTGACCGCCTCAAAGAAGTCACAGGCCAGGAGGGCGTCGGCTTGGGAGCGCAGGAAGTCGGCCCACGTGCTGGAGCTCCGGTCGGGCGCCGGATCGACGTCGGCAGCCTTGAGGATCTTCCAGACGGTCGAGGCGGCCACCTCCACTCCCAGCACGAGCAGCTCGCCATGAAGACGCCTGTAACCACGGCTTGGATTCTCCCTCGCCAGCCGCAGCACTAGAATCCGGATGGACCGTACTGTACGAGGTCGACCGGATCGCTTGGGCCCGCGATAAGGCGGCTGCCGGCGCTTGGCGAGGTCGCGGTGCCAGATCAGCACGGTGTCAGGACGCATGAGCAGCCGCACACCGACACACCACCGAGTTGGCGTTCGATCACCGTGATCTGATGGCGGAGGGCCAGGATCTCCGCATCCTTGTCCTGGCCGCTCATCGGCAACAGACGCAGCAACGCGAACGCGTTGGTCCCCAGGTAGGCCAGTCGCAGCAGCACGGTCGATCATCATGACGCGCCGGCTACCGGCTACGCGAGAGCACCGACTCCAGCGACGAGGCCGACGACCGCCAGTCCAGGTGCAGCCCTCGGACCAGGGCGGATGACATTCTCGGCAAGCGCAATGTGGAGACCGTCTTCCTCAAGCGTCTCTATGTCTTCTTCGTCATGGAGATCGCCACCCGGCGCGTCCATGTCCTGGGCGTCACAGCCCGTCCCACCGGCGCATGGGTCACTCAGCTCGCGCGCAATCTGCTCATGGACCTCGGCGACAGCGCTGGGTGCTTCCGGTTCCTCATCCGTGACCGGGACAGCAAGTTCACCGCCGCGTTCGACGCCGTCTTCGCCGGCAACGGCACAGCCGTCATCCCAACGCCGCCGCAGTGTCCCCGATCCAACGCATTCGCCGAACGATGGATACGCACAACCCGCGCCGAATGCACCGACCGCCTCCTCGTCACCGGCGAACGACATCTGCGCACCGTCCTCACCATGTACGCGGAGCACTACAACGCGGGACGGGCCCATCGCAGCCTCGGCCTACGAGCTCCCGACGACGACCCGAACGCCATCCCCCTGCCCGCCGCCACGGTCAGGCGCAAGCAGGTACTCGGCGGACTGCTCAACGAATACCACACCACGCCACCCCGACCGCCTCACCATCCACAGGAAACGCCCAGCTCAGCAGCCTAATTGGAATATTGACACCCTTCAGGGCATCCGATCGGCTACGCCTATGGCAACACCATCGAGCACGGTGACCGCTACCGGCAGCGCACCAGTCCCGAGCCGGCCGACAAGTACACCGAGCGACCGGCCGTGGCCCTGAAGGAGATCGGTGTCCGGCCGGCCTGGAGGAAGACCGGCACTGCCCGGCGCATCCACGACGCCCTCCTCGCCACACGCGACGAGCCGTACGTCACACTCATGGTCAACCCAGCCGCTGGGGACGGAAAGGTCCACGTGCTGTACAGGTCGTGGGGGTACGAGGACATCGGGCAGAGCCAGCCGTCACCGGCCTCGCCGGTCCTCACTGTGATGGTCCGCGCCTGCCACTGACCGACACCTGCGACATCCCGCCGGTACGTGGCGACGCGGCCTGGACGCGGCGGCCCCGGTCGCATACGGCCACGCCCCGCTGGGACTGTCAAGCGGGGGCAGCAGTTCGTAGGCCCGTACGTCGCGATCGCTTCGAACGAGAGTTTCAGTAAAGCGCACTTGTTCCGACGAACTCGTGCAAGGTGCTGCCGAAGTGGGACAAGTTCGACGCGACGGGAGGGTGCCCTTGGAGAGCTGGTCAGAAGTGGGTGGCGATGCCGAATGCCTGCCGGAGTTGGGCCATGTCGTGACGGTCGTGATCAGCCGGTTCGTAGCCCTGGTGGAAGTAGACCTGCTGCTCCGGCGACAGGCACGGGACGGTGGTCCCCAGGATCATGCCGGTGACGAAGCACGAGGCGGGATAGACGAACGGGTGCTCAGGGTCGGGTGACGCCTGCACAGCGGATCCGTCCGCAGCAAAAATCAGAGGATGAAGATCGATCTCCCGACCATGGGGGTCGGTGACGACGAACCGCACAGGGCGCCAGTCGAGGGTCTCGGCGAATCCGGCATTCGCGAGAGCCGCCACGACAGCCGGTTCCTGGCTCTTGCGGTGCATCAGGTCCAGGTCGCG
>NZ_JBIBKK010000055.1:0-15192 GCF_042959105.1 Streptomyces sp. NPDC007917
GTGTCCAGACGCTTGTTGCCGGTCGCGTCCGGTATCGCCACCGTCCGTGTGTCCAGGACGGCGACGAACCCGGCGGGGCCGCCGCGCGGGGAAACAATGAGCGCCCCCAGGGCCTGCTCGGCCCTCTGAAGGCCCATTCAGGCGGCCCGCTCAGGGTTCTCAGAGGTCGCCTCGGTGTGGAGGGCTTGAGCGGCACGCTCCAGCTCGATGCGGTCCCTCTTGGGCATCTCCAGGGTGGCGCTGACCTGGCCGATGTATCCGGCGCGCTGGGCGAACAGCCGGGGCGACGCCGTCGGTGCCGCGTGTTGTGAAGACGGGTATCCGCAAACGGGCGAACAGCGGCGGGCAAGGAGGGAGGGCTGCTGCCGGAGGCCGAGGGGTCATCCCGCGAGGGCGTGCGCGAGAAGGGTCTCCGCTGCCGTCCGTGCGTGCCGACCGTAGTCCGCTTCGCCCAGCACCATGGCCCGGCTGGCCGCCCCGTCCGCGAGGGTGACCAGCTGTTCGGCGAGTGCGGCCGGCTCGCGGCAGCCCAGCTCCGTCACCAGTGCGGTGACCAGCCCTACCATCCGCAGTTTCTGCTCGCGGGCGTAGGAGTGGACTGTGCTGTCCGGGTCGGGGAACTCCGCCGCGGCATCGATGAACGGGCACCCGCGCACCGGTGCCGCGTCCGGCGCGGGCTGGTCGAACAGCCCGAGGATCCGCTCGCGCGGAGGGATGTCCTCGCGGGTCAACACGCTCTCCAGGGTCGCCCCCGACGAGGCGAGGTCCTGGAGGTGGGCGATCACCAGGTCGCTCTTGGTCCGGAAATGCGCGTAGAGCGTCCGCTTGGACACCGGTGCCGCCTCCGCGACCTGCTCCATGCCGGTCGCGTTGATCCCCTGGACCGCGAACAGCCGGGCGGCGGCGGCCAGGATGCGCTCCCGTCCGCCACGCCCGCGCCCCCCGGAGGCCGTAGTCGTCGCGCTCATGCATCAAGTATACGCCTGCGTTTACTCCAGCAGGCGGCGCCTGCTAAGGTCCCGCCATACACCCAAGGTAAACGGTTTCGTTTACATTGTTGCTGTCGAGGAGTGTTCCATGAGCCTGCTGGTCCCCACCGAGCTGAGCGGCTGCGCGGAGAAGCTGATACGCGGCCGTCACGCGACCCGCGCGTTCCGTCCGGACGCCGTGCCCGAGGACACCATGCGCGCGATCTTCTCGCTGGCCGGTGCCGCGCCGTCCAACTCCAACGCGCAGCCGTGGCGGGTGGAGGTGGTCAGCGGCGCCGCGCGCGAGCGCCTGGCGGACGCCTTGCAGGCGGCCCACGCCGCACACCGCACCTCAACGGACTTCCCGTATTCCGAGGACATGTACGCACAGGTGCACCAGGCGCGCCGGGCCGCGTTCGGCGCCCACCTGTACGGAGCACTGGGCATCGGCCCCGACGATCACGAGGCGCGGACGGCCTACGACGCGCAGAGCCTGCGCTTCTACGGCGCGCCGCACGCCGCGTTCCTGTTCGTCACCGGGGACGGCGGGCCCCGGCTGGCCGCCGACGTCGGCGCCTACCTGCAGACGCTGCTGCTGGCGATGACCGCGTACGGCGTGGCGAGCTGCCCGCAGGGGCTGCTGAGCTTCTACGCCGACACGGTCCGCGCCGAACTCGCAGTCAGCACAGGGCGACTGCTCGTGGGCGTCTCCTTCGGCTTCGCCGACGATGCCGCGCCGGTGAACCAGGTCACGACCGAACGAGCTGCGCTCGAAGAGATCGCGACCTTCCACGGCTAGGGTCCGTCTTCGAAGATCGTGGGATGGTGGATGACAGTGGGGTGATACGCCGCCATGAACTCACCGACCAGGAGCGAGAGTTACTTGCTCCGCTGATACGGCGGGCCTCCACGAGCCGACCGCGTATGCCGGACCGGCAGGTCATCAACGGCATGGTCCCCAAGATCCGGACCTGGATCTCCCGGCGTGACGTTTCGGAACGCTACGGACCCCTGGAAGACGGCGTACACCCGGTTCCGCCGCTGCGTGCTGGACGATGTGCCCACCCGGACCCTGCAGCAGATCCAGGCCCGCGCGGACGCGGCCGGTGACATCGACTTTGGGCAGGGGCCACGGAACACCCCAGGCGGCAGTCAACGGCATGGACAGCACACGGGAAACGTCCGCCACCGTGAAGGCGACGCGATCCCGTGCTCACCGCCGATTGCGGCCGAACAGAGGTGTCGCAGCGGCCAGGCCATGCCATGCCATGCCATGCCATGCCATGCCAGCAGGACCGGTAGTGCGCACCGGGTGGGTGCGCACCACCGATACGCGGCCCGCCAGCGATGGGGGCCGACCGGGCGGGCGGCAGCGGACCCCCGGCCGGGACAGATCCTGGCGGCTCGCGGTGCTCCGCCACTGCGGGCCGGGCCGGGAACGGGGCGGCTGTGCCTGGCGGGCACCGCCGCCCTGCCGAACCCGGCCGGAACTACGCCTCGGTTGACCATGGATGTAACTGCAACTAGCCTGATTGCAGTTAACCGGTGGCGATGACGGGAGCAGGAGTTGGCGGGGCTCAGCAGCAGGAGCGCGGTCGCGATTCACGCGCTCGCGATGCTGGCGCACCGGCGCGGGGGCTCGTTGACTTCCGCGGAGATCGCGGACAGCCTCGAGAGCAACCCAGTCCTCGTGCGGCGCATCCTCGGGCGCTTGCGAGACGCTCAACTGGTGCGGTCCACCGAGGGCCGAGGGGGCGGCTGGTCCCTTGCCCGGGACCCGCGGGACATCACGCTCCATGACGCGTACGCCGCCGTCGAGGAGGGCCAGATCTTTTCGCGGCACACCCGTCCGCCCAGCGGGGCGTGCGAGGTCGGACGCCACATCGGCGACCTGCTTGACGCCGAATTCCAGAACGCGGAGCGAGCTCTGGAGCAACAGCTCGCCAGGACGACGATCGCCGGCCTGCTGCAGCAGATACTGGCCTCCGGCAAGAAGTGAAGGATCACCGATCCAGCAGTGGCGCATGCACACCCTGCGCCGCAACACATAACTTAACCGTAACTGATTTAGTTGCAGTTTGTTCTGGGGCGGGCGTCCCAACCCTCCCGGCTCCGATGCCGACAGCCGCACGATGCGTGCACCACGGCCCGACCACCTACGCGCCAGGAGGAGAACGATGCCGCAGGAATCCGAAGCAGTCGTGAACGCCGAGGCTAGCGGCCCGGCGACCTACGACCTCGTGGTCAGGCGCGCACATGTCTTCGGCGGCCGCCAGTCGCTCGCCGGTCTGCACGACATCGCCATCAACGGCGGACAGATCGCCTCCGTCTCACCCGAGCCGCTCAGCGGCACACAAGAGGTGGACGCGGCCGAAGGATGGGTCATGCCGGGCCTGATCGACACTCATATCCACTTCTACGACGTGCGCTCGGTCTCCGATCCCGACTCGATGCGGGCCTTCGAGGAAAACGAGCTCCCCGAAAAGCTCAGGCTGTTCCTCGACCACGGCGTCACCACCATCAAGTCGGTGGGCGATCCGACGGACGGAATCCTGGACACTCGGGCCAGAATCGCCGCGGGCACGCTGAGAGGCCCGCGACTGCTGGCAACCGGCTGCGGCATCACCGGACGCGACGGGCACCCCGCCGCCACGGTCTTCCGCGACAACCCCTGGGCGCGCGAACGCTTCACGGGAGAGGTCAACAGCGTGCAGCAGATCCGCGACCTGGTGCACCACCTCGCTGACCGCAAGGTGGACGCGATCAAACTCCTGTCGGAAGGCGCGTGCGCACACTCCGGCGGGCCGAAGTACCTCTGGCAGAATCCAGCCTTTCCGGATGGTGTCGAGCTGGAACGGCTACCCCTCGACCTCCTTCGGGCGGGTATCGAGACCGGGCACGACAGGGGCCTTCGGGTTACCGTCCACACCACCCAGCAAGCCGCGGCACGCGAGGCGATCGAGGCCGGGGCGGACGGCCTGGAGCACGGTGTCACCATCGAGCCCCTCACTGACCACTCGCTCATCGACCTGATGCTCGAGCACGACATCACCTACACGCCCACGCTCTGGATCGACGACGCCCATCCGGACGCCCGTGACAATCTCAAAAAGGTCGCTGAGGCCGGCGTGCACATCACGCTGGGCAGCGACACCTTCAGCGGTCGGGGCCTGTTCGGAGCCAACACTCTGGAAGAGGCCGAACTCATGGCGGCGGCCGGGATGACGCCCACGCAGGTGCTGGCCGCAGGCACCAGCGGCGCCTCGCGACAGTGCGTCCGCCCCGACCTCGGCACGGTGGCCCCCGGCAAGCGTGCCGACCTGCTCGTCCTGAACGCCGACCCCACCGCGGACATCGGCAACCTCCACAACCTCAGCATGGTGATCCTCAACGGCGAACTCGCCCTCGACAAGCGCTAGGTGTGCAGGGCCGCAGGGAGGCCCATTCGTCCAGCAGGGTGCGGTTGAAGCGTTCGACCAGGGCATTCGCTCTGCAGGTCCTGGCCAGGAGGCGCTCGTGCAGCCGGAGCCAGACCCGGCCTCGTCCATTCAGCCGGGCGGCGCCAGCAGGTCATGCCCGAGCCGAAGCCGAGTTCTTGCGGCAGGTGTTCCGGGGCGATCCCCGTGTGCAGGATGAACAGGATGCCCTGGAAGACCAGCCGGTCCGGAGGGGGCCTACTCCGAGTGCCGAATCCGACGCTCCACCTTCGGTAACAGCGACTCGACCACCGCCCACAGTTCGTCATCCACTTCCCCCGGCTTCGGCAGCGCCACCCCGTACACCCAGATCACCAGACGCGCAGCCAGTGCATTGGTCACCCTCCCGGTGCCCACACTCCGAAGGGAGCCGTGAGCATGCCCGGGACGACAGCGCCTGCACCAACGGGACAAAGCGTTGCCGTTTCGCTATGCGCCAGACGACAGCCGACCCGCGGCCTGCTCCCATGGCTGAGGCTCGACCACGTCGCCCCCGTCGAAGGCGTCCTCCTCGAACCAGCCTGTCCCCGCGAGCCATGTCTCCAGCCACGCTGCGAGGCTGGCGGAGTCGAGGAACCAACACTCATCCCACGATCCGCCGCTATACGGGTTCGGCTCGAAGAGCAGGACCTGACCGTCCTCACTGAGACAATCAACGCCTGCATACATGCCACAGCCCCAGGTCAGGATCGGTACGACGCCTTCGGGCCACTCCGGGTGCTCCACTCCAACCGACGCCTCACGTCGCGTCAGGTATTCGCCAACGACGCTGGAGTTCGGACCAAGCAGTGGCAGCAGTCGGTAGTCAGGGCCGAAGCCACCGTCAGCAACCTCGCGATACAGGCGCGCAAGTAGGGGATGCAGCGCGAAGCCCAGTTGCCTCTCGGCCTCCGCGATCTGGGCATTGTCGACAGGCGCGGGAAGGTCCTTGCTGTCCGATGCGGCCCGGGTGGCGACGCGTTGCACGAGGTCATCAATGTCGGTCATGGCCGTGATGCTGCCAGAGCTCACTGACATGTCGGCGCCCAGGGCCGCCGGGCGGACAGGGAGGCGACAGGAAGTTCAGAGAAGCCTCGTCCGTTGCCCGATGCTTCGTCTCGACCTCGCCCAGGTCCCCCGGCTCCTGGAGATCGAGGCCAACGCCCACGAGCGGCTCAAGGAGGCACACCGGATGCAGTGGCTGGGCGAGGTCGCCGCTCTGAAGAAGAGCCTGGGGCACATTAGCGAGAAGAAGAAGCAAGCCGACCACCTTCGGCGGCGGGCTGAGTGCGGCGAGAGCGGCTTTAGTCAGTTCACCAGGGCGCGATGGCGAGCTTCCCGGACGATGCGATCGGCGGTCTCCTCGGGAGTAAGGGCCGCGGTGTCAAACCACCACCCGACATCGCCGAGCTCTCGCTTCATGTCGGCATCGAGATCTTCATAACCGTCGAAGTCGAACCGCTCCCGTGGATCACGGATGGTGTTGCGGTACTGGCACGCCTCGATGCCCGGTGCGAGAACGACGAACAAGACCTTCCGAGCCGGGAGGAGAGAGACGAAGAAGTCCAGCTGCGCGCGGTCAGGGATCACCCAGTCGATCACGGGGGTGAAGCCGGCGTCGGAGAAGTTGTTTGCCAGCGTGCACAGATTGCGGTTGCACAGCTCCACTTGGCGCGCCGCCTCGTCGGCAGGCTCGCCAAGGGCCCAGACGCGACCGCTGACGATCAGCCTGCTGATGAAGTCGCCGTCGAGCCGGGCGGAGCGTGGCAGGCGCTCGGCGACGAGCCTGGTTACCGTCGACTTCCCGGCCCCCGGCATCCCCGTCACAATCAGGCAGTCCGGTGTCTCAGAGGTGATCACGCTCGCGATCGTGTCAGCGTGCCTGGTGGTCGGCAATCGTATTCTCCCTCGGCTGAGGTAGCGGCCGAAAGTGATCACTTCGAAGTACAGAGAAGGGTCTTCGCCTCCTGCGGCCAGGAAGCCTTCTTCGAAGGGTACGTGCAAAGATAGCTGAGCCGGGCCAGGGCGGAGACCGAACGGTGGATCGCCTTCCGTTCGCACTTCAACATCGAGAGCTTCTACTGCCGCCCTGGCATCGAAGGCGCCCACGAGAAGGGCGGAGTCGAAGGGATGATCGGCTACTTCCGTCGCAACCACTTCACCCCGGTGCCGGAAGTCGACTCTCTCGCCGAGCTGAACGAGATGGTCGACCAGTGGGACCTGCACGACGGGCATCGCCGGATCGGTCCGCGGCCGCGGACCGTCGACGAGTACTTCGCCGTCGGGCGGCCGCTGTTGATGCCGTTGCCCGAGGAACCGTTCGAGACGGGCCAGCTGTTCACGCCACGGCTCGACCGCTACAGCCAGATCGCCGTTCACACCAACCGCTACTCGGTCCCTGGTGATTTACGACAAGAACGTCGAGGTGGCCCGCCACGAGAGGCTGATCGCGAAGGGCAGCTGCCGCCTGGACCTGGACCACTATCTCGAAGCCCTCATCCGCATGCCGGGCGCCTTGCCCGGTGCCACGGTCCTGGAACAGGCCCGGTCAGCAGGCAAGTTCACCCCGGTCCACGATGCCTGGTGGACCCAGGCCCGCAAGGTTCACGGCGAGCGGGACGGCACCCGGGCGTTGATCGAGGTACTGCTGTTGAACCGCCACCTCGCCCACGAGCATGTCGACGCGTGCCTGGCCACCGCGCTGCGGGCCGGCGCCCTGACCGCCGACGCCGTTGCCCTGGAGGCCCGCAAGGCCGCCCAGACGGAGGACGAGCCAACCGGCGGCGCATCCATCCCGGCAGCTCCGGGACAGACGTCGGCCACCGTCACGTCGCTGCTTGCGTGGCGGCTCGCACACCTTCCGCCGGACACCAGGCCGCTGCCGTCGGTGACCCCCTATGACCAACTGCTCCGACGCCGCCGCACCAGCGGCGGCGACCACCGTGAGGGAGAAGCACAGTGACCACCCTGCCCCGCCAGCGAGCTCGACCGAGCAGGCCGCTGACGCCGCGATCGACACTGCCTGCCGCCTGCTGCGGCTTCCGTCGTGTCGGGGCAGATTCCGCCGCCTCGCGCGACCCTGGAGAAGCGCCGCCGAGCCTGAGATCAGACATGTGTTCGCCCCGGGCAAAGGTCCAGAATCCCCGGCGTCTAGGGTGAGCTTGTGCAGCATTTCGAGGTCGTGACAGCCGTCGCGGCACCCCCGGACCAGGTGTTCGCGGTATGCCTGGACGTGGAGTCGCATACCCGCTCGATGGCCGATTCGTCGGAGCGAGCGGTTGGCGGCAAGACCCGGGGCGAGCTGGCGCTTGGTGACACAGTGACCTTCCAGGCTCGCCACCTCGGCCTGACCTGGCGACTCAAAGCCCGCATCACCTCTTACGACCGGCCCCGAAGTTTCGTGGACGAGCAGGAGTCCGGACCCTTCAAGCGATGGCGTCACGCCCACCACTTCGAGCCGGACGGCGCCGGCGGCACCATCATGAGAGACGTCATCGACTTCGCCTCACCGCTGGGACCGGTCGGAGGCATCGTCGACAGACTCCTCCTGAGCCGCTACATGCCCCACCTCATCAGAATCCGCAACGCCTACTTGGCCAGCACTTTCGACTGAGTGGCCGGGCCAGGCGCCCCTGCTCCGCTGCAAACGGCCCGCACCGCCGGTGGATCAGAGCGGGCGCGATGCGCCTCTGCCCAACAGAGCAACCCGACGGGGACAGGGCGCCAGGGCCCGAATTAACTAACAACGTCCCCTCACGGGCGCCCGGCCGTCCCATGCACTGACGTCATTTCTCGGGGTCTGGCTCACATTCCGTGGAGCATGCACGCTGAGTGACGGTTGTCGGGCGAGTGGACCTTGGGGAAGTTGCCCGGAACTGGCCCGTACCGGGTGCGGTGTGGCTGACAGTTCGGCCCGTGGAAGAAAGGGTGCTCCGGCTGGAGGAGCTGCTGTTCCCGTCGATCGCCGACGTGGCGGTGCTGTCGGTCGACGTGAGCGACGAGGCGGTACGCATAGAGGCTCGAAGCACGGTGGCTGGGGCCGTCTGTCCCGGATGCGGGAGCTGGTCACGGCGGATTCACAGCTCCTACCTGCGCTTTCCCGCTGATGTGCCCAGCGGAGGCAGACGGGTCGCTCTCTGTTTGCGCGTCCGCAGGTTCCTCTGCCCGGTCATCTCGTGCGGGCGGCAGACCTTCGCCGAACAGCTGCCGGGCTTGACCCGTCGGTACGGCCGACGGACCGAGCGCCTGCGGTCGACGCTGGCCGCGGTCGGCCTCGCGCTCGCCGGTCGGGCCGGTGCCCGCATGGCGCGCGTCTTCGGCGTGTCCGTGAGCCGCAGCACGGTGTTGCGGCTGGTCGAAGCGTTACCCGACCCCGAAGTTCCAGCCCCGCGGGTGGTCGGCGTCGATGAGTACGCAACCCGCAAAGGGCGTCACTACGGGACTGTCCTGATCGACGTCGAAAGCCGGCGTCCACTGGACCTGCTGCCCGACCGGGAGGCGTCCAGCCTCGCAGCTTGGCTCGCGAAACGGCCCGGGGTGGAGGTGGTCTGCCGCGATCGGGCACCGTTCTTCGCCGAGGGTGCCACGGCCGGGGCACCGCAGGCGGTGCAGGTCGCGGACAGGTGGCATCTTTGGCACAACCTGAGCGAGGCTGCGGAGCGATGCGTCGCAGACCACCGCGGATGCCTGCAGGTTCTGGCGCAGATCCCGCCCAGCCTGCCCCCGAGCCGGAGAAGTTCGAAGACTCCTCCGGCTCGCCTTGGCCGAGGGGACACCGCTTCGCTGACCGCACCCGTGTCAATCACGCGACCGTCCACGAACTGCTGGCCGCCGGGCTCAGTCGGAGGGCGATCGGCCGCCAACTCCGGATGACCTCCCGCACCGTCAAGCTCCTCGCTGACGCAGCCACCCCGGAGGACCTGTTCCAGGGGCAGTGGCAGGGCCGACCATCCAAACTCGATGCCTTCAAGCCCTACCTGGATGACCGCTGGAACCAGGGCTGCACGAACGCCTGGAGGGTATGGGAGGAGATCGTGCCGCTCGGCTATCAGGGCAGCTACCAGCGGGTTCGCGCCTATTTCCGGGAGAAGCGGCTCTCGCCAGGCCTCGTCACGGCTCGGCCACCGTCATCCCGGGTCGTCGCCGGATGGATCCTCCGCCGGCCGGAGACCCTCACCGAGACGGAGCACCTTCGGCTCAAGGCCGTTCTGGTCCACTGCCCTGAACTGGACGCCCTCACCGGCCACGTCCGCTCCTTCGGTCAGATGCTCACCTAGCGCCAAGGCGAACGGCTGCCGCAGTGGCTCGATGCCGTCCGGCGAGACAACCTCCCCGGCCTCCATACCCTCGCCGCAGGCATCGACCGTGACCGCGATGCAGTCATCGCCGGCCTCACCCTGCCCTGGAGCTCCGGGGTCGTCGAAGGCCACGTCAACCGGATCAAGATGCTCAAACGCCAGATGTTCGGCCGGGCCGGCTTCCGGCTTCTCCGCAACCGCGTCCTGCTCTACTCGTGATGCACAGGTCAGACTGCATCATCAAGGAGCCCGAAGCCTTCCGGAAACCCTTCCAGGAACTCCCGCCGCGCGGGGTCGGACTCGGCTTCGGCCATCGACCCGAGCAGATCGATGAGTTCGCTCCGTTGGTCGCTCGACAGCTTGCTGAGCAGGTGGGCGACACCCTCCAGGACCTTGACGGCGTCGTCCGGATCCATCTGCTCGTCTTCACTGCCCTCGATGAACCACAGGACATCGGCCAAGGCCGCGGCCAGGGCGTGGGTCAGAGACGAGTACACGGGCATGAAGGCGGTCTCCCAGCAGGTCACGGCAGCAGAGTCCGGCCATGCCACCACACGCCACTGAACATCACACTCAGCCAGCCCTCCACGGAAAGTGAGCCAGAACCATTTCTCGTGAACATTCCCGAGGCCGCCGACCGCCAGCTGCTGCCCAACGTGCTGGACAAACGCTGCTGCTGAAAGTGAACGAAGCCAACCCGGTGCGTACATCGTTCCCCTCCAGGGAAAAGCGGCAGCCGCGCCCGCGGTAGGTCGGCAGGCTCCGCCCTACGGCGCTGTATGCAGCGGCCGTGCGGTGCCGGCCTGCTACCCGTGCAGCACCCTTGTGGCGCCCGGCCCATGCAAATGCTGCGCTGCACCGGCGACACCGTCCCGCTGCCACCCGGCGACCACCACCAGGACCACGAGCGGCACACCGGTGACGACGTCTGCTGCCCATCGGGTAGCAACCTGCTGCACACCATGGCGAGCAACACGACCAGGAGCAGCGGAACCCGTCGCCGCAGGCCCTCGGCTCATACCTCACACCCTCATACGCACCTCGCCCACCTGGGGAAACGGGCTGGGTGGCACACAGGAGCAGCCGGGATCGACGTTTACAGGATGGTGCCGTGCAGGGCGCGGCGGTCTCCGGAGATCGCGTAGCGACGGGGGGCGAGGCCGTGCTCGATGGGCTCGCCGATCTGGTCGCACAGCAGCGCCAGGACGTCGGCGGCCTCGGTGTCAGAGAGGTAGGTCGGCGCGACTTCGAGCATCAGCTCGCCGATCGCGTGGCTGCTGGCGGCGAGGTCGTCGACGACGCGGCGCAGCGCGGCGATGGTCGGGTCCGCCGGCGGATCGGCGGGCGGTGGAGGCGGTGCGGTGCGGTGCGGACGTCGCGGACGGCCTGGCGGACCACCGCGCGCACCGTCGGCTCATCGAGGCCTGGAGGCCGCTGTGGGCGAGCGCGGCGAGGCGGCGGGTGATCAGCTCCGCGACGTCGTCCGTACGGCCGGAGACCAGCATACCCCGTCTACCTGGGGAAACGACCTGTGAACCTCGCAGCCTTAGAGCTTCGGCGGGCCGCGTGACACCCGCGCTTGTGAGGCGGGCGGAGCGGGCGCCGGCCACCCGCTGCTGGAATTGAGCGGTCCTGTGTGGGCCACCCCTGGCAGGATCCACGCATGCTCATCACGCCTCGCCCAGGATCCAACCGGCAGAACCTCCTCGATACGTTGCGGACCGTGCACACCGCAGCGGTCAACGAACGCGGCGGGGTGGGCCACTCCAGTGCCTACCACCGGCTGCTCAGCTATCTGGAGTGGGCACTGCGCTCAGCCCAGCAGCTGCGGAACCAGGTCAGCCCCGAAGACCTCACCGCCCTGGTCCTGTCGAAGCGCCACGACACGCTCCTGGACGGCGTCGGGCACCTCGCGGGCTCGGAGCAGCAGCGTCTTGTGAACCTGCTGGTGGACCAGGAACTGGCTGAGCGCATCGAGACCCTCGAGGCGGCGATAGACCTGCTGCAGTCGCTGATGACCCGCTGGGACGGACGGGAGTGGTTCGTGGTTGCCGACTCAAGCTTCTACGTTCAGAACCCCGACAAGCTGGGAGACGTCGACCTGCACCAGGTGGTGGGTCTGTCGTCCGGCGAGCACATCCGGTTGCTGTTCCCGATCGCCGTGGTCGACGAACTGGAGGGCCTGAAGGAGGCGGGTAAGCACCGGGCGCGATGGCGAGCGGGCCACACACTGGGACTTCTGGACGGCACGCTGAAGGGATCCCTGTCCGGGATCCTGCGCCGGTCCCGTCTCACACAGGACGAAGTCCGCGGCGGCATCAGCCCGGAAATCGTCCTGACCCGCCTGGGCATGTGCGGCTGTCCCTCGCCGATGACGAGATCATTGATCGGGCGGTCGCGATCCAGTCCCTCGCGGGGCGCCCCGTGCGGCTGTTGACCTGCGATACCAGTCAGCACACCCGAGGAAGGGCGGCTGGTCTGCAGGTGACGAAGGTTCCAGCGAAGGATCCTGGGCCGGAACCCGACTGGGAGGCTCAGGACAGGACTGGAAACGGCACCCGCGCCAAGCGTCGCGAGAGGCAGGCCGCCGACGCGGGAACCCTCAAGGCAGACGGATCGGCCTAGAGGCCCAAGCCGATATCGCCTGTGAGCCTTAGAGGCCGCGCGGATAGGCGTGGTTGGGGGATCTGGCAACAGAACGGGCACAGGTCCCGGTGATCATGGAGTTGCGACGCTCTGTGACCACTGGGGAGACCTGTGCCCGCGCTGCCGCCATGGCTCACCGAACCGCTTTGGACCAATTCGTGGCTCTGCTGCCCGAGCGGCCGGAGTTCCATCCGGACCATCCGCTCGGCTGCCACCGGCGGCGCATCAGCGACCGGATCATCTTCGACAAGCTGCTGCAACTGCTGCGCTTCGGCTGCTCCTACGAGGCGATCGCCGACATGACCTGCTCGGCCGCCACGATCCGAAGCCGCCGCGACGAGTGGATACGGCTCGGCTTGTTCGCCCAGCTCAAGCAGATCGCACTGGAGTCCCTACGACCGGATCGTCGGCCTCGTCCTTGACCAGATCGCCGTGGATGGCTGCCATCACCAAGGCGCCCGGAGGCGGCGAGGTGGCCGGTCGCTCACCGGTCGACCGCGGCAAACAGGGCCTGAAACGCTCGGGTATGACGGACGGGTATGGCATTCCCCTGGGGCGCGTCCTGGCCGGCGCCAACCGCCACGACTCCTCCCTGCTCGCACCGACCCTGGACCGCCTGGATGACCTCGGCCCGTTACCCGACGGCATCACCGTGCACCTGGACGTCGGCTACGACTCGGACAAGACTCGTGCGCTGCTCAGCGAACGCGGCCTGCACGCGGCCGCATCGCACACAAAGGCGAGAAAGCGCCCATCCAGGCCAGTCGGCGTTGGCATGTCGAACGCACCCACGCCTGGCAGAACGCCTTCTACCGGCTCGCCCGCTGCTACGAGCGGCGCGCCACGGTCATCGACGCATTCTTCGACCTCGCCGACACCGTCATCACCGTCCGCAGCCTGATCCGCCGAGCCTGGACCACTCACCGCTGGGACACCCGTCCCCGACACCGCCCATGACTGATCACCAGGGCACGGGCGTTCCGTCCCAGGAGAAGAAGCCACCGGTGGGGCCGTCGTCCAGCAGCAAGGCTAGGCGGAGGGCACCCTGCGCGGCCTCGGCCGGGTCGCCGCCGGCAGCGGCGGCCCGGGGGTTGAGATCGGTGGCCCGCAGGCCGGGGGCGAGCGCGTTGACCTTGAAGCCGTCCTCGGCCAGCGTTTGGGCGTAGAGGACGGTGAGTGCGTTGAGGGCGGCCTTGGACGACCGGTAGGCGGCGGCGCCGCTTCCCGGGGTGAACTGGGGGTTGGGGGTGGTGCTCCAGGTCAGCGACGCGGTGCCACTGGAGATGTTGACTATGCGCGGGCGCGGGGACCGGCGCAGGGCGGGCAGGAAGGCATTGGTCACCGCCACTACCCCGAACACATTGGTCTCGTATGTGCGCCGGTACTCCTCGACGCCGGTGTCGGTCGGCGGGGCGAGTGACGGCGAGATGCCAGCGTTGTTGACCAGCACGTCCAAGCGGTCCACCTGAGCCGCGGCCTGTGCGACGCCGCCGGGATCTGTCACGTCGAGGACCAGCAGACGGGCCCCGGCTCCGATCTCCTCGACGGCCCGCTGCCCGCGCCCGGGGTCACGGGAGCCCACGTACACGGTGAAGCCCTCGGCAGCGAGCAGCCGGGCGATATGCTTGCCGATGCCCTTGTTGGCACCGGTGACCAGAGCTGTGTGTTTGTTCATGGCAACCACGCTTCCCTGGTCGTGGGTGCCCTGCCAGGGACAGCCTGTACCAGGCAGTGGGAGGAGGCAACATGGCACGGCAAGAGCTGGCCCACTACCTGCGGGACCGCCGGGCGGCCCTGCGTCCGCACGAGATCGGCCTGGCGACGACGGGCACCGACCGCCGCACACCGGGTCTGCGCCGCGAAGAGGTGGCGGAGCTCGCCCACATGTCGGTCGACTACTACACGCGGCTGGAGCAGGCCCGGGGCCCGCGGCCATCGGCCCGGATCCTGGACGCGCTTGCCCGCGCGCTGCGGCTCACGCCGGCCGAGCGCAGCCACCTGTTCCGCCTGGCGGGTTCGAGCGCGCCGCCCGGCACCAGCGCCGTGCGGCGGGTGCGCCCGCACGTGGCCCGGATGCTGGACCGGCTGCCGGAGACCGCTGCCATCGTCACTGACGCGGCGTACGACGTCGTCGCCTGGAACCCCCTGGCCCAGGCACTGCTCGGCGCCGACCTCGGAGACGGGGCGACGAACCTGGCCCGCCGCCGCTTCCTGGGCCAGGGGCGGACGCACGAGAGCTCCAGCGCCGAGGAATTCGGGCACATCGCCGTGGCGCGGCTGCGCCGGGCCGCGGACCGCTACCCGCATGACCCGCAGCTGGCCGCGCTGCTGGCCGAACTACACGCCAGCAGTGAGGAGTTCCGGCAGATCTGGGAGACGCGTCCGGTCCACGCTCCCGGGCACCGCACCAAGACCCTGGACCATCCGGAGGCCGGTGCGCTGCGGTTGAACTGCGACGTCCTGCTTGTGCCCGAGGATGACCAGGAGGTTGTCCTGATGACGGCCGACCCCGGATCACCTGCCGTGCGGGCCCTGCGCAGGCTGGCCACGCAGGCGACCTGAAACGAAGGATGCGCACAGGTCTCGCCAGCGGTCGCAGAGCGTCGCAACTCCATATTCACTGGGGCCTGTGCCCACCTTGATGCCGAGGCTTTCCCCGCCGCCTATCTGCGCGGCCTCTAAGCGCTACGAAAAGGGCTCGATCATCCTGACCTCGAACAAGACCTTCAGCAAAGCGCACTTGTTCCGACGAACTCGTGCAAGGTGCTGCCGAAGTGGGACAAGTTCGACGCGACGGGAGGGTGCCCTTGGAGAGCTGGTCAGAAG
>NZ_JBIBKK010000056.1:0-11807 GCF_042959105.1 Streptomyces sp. NPDC007917
GGACCCAACCCACGCACCCACTCAACCACCGCATCCCGCCACTCACACATCTCCCCCAACACAATCGCCCCACCCGAATACGAACTATTCCAACCCGTGAAATCCTCACCCAACACACCACCCGCAGAACCGGAATACATCACGTCATAAAACTCACGCCAACCAGCCACCCGATCCACACCACCCGACACCCCACCATCCGGAACCACACCATCCGGAACCACATAAGCAACCAGACGCGTATCACCGGGCCGGTCCTCACGGGTGGTCACCAGGGAGTGCGCGACGCCCGGCTGTTGCTGGAGCACAGCCTGGATCTCCTGAGGTTCGATCCGGAAACCGCGGATCTTGACCTGGTGGTCCGTCCGCCCGAGATACTCCAGCCGGCCGTCGCTGTCCCAGCGGACCAGGTCGCCGGTGCGGTACATCCGGCCTCCGGCCGGACCGTAGGGGTCGGCGACGAACCGCTCGGCAGTCAGATCAGGCCGGTTGTGGTAGCCGCGGGCCAGCCCCGGGCCGGCCAGGTAGAGCTCGCCGACCACGCCCGGGGCGACGGGCTGGAGGTGCTCGTCCAGCACATGACCACAGGTGTTGGGTATCGGCCTGCCGATCGGCGGGTTGTCCCCCGTCAGCGGTCCGCTGACGGTGGCTGCCACTGTCGACTCGGTCGGTCCATAGGCATTGACCAGCTGTCGGCCGGGGACCCACCGCTCCACCAGGCCGGACGGGCAGGCCTCGTTCCCGATCACCAGGAAGCGCAGGTCACGGAGGCGCTCAGGGGCATTCGGCGGCAGCGACGCGACCACCGACGTGGTGATGAACGCGTGGGTGATGCGGTGCGCCTCCAGCGCATGCGCGAGCTCCTCGCCCGCCAGCGGGGAGCGTGTGGGCAGCACGAGTGTCGCGCCGGCCGACAGAGCAAGGAAGAGGTTCAGGATCGAGGCGTCGAAGCTGAACGAGAAGAAGTGCAGCACCCGGCTGTCCTGGTCGACCGGCCAGTCGCGCGCGGTGGCCAGCAGATGGGCCAGTCCACTGTGGGTGACGGCAACGCCTTTGGGACGGCCGGTGGAGCCGGAGGTGTAGATGGTGTACGCCGTGTTGGCCACGGCGAGCGGCCGGACCCGGTCGGCGTCGGTCGGGTCGTCGACCGGCTGTCGCTCCCACAGCGGCGCCACGGACTCGAGCGTCACCAGTTCGGTGCCGTGGGTGGCCGGAAAGTCCTCGGCGAATGGATCGGTCGTCAGAACCAGGGCGGGTGCGGCGTCCTGGATCATGTAGGTAATCCGGTCGGCCGGATAGTCCGGGTCGATCGGCAGGTATGCGGCTCCGGACTTCACCACGCCGAGGATCGCGGCCAGGTGATCGGCGCTGCGCGGCAGCGCGAGCCCCACCAGCTGCTCCGTGCCGACCCCGCGGTCGATCAGCCAGTGGGCGATCCGGTTGGCCCGCGCGTTGAGCTCGGCGTAGTCAAGGATCTTGTCGTCCGCTTCCAGCGCGACGACCGCCGGAGTGGCCCGGGCCTGAGCCTCGAACAGCGTGCCGAAGGTCGCTTCGGCCACCTCGGGGCGGGGGTTGGCCGCCCAGGTGTCCAGTTGCTCCCGCTCCTGCGGGGTGAAGATGTCGAGCGTGCCAATCGGTCGGCCAGGGTCGGTGATCACGGCACGCAGCAGCCGGATCCACCGGTCTGTCAGGGTGTCGATGGTGGCCGGGTCGTACAGGTCCGTGGCGAACTCGACGGCACCCCGGATTCCCGCCGGCTCGTGCCGCTCGGTCGCGTTCTCGGTCAGGCTGATCATCAGGTCGAAGCGGGCGGTGGCGGTGTGTGTCGGTTCGGGGCTGACCTGAAGGTCCGGCAGTTCGAAGTCGGGTTGTTCGTTGTTCTGCAGGACCAGCGCGACCTGGAAGAGCGGGTGGTGTGCGGTGGAGCGGTGCGGGTTGAGCTTCTCCACCAGGTACTGGAACGGGATGTCCTGGTGGGCGTGGGCGGCCAGACTGGTCCCCCGCACCTGGGCCAGCAGATCGGCGAAGGACGGGTTGCCCGAGGTGTCCGTACGCAGGACGAGCGTGTTGACGAAGAAGCCGATCAAGTCGTCCAGCTGCTCGTCGGTGCGCCCGGCGATACCACTGCCGATCGGGATGTCGGTGCCGGCACCGAGCCGGGTCATCAAGGCCGCCAGCGAAGCCTGGAGCACCATGAACACCGTGGTTCCGGCCGATTTCGCCAGGGCAGCCAGGTCACGGTGCAGCTCGGGGTCGATGTCGAAGGTCGTGGTGGCGCCGGCATAGCCGGCGGTGGCGGGCCGCGGCCGGTCGGCCGGGACCGTGACCTGCGCGGGGAGGCCGGCCAGCTGCTCGGCCCAGTAGGCGTACTGACGGCTGAACACGCTGTCCGGGTCGGTGTCATCGCCCAGCAGCCGGCGCTGCCACAACGTGTAGTCCGCGTACTGGACGGGCAACCGGGGCCACTGGGGAGCGGTGCCGGTACGGCGGGCAGTGTAAGCGGCGACCAGGTCACGAGCCAGCGGAGCCAACGACCAGCCGTCGCCCGCGATGTGGTGCAGCACCAACATCAGCACCGAATCGGTCGGGCTCACAGTGAACAGCTGGGCCCGCAGGGGCACGTCAGTGGAAAGGTCGAACTGGTGCCGGGCCGCCGTGTCCAGGCACGCAGCGAGCCCGGGTTCGTCCGTCGGCACGGTGTCCAGCGCCACCCGGGCTTCGGTGGGCGCCAGAATGCGCTGGTACGGTCGGCCGTCGATGTCAGGGTAGAGCGTACGCAGGGGCGCATGGCGGGTGACGACATCGCTCAGCGCGCCGTCCATCGCCGTGTGGTCGAGCTCACCGGTCAACCGCAGTGCCAGGGCCATGTTGTACGTGGCGGACGGGCCTTCCAGCTTGTGCAGGAACCACAGGCGCTCCTGTGCCGCCGACAGGGGGAGGCGGGCCGGGTGGCTGGCTGGTGTGAGGGCGGGGCGCACCTCGTCGATGTGGTCGCCGAGTCTACGGGCGAGCTCGGCCACGGTGGGGGCCTCGAACAGCGTGCTCAGGGGCAGTTCTGCACCGAGGTCGGTGCGGATGCGGCTGATCAGGCGGGTGGCGAGCAGGGAGTGGCCGCCGAGCTCGAAGAAGTCGCCGTCGACCGTGACCGACGTCAGGCCGAGGACCTCGGCGAAGGCGGCGCAGAGGATTTCCTCCTGGGGGGTGCGTGGCGGACGGCCGGTGCCGACCATGGTGTAGTCGGGGCTGGGCAGCGCTTTCCGGTCGATCTTCCCGTTGGGGGTGAGCGGCCACTGCTCCAGGGCGATGACCGCCGCGGGGACCATGTAGTCGGGGAGCAGACCGCGCAGGTGGTCGCGGACCTCCTCGACGGACACCCCCTGCTCCGTCTCCGGAACGACGTAGGCGGTCAGGCGGGTGTCGCCGGGGTGGTCCTCGCGAGCGACGACCACGGCCTGGGCGATGTCCGGGTGCCTGGTGAGCACGGCCTGGATCTCACCCGGCTCGATCCGGAACCCACGGACCTTCACCTGCTCATCCACCCGCCCCAGGAACTCCAGCTCCCCCTCCCGGTTCCACCGCACCAGATCCCCCGTGCGATACATCCGCCCACCGGCCGGACCGAACGGATCAGCCACAAACCGCTCAGCCGTCAGACCAGGACGCCTGAGATACCCCCGAGCCAGCCCCTTGCCCGCGATGTACAACTCCCCCGCCACCCCGGGAGCCACCAGCCGCAACCCACCATCGAGCACATACGTCCACTCATTGTGATTCGGCGACCCGATCGGCGCGCGCCCCCCGCTCAGCGGCCGACTGATCGTGGACAACGCCGTGGTCTCCGTCGGCCCGTAGGCATCGAAGAGCTGCCGCCCGGGAGCCCACTGCTCCACCAGGCGCTCCGGGACCGGCTCCGCACCGATCAGGAGGTGGGTGAACCCGTTCAGCCGCCGCTCGGCGCCGTTCGGCAGCGTGTCCAGTACGGACGGGGGAATGAATGCGTGGGTGATTCGGTGTTCGTCCAGCGCCCGTGCCAGTTCCTCACCCGCAAGCCGCCCCGGACCAGGCACCACCAGCGTCCCACCACCACTGAGCGCCATCACCATCTCCAACACCGAAGCATCAAAACTCGGCGAAGCCAACTGCAACACCCGCACCCCCGAACCCCCCGTACCACACCGCTCCACCAACGTGCTCGCCAGATGCGCCACACCGCAATGCGACACACTCACACCCTTCGGACGCCCCGTAGAACCCGACGTATAAACCGTGTACGCCACACCCGCCGACCACCGCTCCACCACCGGCCCCACCACCGGCTCCCCATCCCACTCCACACCCACAGCACCAACCGACACCGCCCCCGCAAACTCCCCCGCCAACTCCTCCGTCGTCAACAACACCACCGGAGAACAATCCCGAACCATAAACGCGATCCGCTCCACCGGATACCCCGGATCAATCGGCACATAACCCGCACCCGCCTTCAACACACCATGCACCGCCGCCACCAACTCACCACCACGCGGCAACACCAACCCCACCACATCCTCAACCCCCACACCCCGCCCCACCAACCAATTGGCAACCTGATTCGCACGAGCATCCAACTCCGCATACGACCAACACCTACCCCCCGCCTCCAACGCAACAGCCCCCGGCCTCAACCGCGCCCACCCCTCCAACAACTCCGGCAACACCACATCCACCACCCCACCCCGCGGATCACCCACCCACTCACCCAACAACTCCCGCTCAACCCCCGACAAAACCTCCAACTCACCAACCCGCCGACCCGGATCAGCCACCACCTCCCGCAACAACCCCACCCACCGATCAGCCAACCCCATCACCGTCACCCGATCAAACAAATCCGTCGCAAACTCGACCAGGCCGTTGATTCCATCGGGTGTGCCGCTCTCGGTGTGCTCCTCGCCGAGCGTGATGGCCATGTCGAATCGGGCCGTTCCCGTCGCGACCCCACCGGTCTCCACCCGCATGCCGGGCAGCTCGAAGGCCGGGCGCTGGGTGTTCTGCAGGCCCAGGGAGACCTGGAAGAGCGGGTGGTGGGAGGTGGAGCGGTGTGGGTTGAGCTTCTCGACCAGGTATTCGAAGGGGATGTCCTGGTGTGCGTAGGCGGCCAGGCTGGTCTTGCGGACCTGGGCGAGCAGGTCGGTGAAGGAAGGGTTGCCCGAGGTGTCGGTGCGCAGGACCAGGGTGTTGACGAAGAAGCCGATCAAGTCGTCCAGATTCTCGTCGGTGCGCCCGGCGATCGGCGAGCCGATCGGGATGTCCGTCCCGGCCCCGAGCCGGGTCATCAACACCGCCAAAGATGCCTGCAGCACCATGAAAAGAGTGGTGCCGGTAGAGCGGGCGAGCTCCGCCAGCCCCTGGTGCAACTCGGCGTCGATCTCGAAGACCACGGTGTCGCCGGCATAGCTCGCGACGGGCGGCCGCGGCCGGTCAGCCGGGAAGGTGACCTGCTCCGGCAGGTCCGCCAGCTGCTGTTGCCAGTATCGCTGCTGGCGGGCGAGGGGACTGTCCACGTCCGTCCCGTCGCCGAGCAGCTCACGCTGCCACAGGGCGTAGTCCCCGTACTGAACCGGCAACCCGGACCACTCGGGCGCGCTGCCGCCGAGTCGTGCGGTGTAGGCGGCGACCAGGTCCCGCGCAAGCCTGCCCATCGACCAGCCGTCGCCCGCGATGTGGTGCACCACCAGCACCAGCACCGACTGGATCGGGCTCACCGTGAACAGCTCGGCCCGCAGCGGTATTTCACGGGCCAGGTCGAACGCATACCTGGCGGACCGGATGAGCCGGGCTTCGAGCTGCTCCTCGGTGGTGGGCACGGTGTGCAGCTCGATACGAGCCTCGTCGACCGGCAGCACATGCTGGGTGGGGCGTCCCGCGTCGTCCCGGAAGACGGTGCGCAGCGCCTCGTGGCGGGCGATCACGTCGTCGAGGGACTGCCGCAGGGCGTCCTGGTCGAGCGAACCGCTCAGGCGCAGGGCGAGCGGCATGTTGTAGGTGGCGGACGGCCCCTCCAGCGTGTGGAGGAACCACAGCCGCTGCTGGGCGAAGGACAGCGGGAGCTCTTCGGTGCGGGTCCGGGGCGCCGGCGCGGGGCGGGTGCTGCTGTGGGCCTCGGCGGTCAGCACACGGGCGAGCTGGGCGACGGTCGGCGACTCGAACAGCGTCTGCAGCGGCACTTCGCTGCCCAGCGCGGTCCGGATCCGGCTGACCAGCTGCGTGGCGAGCAGGGAGTGGCCGCCCAGGTCGAAGAAACTGTCCTCGATGCCCACCGCAGGCACATCCAGTACTTGCGCGAACAAGCCCGTCAGGATCTCCTCCTGCGGCGTACGCGGCGCCCGCCCCTTACCGGCGCTCGCGGGGGTGGGGGCGGGCAGCGCCGCACGGTCCACCTTGCCATTCGATGTCAGCGGGACATCGTCGATGGCCACCACCGCCGACGGCACCATGTAATCGGGCAGCCGGTTCCGCAACCAGCGCCGCAGGGCTGTACCCAGTCCGCTGCCCGTGCGCGGCGACGCGGGCCTGTTCGTCCACGCACCGGCCGCGCCGCTCCCCCGATACGTACCGGCCAGCGGCCCCGCCCCGGCGGGCAGAACCACGTCGTACGCGTCCTCCCGCCCCGAGCTCCATGTCGGGATCGCCTGCCGGCCCTGCTCGGCAGCCCAGAGGCACACCTCTTCCGGATCGGGACCATCAACGGCACCGTGCAGTACGCCCCGCACAGCCGCAAGTGGCGCACCGTCGTCCATGGCCCGCCGCGCACCCACTTCCCTCGTGAGGCGTGGGTTCGGCACACCGACCACCCGCACCGTGGCGCCGCCGGTGAGGTGCGCCTGCAGCTCGTCCAGGCTGTTCAGGTCGACGCCCCACCGGAGCACAGCCGCGTCCGCCACGTCGAGCACACCGGGCGAAGCTTTGTGAAGGGTGACCTCGTAGCGGTGGCGGGTCAACTCGTGGTGCGCCTGTCCCCGCTTGAGTCGGATGTCCACACCGGTCCGGTGCTCGGCCGCGAAAGCCGTGAAGTAGTCGGGGTGCACCAGCAGTTCCTTCTCCACCAGCACCGCGTGTTCGACAGCCGCCCGCAGCTGCTTCTCATCGGTGGCGCGCGGCGCGTGGACGGCGGTCTGGAAGGAGCGCAGCAGCCCGAGGTGGCGGATGTCGCCGAGAATGATCCGGCCACCGTCCGCGAGCCGTTCCAGCGCTCGGGTGAGGACGGCTGTGAGGTACTGCTCGCTGGGGAAGTACTGAACGACCGAGTTGAGCACGATGGTGTCGAAGAAGCCGTCCGGCAGCCCGGTGAAGTCGTCCGCCGCCTGGCTGCGCAGGACCACATGGCTCCACCCCCGCTCGGCCACCTGTCCGGTCAGCCGCTCGATGGCGGCCGACGACAGGTCGGTGCCCCAGTACGCGTCCACCTCCTCCGCCAGCGGCGCCAGTACCAGACCGGAACCCACACCGATTTCCAGCACCCGTTTCGGTGCGAACGAGCGGATCCGCTGGACGACGGCCTGCCGCCACTCCCTCATGTGCTCCCGCGGGATCGGTTCACCCGTGTAGGAGCTGTTCCAGCCCTTGAAATCCTCACCGAGCCCGCCTTGCGGTGGCTGGGCATAGAAGGCGTCGTTGACCCGCCGCCACTCCTCGACCGGCTCGGCGCTGTCGGCCGTGCCGTCGGTCTCGGGAACGACGTACGCGACAAGACGCACATCATCGGACTGATCCTGCCGGGCCACGACGACGGCCCTTGCAACCTCCGGGTGCGCGCCGAGTGTGCGCTCCACCTCACCCGGCTCGATCCGGAAGCCCCGGATATTCACCTGTTCATCGGTCCGGCCCAGGTACTCAAGTTCACCGTCCCGGCTCCACCGCACCAGGTCACCCGTGCGGTACAGGCGACCGCCCGCCGGGCCGAACGGGTCGGCGACGAACCGTTCCGCCGACAGTCCCGGCCGGTTCAGATAGCCGCGCGCCAGCGCCTTCCCCGCGACGTACAGCTCACCGCCCACTCCGGCCGGCACGGGTTGCAGATACTCGTCGAGCACATACACCTGGGTATTGCCGACCGCTCGGCCGATGGTCACCTGTCGTCCGCTCAGCGGCGCGCTGACGCTGGTGGCAACAGTGGACTCGCTCGGTCCGTACGAATTGATCACCTGGTGATGTTCGGACCAGCGTTCGACCACTTCGGGGGCGCAGGTCTCCCCGGCCACGACGACCGTGGAAAGCTCGGGCAGTTCGGCCTCGCTGCCGGCCGGGAGGGTGGCGAGCGCGGACGGGGCAATGAAGGAGTGCGTGACCCGGTGTTCGGTCAGGACGCGGAGGAGATCTTCCCCCGACAGCCGTTCCCGTCCGTGGATCACCAGCGCGGCGCCGGTCGTCAGCGCCATGACCAGCTCCCACACGGCGCCGTCGAAGCCTGGGGAGGCGAACTGGAGAAACCGCGAACCGGGCGGGACCGCGAAGTTCCGCAGGTGGCCATCGATCAGACCGGCCAGTCCGGTGTGGGTGACCGTGACCCCCTTGGGGCGTCCGGTGGAGCCCGAGGTGTAGATGGTGTAGGCGATGTTCCGTGCCGTCAGGGGCCGGACGCGGTCCTCGTCGGTCGGGTTCTCGACGGGCTGCCGGTTCCACTCCTCGGCCAGGGTCTCCGCGGCGATCCCACCGGTCACTTCCCCGTCGATCCGCGGTCCGGTCAGCACGAGGGCCGGAGCGGCGTCCTGAAGCATGTGGTTGATCCGGTCGGCCGGGTAGCCCGGGTCGATCGGAAGGTATCCGGCCCCGGCCTTCACCACTCCCAGAGCCACGGCGATCCGCTCGGCGCCAGGCGGGACCAGCACCCCGACCAGGTCCTCACTGCCGATGCCGCGGCCGATCAGCCAGTGGGCGATCTGGTTGGCCCGGGCGTTCAGCTCTGCGTAGCTCCACGTCCGCTCGGCGGTGTGCAGCGCGGGCGCGCCCGGGGTGGCCCGGACCTGGGTCTCGAAGAGCTCCGGCAGCGTCGGCTGATCGAGGCGCCCGGACTGCACCGCCCGCTGGATGCGCTCGTACGGAGTGAGGATGCTGAGCGCGGCCAACCGCTGGCCCGGGTTGTCGACGACGCACCGAAGGAGTTGCCCCCACCGTTGGACCAGCGTCTCGATGGTGGCCCTGTCATACAGGTCGGTCGCGAACTCGATGGCGCCGGTGATCCCCGCGGGGTGGCTCTCGCCGTCGTACTCCTCGTCCAGGCTGATCAGCGCGTCGAGCCGCGAGGTGTTGGTGTGTGTCGGTTCGGGGCTGACCTGAAGGTCCGGCAGTTCGAAGTCGGGTTGTTTGTTGTTCTGCAGGACCAGTGCGACCTGGAAGAGCGGGTGGTGTGCGGGGGAGCGGTGCGGGTTGAGCTTCTCCACCAGGTACTGGAACGGGATGTCCTGGTGGGCGTGGGCGGCCAGACTGGTCCCCCGCACCTGGGCCAGCAGATCAGCGAAGGACGGGTTGCCCGAGGTGTCGGTCCGTATCACCAGCGAGTTCACGAACAGCCCGACCAGGTCGTCCAGCTGCTCGTCGGTACGTCCGGCGATACCACTGCCGATCGGGATGTCGGTGCCGGCACCGAGCCGGGTCATCAAGGCCGCCAACGAAGCCTGGAGCACCATGTAGACAGTGGTGTCGAAGCGACGGGCCAGCGCCACCAGATCCCTGTGCAACTCGGCGTCGAAGCCCAGGCGCACCACATCCCCGGCATAGGTGGCGGCGCCCGGCCGTGGCCGGTCGGCCGGGATCGTGACCTGCTCGGGGAGGCCGGCCAGCTGCTCGGCCCAGTAGGCGTACTGACGGCTGAACGCGCTGTCCACTTCGTTCTCCTTACCGAGCAGGTGATGGTGCCAAAGGGTGTAGTCGGCGTACTGGACGGGCAGCCGGGGCCAGTGGGGAGTGGTGCCGGTGCGGCGGGCGGTGTAGGCGGCGACCAGGTCACGAGCCAGTGGAGCCATGGACCAGCCGTCCGCGGCGATGTGGTGGATCACGACCAGCAGCACCGATTCGGCGGCGCTCACGATGAACAGCTCGGCGCGCACCGGGACTTCGGTGGCGAGGTCGAACGCGTACCGCGCGCCTTGAACGAGCCGCTGGGAGATTTCGCGCTGAGGAACCGCCTCGATGTGCAGGTCGATACGGGCCTGTTCCGGGGCGAGGATCTGCTGCGCGGGTCGGCCGGCGATGTCGGGATACAGGGTGCGCAGGGACTCGTGGCGGGTGATGACATCGATGAGTGCGCCGTGCAGAGCGGCACGGTCGAGGTCGCCGGTCAGCCGCAGGGCGAGCGCCATGTTGTAGGTGGCGGAGGGGCCCTCCAGCCTGTGCAGGAACCACAGTCGCTCCTGTGCCGCGGACAGCGGGAGGCACGCTGGGCGGGCAGCGGGTAGGAGTGCGGGACGCAGATCACCGCCCTGATCGGCGAGCCGCCACGCGAGCCCGGCAACCGTCGGCGCCTCGAACAGCGTACGCAACGGAAGCTCGACGCCCAGTGCCGAACGCACACGGCTGATCAGCCGTGTCGCCAGCAGCGAATGTCCACCCAGATCGAAGAAGCTCTCGTCCGCGCCGACATGAGCCACGCCCAGAATCTCCGCGAAGGCCGCGCAGAGGATCTCCTCGCGCGGTGTGCGCGGAGCCCGTCCGGTGCCGCCGGCCGCGAAGTCCGGCGCTGGTAAGGCCTTGCGATCGATCTTCCCGCTCGGGGTCCGTGGCCACTGGTCGAGGGTGACGAGGGCGGCGGGGACCATGTAGTCCGGTAGCGTGGCGCGCAGGTGGCGGCGAACCTCCTCGGCCGCGTAACCCTCGCCGGGCACAACGTACGCCACCAGACGAATGTCACCGGGCTGCTCCTCCCGGGCCACGACCAGCGCCTGGTCGACAGCCGAGTGCCCGGACAGCACCCTCTCGACCTCACCCGGCTCGATCCGGAAACCACGGATCTTCACCTGCCCATCGACCCGGCCCAGATACTCCAGCTCCCCGTCCCCGCTCCACCGCACCAGATCACCGGTGCGGTACATCCGACTGCCAGGCGGACCCCACGGATCCGCCACGAACCGCCCGGCCGACAACCCCGGCCGATCCAGATAGCCACGCGCCATGACCGTGCCACCGTTGTAGAGCTCACCCGCTACGCCGGGGGGCACCAACTGGAGGTACTCGTCGAGTACGTAGAGTCGGGTCTGCGCGATCGGCTGTCCGATCAGGACCTGTCGACCGGTCATCGGTCCGCTGATGGAGCTGACGAAGGTCTCGGTCGTCCCGTAGAGGTTGATCATCCGACGGCCGTGCGACCAGCGCTCCACCACCTCCGGCGGGCAGGATTCACCGGCCACCAGGAGCGTGGCCAGGTCGGGCAGCATCGCCGCGACATGCGCGTCCAGGCTCGCCAATGAGGACGGGGGGATGAACGCGTGAGTGATGCGCCGGTCGGCCAGAATGGCCACCAGTTCCTCACCAGCGATGCGCCCTGCCGGGGGCAGCACCAGCGTGCCGCAGCGGCTGAACGCCATCAGCAGCTCGATGATCGAGACATCGAAGCTCGGCGAGGCGAGCTGGAGCACTCGGCTGTCACGGCTTGTACCGGTGCGCGCGATGAGGGACGCGGTGACCCCGGCCATACCCGCGTGAGTCACGCCGACGCCCTTGGGGCGGCCGGTGGAGCCGGAGGTGTAGATGGTGTACGCGGTGTTCGCGGGCCGCAACGGGACCACGGGGTCGGTGTCCGGCTGCGTATCCCATTCCCGGGCCAGCGACTCGAT
>NZ_JBIBKK010000057.1:0-11438 GCF_042959105.1 Streptomyces sp. NPDC007917
GGGATTCCGGCGGAGCATCCGCTGACGGCGGTGGTGCATACGGCGGGTGTGCTGGACGACGGTGTGGTGGGGGCGCTGACGCCGGAGCGGCTGAGCGCGGTATTGCGGCCGAAGGTGGACGCGGCGTGGCATCTGCATGAGCTGACGCGTGAGCTGGATCTGGCAGCGTTCGTGGTGTTCTCGTCGGTGTCCGGCTCGATGGGCGCACCGGGCCAGGCGAATTACGCCGCGGGCAACGCGTTCCTGGATGCGCTGATGATGCGCCGTCGGACCGAGGGGCGCGCGGGGCAGTCGCTGGTGTGGGGGCCGTGGGCACAGGACAGCGGGATGACCGGCGGCCTGAGCGAGGCCGACCTGCAGCGGATGAGCGCCGCCGGACTCCCGGCCATCAGCGCCGAGCAGGGCATGGCCCTCTTCGACGCGGCCACCGCGCTGCACGACGCGATGGTCGTCCCCGTACCGCTCGACCTCCCGGCCCTGCGCTCGCGCGGCGAGGTGCCGGGCCTGCTGCGTGGGCTCGTCCGGCCGGCACGGCGTACGGCGGCCGCGGCGCTGCCCGCCTCCGGCGCCGCCGCCGACCTCACCCGGCGCCTGGCGGGGCTGCGGGGCGCCGACCGGGTCCAGATCCTGGTGGATCTGGTACGCGCCGAGGTCGCGTCCGTCCTGGGGTACGCGTCACCGGACGCGGTGGAGGTCCGGCGGGAGTTCCGCGAGCTCGGCTTCGACTCGCTGACCGCGGTCGAGCTGCGCAACCGGCTGAACACGGCCACCGGGCTGCGCCTGTCTTCCACACTCGTCTTCGACTACCCGACGCCCGCTGTGCTGGCCGATTTCCTGGTGGCGGAACTGGTCGGAGCCGACAGCGCCGTCGAGGCCCCCGTGGCCGGGGCGGTCCGTACGGACGACGACCCCGTGGTCATCGTGTCCATGGCCTGCCGCTACCCGGGCGGGGTCCTCTCGCCGGAGGACCTGTGGAACCTGGTGCTCGCCGAGGGCGACGGCATCTCGGAGTTTCCGACGTCTCGAGGGTGGGACCTGGAGTCGCTGTACGACCCGAATCGTGCGCGCCGGGGCACCAGCTACGTACGAGCGGGAGGGTTCCTGCACGAGGCGGGTCAGTTCGACGCCGGGTTCTTCGGAATCTCGCCGCGCGAGGCACTGGCCATGGACCCGCAACAGCGGCTGCTGCTGGAAGTGTCCTGGGAGGCCATCGAACGAGCCGGAATCGCTCCCACCTCACTGCGCGGCAGCCAGACCGGTGTCTTCGTCGGTTCGCTGCACCACGACTACGCGTCGGGGCGCCTGGAGTTCCCGCAGGACGTGCGTGCCTTCCTCGGCACCGGCACGGCCGGCAGCGTGATGTCGGGCCGGATCTCCTACACGCTGGGTCTGGAGGGCCCGGCGGTCACCGTCGACACGGCATGCTCCTCCTCCCTGGTGGCCATGCACCTCGCGGTGCAGGCCCTGCGGTCGGGAGAGTGCTCCCTCGCGCTGGCCGGCGGCGTCACCGTCATGGCGACCCCCGGTCCGTTCATCGACTTCAGCGCTCAGGGCGGGCTTGCCGGCGACGGCCGGTGCAAGGCGTTCGCGGAGGGCGCTGACGGGACCGGCTGGTCGGAGGGTGTCGGTCTGGTGGTGTTGGAGCGGTTGTCGGACGCGCGGCGTCTTGGGCATGAGGTGTTGGCGGTGGTGCGGGGTTCGGCGGTGAACCAGGATGGTGCCTCCAACGGCCTCACCGCGCCGAACGGACCGTCCCAGCAGCGGGTCATCCGTCAGGCGCTGGCGAACGCCGGTCTGGCGGCGTCGGACGTGGACGCGGTGGAGGCCCACGGCACCGGCACCACGCTGGGCGACCCCATCGAGGCGCAGGGACTCCTCGCCACCTACGGCCAGGGCCGCGAACACCCGCTGCTGCTCGGGTCGGTGAAGTCGAACATCGGGCACACCCAGGCTGCTGCCGGCGTGGCCGGTGTCATCAAGATGGTGATGGCGCTGCGGCACGGCCTGCTGCCCAAGACGCTGCACGTGGACGAGCCGTCCACGCATGTGGACTGGTCGCTGGGGGACATCCAGCTGCTCACCGAGTCCGTGGAGTGGCCGGAGCACGGCCGTCCGCGCCGGGCCGCGGTCTCGTCCTTCGGTCTCAGCGGCACCAACGCCCACACCATCATCGAACAGGCCCCGCTGCCTGAGGAGCCGCCGTCCGCCGACCCACGGCCCGAACCTGCCGTGATCCCTGCTGCCTTGCCGTGGGTGGTGTCGGCGAAGACGGCTGCGGCGTTGCGGGGGCAGGCGGTCGGTCTGCTGGCGCGGGTGGAGGCCGATCCGGAGCTGAGGCCGGTGGATGTGGGCTGCTCGCTGGTGTCCACGCGGTCGGTGCTTGAGCACCGGGCGGTGGTGATCGGTGGCGATCGTGAGGAGCTGCTGTCGGGTCTGCGTGCGCTGGGTGATGACGATCCCGCGGCCGTGGTGGTTCGGGGTGTGGCCGATGTCGAGGGGAAGTCGGTGTTCGTCTTCCCGGGGCAGGGTTCGCAGTGGGTGGGGATGGGTGCCCGGCTGCTGGAGGAGTCCCCGGTGTTCGCGGAGCGGTTGGCGGAGTGTGCCGCTGCTCTTGTGCCGTTCATCGACTGGTCGCTGATGGACGTCGTACGGCAGGCGCCGGGTGCTGCGTCGTTGGAGCGGGTGGATGTGGTGCAGCCGGTGTCGTGGGCGGTGATGGTGTCGCTCGCGGCGGTGTGGCGTTCGTGCGGTGTGGAGCCGGACGCGGTGGTGGGTCACTCGCAGGGTGAGATCGCGGCGGCGTGTGTGTCGGGTGCGTTGTCGTTGGAGGATGGCGCGCGGGTGGTGGCGCTGCGCAGTCAGGCGATCGCGCGGCGGCTTGCGGGTGCCGGTGGTATGGCGTCGGTGCCGCTGCCGGTCGCTGAGGTGGAGGCGCGGCTGGAGCGGTGGGACGGCCGGGTGTCGGTCGCCGCCGTGAACGGGCCCCGGTCGGTCGTGGTCTCGGGTGATCAGGAGGCGTTGGACGGGCTGATTGAGGAGTGGAGCGGCGAGGAGGTCCGTATCCGGCGGATCGCCGTGGACTACGCCTCCCACTCCGTCCACGTCGAGCAGATCCGTGAGGAGTTGCTGGCGGAGCTTGCTCCGGTCGCCCCGCGCGCGGCAGAGGTGCCGTTCTTGTCCACGGTGACCGGCCAGTGGCTCGAAGGCGGTGAGCTGGGTGCCGAGTACTGGTACCGGAATCTGCGGCAGACGGTGGGCTTCGAGCCGGCCATCCGGGAGCTGCTGGCGGGGCGTCACCGGGTATTCGTGGAGGTCAGTGCGCATCCGGTGCTGACGGTCGGGGTGCAGGAGACGGTCGACGATGTCGATGTGACCGCTGTGGTAGCGGGCACCTTGCGGCGGGACCAGGGCGGCAGTGACCGGTTCCTGGCCTCGCTGGCGGAGGTCTTCGTCCGTGGCGGCGACGTCGACTGGGCCAGTGTGTTCGCGGACACCGACGCCCACCGCGTCGACCTCCCCACTTACGCCTTCCAGCACGAGCTGTACTGGCCGAACCCGTCCATGCGGGTGGGCGATGTCACCGGCCTGGGCCAGGTGGCCGCCGGGCATCCGCTGCTCGGTGCCGCCGTGGAACTGGCGGACTCCGAGGGCCTGCTGTTCACCGGCCGGCTGTCGCTGCGCTCGCACCCCTGGCTGGCCGACCACGCGGTGGGCGGCGTGGTGCTCTTCCCGGGCACCGGCTTCCTGGAGCTGGCGATCCGCGCCGGCGACCAGGTCGGCTGCGACCTGGTCGACGAGCTCACCCTGCTGGCCCCCCTGGTGCTGGGGGAGCGTGACGCCGTCGCCGTCCAGCTGTGGGTGGGGGCGCCGGACGACACCGGCCGCCGCTCCGTGAACGTGTACTCGCGCGCCGCCGAAGCAGCCGAGCAGCCGTGGGTGCACCATGCCACCGGCGTGCTCGCCCAGGGGGAGCGTACGGCGCGGTTCGACGGAGCCGTATGGCCGCCCGAAGGCGCGGTCGTCGCCGACATGGAGGACTTCTACGAGCGGCTGGCGGACGGCGGATTCGCCTATGGACCGCTCTTCCAGGGGCTGCGGGCGGTGTGGCGGCGCGGCGACGAGGTGTTCGCCGAGGTCGCCCTGCCCGAGCAGACGGGTGGCGACGCCGAGGCGTTCGGGATGCATCCCGCCCTGCTGGACGCGGCCCTGCACGCCGTGTCGTTCGTGAACCTCGACGCGGCCGAGGGCGGACGTCTGCCCTTCTCCTGGAGCGGCGTGTCCCTGCACGCCACGGGCGCCACCATGCTGCGCGTCCGCCTGACCCGGCGGGACGGGGAGTCGGTCTCGCTGGCGGCCGTGGACACCGACGGCGCGCCCGTGGTCTCGGCGGATTCGCTGGTGCTGCGCCCGGTGTCGGCCGAACAGCTGGACGGGGCCCGAGCCGGTGAGCGCGATTCGCTGTTCCGCCTGGAGTGGGTCCCCGTCCAGGTCGACACGGCGGCGTCCGGTGGGCTCGACATCGTGGAACTGACGGCGGAGCAGGCCACGGACCCGGCGTCGCTGGAGAAGGTGCCTGAGGTGGCGACGGTCACCTGGGGATCGGCCGACTTCCCCTCGGCGGCCGAAGCGGTGCACCAGGAGACCGCGCGGGCGCTCAGGCTCATCCAGAACTGGTTGGCCGACGACCGACTCCAGGGCACCCGGCTGGTCTTCGTCCTGCGCGATGCCGTCGCCGTCGAGTCGCCGGACATGGTGGCCGCGGCGGTCTGGGGACTGGTCTCCAGCGCCCAGAGTGAGAACCCCGGACGGTTCGTGCTCGTGGACGCCGCTTCCCCGGACGAGGTGCGGACAGCGCTGGCCTCCGGCGAGCCCCAGGTCGTGGTGCGCGACGGCGGCGTATGCGTCGGCCGACTGGCCGCCGTGACCTCACGCGGCTCGCTGCTGCCTCCGGCCGGGGGAGCGCCGTGGCGGCTGGACAGCCGGCAGAAGGGCAGTCTGGACAACCTGGAACTGCTCAGCTTCCCGGAGGCGGCCGGACCGCTGGCCCCCGGACAGATCCGCGTGGCCGTACGGGCCGCCGGCGTCAACTTCCGCGATCTTCTCAACGGCCTCAACGCACTGGGCGCCTTCCAGGACAAGGTGGGGCCGCTCGGCAGCGAGGCGTCCGGTGTGGTCGTCGAGACCGGCCCGGAGGTGACCGGGCTGCGCGTCGGCGACCGGGTGGTCGGACTGGTCGACGGCTCCTTCGGGCCCCTCGCGGTGGCCGCTGAGCGGGCGGTGACCCGGATTCCGGAGGGCTGGCGGTTCGAGGACGCCGCATCCGTCCCGGTCGCGTATTTGACCGCGTATTACGGGCTGATGGATCTGGCGGGGTTGTCGGCGGGTGAGTCGGTGCTGGTGCATGCGGGTGCCGGTGGTGTGGGTATGGCGGCGATCCAGCTGGCGCGGCATGTGGGTGCTGAGGTGTTCGCGACGGCGAGTGAGGGCAAGTGGGAGGCGTTGCGTTCGCTGGGGGTTCCGGACGATCACATCGCCTCGTCGCGTACGACGGATTTCGAGGAGCGGTTCCTTGAGGTGAGTGGTGGGCGGGGTGTGGATGTGGTGCTCAACTCGCTCGCGGGCGAGTTCATCGACGCGTCCGCGCGGCTCCTGCGCCCGGGCGGCCGGTTCATCGAGATGGGCAAGCTGGACATCCGCGACGCCGACAGCTTCACCGACGCGACGTACACCTGGTTCGACCTGCTCGACGCGGGCCCCGAGCGCCTGCAGAGCATGCTGGTCGAGCTGATGGAGCTGTTCGAGGCGGGTGTGCTGCGTCCGCTTCCGGTGACGACCTGGGATGTGCGGCGGGCGCGGGATGCCTTCCGTTATATGAGTCAGGCCAAGCACACGGGCAAGATCGTGCTGACCATGCCGGGTGAGTGGGACCCCGAGGGCACCGTGCTGATCACGGGGGGTACGGGTGGTCTGGGCAGTGTGCTGGCGCGGCATGTGGTGGCTGAGCGTGGGGCGCGGCATGTGCTGTTGACGAGTCGTCGTGGGCTGGATGCTCCGGGTGCCGTGGAGTTGCGGGCGGAGTTGGCGGCGCTGGGTGCCGAGGTGTCGGTGGTGGCGTGTGATGTGGCGGATCGTGACGCGGTGGCGGATGTGCTGGCGTTGGTTCCGGCGGAGCATCCGCTGACGGCGGTGGTCCATGCGGCGGGTGTGCTGGACGACGGTGTGGTGGGGGCGCTGACGCCGGAGCGGCTGAGCGCCGTGCTGCGGCCGAAGGTGGACGCGGCATGGCATCTGCACGAGCTGACCCGCGACCTGGACCTGGCCGGCTTCGTGATGTTCTCCTCGCTCGCCGGGGTGATGGGCAACCCGGGCCAGGCCAACTACGCCGCCGCCAACGCCGCCCTCGACGCCCTGGCCCGCGGGCGCCGGGCGGCGGGCCTGGCCGGCCAGTCGCTCGTATGGGGCCTGTGGGCCCATGAAAGCGGCATGACCGGCAAGCTCACCGACGCCGACATCCAGCGCATGAGCGCCGCCGGCCTGCCGCCGATCAACGGCGAGCAGGGCATGGCCCTCTTCGACGCGGCGACGTCCTGCGACGAGCCGGTGGTGGCCCCCGTACGTCTGGACCTCGCCGCGCTCCGTGCCCAGCCCGAGGTGCCGAGCCTGCTGCGCGGGCTGGTCCGCACCACCCGCCGCGCGGCGGCAGCGGCATCGGCGTCCGCGTCGGGCGCGGCGGCGGCGCTCACCCGGCAGCTGGCGGCAGTGGCGGAGTCCGAACGCGCACCGGTCCTGGTGGACATCATCCGCGGCCAGGCGGCCGCGGTCCTCGGCCATGCCTCGGCCGAGGCCGTCGAGGCGCGCCGGGAGTTCCGCGAGCTGGGCTTCGACTCGCTGACCGCCATCGAGCTGCGCAACCGGCTGAACACCGCCACCGGGCTGCGCCTGCCGTCCACACTCGTCTTCGACTACCCCACTCCGATCGTCCTCGCCGAGCATCTGCTCTCGGAGCTCGTGGGCCAACGCGGCGAGGTGGTCGTCCCGGCCGCCGCGACATCCGGGTCCATGGACGACCCGATCGTGATCGTCGGGATGAGCTGCCGCTACCCGGGCGGTGTCCGTTCGCCCGAGGACCTGTGGCGGCTGGTCGCCGAGGGCCGGGACGCCATCGCCGAACTCCCCACGGACCGCGGCTGGCAGGTCTACGGCGACCTCGCCTTCGAGGGCGGTTTCCTCTACGACGCCGCCGAGTTCGACGCGGGTTTCTTCGGGATCTCGCCGCGTGAGGCGCTGGCCATGGACCCGCAGCAGCGGCTGCTGCTGGAGACCTCGTGGGAGGTCTTCGAGCGCGCGGGCATCGACCCGGCTGGCCTGCGCGGCACCGACACCGGTGTCTTCATCGGCGCCGCCGGCGGTGGCTACGTACCGCCGGAGGAATCCCGAGGCCATCAGATGACCGGTCTGCTGACCAGCGTCGCGTCCGGTCGGCTCTCCTACACCTTCGGCCTCGAAGGCCCGGCGCTGACAGTGGACAGCGCGTGCTCGTCATCGCTGGTCACCATTCACCTGGCGGCGCAGTCGCTGCGCTCGGGCGAATGCTCCTTGGCGCTGGCCGGCGGTGTGACGGTGATGTCCACCCCGGCGGCCTTCGGGGAGTTCGACCAGCACGGCGGGCTCTCGCCGGACAGCCGCTGCCGCCCGTTCGCCGACTCGGCCGCCGGGACCGGCTGGTCGGAGGGCGTGGGTCTGGTGGTGTTGGAGCGGTTGTCGGATGCGCGGCGCCTTGGGCATGAGGTGTTGGCGGTGGTGCGGGGTTCGGCGGTGAACCAGGATGGTGCGTCGAATGGTCTGACGGCGCCGAACGGTCCGTCGCAGCAGCGGGTGATCCGGCAGGCGCTGGCGAACGCCGGTCTGACGACCTCGGACGTGGACGCGGTGGAGGCCCACGGTACCGGGACCACGCTGGGCGACCCGATCGAGGCGCAGGCGCTGCTGGCCACCTACGGGCAGGATCGTGAACTCCCGCTGCGGCTGGGCTCCATCAAGTCCAACATGGGGCACACCCAGCTGGCGGCCGGTGTGGCCGGTGTGATCAAGATGGTGATGGCGCTACGGCACGGGCTGCTGCCGAAGACGCTGCACGTGGACGCGCCGTCGACGCATGTGGACTGGTCGGCGGGCGCGGTGGAGCTGTTGACCGAGGCCGTGGAGTGGCCGGAGACCGGGCGTCCGCGCCGGGCCGGTGTCTCGGCGTTCGGCGTCAGCGGCACCAATGTGCACGCCATCCTGGAGCAGGCGCCACAGCCTGCCGAGCCGATGCCGGCTGACGAGGACGTCTCTGCCGTGACCCCTGCTGCCTTGCCGTGGGTGGTGTCGGCGAAGACGGCTGCGGCGTTGCGGGGGCAGGCGGTCGGTCTGCTGGCGCGGGTGGAGGCCGATCCGGAGCTGAGGCCGGTGGATGTGGGCTGCTCGCTGGTGTCCACGCGGTCGGTGCTTGAGCACCGGGCGGTGGTGATCGGTGGCGACCGTGACGAACTGCTGTCCGGTCTGCGCGCCCTGGGCGATGACGACCCCACGGCGGGTGTGGTTCGGGGTGTGGCCGATGTCGAGGGGAAGTCGGTGTTCGTCTTCCCGGGGCAGGGTTCGCAGTGGGTGGGGATGGGTGCCCGGCTGCTGGAGGAGTCCCCGGTGTTCGTGGAGCGGTTGGGGGAGTGTGCCGCTGCTCTTGCGCCGTTTATCGACTGGTCGTTGATGGATGTGGTGCGGCAGGCGCCGGGTGCTGCGTCGTTGGAGCGGGTGGATGTGGTGCAGCCGGTGTCGTGGGCGGTGATGGTGTCGCTCGCGGCCCTGTGGCGTTCCTGTGGTGTGGAGCCGGACGCCGTGGTGGGCCACTCCCAGGGTGAGATCGCCGCCGCGTGTGTGGCCGGTGCGCTGTCGTTGGAGGACGGCGCGCGGGTAGTGGCGTTGCGCAGTCAGGCGATCGCGCGGCGGCTTGCGGGTGCCGGTGGCATGGCGTCGGTGCCGCTGCCGGTCGCTGAGGTGGAGGCGCGGCTGGAGCGGTGGGACGGCCGGGTGTCGGTCGCCGCCGTGAACGGGCCCCGGTCGGTCGTGGTCTCGGGTGATCAGGAGGCGTTGGACGGGCTGATTGAGGAGTGGAGCGGCGCGGAGGTCCGTATCCGGCGGATCGCCGTGGACTACGCCTCCCACTCCGTCCACGTCGAGCAGATCCGTGAGGAGTTGCTGGCGGAGCTCGCTCCGGTCGCCCCGCGCGCGGCAGAGGTGCCGTTTTTGTCCACGGTGACCGGCCAGTGGCTCGAAGGCGGTGAGCTGGGCGCCGAGTACTGGTACCGGAATCTGCGGCAGACGGTGGGCTTCGAGCCGGCCATCCGGGAGCTGCTGGCCCGGCGCCACCGCGCCTTCATCGAGGTCAGCGCGCATCCGGTGCTGACGGTCGGGGTCCAGGAGACGGTCGACGACGTCGATGTGACCGCTGTGGTAGCGGGCACCTTGCGGCGGGACCAGGGCGGCAGCGACCGGTTCCTGGCCTCGCTGGCGGAGGTCTTCGTCCGTGGCGGCGACGTCGACTGGGCCAGTGTGTTCGCGGACACCGATGCCCACCGCGTCGACCTCCCCACCTACGCCTTCCAGCGACAGCGCTACTGGCCCTCCGAAGCCACGCGGGCGGGCGATGTAACCGCCGCCGGTCTGGTGTCCCCGGAACATCCGCTGCTCGGTGCCGCCGTGGAACTGGCGGACTCCGAGGGCTTGCTGTTCACCGGCAGCCTGTCGCTGCGGTCGCACCCGTGGCTGGCGGACCACGCCGTGGCCGGTGTGGTGCTCTTCCCGGGCACCGGCTTCCTGGAGCTGGCGATCCGCGCCGGCGACCAGGTCGGCTGCGACCTGGTCGATGAACTCACCCTCGAGGCGCCATTGGTGGTGCCGGAGCGCGACGCGGTCGCGGTCCAGCTGCGGGTGGGTGCTCCCGACCCCTCGGGCCGTCGCAGCCTCAGCGTGTACTCACGGCCCGCGGACGCCGCCGAGCAGCCGTGGGTGCAGCACGCCACCGGTGTGCTGGCGCGCGGTGAGCGGACGGCCGACTTCGACGCCACCGTATGGCCGCCCACCGGCGCGGTCGTCGCTGACATGGAAGGGTTCTACGAGCGGTTCGCCGAGGGCGGCGTCGCCTACGGCCCGGTGTTCCAGGGGCTGCGCGCGGTGTGGCGGACCGAGGACGAGGTGTTCGCCGAGGTCGCCCTGCCCGAGCAGGTGAACGACGCCGCGTCGTTCGGAATCCACCCGGCCCTGCTGGACGCGGCCCTGCACGCCGTATCCTTCGCCGACCTCCCGGGGGCGGACCCGGAGTCCGGGCGGGGCCGGCTGCTGTTCTCGCTGAGTGGTGTCTCCCTGCACGCCAACGGGGCGTCCGTGTTGCGGGTGCGGCTGGTCCATGACGCCGCCGGGTCGCTGACCCTGGCCGCGGCCGACCCGGCCGGTGCGCCCGTCATCTCGGTCGAGTCCGTGGCCATCCGCTCGGTGTCCGCGGAGCAACTGGCCGCCGGGAACACCGTCGGCCACGCGTACGATTCCCTCTACCGGCTGGACTGGGTGGCTGCCCCGGCCGCCTCGCAGCCCGGAGACGGGCCGGAGACGGTCGAGCTGTCCACGGACGCGCTCGCGCACCTGGTGTCGCTGGAAACGGTGCCCGACGTGGTCATGGTCGAGGTCGGCTCGCTCGGCGCCCCCGGCCCCGTAGGACACACCGAGGCCCCGGACGGGGAGGGCTCGACGCACCAGGTGACGGCCCGGGCGCTGGAGCTGGTCCAGCACTGGGTGGCCGACGAGCGGTACGCGGACTCCCGCCTGGTGTTCATCACGCGCGGGGCCATCGCGGCGAGGAGCGGCGACACCGTAACGGATCCGCGCGCCGCGGCCGTGTGGGGGCTGTTGCGCTCGGCGCAGACGGAGTACCCGGGACACTTCCTCCTGGCCGATCTCGACGGTCGGCAGCAGGCCGCCGAGGTGCTGGCCGGCATTGTCGCGTCCGATGAGCCGCAGGTCGCGGTCCGGGACGGCGTCGTACTCGTCGGCCGACTGGCCTCGGTCGCCTCCTCCACCGGACTGCTGCCCCCGCCCGGCGGGGTGCCGTGGCGGCTGGAGAGCCGGCGCAAGGGCAGCCTGGACGCCCTCGAACTGATCACCGAAGCGCCTCAGGATCAGCTTGCCGCCGGTCAGGTACGGATGGAGGTACACGCCGGAGGACTCAACTTCCGCGATGTGCTCAACGCCCTGGACATGTACCCGGGCGACCCCGGCCTGATGGGCAGCGAGGCCGCCGGAGTGGTCGTCGAAACCGGCTCGGAGGTCACCGCTTTTGAGGTGGGTGACCGGGTGTTCGGCATGGTGCAGGGTGCGTTCGGCCCGGTCGCCGTGGCCGATCGGCGTGC
>NZ_JBIBKK010000058.1:0-10636 GCF_042959105.1 Streptomyces sp. NPDC007917
AATCACGAGTCATGGCCTTTCTTGGTAAAACGAGCAGGAAGAGGTCTTCGCCGGGGTGGGGATCGACGTGGGTGAGAAGTGGGCTTGCTGCGGCAGGCTAGTGATCTGCGCTGCGGACGAGATCCGAGACGAATCCGGGTCGGCAGTCCGAAAGATAGAAGTGCCCACCGGGGAAGGTCTGGAAGCGGAAAGTGCCTCGCGTTGACTGTGCCCAGGCCCGCGCGCTGTCGAAGTCCACGTCGTCGTCCTTGTCACCCACATATGAGGTGATAGGCGCCGAAATCGATCTGACCGGCTGCGGGCGGTACGCCTCGAGCAGGCGGAAGTCGGCACGTATCGCCGGTAGTGCCAAGTCCCTGAGGTCCGGGTCGTCGAGCGCTTCCGCGTCGCCGCCGTTTATCCTGCGGATTTCGGAGAGCAGAGCTTCGTCATCGTCGCTGACCGGCTCCCGTCGCATCGGAAGGTGGGGAGCTTCCTGCCCCGAGACGTACAGCATTCTCGGGCTGACTCCGAAGGTGCGCTCCAGTTGACGAGAGACCTCGAAGGCTACCGATGCCCCCATGCTGTGACCGAAGAAAACGAAGGGATGGTCAAGGAAACGCGACAGAGAATTGGTGATCCCGGCGACCAGTTCATCCATGTTCTCGACGCAGGGTTCCGTGAGGCGTTCCTGTCGACCCGGGTACTGGACGCAGAGCAGCTCCACATCATTCGGCAGGTGATCTGACCAAGCATAGAAAAAACTGGCGGAGCCGCCTGCGTGAGGAAAGCAGACCAAGCGCATGCGCAAATTGCTTGAAATTCTGTTCCGGCGGATCCAGCGATCTGTCGTATTGAAACCTGTGCTGAGCAACTTGTCCCCGTTTTTGGTGGTCTCTGCGATGTCAGTCGCGATGTCGTGGTCTAGTCGGCTGCTGCGGCAACCTGCTCGAATTGCGCCTTGTAGAGCCGGGCATAGGCCCCACCGGCCGCCAGCAACTCCTCATGTGCTCCCTGCTCGACGATCGAGCCTTCCTCCAGCACCAAGATGGTGTCCGCATCCCGGATGGTCGAGAGCCGGTGGGCGACGACAAAGCTCGTTCGGCCGTGAGCGAGCTGTGCCATCGCTTTTTGGATCAGTGCTTCGGTGCGGGTGTCGACCGAGCTGGTCGCCTCGTCCAGGACCAGGATCACGGGATCGGAGATGAAGGCGCGGGCGATGGTGATGAGCTGCTTCTCACCGGCGCTCACGCCCGTGCCCTCGTCGTCGAGGACCGTGTCGTAACCGTCCGGCAGTGTTCGGATGAAGCGGTCGGCGTGTGCGGCGCGCGCCGCCTCCTCGATCTCGTGGCGGGTGACGGCTCTTGCGGAACCGTAGGCGATGTTGTCCGCGATGGTGCCGCCGAACAGCCAGGTGTCCTGGAGGACCATGCCGATGCCGGCCCGGAGCTCCTCGCGAGGCATATGTGAGATGTCGACCCCGTCCACCGTGATGCGCCCGCCGGTCAGCTCGTAGAAGCGCATCAACAGGTTGACCAGCGTGGTCTTCCCCGCACCGGTCGGTCCGACGATGGCGACCGTCTGGCCGGGTGCGACGGTCAGCGACAGGTCCTCGATGAGTGGTTTATCAGGGTGGTAGCGGAACGACACGTTTTCGAACGAGACGCTGCCCCTCAGCTCTGTGGGGCGGGCGGACGAGCCGGGTTCGGGTGACTGTTCCTCCGCGTCCAGCAACTCGAAGATGCGCTCGGCGGACGCGACCCCGGACTGCACCAGGTTCGCCATCGAGGCCACCTGTGTCAGTGGCTGGCTGATCTGCCGTGAGTACTGAATGAACGCCTGCACATCTCCGATGGACAGCGCACCGGAGGCCACCCGCAGTCCGCCCACGACCGCCACCAGCACGTAGTTCAGGTTCGAGACGAAGAACATCAGGGGCTGCATGAGCCCGCTGTTGAACTGGGCCTTGAAGCCGGCTCGGTAGAGCGCCTCGTTGTGTTCGGCGAACGCCTGGGACGAGGCCTCTTCGCGGCCGAAGGCCTTCACCAGGGAGTGGCCGGTGTACATCTCCTCGATGTGTCCGTTCAGCTTGCCGGTGGACTTCCACTGCTGAGCGAACAGCGGCTGCGACCGCTTGCCCACCCGCATGGCCACCACCGCCGACAGCGGCACGGTGATCAGCGCGACCAACGCCAGCAGGGGGGAGATCCAGAACATCATCCCCAGTACGCCGACGATGGTGAACAGCGAGTTGATGAGCTGGCCCATCGTCTGCTGCAGCACCTGATTGATGTTGTCGAGGTCATTGGTGGCCCGGCTCAGCACCTCGCCCCGCTGCCGCGTGTCGAAGTACGACAGCGGCAGCCGTGAGAGCTTGGCCTGCACCTCCCCGCGCATCCGGAACACCGTCCGGTTGATCGCGCGGTTGGACAGCCGAGTCGCCACCGCCATCAGCAACCCGGCCAGCAGAAAGACGCCGAGGGCGAGCAGCACGACGGAGCCCACCGCGCCCGAGTCGATGCCCTTGCCAGGTGTGAAGTCCACCCCGGACAGGACACCGGCGCCGTTCTCGCCCCTGGCCCGCATCTCGGCGATGACCTGTTCCTTGGACATCCCGCCGGGAAACTGGCGCCCCACCAGCCCGGCGAAGATCAGGTCGGTTGCCTGGCCGAGGATCTTCGGCCCCAGTACGGAGAGCGCGACGCTCGGCACACCGACGAGCAGCATGGCCGAGACCGTGACCCGTTCGGGCTTGAACTGGGCAATAAGCCGCTTGCTCGACCCCTTGAAGTCCATCGAGCGCTGGTTCGGCCTTCCCGCGGCCGCTGATCGTGCCATCACCCGTCCCTAGACACTTTCAGTCCGAAGACCCTGTCAGTCCGACATCGCGACCAACACCCGGCGCGGCCCGGTGAACGGCCGTCGGCCGTGTCCCACGAGCACGTTGTCGATGAGGAGCAGACTCCCGGCCCGCCAATCCACGTCGACGGCCAGGCGAAGCCCGGTCTCCTGGATGTGCGTGATGTATTCGGCGGGGATGGGGCTGCCATCGGCGAAGGTGACGGACTGCGGCATCTCATCTTCGGACAACAACTCGGCCATCTCCCGGGCATCGTCGCCCAAGCCCGCGACATGGAACTGATCAGCCTGGTTGAACCACACCTCGGTGTCGGTGACGGGGTGCCGTGTGGTGGCCGGGCGCAGCTGGCTGATCCACAGAGTGCCGTCGCCCTTCCATTTCCAGTCGGCTCCGGCCTTGTCCAGGAACGCCTCGACCTCGGAGGGGGCTTCGGTCTCGAACGTGGCCTGCCAGCTCTTGCCGAGCCCGTAACCGTCGTGGAGGTTCTGAATGTACCGGACTCCTCCCGCGAACGCGTCTCGAATCTCGGGGTCCAGGGACTCAAGCCAGAGTTGTCCGTCGACCACGGGAGTCGCGCCGCCGCCGGTCGGGGCCTGCTCGCAGAAGAACAGCAGGCGGGATGGCCAAGCGTGTGCGTAGGACATCTCATTGTGCATGGAGATGGTGAACTCGGGCGGGTATTCGGTCGATGTGTAGACGTTCTGTCCGACTTTGGTACGCGGCGAGTTTCCGTGGATGTACGCCAGGCGGCGGGGCAGGAGGGCGGTGGCCACCTCGTCATAGGACTCGGCGGTAACGCCGAATCCATGGAAGACGAGCGCCTTCTCCTTCACCAGCAAATCGGTCAGATCGACCAGGTTTAACAGGTCGACCAGTCCGGCCGGGCTCGCTGACACACTGCCGCTGTCCGGGGTCAGTACACGCGGCTGCCAACTCGGAGCTATCAACCGTCCGATTCCTCTCCAACATGGCTGTCGCCCCACCGGGGCGGTCAGCCGTTCCCAAGCAAGCCTGGCATGGCCTGAGTTGTGCGCAACTGACCCTACTGGCCAATCGGCTTCTGTGGAGGTGCCTCCCTTGTACAAGTTGGGTCGATGGCCTGCCGTCAACTGCCTGATACGAAACCCGGGGTGAGCGGATGAGTGCATCGGGTCAACTCGGGCTCTTGACATGGCGCCAAGCAGATGAAATGGGATGTCTTCGTTCAAGTGCTCTGCATTCAGGGCAGATTGAGCGGCCAATGTCAGTGAACTGGTAGACGCAGTGACCGAGTTGGTGGATACACTGCGCCGGAGGGGGATGCCTGGAAACGGTTGAGGCCTAAATAATTGGCGTTCTGTGCCGAGCCGTGTCCCGGAGGGAATCCTGTGGAGGACGGGCCGGGCTGGTTAATAACAGCGAACCAGTGCCTGGTTTGCGCCTGCCTGCAACCTTGTGTGCTGAGAGATGGGGGATCACATTGTCTGACGACGAGCGCGAGGCGAAGGTCCGCGAGATCGTTGCCAACGTTGTTGAGCTGGATGAATCGAGCCTTACTCGAACCGGTCTGCTCGTTGAAGAGCACGGTGCCGACTCACTCGATGCCATCGAGATTCTCACCCACCTGGAGACGACTTTTTCTGTTGAGATCGACCCCAAGGCGGCCTCGCGGATGGTCAACATCGACGCCATCCTGGAGATACTCGACGAATACGGAGCCAAGTAGTCTTGTCCACAAGGGAAGCTGACCCGAGTCGTCGCCGGGTGCTCCTCACCGGAGCAGGAGTGCTTTCCAGCGTTGGTAACGGGGTGACGGAATATAAAGACGCCTTGCGTGCCGGGCGTGTCGGCACGGCTCCTATCACCTTGTTCGATACCGCTGGGTTCAACTATGCGCGCGGCCATCAAGTATCCAACATCGATCTGACGGACTACGTTCATCGGGTCCCACTCTCGGACCTCGGCCGGGCCTCACAGTTTTCGGTGGCGGCAGCGCGCATGGCCGTGGCGGACGCCGATCTGACCGAAGAAGATCTTCGGAGCAAGCGCGGCCTGATCGCGATCGGGACGACCGACGGCGAAGGCCACGATCTCGACCACTTGGCCGAGACGGCGCTACGTCATGGGCCGGACCGCATGGAGCCGGAGATCGCTCGTCGAGTCTCTGCCCTGAGCTTGTCCATGGCCGTCGCCAAGGAATTCCGACTCGCCGACGTCGAAGTCTCGACGTTCCCCACCGCCTGCTCCGCCGGTAACTACGCGCTGGGCAGCGGCCTCGACGCGGTGCGTTCAGGCGAAGTCGACTACGCGCTGGTAGGCGGTTCCGACGGGCTGTGCCGCAAGAATTTCGCGGGATTCTACCGGCTCGGTCTGGTCTCACCTGATGAATGCCGCCCCTTCGACGCGGACCGAGAAGGGCTGCTGACCGGCGAGGGCGCCGGCGTCATGCTCCTCGAAAGCGAAGAGTCAGCGCTCGCTCGGGGAGCGCGTGTCTATGCGGAGATCCTGGGGTACGGGCTGAACTGTGACGCCCACCATCCCACCGCACCCGAAGAAGACAGCGTCGCGCGGTGCATACGCCTCGCGCTCGACGACGCGGACCTGAAGCCCGGGGACGTCGACCTCATTTCCGCGCACGGCACCGGCACCAAAACCAACGACCTCACCGAGACCCGGGCGGTCCAGCAGGTCTATGGCGACAACCCACCCCCGATGGTCGGCATCAAGTCCATGATCGGACACACCATGGGGGCGGCGAGCGCCCTCGGGGCCATCGCCAGTGCCCTCGCCATCACCCACGGATTCATCCCGCCGACTGCCAACCACCGCCGGGCCGACCCTGAATGCCCCATCGACTGCGTTCCCAATCAAGGGATCGACGCGGAGGTGCGAATCGTGCAGAACAACGGCCTTGCGTTCGGTGGGAACAACGCCGTCGTCATGCTCGGCAAATACACCAAAGACCCGCGTTGAGTCGCGCATCCCGCGTGCCTGCTTCTAGAGAGGGAACACCAGCGATGAGCGACGACCCCAACTGTAGCAGCCGGACCTATATCTCCGGATGGTCGGCTGTTTCCCCCTTCGGAATAGGAAGGCCCGCATTCTCCGAAGGACTGCACGCCGGACGGAAAACCGCAGCACCCCCGGACCCCGAGGAATGGCAGACCGTCCCGGACACAAATATCTGTCTGGTCCCGGACTTCAACATACGAGAGGTTCTGGGAAAGAGCGGTACGCGCATACTGGGGCGTGAGTCCGCCCTGGCGGTCACCGCGGTACGTGAACTCTTCCACGAGGCACCCGAGGAAGCCCCGATCCACGGCGGGCGGAACACCGCGATGGTCATGGGCACCACCACCGGTACCCCCCAGACATATATGGACTTCACCAAGGCGTCCCTGACCGGACCCAAGCCGCACCATGTGCCGGCCGCGCTCACGCCGAACATGGTGATGAACCGCGCCGCTTCAGCCAGCGCCATCTGGCACCAGCTTCAGGGACCCAACAGCACCATCGCGGGCGGCAGGGCGGCCGTGCTGCTCGCTCTCAAATACGGACAGCGACTGCTGAGGCATCGGCGTGCCGACCGCGTGCTGTGCGGCGGCGTGGAGGAGTACTCGAACGCCCGCTCGTGGTTGGAGTACCACCGGCGCGGGGGAGGGGACGTGGTCCTCGGGGAGGGGTGCGCGCTCCTGCTGCTGGAGACCGAGGCATCACTGGCTTCCGGGCACCGGCCCGCCCTGGCCGAAGTCCTCGCACTGGAGTTCCGCGTCAACACGGACGACGACCTCACCGGCGCTCTCAGCGCATGTCTGCACGGCGCACTCGCCGCCGCCAAGGCGACCGCGGACGACGTCTGGGCCGTTACGCCCAGCGGAATGGCAGGACCTGCGGGAGAAGAGGAGAACAGGCTTCTCGGAAGTCTCTTCGACTCCGCCGCGCTCTCTCGCGTATCCGTCTCGGATCTGATCGGCGACACCTCAGCGGCCTCGGCGGGGTTCGACATTATCGGCATGCTCAGCGCTGCCTCCGAGTCCCCGGAATCGGTTGGCCGTCTCGGCGTCGTCAGCTCAGTCGACCCCGATGGGTCGGTCGCCTGCGCGATCATTCGCCTGCTCGAAGGCGTTCGGCAAAACCAACACTAAGACCAACTCGAAGGTCGCCCGGCGGCAGCCGGCGGCGAAACCTGTCCTGTTCAGCATTCGAGTGGAGGAAAGCCATGACCAACCCGTTCGAAGACCCCGACGGCACTTACCTGGTTCTCGTCAACGACGAAGGCCAGCACTCCCTGTGGCCGACGTTCGTGGAGGTACCCGCCGGATGGGTCTCTGTGTACGGCGAGGACAACCGACAGGCCTGTCTCGACTACATCAATGAGCACTGGACCGATATGCGGCCGCGTAGCCTGGTCGAGGCCATGAACGAAGCGGCTTCGTAGGCCGGATGTGAACAAGGTTGTTGATGGGGACTTCTTCGCTGTCTTGGTCCCCCGTCCCCATCAACAAGCAACAGTACGCGCTGGCGGAACAGGCGAACGGAAATACGCGGTCAAGGTGAGTGACGATGCCTGAAGGTCGGAACACCCGTCGAGAACTGTCGACGGCCCAGTCGGGGATTTGGTTTGGTCACAAGCTGGATCCGACCGGCCACTCATACAACGTCGGTGAATTCGTCGAAATCCACGGCGAACTGGACCTGACCCTGTTTCGCGAGGCCTTCCGTCACACATTCAGAGAAGCGGAGGTGCTGCACGCCCGGTTCGAGGAGCATGACGGAAAGATCTGGCAGACCATCCAGGCCCCGTCAGATCCCGACCTGTCCGTCATCGACGTCTCGGCGGAACCGGACCCGATGGCGGCGGCGGAGCGGTGGATCAACCGTGATCTGGCCCAGCCGGTGCAGTTGGGCGGCGGACAACTGTGCACATTCGCCCTGTTCACCGTCGCTCAAGACCTGACGCTTTGGTATGCGCGAACCCATCACATCGTGGTGGACTTCTACGGTGGCGTCATATTCCAGCGCCGCCTTGCCGAGATATACAAGGACCTGAGGAAAGGGATTCCCTACTCGGCCGGGACCCTCGGATCGTACGACCTGCTCCTCCAAGAGCAGTCGGAATACCGCACCTCCGAAAAGTACTCGAGCGACCGGCAGTACTGGATCGACAAGTTCGCGGACCACCCGGACGCCATCAGCCCAGCCTCCGGCAACGCCCACGCGGGCGGAGATTTCCTTCGCTCGTCGGCCCGATTGAACCCCTCGGAAGCAGATCGGCTGCGCGCGCTGGCCCTTGCCTCGCGCACAACCTGGTCGGTCGTCACGGTGGCGGCCGTCGCGGCGTATCTCAACCGACTGTCGGGGAGCCAGGACCTTGTCTTCGGGCTCCCGGCGATGGGACGCAAGAGCGCGAACTCAAGAATCACCCCGAGCACCGCCTCGGACGTCCTGGCCCTGCGCTTCAACCTGCGTCCCGACATGACGTTCGCCGCGCTGATCAAGCAGGCGACGCGCGAAGTTCGCAGCTCCCTCCGCCACCAGCGCTACAGGTCGGAAGAGCTCGTCCGCGAGCTCCGCGCTCTGGGCCGGGACCAGCCCCTCTGGAATGTCTCCGCGAACATCATCTCCTTTGACGAGGACATCTACTTCACCGACCGGCCCGTCATCGCACACAACCTCTCCAACGGCCCTGTGCGTGACCTCTGCATCGTCGTACGTGGTGGGGATGAAGGCTCCGCCATCTCCATTGACTTCGACGGAAACGCCGCGCTGTACAGCCGGGAAGAGCTGGAGCGCCTGCAAAGGAACTTCCTGCGGCTCCTCAAGAACCTGATAGCCGAGCCCGACACCGCCATCGCGTGTGCCGATCTCCTGGACCCCGTCGAGCGTCAGCAGCTCCTTCACGGATGGAACGCCCCGGTAGGCCACAATTCGGAGGTGGTACTGCCGGAACTCTTCGAGGCACAGGCACGGAGCGCATCGGACGCTGTGGCCGTGGTCTTCGAAGGCCGGCAGCTGACTTACGGCGACCTCAACACACGGGCGAATCGACTGGCGCGGCACCTTGTCTCGCGAGGTGCGGGGCCCGAACAGCTCGTGGCCTTAGCGCTGCCTCGGTCTGCCGACCTGGTGGTGGCGTTGTTGGCGGTACTCAAGTCCGGGGCGGGATATGTGCCCGTCGACCCCGATTACCCGGCCGACCGGATTCACGGAATGCTCCAGGACGCCGAGCCCGCCCTGCTGGTCACTCACAGCGCCATCAACGACCGCCTCCTCCAGGACGTCGCCCAGCATTCCTCTGGGCAGACCCAACTCGTGCTGCTCGATGAGGCCGGTACGGCAAAGTCCATCGAGCGCTGTCCGGACGCTGATGTGACGGATGCCGACAGGACAACGGCGCTGCTGCCCCAACATCCGGCCTACGTCATCTACACTTCCGGCTCGACGGGCCGACCCAAAGGCGTCGCGGTCACGCATGAGAATGTGGCCCGTCTGCTGTCCGCCACGAAGGATCGGTTCCAGTTCGAGGCCACGGACGTCTGGACCATGTTCCATTCGTATGCCTTCGACTTCTCTGTCTGGGAAGTATGGGGGTGCCTCCTGCACGGCGGTCGCCTTGTCGTGGTCGGTTACACGGCAAGCCGCTCCCCGGACCGGATGCTCAAACTGATCCGCGACGAAGGCGTGACGGTTCTCAATCAGACGCCTTCCGCTTTCTACCAACTGATGCAGGCCGAGACTGAGGCCAAGGCCCCGGAAGCGGACCAGGACTGGTTCTCTGCCACCCGATTCATCATCTTTGGCGGCGAAGCGCTTGATACCCGTCGGCTGACGGCCTGGTACCGGCGCCATTCTGGTGAGCGCCCTGTCCTGGTCAACATGTACGGCATCACCGAGACCACGGTGCACGTCACCCTCGCCCCGCTCAACGAGGCCTCCCCAGCCGAAGAAGTGGGTGTCGTCGGCCGCCAGATAGCCGACCTCAGCGTGTATGTCCTGGACGCGGGACTGCAGCCGGCACCCGTAGGTGTGGCGGGGGAGCTGTATGTGGCCGGGCCGGGACTGGCACGCGGATATCTGAACCAGCCCGCCGTGACGGCGGAGCGGTTTGTGGCGAATCCGTTCGGCACGGCTGCGGGGTCGCGGATGTATCGGACGGGGGATGTGGTCCGGTGGCGCCCGGACGGGCAACTGGAGTTCGTGGGTCGTGCGGACGCCCAGGTCAAGGTGCGTGGTTTCCGTATCGAGCTGGGTGAGATCGAAGCAGTTCTGACCGCGCAGGACACGGTGGCGCAGGCAGCGGTGCTGGTGCGGGAGGACCGGCCGGGCGACCGGCGCCTGGTCGGATACGTGGTGCCACCCGCCGACAGTGAGGCGCCGACCGACACGGCGGCGGTGCTGGGGTTCGTCAGGGATCGCCTGCCGGATTACATGGTGCCGTCCGCCTTGGTGGTGCTCGAACGGCTGCCGCTGACGCCGAACGGCAAGCTGGACTGCAAGGCCCTCCCCGCCCCCGACCATGCAGCATCCACATCAGGGCGCGGGCCGCGGACACCGGGGGAACAGGTTCTGTGTGACCTCTTCGCGGAGGTGCTGGGCGTCCCCGAGGTCGGCATCGACGACAGCTTCTTCGCGCTCGGCGGACACTCCCTGCTGGCAACACGCCTGATCAGCCGCATACGGACCACGCTGGACACCGACCTCGGTATCCGCGCCCTGTTCGAGGCCCCGACCGTGGCCGACCTGGCCGAGCACCTTGAGGCATCGGCCGGGAACACCACCCGGGCCAAGCTCGCGGTGCGCGCGCGCCCCGAGGCGGTG
>NZ_JBIBKK010000059.1:0-8152 GCF_042959105.1 Streptomyces sp. NPDC007917
CGCCGACCAGGCAGCGGCCAAACCAGTGAACCTGAAACCACGTCAACCCGCCCTGACCAGCTAATCAGCCACACCCGCGCACCGGGGGAACCTCAATACCCGGTCTGGCCGTCAACCGGGCAGCCGCTGGCTACCGGGGCACCGGGAAAACGGACGCCAAGGACGCCACCGTCATCGCTGACCAGGCCCGCATGCGCCGGGACCTCACGGTGCTGCGACCAGACGATGAGCACGCCGTCGAACTGAGGGTCCTCACCGGCCGCCGGTCCGACCTGGTGGCCGACCGCACTCGCGCCGTCAACCGGCTCAGGGCCACGCTGACCAGCATCTTCCCAGCTCTGGAACGAGCCATGGACCTGGGAAACCTCGGCCCTCTGCTTCTGCTCACCAACTACCAGACCCCGGCCGCCCTGCGGCGGGTGGGCCGCAAGAGGCTGGTGACGTGGCTGCGCAACCGTAACGTCCGCGGAGCCGAGGCCCTGGCCGACGCCGCACTCGACGCTGCCGAGCGGCAGCACACCGCCCTGCCCGGCGAGAAGATCACCGCGCAGATGGTCCACTCCCTGGCGAAGGAGGTGATGGGCCTCCACGAGCAGGTCACCGAGATCGACAAGCTCATCGAGGCCCGGTTTCGCGAACACGAGCTCGCCGAGGTGATCTCCAGCATGCCGGGTATCGGGCCCCTGCTCGGCGCCGAGTTCCTCGCCGCCACCGCAGGCGACCTCAGCCGCTTCGGCAGCGCGGACCGCCTGGCCAGCCTCGCCGGAGTCGCCCCTGTGCCCCGAGACTCGGGCAACGTCAGCGGCAACCTGCACCGGCCGCGCCGCTATCACCGCGGCCTGCAACGCGTCTTCTATACCTCCGCGCTCGTCAGCGTCCGCACCTGCGAGGAGTCCCGCCGGTTCTACGACCGCAAGCGCGCTGAGGGCAAGCGCCATACACAGGCTGTCCTGGCTCTGGCACGGCGACGCGTGAACGTTTTGTGGGCTCTGATTCGTGACCGACAGTGCTACCACCGGCCCCTCCCTGTTACGGCTGCGGCTTGACAAACGGCATTAGGAGGTTGGATCGCCCAGGGGTGCTGGGTGTGGCTGTCAGGCTGCTGCCGTCTCGTGGCTTCGGTCGCTTCGCCGCCCGGCACCCCACGACGACTCGGCCGCCGATTAGGAAGTGCGAACAAGTTGCTGTGTAGAGCAATGCCGGCGAGGTCGTCCGTGGTACGAACAGCACGAACATGCACGTCAGGAGCATGATGAGCCGGATATGGGCGGGATCGACAGCGGCAAGGGCCACCACCACGGCCTGGCGCTGGACGCTGAGGGAAAGACGCTGCTGTCGCGGCGGGTGGCCAACGACGAGACCGAGCTGCTGACACTGATCGGTGACGTCCTGGATCTGACCGATGGCCGCCAGGTCACCTGGGCCATCGACATGACCGGCGGAGAGCCCGCACTGCTGCTGGCCCTGCTGGTCAGCCACGGCCAGGAAGTCCTCTATGTGCCCGGGAAGCTTGTGAACCGGGCCTCTGACGGTTACCGCGGCGAGGGAAAGACCGACGCCCGCGACGCCTACGTGATCGCCGACCAGGCCAGGATGCGCCGCGACCTGCGGCCCATCCGCCCCGGCGACGAAGCCGCAATCGAGCTCAAGCTGCTGACCGGACGCCGCACCGATCTCATCGAAGACCGCACCCGCTCGGTGAACCGGCTCCGCTCCACCCTGATGAGCATGTTCCCAGCCCTGGAACGCGCCCTGGACATGACCAACACCGGCCCGCTCAAGCTGCTGACGGGCTACCAGACCCCGGCTGCAATCCGCCGCGCCGGTGTCGCTCGGCTGACGAAGTGGCTGGCCAACCGACAGGTCCGCAGCGCCAAGGACCTGGCCAAAGCGGCCGTGGAGGCCGCCGAACGCCAGCACACCGCGATCCCCGGGGAGAAGACCATCGCCAAGCTGGTCCACACCCTGGCCGAGGGGGTGATGGCCCTCAACGAGCAGATCCGCGAGATCGACAAGCTCATCGAGGGCCGGTTTCGCGAACACGAACTCGCCGACATCATCCTGAGCGTTCCTGGCATCGGGCCCACCCTTGGCGCGGAGTTCCTCGCCGCCGTCGGCGGCGACATCGACGAGTTCGACTCCCCGGACGCGCTCGCGGCGTTCGCCGGCGTCGCCCCCGCACCCCGCGACTCGGGCAAGGTCAGCGGGAACATCCACCGGCCGGTCGCCTACCACCGCAGGCTCCAACGCGTCTTCTACACCTCGGCGTTGATCAGCGTTCGCAGTGACCCGAACTCCCGAAGGTTCTATGACCGCAAGCGCGCCGAGGGGAAAAAGCACGTCCAGGCCGTACTCGCCCTCGCCCGCCGACGTGTCAACGTCATCTGGGCCCTGATCCGTGACCGTCGGTGCTACACCACCACACCACCAGTGACCGCTACGGCTTGACATCAACATCAGGAAGCATGTCATGCTGCATATCTGTACTCATTGATGAGGCCGCCAAGGATCCGGGTGCGCTCGACTCTGTGGGTGTGGAGGTCATGCGCCGCGGCGGGTTGTTTGTGAGCGTCGGGTGGTAGCTGGTTGCGGGCCTGGTGGGGTCGGTGTTCGTGGTAGTGCCGCTCGTAGGCCGCGAGGACGCGGCGGGCATGGGCGTCGTCCATGATGAGAACGTGGTCGAGGGCTTCGCGTCGGATGCTGCCGATAATCCGTTCGCAGTGCGCGTTCATGCGGGGAGCCTGTGGCGCACTTTTGAGGATCTCCATCTCCTCAGCCTCGAAGACAGCGTCGAAGGCCTCGCCGTACCTGCCATCGCGGCCGCGTAACAACAAGCGCAGCGACTCGATGCGTGTGCCCAGGTCGGAGGTGAGATTCCTTGCCTGCTGCACCGCCCAGTCCCGGGTCGGGTGGGCGGTGGCCCCGGTGATGTACAGCCGCCGGGTGCCGTGCTCGAGGAACACCAGCGCGTACAACCGCCTGCCGAACACGGTGTCGATGGGGAAGAAGTCTGCCGCGATGATGCCCTCGGCTTGCGCGGCCAGGAACTCGCGCCAGGTGGGACCTGAGCGACGTGGCGCGGGATCGATACCGGCCGCGTTGAGGATCTCCCACACCGTCGAGGCGGCGATCCGGTGTCCGAGTCGGGTCAGCTCCCCTTGGATCCGTCGGTGTCACCACCTCGGATTCTCCCTTGCCAGCCGCATAACGAGCGTCCTGATCGCTACCGGGATGGGTGGGCGTCCGGTACGCCGACGCGCGATGTAGTCCCACTTCGCGGCGATGAACCTACGATGCCAGGCAAGCAAGGTGCCAGGGGTGACAGGGAAGATCTCGCGCCATTGACGCCGGGGTATCAGCCCGGACAGGACTGCGAACCAGAACCGGTCGGCAGGCTCATAGCGGACCGGCCCGGCCAACTGGCGACGCAGGACAGCGTTCTCGTGCCGCAGCACCAGCAACTCCGCGTCCTTCGCCGTCCCGCGACGCAGGAGTCTCAATGATGAAGTCAAGCCGTTGGCGCGACCGGCGGGGCGGGGGTGAAGAGCCGTTTGTCGCGCAGGAGAGCCCACAGGACGCCGGCCCGGCGGCGGGCCAGGGCAATGACGGCCTGGACGTGCTTGAGTCCTTCGCCGCGCTTCTTGAGGTAGAAGTCCCGGTTCGGCCCCTCGCGCATCATGCTGGTTTGCGCCGACAAGTAGAAGACCCTGCGGAGGCGGCGGCTGTAGCGCTTGGGACGGTGCAGGTTGCCGGTCCGGCGCCCGGAGTCACGGGGCACGGGCACCAGCCCGGCTGCCGAGGCAAGGTGGCCAGCGTCTGCGTAGGCCGCGAGGTCACCCGCGGCAACGATGAACTCGGCCCCGAGTATTGGCCCCATGCCGGGCAGGGACTCGATGATCTCTGCCTGCGGATGGCTGCGGAATGCCTCGCCGAGCTGCTTGTCGATCCGCTTCAAACGGTCGTCCAGGGCCAGGAGTTGCGTCGCCAGGTCAGCCACGATCTGGGCGGCGACATCCTCGCCCGGCAGCGCGGTCTGCTGGGCTTGGGCGGCTTCCAGTGCCGTGGCCGCGACCACGTCGGTGTTGCGCACGCCACGGCCTGCCAGCCAAGCCGTCAGCCGGGCCCGGCCGCGGCGGCGTATCGCGGCCGGGGTCTGGCAGCCGGTCAGCAGCACCAGCGCGCCCTTGTGGGCCGAGTAGTCGAAGGCCCTCTCCAGCGCGGGGAAGACGCCGGTCAGTACGTCGCGGAGCCGGTTGATCATCCGCACCCGGTCGGCGACCAGGTCGGACCGGTGGGCGGTCAGCAGGGAAAGGTCCGCAGCCAACTGGGCGGGCACGTCGATGGTGGCGAAGTCCCGGCGGTGACGCGCGGTCTCCGCGATGACGTAGGCGTCGCGGGCGTCGGTCTTCGCCTCGCCCCCGTAGGCGCTGGACATGCGGTTGACGGTCCGGCCGGGGACGTAGACGGCCTGCTGGCCATGGGCCGCGAGAAGGGCCAGCAGCAGTGCCGAAGACGTCCCGGAGATGTCCACCGCCCAGTGGACCTCGTCTGCCAGATCCAGGATCTCGCCGAGGGCGGTCAGGACCGCCGTCTCGTCGTTGTAGATCTTCTTCGACCACAGTGTTGCGCCGACCTCGTCGACCACCGCAGCCCAGTGATGCCCCTTGCCTGCGTCGATCCCAGCCCAGACCTGGGCTTGGCGCTTACTCACTCGCCCCTCCTCGCTCCGTACGGCGTGCCGTCGGCCCGAGGAACACCCCGCTGTCCGCTCCGTAATCAGCGACCGCACACAGCGCGCACATCTCAATCAGCAGCCAGGGCGCCCCGGAGAACCGGACGGCCACTCCTGCGGAGCCACAACTGGCAAGCACTGATCAGCCACATCCGGCCCTCCCGGGCCACCCAACAACTTACGGAGCACCGATGGAACCGTCAGCAGCTTCCAGGTCACCTTGCACAACAAGGACACGATCACGCAAGGCATGATCCCAGCGAACCGACAGCACCCCGCTCACCTGCGGCGATGACTTTTCGAGCGGCACACGATCTCCGTGATCCGCCCGCCGTCCGTCGCCTCCTCCCCGCTGACCGAACACCATCTCGACGGCCTCCAGCCGGGCCACCTGGGCGATGGGCTGGCCGCCGGAGGACGAGCGGAGAGCTTCGGCAACCGAGCGGCGAAGAAACCGTTCATCCCGAGCGGTGTGGGCCAGACGCAGGGGGTGTGCGCAGGCCGGCGCATCCTTGCGGTGGCGGCGGAGGGCAAGAAGGCCCCGCCGAGGCGGCAGACGCTCGGCCGGGGGCATGGTGTGGAGCGGCTCGTCGAGGCTGCCGGGTGGCGCTGCGGCGCCTCAGCGGGACTCCTGTACGCCGAGCAGAGTGAGGGCGTTGCGGATGCCCTCGTCGAGGAGTTCGTCCGAGAGTCGCCGGTCGGCCAGGGCGCGGGAAAGCTGCAGCGTTCCGACCATCATGGCGTAGACGCTGAGGGTCTTCGCGTGCACCGAGCGCGGATCGGCAGGCGCCAGGCGAGCGGCGATACCGTCGATGACGGCGAGCACGCCGTCGGTGTACGCCTGCTTGGTCTCGTCCGCGCAGCGCCCGATCTCATCGAGGAGTGCCGCGGAGGGGCAGCCGTCGTCGGGACTGTCGCGGTGCCGGGGCGACAGATACCACCGTACGATCTGCGCGACTCCGGCGATGCCGGGGGCCGCCTGCTCGATGACGTTCGCGTACTGGGCGCGCAACTGGTCCGCGACCGCGGTGGCCACAAGGTCGTCCTTGGATGCGAAGTGGGCATAGAAGGCGCCGTTGGTCAGTCCGGCGTCCGCCATCAGCGTCGAGATGCCCGAGCCGTCGATGCCGTCCCGCTTGAACCGGCGGCCGGCGGTCTCGATGATCCGCTGCCTCGTCGCCTGCTTGTGCTCTTTCCCGTAACGCGCCACGCGCTTGCTCCTTTGTGCGCCGGAAGGGTCACCCACGCTTCGCCATCGTATTGGATTGCGAACGTACTCCAATGGTGTGCCGACGGTGTATTGGAGTACCGACACACCTTCAGTCGTTGTCGGGCGCCATCGAGATCACGACCTTTCCGGCCGCGGTGCGGCCCTGCTCGACGTGCGCCATCGCTTCGAGCGTCTGGTCGAAGGGGAACGTTCGGTCGATGACCGGGCGGAGCTGTCCGTTGTCGTAGAGGGCGGCGAGCTCGCGCAGCTGGGTGCCGTTCGCCTGCATGAAGAAGAACTGGTAGCGCACGCCCAGGGCCTTGGCCCGCTGGCGGATCTTGCGACTGAGCACGTTCATGACCAGGCCCAGAAAGGATGAGGCGCCGAGCTGCTTGGCGAACGCGGCGTCCGGCGGGCCGACGACACTGATGGCCAGGCCGCCGGGCTTCAGCACGGTCAGCGACTTCTCGAGGTTGACTCCACCCAGCGAGTCCAGCACCAGGTCGTAGCCGGACAGCACCTGCGAGAAGTCCTCCTTGGTGTAGTCGACGACGATGTCGGCGCCGAAGCTCCTGACCAGCTTCTCGGAATCAGTGTTCGCGGTCGTCGCCACTGTGGCGCCGAGGTGCTTGGCGAGCTGGATGGCCGTCGATCCGAGGCCGCCGGCACCGGCATGGATGAGCACCTTCTGGCCCGGCTTCATGTGGGCGCGGTCGACGAGGATCTGCCAGGCGGCCAGGGCCACCAGCGGCACGGCGGCCGCTTCGCGGAGGGTGAGTGACTCCGGCTTGAGTGAGACGTCGTCCTGGTCGATCGCAATGAACTCGGCGAAGCCTCCGATCCGCAGGTCGCGGGGACGTGCGTAGACCTCGTCGCCGACTGTCAAGTCGCGCACGGCCGACCCGACCTGCGTCACGATGCCGGCGACGTCGTGGCCGAGCACGAACGGAAGCTTGTACTTCAGGAGTCGTTTGAACTCCCCGTTGCGGACCATTTTGTCCAGCGGGTTGACGCTGGTGGCGCTCACTCGGACCAGGACGTCGCCGTCACCGACGGTGGGCTCGGGAACGTCTGCGGCGCGTAGGCCGTCCTTGCCGTACTTCTCGACGATGAATGCCTTCATGTCAGCCATTCCCTTTGCGTGATCTTCTCGATTGCCTTTCGGCGGACGATGCGCATGTCAGGCCAGCTTCCACATCAGCTGCCGAGGTGCCGTCGAAGCCACTGGCCCATCTGCTCGATCGCCCGGTCCACCTCGGGCACGCGCCCCGCGCCCAGGATGAACGAGTGCTGCCCCTCGGGCAGCGGGCGAACCTCGGAGAGGATCTTGAAGTCGGCGAGACGGCGGCCGAAGTCGGCGCCCTCGCCGGCAAGCGCCTCGTACTCTCCGTAGTGGAGGGCTGTGGGCGGCAGGCCGGTCAGGTCGGCGTTCAGGATGCTGATGTCGGGGTCGGTGAAGTCCACGCCGGGGTCCTGCAGCCAAGCCGCTCGGAACTGCTCGAGGATGTCCCGGCTGAGCATCTTGTCGAGTTCCTCGTTCTCGTCCACCTTCGGGTTACTGATGGTGAGGTCGGCCCACGGCGAGATGCTGATGATCGCCCCGGGGGCTGCCTCGCCCTTGGCGAGCAGGCGCAGCGGCAGCGCGACCGCGAGGGTGCCTCCGATGGAGTGGCCGGTGCTGCCGATGTTCCGCGGCTCGTAGCCCTGTGCGAGCAGCCACCGGTAGGCGGTCTCGGCGTCGTCGATCTGCGCCGGGTGGGGGTGCTCGGGCGCCAGGCGGAAGCCCACGACGAGTGAGCGGGCTCCGGCCGCCTTGGCGATGTGGCCGGCGGCCTTGCGGTCCGATGCGATCGAGGCGGCGACCGATCCGCCGAAATGGAAGTGGAGCAGCGCCTTGTTGGGGTCGGCGCCCTCGGGGATGGCCCACAGGGCGGGGACGCCGTCCGCGTCCACGTCGGCGTAGGTGACGCCTTCCGGCTCGGTCGATGCCGCAGCATGTGTGTCGACGATGTCGCGGACGACGGCCAGGTCGAGGCCCGGTGTCGACGCCTTCGCGCGCACGCTTTCGAGGAACTGCGCGAACTGCTGTGCTTCCGTGCTGATTCCCATGGTGATGCCCTACCTTTCTGGTGGGTTCGAAATGATCATTCGTAAGATCAGCGGGACCCAGGGGCTCTGGGTATGGCAGATGGTGGGGAGACCGCTGGATG
>NZ_JBIBKK010000060.1:0-6190 GCF_042959105.1 Streptomyces sp. NPDC007917
CACATGCCGCGCCAGCTGGATCGCCGCCATACCCACACCACCGGCACCCGCATGCACCAGCACCGACTCACCCGCCGACAACCCCGCCAGATCCACCAACCCGTAATACGCCGTGAGGAACACCAGCGGCACCGCCGCCGCATCCTCCGACGACCACCCGTCAGGAACCTTCACCAGCGCACGCCGGTCCACGACGGCGCGGGGGCCGAAGGAGCCGGCCACCAGGCCCATCACCCGGTCGCCGACGTGCAGCCCGGTCACCTCGGGGCCGGTCTCGACGACCACGCCGGCCGCCTCGCCGCCCATGGGCCCGGCCTCTCCCGGGTACATGCCCAAGGCGCTGAGCACATCGCGGAAGTTGAGCCCGGCGGCGCGTACGGACAGCCGGACCTCGCCGGCCGCCAGCGGCATGGCGGCCGCCGGGGCTGTCTGCAGGGCGAGGTTGTCCAGCCTGTCCCGCTGCCCGCTGTCCAGCCGCCACGGCGCGCCCGCCGGGGGCATGAGGTTGGTCCCCGTCGTCATTCGGGCGAGCCGGGCGGTGCGTACGACGCCGTCGCGCACCACGACCTGGGGCTCGCCGGAGGCGAGTGCCGCGGGCAGCGCGGACATGGAGGTCTCCCGCTCGTCCACATCGACGAGCAGGAACCGGCCCGGGTGCTCGGACTGGGCCGAGCGCACCAGCCCCCACACCGCCGCTCCGGCCAGGTCGGTCACCGTCGCGCCGTCGTCGGCCGCGATGGCTCCCCGGGTGACGAAGAGGAGACGGGAGTCTGCGAACCGGTCCTCGGCCAGCCACTGCTGGACCAGGCCCAGCACCCGTGCCGTGACCTGGTGCACGGCGTCGGGAGTGGCGAGCTCATCGACGGGGTCGAGTGCCACGACGACCAGGTCGGGGCTGCCTTCCAGGGACGCCACATCGGTGCTCAGCTCGGCCACGTCCAGGGTGGCGACCGCGTCCATGGGGGAGATCAGGGCGGGTGTCGGCACCCACTCCAGGCGGTACAGCGAGTCCTGTCGGGCCGTACCGGAGCCGGCCATCTGATCGGCGGTCACCGGGCGCAGCGCCAATGAATCGACCGAGATGACCGGCGCGCCGACCCCGTCGGCGGCGGTCAGGGAGACTGCTTCGGTGCCGGACCTGGCCAACCGCACCCGCAGTAGGGAGGCTCCCCCCGAGTGGAGAGACACACCGTTCCACGAGAACGGCAGCCTTCCGCGCTCCGGCTCCCCGAGATCCACGAACGAGACCGCGTGCAGGGCCGCGTCCAGCAGTGCGGGATGCACACCGAACGACCCGGCGTCCGCTGCCTGCTCCTCCAGCGCCACCTCCGCGAACACCTCGTCGCCGCGCTCCCAGGCACCCCGGAGCCCCTGGAACAGCGGGCCGTAGCGGAACCCGCCCTCGGCGAACCGCTCGTAGAAGCCGTCCAGGTCCAGCGCGGCGGCTCCCTCGGGCGGCCATACGGACGCGTCGAAGTCCGCGGTCCGCTCCTCCGTGCCCAGCACACCGGAGGCGTGTTCCACCCACGGCTGCTCCATCGCGTCGGCAGGACGTGAGTACAGGTGGATGTTCCGGTGGCCCGAGTCATCGGCCGGGCCTACCCACAGCTGGACGGCGACCGCGTCCCGCTCGCCCAGCACCAGCGGCTCGGCCAGCGTGAATTCCTCGATCCGTGCGCAGCCGACCTGGTCCCCGGCGCGGATCGCCAGCTCCAGGAAGCCGGTCCCCGGGAACAGCACCACACCGCCCACGGCGTGATCCGCGAGCCAGGGGTGCGAGCGCAGCGACAGCCGGCCGGTGAACAGCACGCCGCCGGAGTCCGCCAGGCCGACGGCCGCGCCGAGCAGCGGGTGTTCGGCGGACATGAGCCCCAGGCCGCTGGCGTCACCGGTCCTCACCAGCGCGTTGGGCCAGTAGTGCTCGTGCTGGAAGGCGTACGTGGGCAGATCCACCCGCTGCGCCCCGGTCCCGGCGAAGAACGCCGTCCAGTCCGGGCTGACGCCGGCGATGTGCAGCCTGGCCACCGCCTCGAGCAGGGCGGCCTCGTCCTCACGGCCCTTGCGCAGGGACGGGATGACGACCGTGTCATGCGACTGGTCGGGCAGGCTGTCCTGGGCCATGGCGGACAGCACGCCGTCGGGGCCGACCTCCAGGAACGCGGTCACCCCCGCGGCGCTCAACGCGGCCACGCCGTCGGCGAACCGGACGGTCTCCCGCACGTGCCGCACCCAGTACTCCGGTGCGCACACCAGCTCCGCCGACGCCACCTCACCGGTCACGTTCGAGGCGAGCGGAACCCGAGGCGCCGCGAACGACAGCCCCTCCACCACACGCCGGAACTCATCCAGCATCGGGTCCATCAACGGGGAGTGGAACGCGTGGCTGACCGCCAGCCGCTTGGTCTTGCGCCCCTCGGCCTCGAACCGGGCCGCGACCTCCAGCACGTCCGCCTCATGACCCGCGATCACCACCGAGCGTGGTCCGTTGACCGCCGCGACCGACACCCCAGCCGTCAGACACGGTGCGACCTCGTCCTCGGTGGCCTGCAGGGACACCATCGCCCCACCCGACGGCAGCGCCTGCATCAGCCGGGCCCGCGCCGCCACCAGCGCACACGCGTCCGCCAGCGAGAACACCCCCGCCACATGCGCCGCCGCGATCTCACCGATCGAATGACCCGCCAGATAATCCGGCCGAACACCCCACGACTCCACCAGCCGGAACAACGCCACCTCAAGCGCGAACAACGCGGGCTGCGTCCACCCCGTCTCATCCAGCAACCCGGCCTCGGCCGACCCTGTCTCGGCGAACATCACCTCCCGCAACGGCCGGTCCAACTCCCGGTCCAGATACGCACACACCTCATCCAGCGCCTCCGCGAACACCGGGAACCGCCCGTACAGCTCCCGCCCCATCCCCGCCCGCTGACTGCCCTGCCCCGAGAAGAACACCCCGAGCCCACCGCCCGACCGCACGGCCCCGCTCAGCAGTCCCGGCGCGGAGGTGCCGTGCGCGAGCGCGCGCAGGCCCCGGGCTGCACCGGCCCGGTCCATGGCCAGCACCACGCCCCGCCGCTCGAACGCCGATCGCGTGGTCGCCAGCGAGAACACGGCATCGACAAGGCGGGTGTCCGGGTCCTCGTCCAGGCGGTCGGCGATGCGTGCCGCCTGTGCGCGCAGGGCCCCCACCGTCTTTCCGGACACCACCACCGGCAGTATGCCGGGCGCCGCGGCAGGCGTCGCCGTGTCGTCCCCGGCCTCCACCGCCGGGGCCTGCTCGATGATGGTGTGGGCGTTCGTACCGCTGATACCGAACGACGACACCGCGGCGCGGCGTGGCCGTCCGGTCTGCGGCCACTCGGTCCGCTCGGCCAGCAGCTTCGCCGCCCCCGCCGACCAGTCCACATGCGAGGTCGGCTCATCCAGGTGCAGGGTGGCGGGCAGCGTGCCGTGTCGCATCGCCATGACCATCTTGATCACACCGGCGACACCGGAGGCGGCCTGGCTGTGGCCGATGTTCGACTTGATCGAGCCCAGCAGGACCGGGTGTTGCCCCTCCCGGCCCTGACCGTACGTCGCGAGCAGCGCCTGTGCTTCGATGGGGTCGCCGAGCGTGGTGCCGGTGCCGTGCGCCTCGACGACGTCGATGTCGGTCGCGGACAGTCCGGCGCCGGCCAGGGCCTGCTTGATGACCCGCTGCTGGGCGGGGCCGTTCGGCGCCGTGAGCCCGTTGGAGGCGCCGTCCTGGTTCACCGCCGAGCCGCGCAGCACCGCCAGCACCTCATGGCCGTTGCGCTGTGCGTCCGACAGCCGCTCCAGCACCAGCATGCCCACGCCCTCGGACCAGCCCACCCCGTCGGCGCTCTCGGAGAAGGACTTGCACCGCCCGTCGGCCGCAAGGCCCCCCTGCGCGCTGAAGTCCACGAAGGGGCCGGGCGTGGCCATGACGGTCACGCCACCGGCCAGCGCCAGGGTGCATTCGCCACCGCGCAGCGCCTGGGCCGCCAGGTGCAGGGCCACCAGCGACGACGAGCAGGCGGTGTCCAGCGTCACCGTGGGGCCCTCGAGCCCCAGGGTGTAGGAGATCCGGCCCGACATCACGCTGCCGGCGGTGCCGGTGCCCAGGAAAGCCATCGTCTCCTGGGGGAACTCAGCGCCGGATCCGTAGTCGTGGTACATCACTCCGGCGAAGACACCGGTCCGGCTGCCCTGGAGTGTGAGCGGGTCGATTCCGGCCCGCTCGATCGCCTCCCACGAGGTCTCCAGCAGCAGCCGCTGCTGCGGATCCATCGCCAGCGCCTCACGCGGCGAGATCCCGAAGAACCCAGGGTCGAACTCCCCCGCCTCGTGAAGGAAGCCTCCCTCACGCACGTAGCTCGTGTTCCCGCGGGGGTCCCGGTCCGGGGCGTACAGCGCGTCCAGGTCCCAGCCGCGGGAGGTGGGGAATCCGGAGATGCCGTCACCTTCACCGATGACCAGTCGCCACAGGTCTTCGGGTGACGCCACCCCGCCCGGGTAGCGGCAGGCCATCGATACGATCGCGACGGGTTCCTGCTTGCCCGCCTCGACCTCCTGCAGCCGCTGACGGGTCTGGTGCAGATCGGCGGTGACCCACTTGAGGTAGTCGACGAGCTTCCGGTCGTCAGGCATGGGAAGGGAACCTCCGTGATTGGCTGAAAGCTGGGCGCCGGGGTCACCGGTCGTTCATTCGGCCCAGTTCGTTGTCGATGAAGTCGAGAATCTCGTCGGCGCTGGCCGATTCGAGCCGATCGGTGGCGCCGGGGCCGTCGCTCTCCGCCTCGGCGTTGGTCACCTTCGTGAGCAGCTGCCGGAGCCGGATGGCGACACCGGTCCGGGTGATCTCGTCGGGGCAGCCGTCCGACAGCGCGGCGTCCAGCCGGTCCAGATCCGCCATCAAGGACGGCGTCGGATCGGGGGCGTCCGCGGGAACGAGTTCGTTGACCAGATGTCCGGCCAGCACGGCGGGTGTCGGGTAGTCGAAGATGAGGGTGGACAGCAGGCGCAGCCCGGTGCCGGAACTCAGCCGGTTGCGCAGCTCGACCGCGGTCAGCGAGTCGAATCCCAGATCGCTGAACCGGTGTGCGGGGTCGATCTTTTCGGGCGACGCATACCCCAGGACCATGGCCGACTGCTCCCGCACCAGACGGACCATGTGCTCGTCGCGCTCGTCGGCCCGCAGGTTCAGCAGCCGGTCCCGCAGTGACTCGGACGTCTCGACGACGGTGGACCGCGCCACCGGGCGTGGCCCGGCGCCGAGCAGGCCACGGAGCACCGGGGCCGGTGCGCCCTGGGCGCGGAGTGCGGCGAGGTTGAGTCGGGCCGTGACCAGCACGGGGTGGCGCTGGGCGGTCGCCGCGTCGAACAGGGCCATGCCCTGCTCGGTGCTGATGGGCGGCATTCCGGCGGCGCTCATCCGCTGTATGTCGGCCTCGGTGAGGCCGCGGGTCATGCCGCTGTCCTGCGCCCACGGCCCCCACACGAGCGACTGTCCCTCGGCTCCCTCGGCCCGACGGCGCGTCATCAAGGCGTCCAGGAACGCGTTGGCCGCGGCATAGTTCGCCTGCCCCGGAGCGCCCATCGAGCCCGCCACGGACGAGAACACCACGAAGGCGGCGAGGTCCAGGTCGCGGGTGAGCTCGTGCAGATGCCATGCCGCGTCCACCTTCGGGCGCAGCACCGCGCTCAGCCGCTCCGGCGTCAGCGCCCCCACCACACCGTCGTCCAGCACACCCGCCGTATGAACCACCGCCGTCAGCGGATGCTCCGCCGGAATCCCGGCCAGCAACCCGGCCATCGCACCGCGATCCGACACGTCACACGCCACCACGGACACCTCGGCGCCGTGTGCGATCAGCTCCGCCTGCAACTCGACCGCGCCCGGAGCGTCCAGTCCACGCCGGCTGGTCAACAGCAAACGCCGCACACCATGCTCGGCCACCACGTGCCGAGCCAACTCACTGCCGAGGCCGCCGGTGCCCCCGGTGATCAGTACGGTGCCCTCGGGGTCCCACTCACGCGGCATGGTCAGCACGATCTTGCCCGTGTGCTTGGCCTGACTCATGTAACGGAAGGCGTCCCGCGCCCGCCGCACATCCCACGCCGTCACCGGAAGCCGACGCAGCACACCCGCCTCGAACAGCTCCATCAGCTCGACCAGCATGCTCTGCGT
>NZ_JBIBKK010000061.1:0-5422 GCF_042959105.1 Streptomyces sp. NPDC007917
GGTGTGTCGTTGCTGGGTGGGGGGATGGGGTGGTCGGTGGCGCCGACGGTGGTTTCGGTGGGGCCGTAGTGGTTGATGACGGGGGTGTGGGGGTGTTGGGTTTGCCAGGTGTGGAGGGTTTGGGTGGGGAGGGCTTCGCCGCCGAGCATGAGTTGGCCGGTGGGTTGGAGGGGGGTGTTTTCGAGGAGGGGGAGGTGGCTGGGGGTGAGTTTCATGAAGGTGACGGGTGTGTCACTGGGGGTGTGGGGGGTGGTGGGGGTGAGGGTGGTGATGTGGACGCGTCCGCCGCTGATGAGGGCGCCGTACAGGACGGTGACGCCGGCGTCGAAGGAGATGGAGGCGTGGAGGACGGTGGTTCCGGTGAGGCTGGGGTAGGCGTGGGGGCATCGGGCGGTGTAGTTGAGGAGGGCTTGGTGGGGGATGACCACGCCTTTGGGGTGGCCGGTGGAGCCGGAGGTGTAGATGACGTAGGCGGGGTGCTGGGGCAGCAAGCGGGCGATGCGGTCGGTGTCGGTGATGTTGGTGGCGGGATGTGCGGCGATGGCGGTGTGGGTGTCGGCCTCGTCCAGGTGGACGCGGGGGAGGTTGTTGGTTTTGGGGAGGGTGGGTGAGGTGGTGGTGTCGGTGACCAGGAGTGTGGGGGTGGCGTCCTGGAGCATGTAGTGGATGCGGTCGGTGGGGTAGTCGGGGTCGATGGGCAGGTAGCCGGCGCCGGTTTTGAGGATGGCCAGGAGTGTTACGGCGAGTTCGGCTGAGCGGGGCAGGGCGAGTGCGACGAGGTGTTCGGGTCCTGCTCCGTGTGTGATCAGGTGGCGGGCGAGTTGGTTGGCGTGGGTGTTGAGCTGTGCGTATGTGAGTTTGTGGTGTTCGAAGACGATCGCGATGGCGTCGGGGGTGCGTTGGGTCTGGGCTTCGAAGAGTTCGGGGATGAGGGCGTTGGGGAGGGGGTGTGCGGTGTTGTTCCAGTCGGTCAGGACCTGGCGTCGTTCGGCTTCGCCGAGGATGTTGATCCGGCTGACGGGCAGGTCCGGGTCCTTGGTGACCGATTCCAGCACCCGTACCAGGCGGCCGGCCAACGCTTCCATCGACACCGGGTCGAACAGATCGGTCCGGAAATCGAGATGCCCACTCAACCCATCCGGACTCCCACTCCCCGAACGCCGCTCACTCAGATTGACCGTCAGATCGAATCTGGCGGCGACACCGCCCAACGGCTGATGGGCGATGTCCAGACCTGGAAGGTCGAGGGTGGGCCGGGTGTTGTTCTGGAAGGAGAGCATGACCTGGAACAGGGGATGCCGGGCCATGGACCGCTGCGGATTCAACACCTCCACCAGACGCTCGAACGGCACATCCTGATGGGCGTAGGCGGCCAGATCTGTTTCCCGTACTCGTTGGATGAGTTCGCGGAAGGTGGGGTCGCCGCTGGTGTCCGTACGCAGGACGAGGGTGTTGACGAAGAAACCGACCAGATCGTCCAGAGCGTCATCCGTACGCCCCGCGATCGGAGTGCCGATGGGGATATCAGTGCCCGCGCCCATCCGGGTGAGCAGCACGGCCAGGGCAGCCTGGACCGTCATGAACACGCTCGCCCCGCTGACCTGTGCCAGGTCCACCAGCCGGGCATGCACCCCGGCCGGCACCCGCAACCCCACACTGCCGCCCTCATGCGACGCCACCGCCGGCCGGGGCCGGTCCACCGGCAGATCCAGCTGCTCCGGCACACCCGCCAGAGCAGCAGTCCAGTAGGCCAACTGCCGCGAGATGACACTGCCCGGGTCATCCTCACTGCCCAGGACCTCCCGCTGCCACAGGGCGTAGTCCGCGTACTGCACCGGCAGCGCATGCCAGCCGGGGGCCTTGCCGTCGGTGCGGGCCTTGTAGGCGGTGGTCAGGTCGCGGGCGAAGGGTGCCATGGACCAGCCGTCGGCGGCGATGTGATGGACGACTGCCAGCAGGACGTACTCGTCCGGCGCCACGGCGAACAGCCGTACGCGCAGCGGAAGGTCACGCGAGAGGTCGAACCCGGCGCTAGCCTCCTTCTTCAGCGCTTCGGCCACGTCTCCGTCGGCCACGTCCACCACCTGGAACACCGATGTCACATTGCCCTGAAGGATGTGCTGGTACGGCCGGCCATCGGTCTGGGGGAAAAGTGTCCGCAGGCTCTCGTGCCGCTCGACCACATCGCCCACGGCCAGACGCAGGGCGTCGATGTCCAGTTCGCCGTGGAGTCGTAGGGACATGGGGACGTTGTAGGTGCCCGAGGGGCCTTCGAGCTGGCTGAGGAACCACAGTCGGCGCTGTGCGAACGACACCGGTACGGTCTCGGGCCGCGGCCGGCCGGTCAGCGGCCGGCGTGCCAGGCTGGTTTCCTGATCTGTTCGTGCGCTCAGTCCGGACACGGTCGGGGACTCGAAGAGCGCCCGGATGCCGAGCTCCACGCCCAGGGTGGTCCGGATGCGGCTGATCAGGCGGGTGGCGAGGAGGGAGTGTCCGCCGAGTATGAAGAAGTTGTCGTCGATTCCGACGTCGGCGACGCCCAGGACCTCGGCGAACAGCTCGCACAGGATCTCTTCGCGCGGTGTGCGCGGCGCGCGGCGGGTGGTGGATGCGCTGTAGTCGGGGGCGGGCAGGGCCTTCCGGTCCAGCTTGCCGTTCGGGGTCAGGGGAAGCCGTTCGAGTACGACGAGCGCCGAGGGGACCATGTAATCCGGCAGCCGACCCCTGGCCACTGCGAGCACCTGTGCGGTGTCAAGCTCCACACCCGTGTCCCCGGGCACCACATAGCCGACCAGACGCCGGTCTCCGGGCCGGTCCTCCCGCACCAGGACGGCGGTCTGCGCCACGGCGTCGTGCGCCGCCAGGACACTCTCCACCTCACCCGGCTCGATACGGAAACCGCGCACCTTGACCTGGGCGTCCGCACGACCCACGAACTCCAGTTGCCCGTCCGGGCGCCACCGGACCACATCCCCCGTCCGGTACATCCGCGACCCCGCAGCCGTGCCGAACGGATCCGCCACAAACCGCTCCGCCGTCAGAGCGGGCCGTCCCAGATACCCTCGGGCCAGTTGCGCACCGGCGATGTAGAGCTCGCCGGGCGTCCCCACCGGCACTGGTCGCAGTGTCGCATCCAGCACATACACCTGGGTGTTCCACACGGGGCGCCCGATGGGAGGAGCGCTGGTCAGCTCATCGTCGGTGAACCACGACGTGGAGTAGACGGTGGCTTCGGTGGGCCCGTAGCAGTTCGCGAGCCGACCTCCCGGAACGGCGGCACGAATGGCGTTCGCCACGCTCGACGTCATGGCTTCGCCGGCCAGCACCACCGTCCCCGCGTCAATGCCCCCGCCGCTGCTGAGGAGAGTTGAGACAACGGACGGCACACCGCTGATGAGGCAGGAAGACCCACCACTCGACACATTGCCGCCAAGAGCGAGCAGGTCGGGGACCACCTCGATGCGTCCGCCGGCGATGAGTGGCGTGAAGAGCTCGAAAACCGAGACGTCGAAGTTGAGAGACGTGGAGAGGTACACATGCGTCAATCGATCGGGCCCGAACTCGGAAGCGGCCCAGGCGATGAGATTGACCACGCTCCGGTGCTGGACCGTAACCCCCTTGGGGCGACCGGTCGAGCCGGAGGTGTAGATGACGTAGGCGGGATGCTGGGGGAGCAGGCCGCCCGTGCGGTCCGCGTCCACGACATCCGCCACAGCGTATTGAGCGGCCCTCTCGTCATCCACCATCACCCGGGGCAGGTTGTTGGTTTTGGGGAGGGTGGGTGAGGTGGTGGTGTCGGTGACCAGGAGTGTGGGGGTGGCGTCCTGGAGCATGTAGTGGATGCGGTCGGTGGGGTAGTCGGGGTCGATGGGCAGGTAGCCGGCGCCGGTCTTGAGGATGGCCAGCAGCGTCACGACGAGTTCGGCCGAGCGTGGCAGGGCGACCCCCACCAGCCGCTCCGGCCCGGCGCCCCGAGCGATCAGGAACCGCGCCAGCCGGTTCGCCCGGGCGTTGAGGTCGGCGTATGTCACCTCCTGGCCCTGGAAAACCACGGCGGCGGCCTCGGGGGTGCGCTTGACCTGGGCTTCGAAGAGCTCGGGGAGCAGGGCGTCGGGCAGCGGGTGTGCGGTGTCGTTCCAGCGGGTGAGGACCTGGCGCCGCTCGGCCTCGCCGAGGACATCGATCCGGCTGACCGGCAGCTCCGGATCCGCGGTGACCGTCGCCAGGACGTGCACGAACCGTGTGGCCAGGGCTTCGACGGTGGTGGGGTGAAAAAGGTCGGTGCGGTAGTCGAGGCGACCGATGAGCCCGTCGGCGGCGCCGTCCGCGGTGCGGTGCTCGCTCAGACTGACCGTCAGGTCGAATTTGGCGGCGGTGCCCCCCAACGGCTGGCGGGTGACGTGCAGGCCGGGGAGGTCGAGGTCGGGGTCGGTGTTGTTCTGGAGGGTGAGCATCACCTGGAACAGGGGGTGGTGTGCCAGGGAGCGCTGCGGGTTGAGGACTTCCACGAGGCGCTCGAAGGGCACGTCCTGGTGTGCGTAGGCGGCCAGGTCTGTTTCCCGTACGCGTTCGATGAGTTCGCGGAAGGTGGGGTCGCCGCTGGTGTCCGTGCGCAGGACGAGGGTGTTGACGAAGAAGCCGATGAGGTTGTCCAGGGCGTCGTCGGTGCGTCCTGCGATGGGGGTGCCGATGGGGATGTCGTGGCCCGCGCCCATGCGGCTCAGGAGAACGGCCAGGGCGGCTTGGACGGTCATGAAGACGCTTGCGCCGCTGTCCTGGGCCAGGGCCACCAGCCGGGCGTGTACGGTCGCCGGGACGTGCAGCGCCACGCTGTCGCCCTCGTACGACGCCACCGCGGGCCGGGGACGGTCGACCGGAAGCTCCAGCTGCTCAGGCACGCCGGCCAGAGTGGTGGCCCAGTAGTCCAACTGGGCGTTGACCAGGCTGTCGGGGTCCTCTTCGCCCCCGAGGACTTCCTGCTGCCACAGGGTGTAGTCCGCGTACTGCACCGGCAGCGCACGCCAGCCGGGGGCCTTGCCGTCGGTGCGGGCCTTGTAGGCGGTGGTCAGGTCGCGGGCGAAGGGTGCCATGGACCAGCCGTCGGCGGCGATGTGGTGGACGACGGCCAGCAGGACGTACTCGTCCGGACCGAGCACGAACAGCCGTACGCGCAGTGGCACATCGTGACCGAGGTCGAATCCGGTGGCGGCCTCCCGCCTCAGCGTCTCCACGAGATCTTCCTCGGCGATGTCCAGCGCCTCGAACACCGACATCGTGTCCGCTTGGAGGATGTGCTGGTATGGCTGGCCGTCGGTCTGAGGAAAGACGGTGCGCAGGCTTTCGTGCCGCTCGACCACGTCGGCCAGGGCCTGGCGCAGGGCGTCGATGTCCAGCCGGCCGCGCAGGCGTAGGGACATGGGGA
>NZ_JBIBKK010000062.1:0-5278 GCF_042959105.1 Streptomyces sp. NPDC007917
GCAGGACGCACCGACGACGCCCTGGACAACCTCATCGGCTTCTTCGTCAACACCCTCGTCCTGCGCACGGACACCAGCGGCGACCCCACCTTCCGTGAACTCATCGAACGGGTACGGGAAACAGACCTGGCCGCCTACGCACACCAGGACATCCCCTTCGAACGCCTCGTCGAGGTGTTGAACCCGGAGCGGTCGATGGCCCGGCATCCCCTCTTCCAGGTGATGCTCTCCTTCCAGAACAACACCAGCCCAGACCTTGACCTGCCCGGCCTGGACGTCACCGATCAGCCATTGGGCGCGGTGCCGGTCAAGTTCGATCTTACGGTCAACCTCCGCGAAGACCGCGCGGCCGACGGCTCGCCCAACGGGCTGACCGGGCAGATCGACTACCGCACCGACCTCTTCCACGCCGCGACCGTGGAGGCGTTGGCTGCTCGGCTGGTGCGGCTTCTGGAGTCGGTCACCGCGGATCCGGATGTGCCGATCAGCCGGATCGATGTCCTCGGCGAGGCCGAGCGGCATCAGGTCCTCACCCGCTGGAACGACACCGCACACCCGCTGCCCGACGCCCTGCTGCCTGAGCTCTTCGAAGCCCAGGTCAAGCGCAGCCCCGAGGCCGATGCGGTTGTCTTCGAAGGGCAGACTCTGACGTACGGCGACCTGAACGCCCAGGTCAACCGGCTGGCGCGGTTCCTGATCGCTCGGGGCGCCGGGCCGGAGCGGCTGGTGGGGGTCGCCCTGCCACGCTCGGCCGAACTCGTCGTGACGCTGCTGGCCATCCTCAAGACCGGCGCCGGCTACCTGCCCATCGACCCCGACTACCCCACCGACCGCATCCACTACATGCTCCAGGACGCCACCCCCACACTCCTGGTCACCGACACCACCACCTCACCCACCCTCCCCAAAACCAACAACCTCCCCCGCGTCCACCTCGACGAGGCCGACACCCACACCGCCATCGCCGCACATCCCGCCACCAACATCACCGACACCGACCGCATCGCCCGCTTGCTGCCCCAGCACCCCGCCTACGTCATCTACACCTCCGGCTCCACCGGCCACCCCAAGGGCGTGGCGGTAGCGCACCACGGTGTCGTGAACCGGTTGCTGTGGATGAAGGCGGAATATGGTCTGGCCGCCGACGATCGGGTGTTGCAGAAGACGCCGTCCGGGTTCGACGTCTCGGTCTGGGAGTACTTCCTCCCGCTGATCGCGGGAGCGGTGTCGGTCGTCGCTTCACCCGGTGTCCACCGGGACCCTGCCGAGCTTGCCGCACTGATCCGCGATGCCGGGGTCACCACGGCGCATTTCGTACCGTCGATGCTGCGCGAGTTCGTCCAGGAACCGACCGCGCCTGCGTGTGACAGCTTGCGGAACGTGGTGTGCAGCGGGGAAGCACTTCCGGCGGAGCTGCGGAACAACGCTCTCCGCACGCTGGACGCGCGTGTGCACAACCTCTACGGGCCCACCGAAGCCACCGTGGACGTGACCTACTGGGAGTGCCGAGAGAGCGACGACGCCACGGTGCCCATCGGCCGTCCGGTGTGGAACACACGCCTGTATGTGCTGGACGCCGGGCTCTCACCGGTCCCCGTCGGAGCTTCCGGCGAGCTCTACATCGCTGGCGCGCAGGTGGCGCGAGGCTATCTGGGACGACCGGGTCTGACCGCTGAGCGGTTTGTGGCGGATCCGTTCGGCACGGCTGCGGGGTCGCGGATGTACCGGACCGGGGACGTGGTCCGGTGGCGCCCGGACGGGGCGCTGGAGTTCCTGGGGCGTGCGGACGGCCAGGTGAAGGTGCGTGGCTTCCGTATCGAGCTGGGTGAGGTGGAGAGCGTCTTGGTGGCGCATGACGCCGTCGCCCAGGCCGCTGCCGTGGTACGGGAGGACCGGCCCGGCGAGAGGCGCTTGGTCGGCTATGTCGTACCTTCGGGCGGGGGAGCGGTGGTCGACACCGCTCAGGTGCTTGACCTGCTCAGGGAGCGGTTGCCGGACTACATGGTGCCGTCGGTGTTGGTGGTGCTCGACCGCTTGCCGCTGACCCCGAACGGGAAACTGGACCGGAAGGCCCTGCCCGCTCCTGACTACGGCGCGTCGGCTTCGGGACGGGCGGCGCGCACAGCCAGGGAAGAGCTCCTGTGCGGGTTGTTCGCCGGAGTCCTCGGCGTTTCCAAGGTCGGCGTCGATGACAGCTTCTTCGACCTGGGCGGTGACAGCATCGTGTCGATCCAGCTGGTCGCCCGCGCACGGGCAGCCGGCCTCGTCATCACCCCGAGGGACGTGTTCGAGCGAAAGACCGTGGAGGCTTTGGCGCTGGTCGCGACCGATGTCGACGCCGCGGTTGCGGACACGCAGAGCGACAGTCCATTCGGCGCTGTGGCCCTGACACCGGTCATGCGTCAGTTGCATGAGCGGGGTGGCTCCATCGACCGCTTCAGCCAGGGGGTGCTGCTCCAGGTTCCCGGGCGACTGGGGCTGGACGAACTGGTCGTGGCGGTGCAGGCGGTCCTGGATCACCATCATGTGCTCCGCGCCCGACTCATCGACAAGGGCGGGGAGTGGGAGCTTGAGATCCCCGCCGTCGGCGGGGTGCGTGCGGCGGAGTGTGTGCGGCGTGTGGATGTGGCCGGTCTGGCCGAAGACGCTCTGACAAAGGTGATCGGGGCCGAGGCGGAAGCCGCTCGAGAGCGGCTTTCCCCCAGGTCAGGAGCGATGGTTCAGGCGGTCTGGTTTGACTCCGGCCCCGACACACCGGGGCGGCTGCTGGTGGTGGCGCACCACCTGGTGGTCGACGGGGTGTCCTGGCGAATCCTGCTGCCCGACCTCCATGCGGCCTGGGAGGCAGCCACGGCCGGGGCCGACCCGGTCCTTCAGCCGGTGGGCACCTCGTTCCGCCACTGGGCCACCAAGTTGGTCGCGCAGACGGACCAGCACCTTGTGGAGCTGCCCCTGTGGGAGAAGATCCTCGATGCCCCGGATCCCCTGTTGGGCACGCGAGCGCTGGAGCCGGGCAAGGACACCTGGGCAACGGCGGGAGACCTGACATTCGCACTGCCGGTGGAGCAGACGGCCTCTCTCCTGACGCACATCCCCACGGTGTTCCGCTGCGGCATCGACGACGTCCTGCTGACCGCTCTCGCTCTTTCCGTCGAGGGCTGGAGGGACGGAGCCGGGACCGACGGTGGTACGGATCTGCTGGTCGAGCTCGAGCGGCACGGCCGCGAACACCTCGGGGACGGGACTGACCTGTCACGCACGGTCGGGTGGTTCACGAGTACGTTCCCCGTGCGTATCTCCACCGAGATCCGGGGGAGGGGCGGCCTGCGTGGAACCGCTGTCGATGGCGCGCTGAAGAGCGTCAAGGAGCAGCTGCGGGCCGTGCCACACGGCGGTATGGGATACGGGCTGTTGCGCCACCTCCATCAGCAGGGAGGTTCGGGTCTCGGGCACAAGGGCAGTGCTCAAGTCCTCTTCAACTACCTGGGCAGAGTAGCTGTCGCGGGCGAGAACGACTCGCAGACAGCGCCCAATTGGACCGTCGTTCCTGGCAGCAAGGCAGGAGCGGGCGCGGATCCGGATATGCCGATGAGCCACAGCCTCATCGTCGATGCGGTGGTCCAGGACACCCATAACGGACCGCGGCTGATGGTGACCTGGTCGTGGCCGACCGGCGTGCTCACCGAAGAACGGGTTCAGGAGCTGGCTGACGCTTGCCGGGAAGTGCTCGAACTCATCGCGGACCGTGCGGTACAGCCGGACGCCGGAGGACTTACCCCGTCCGATGTAGGGCTGCTCGACCTGAGTCAGGACGAAATCGACGAGTTCGAGCTTGCTGAGATGGAAGACGGAACGGAAGGAAACCTGCGGTGAAGCGTTCGAAGATCGAGGATCTCCTGCCGTTGTCGCCCCTGCAGGAAGGGCTGTTCTTCCACTCTCTCTACGACAATGAGGCGGCTGACACCTACGCCGTTCAAATTGTCATCCGGCTGGCCGGGAAGCTGGACACCAGCGCGCTCAAGCTCGCGGCAGAGGCGATGCTCGCACGGCACGCGAGTTTGCGGGTCCGATTTCGCTACCGTAAGTCGGGGAAGCCCATCCAGATGGTGATGGGCGGGGTTGAACTGCCCTGGCGCGAAGCCGATTTGGAGCACCTGGGAACGGTCGAACGCGAGGCCGAACTGGCTCGGATCGCCGAGGAAGACCGCGCTCTGGGATTTGACCTGAGCAAGGCCCCGCTGCTGCGTTGCACGCTGGTCCGCATGCGCGAGGACGAACACTGTCTCATCTGGTCGAACCATCACATCCTGCTGGATGGATGGTCCAATGCTGTGCTCTTCCGCGAGCTGTTCACGCTCTACAAGTGTCGCGGCGACGATTCACAGCTGCCGTTCGTGCCGTCTTACCGGGACTATCTGGCGTGGATAGCCAGGCAGGACACCGAGGCCGCGGAGGCGGCTTGGCGCGAGGCGTTGGCCGATCTGGACGGGCCCACCCGTATCGATATCGCGGGGAAGAAGCGGATCGCCGCCGCTCCCCATCGGCTGACACATGCGGTTTCGCAAGAGCTGGCCGACTCGCTCAGCGCCACGGCGCGCGCTCATGACCTCACGCTGAACACCCTGATGCAGGGTGCCTGGGCCATCTTGTTGAGCCGGATGACCGGGCGGGATGACCTCGTCTTCGGCGCCACTGTGGCCGGCCGGCCGCCGGAGATCCCGAGCGTCGAAAAAATGGTAGGCCTGTTCATCAATACTCTCCCCGTGCGGATACGTCTCGACTCCGCCCAGCCGTTGGGGGAGTTGCTGGCACGGGTGCAGGGCCAGCAGTCCCGCCTCATGGACCACCAGCACCTGGGGTTGTCCCGCATTCAGCGTGTGAGCGGCCATGACGAGCTGTTCGACACGGTCGTTGTATTTGAGAACTACCCAGTCGAATCCGCGGCGTCGGCGGCACTGGACGAAGGAGTTCAGGTCGCGGACATCTCCGTGCGCGATGCCACTCACTATCCGGTCAGCCTCATGGTTGTTCCCGGCCAGGGGTTGGAGCTGCGGCTGGATTATCAGCCTGATCTGTTTGAGCGCGAGTGGGTGGAGGCGCTGGCCGGTCGTCTGGTCCGGGTGTTGGAGGCGATGGCCACTGATCTGGATATGCCGGTTGGCCGGGTTGATGTGTTGGGGGGAGTCGAGCGGCGGCAGGTGCTGGTCGACTGGAATGACACGGCGCGTCGGATGCCGGATGCGACGCTCTCGGAGTTGTTCGAGGCGCAGGTGGCGCG
>NZ_JBIBKK010000063.1:0-4728 GCF_042959105.1 Streptomyces sp. NPDC007917
GGGGGGTTTGTTTTTGTGTGGGGGGGGCTGGTGTTTTTTTTTCTTCTGGGGGGGGTTGGGGGGGGGGGGGGGGGTGGGGGGGGTGTTCTGGCTTTGGGCCCCCCCCCCCCCCGACCATGCGTTTGCGGAGAATATGAGGGTGGGGCCGTGGGGGTTCGCTGGCGCACATCTCGGTCGACGACGCGTCGCTGATGAACGCCCAACCCCCACCCCAAGCCCAACGGCGGCGGGCAGGACGCCAAGCGCGACGAGCTCGAGGAAACCGTCCGGAAGCTCAACGAGTGGTCATCCAATGGAGGCGGCCGACGTACAACTTAAGTCGCTCAGCCGCAGACCATCGGCTGACGACAGGGGGCGCCCTCACTCCCGAAACTGGTGGTGGGTCGCAGACAGCGGGCCCGGGCATCAGGGGGAGACACCATGCGGGGCAGGGGAATCAGCCGGGCACGTTTTCTGGCGGGCGCGGGGGCGGGGGCCGTGGGAGTCGCGGCGGTGGGCGCGTCGGGGGCGCTGCTGACGGCGGGCCGGGCCGAGGCGCGAAGTCGCCGAGGCCCGGCGGGCCTGACCTACCGGGGTGTGTCGTACGAGGTCATCGACGGGGAGACACCGGCGACGGGCTGGAGTGCCGCGCGGATGCGCGAGGACATCCGGGTCATCAAGAACGATCTGCACGCCGGCTCGGTCTCGGTCTTCGGCGACGGTGTGGACCGGCTCAAGGCCACGTCCTCGGAGGCGGCGGAGCAGGGGCTGCACGTCTGGCTCCAGCCGCGTCTGGCGGACGTCTCCCACCAGGACATCCTCGATCACTTGGCGGAGACCGGCAGGCACGCCGAGCAGCTGCGGCGTCAGGGCGCACGGGTCCACCTCAGCGTGGGCGCCGAGTTCGTGTTGTTCGTCCCGGGCATCGTGCCGGGTGACAACGCTCTTGAACGCGTGAAGAACATGCTGAGCGGAAACTTCGACCCCGAGAAGATGGTGCGCCGCCTGCGCGAGTTCACCGCGCGAGCGGCGAAGGTCGGCAGGTCGGTCTTCAAGGGCCGGATGACGTATGGCGCGGCGCAGGACGAGGAGGTCGACTGGGGCCTGTTCGACTTGGTCAGCGTCAACTACTACTCGTACTTCCCGAACAAGGCCGACTACGTCCGCGAGCTCACACCGTTCCTGCGCTGGGGCAAGCCAGTCGTCATCTCCGAGTTCGGCACCTGCACCTTCAAGGGCGCCCCGGAGCAGGGCGGCATGGGCTGGAACGTCGTGGACTACGACAAGGACCCCCCGGAGATCGTCGGCGACCTGGCCCGCAGCGAGCGGACCCAGGCCGCGTACCTCACCGACCTGCTCGATGTCTTCGAGTCCATGAACCTCTACGCGGCCCTGGTATACCAGTTCGTCACCCCTGATGCCCCGCACCGGACCAACCCGCGCTATGACCTCGATCTGGCGAGCTACGGCGTCGTCAAACCGATCTGGAAGACCTTCGAGGACCCGACGCCCCACTGGCACTGGGAGCCCAAGGAAGCGTTCCGCGCACTGGCCCAGCACTACGGCCGCCGCATACGTGCCTCGGCTTACGAGAAGGCGGGTGAGGAGATCCGGGGCACCTGGCAGACCACCGGCGACAAGATGTCCGGCACCAGCCTCATCGCGCAGTACGCCGTCCCGCCTGCCGAAGAGGGCGGCGAGCAGGGTGGCGAGCAGGGCGGGGGCGCGGGCTGATGGGGTTGGAGATCCGTGCCCGCTCCGCATACTGACGAGCATGGCTACCTACGACACGCTCGGGGCGACATACACCCGCACACGACGGCCTGATCCGCGGATCGCCGCGCAGATCCACGCGGCGCTCGGGGACGTCAGCGACGTGATCAACGTCGGAGCGGGCACCGGCTCCTATGAACCGCCGCGGACGGCCCTCGCGGTCGAACCCAGCCAGGTCATGATCAGCCAGCGTCCGTCGGGGTCCGCGCCCGCCGTACGGGCGGTCGCGGAACAGCTTCCGCTGCGTGATGACGCCGCCGACGCCGTGATGGCCCTGCTGACCGTCCACCACTGGACCGACCTGGCGGTCGGAATCAGTGAACTGCGCAGGGTCGCCCGCCGCCGCGTCGTCATCCTGACGTGGGACCAGCACATGTTCCGTGAGCGGTTCTGGCTCGTCCGGGACTACCTCCCTCAGGCAGCCGCGTACGACGACACCCGCGCCACCCCGACCGGCCGGCTGGTCGACCTGCTGGGCGGGGCGCGCCAGGAAGCGGTCCAGGTCCCCCATGACTGCGTGGACGGGTTCGGAGCCGCCTACTGGCGCCGCCCCGACGCCTATCTCGACCCGCGCGTGCGCGCGGGGGTCTCCCTGTTCGCCCAGACCGGCGAAGAAGCCATCGCGCCCGGTCTGGCCCGGCTCGCGGACGACCTGGCGACCGGCCGCTGGCACACCCGCTACGCCGAGCTGACCACGCTCGACACCATCGACGTCGGATACCGGCTGCTCGTGACCGACCTCTGAGTTCAGGCGCCGGGACGCATCAGGAGAGTCCGTACGCCGCCCCCGGAGAGGGTCACCTCCTCGGGCGCGCCCGCGTCGATGGCCAGCGAGAGCTCATCGGAGGGCCAGCCCTGGGCCAGGGCGCCCAGCGGCACCCGGTGGTAGCGGTGGATCTGCGGCAGGGCCTGGTGCATACGGTCCGGGCTCGTGAAGACCGGCACCAGCTGAGCGCCGTCGTCCTGTTCGAGCACGGGGAGGGTCACGGTCTGCGGGTCCGTGTCCTCCGCGCCCTCGGGAGCGGGAAGCAGCACCTCGCTGCTGGCGAGGGTGTCCAGCGCCGAATCGTCCGCCCGGTTGGCCGCGAGTTCACCGAGGGCGTGCTGGGTGGCGTGGACGGTGGTCTCGTCGGGAAGGTCACTCATGGTTGTCTCCAGCGATCGGAGTGGCATATGTGCAGGTCAGCGGCCGATCCGAACGACGCCGAACCGGTCTCACGTCAGTTGTAAGCCCGCCGGGTACCCGACTGCGTCGCGTTGAGACATCCCGCACCGCTTATCGCCTCATCGCCCGAGGTCGCGGAAGAACGCGCGGATGTCCGCGACCAGCAGGTCCGGCTGTTCCATGGCCGGGAAATGCCCGCCCCGCTCGTACTCCGTCCACCGCACGATGTTGTTCGTCCGCTCCGCGATATGCCGCAGCGGGATGAAGTTCTCGCGGGGGAAGACGGCGAGGGCGGTCGGGGCGGTGGAGGGCTCGGGGGCCGCGTCCCAGGAGGAGTGGGCGCGCTCGTAGTAGATGCGGCCGGAGGAGCCGGCGGTGCCGGTCAGCCAGTAGAGCATCACGTTGGTGAGGAGTTGGTCACGGTCGACCGCGTCCTCGGGGCGGTCGCGGGAGTCGGTCCACTCCTTGAACTTCTCGGCGATCCAGGCGAGTTGACCGACCGGCGAGTCAGTGAGCCCGTAGGCCAGGGTCTGGGGGCGGGTGGACTGGATGTCGGCGTAGCCCTGCCGGTCGCGGGCCCACTGCCGGTTCAGTTCCCAGGAAGCGAGGGCGCGGGAGCGTTCGGCCGGGGGCAGGGCGGCCAGCTGGGCGGGGTCGGGTTCCTCGGTGATGGAGGAGCCGGGGATGTGGTTGAGGTGGACGCCGATGATCCGGTCGGGGTGGATACGGCCGAGCTCGCGGGAGATGGCGGAGCCCCAGTCGCCGCCCTGGGCGCCGTACCGCTGGTAGCCGAGGCGCTCCATGAGCTCGGCGAAGGCGGCGCCGACCCGGTGGTACTCCCAGCCGCTCTCCCGCGTCGGTCCCGAGAAGCCGAACCCCGGGATGCTCGGCAGGACGAGGTGGAACGCGTCGGAGGGGTCGCCGCCGTGGCGGCGTGGATCGGTGAGCGGGCCGGCGACCTGGGCGAATTCGACGATGGAGCCCGGCCAGCCGTGCGTCATGATCAGCGGGATGGCGTCCGGTTCGGGTGAGCGGATGTGCGCGAAGTGGAGGTTCGCCCCGTCGATCGTCGTGGTGAACTGCGGCCAGTGGTTCAGTCGGGCCTCGGCGGCCCGCCAGTCGTATGTGTGGCGCCAGTACCGTACGAGCTCCCGCAGATAGTCGCGCGGGATGCCGTACGCCCAGCCCACGCCCGGCAGTTCGTCGGGCCATCGCGCGCGGTCGAGCCGTGCGTGCAGATCGTCCAGTTCTGCCTGGGGGATATCGATACGGAAGGGGCGAATGGTCTCGGCCAGGTTCGTCATCCGATGCATGCTAGATCGGCCGGGTTTACGAAGCGAACGAGTTGAAGCGTCCTTTGCCGGTCAACGGCCCCTTGAGATAGCGGCTACCTCCTCTTATGTGAATACTGTCGCCCAGCGCCAACAGTGGTTTACGGGGAGATGGGGGACATCATGGGGCTATCGAAGGGCATGGCCGAATCCAGACCTAGATGGCCTGGGAACGTGTCCGGGCCCGACCAGGTGTCCGGGCCCGGCCAGGTGTCCGAGGCCTGCCAGGTGTCCCTGGCGTCCCGGGTGTGCCGCTGATGGGGTGGGATCTGACCCCCGACTGGCTCGACGACGCGGTCGAGTCGGGCACCGAGGCCGTCGGGGACGGTGTGGAGTGGCTGGGGAACAAGACCGCGGAGGGTCTGGACAAGGTCGGCTGGGAGGACGGGGCGGACTGGGTCCGTGACAAGTCCCGTTCGGCGGCGAACGCGCTGGGGGCGGATGTCGCCGAGTTCCAGTTGGGCGAGACCGAGGACCCGA
>NZ_JBIBKK010000064.1:0-4630 GCF_042959105.1 Streptomyces sp. NPDC007917
GTTGCCACAGGGGGTCGGTGTGGGGGCGGTGGAGGATGTCGGTGAGGGTCCAGTGGGTGTGGGGGGCGAGGGCTTGCTCGCAGGCGTGGATCGATTCGGCGAAGACGGGTGAGGTTTCCAGCAGGCGTAGTCCCATTCCGGGCCATTGGCCGCCCTGGCCGGGGTACACGAACACCACCTTGGCCGGGTCACCGGTGTTCTTGGCGGTGCCGGTGATGACGGCGGGGTGGGCCTGGTCGGCCGCCAGCGCGTCCAGGCCCCGCAGGAACTCCCCACGGTCCGAACCGACGACCACCGCACGATGCGCGAAGGAGGCGCGGCCCACCGCGAGGGTGTGACCGACGTCGGCCGGGTTCACCTCCGGGGTGTTGGTCAGGAACGTGTGCAATTGGCGGGCCTGGGCACGTAGCGCTTGCGGGCTCTTCGCTGAGATCGGCCAGGGCAGCGGGCCCGGGGTGGTGCGCGGCTCTGCCGGTTCGTGGGGCTCGGCGGCGGGCGGTGCTTGTTCCAGGATGACGTGGGCGTTGGTGCCGCTGACGCCGAACGAGGAGACGCCCGCACGGCGCATCCGGCCCCGCTCCGGCCAGGCCACCGGCTCGGCCAGCAACCGCACGGTCCCGCCCGACCAGTCCACATGCGGTGAGGGCTCCTCGGCGTGCAGAGTCTGCGGGAGCAGCCCGTGCCGCATGGCCATCACCATCTTGATGACGCCGCCCACCCCCGCGGCGGCCTGGGCGTGTCCGACGTTGGACTTGATCGATCCCAGCCACAACGGCCGGTCGGCCGAACGCCCCTGTCCGTATGTCGCCAGCAGCGCCTGGGCCTCGATGGGATCACCGAGCGTCGTCCCCGTGCCGTGTCCCTCCACCGCGTCGACGTCCGCCGCGGCAATCCCCGCGTTCGCCCATGCCTGGCGGATCACCCGCTCTTGTGAGGGGCCGTTCGGCGCCGTCAGCCCGTTGCTCGCCCCGTCCTGGTTGACGGCACTCCCCCGTACCACCGCCAGGACCCGATGGCCGTTGCGCCGGGCGTCCGACAGCCGCTCCACGAGGAGCATCCCCGCGCCCTCCGCCCAGCCGGTACCGTCCGCGCGGGCCCCGAAGGACTTGCACCGCCCGTCGGCAGCCAGTCCGCGTTGCCGCGAGAACTCGACGAACGTGGTGGGGGTGGACATGACGGTGACCCCGCCGGCCAGCGCCATGGTGCACTCCCCCGCCCGCAGGGCCTGGCAGGCCAGATGCAGGGCGACAAGGGACGACGAACACGCGGTGTCCACGGTCACCGCCGGCCCCTCCAGGCCGAAGGTGTAGGCGATACGTCCCGACGCGACGCTGCCCGCGTTTCCATTGCCGATGTAGCCCTCGTAGCCCTCTGGGATATCGCGCAGGCGGGTGCCGTAGTCGTGGTACATCACCCCCGCGAACACCCCGGTCGAGCTCCCCCGCAGCGACGTCGGGTCGATTCCCGCCCGTTCCAGCACCTCCCAGGAGATCTCCAGAAGCAGCCGCTGCTGTGGATCCATCGCCAGCGCCTCACGCGGGCCGATCCCGAAGAACGCCGCGTCGAACTCAGCGGCGTCGTAGAGGAATCCACCCTGCCGGGTGTAGGAGGTGCCGGTTCGGTCCGGGTCCGGGTCGTAGAGCCGTTCGACCTCCCAGCCCCGGTCCGCGGGAAAGTCGCCCACCGCGTCCACACCGGAGGCGACCAGATCCCACAGGCCCTCGGCCGACCGCACACCCCCTGGAAACCGGCACGCCATGCCGACGATGGCCACCGGCTCGCCCACTGCCCCGCCGACGGCCGCGGCAGGTGGGGCGGCAGTGGCCGCCGACATACCACCGCCCAACTCGTCACACAGGAAACGGGCGAGTACGTCGGGGCGCGGCCGGTCGAAGACCAAGCCGGCCGGCAGACGCAACCCGGTGGCCTGCTGCAACCGGTTCCGCAGGTCCACCGCGGCGAGGGAGTCAAAGCCCAGGTCGCGGAATGCCGAGTCCACCGGGACAGCCTCCGCCGTGCCGTGGCCCAACACCGCGGCCGCCCGTGAGCGCACCAGCCGCAGCACCTCCCGCAGCCGTTCTTCCGGCCCCAGGCCGGACAACCGCCGCCGCAGGGAGCTCGGCTGACCGGCCGGGGTGTCGCGGGTCCCGGACGGCCGGGCCGGAGCACCTGACATGTGTCGCAGGAACGGGGGCACGGACCCCAGTGTCCGAAGTTCCTTCGTGCTGAGCGCGGCAGGCACGACCAGGGAGTGTCCGCAGCTCAGGGCCTTGTCGAAGAGCTGCAGGCCCTCGTCGGCGGCCAGTGGTCCCAGGCCCGAGCGGCGGAGCCGTACGTGGTCCGTGGCACCCATCTGCCCGGTCATGCCCTCGGTCTGCTCCCAAACGCCCCAGGCCAAGGACACCGCCGGCAGCCGAGCCGCCCTACGGTGACTCGCCAGCGCGTCCAGGGCGGCGTTGGCGGCGGCGTAGTTGGCCTGCCCTGGCGAACCCATCACCCCGGCCAGCGAGGAGAAGAGCACAAACGCGGACAGCGGCAGGTCGCGGGTGAGCTGGTGGAGATTGAGTGCGGAATCGACCTTGGCCCGCAGGACACGGGCCATGTCGTCCGGTGTGAGGGAGGTGATCACCCCGTCGTCCAGTACGCCTGCCGCATGCACCACAGCGGCCAGCGGATGGTCGACGGGGATCTCGGACAAGGCGCCCGCGAGTTGCTTGCGGTCGGCAGCATCGCAGGCGGCAATAGTCACCCGCGCCCCGAGCTCCCCGAGCTCGGCCTTCAGCCGCGTGGCCCCCGGGGCGTCGAGGCCACGTCGGCTGAGGAGCAGCAGATGCCGTACGCCGTGGGTGACCACCAGGTGGCGGGCGAGCATGGTGCCGAGGCTGCCGGTGCCGCCGGTGATGAGTACGGTGCCGCCGGGAACCCAGGAGGGCTCATCCACGGCCTCGGTGGCGGTGTCGGCCGTCACCGGTGGGGCGGGCTCGGCCAGCGGGCTCAGCCGGGGCGCTCTCAGCGCTCCATCGCGTACGGCCACTTCCGGTTCCCGGGAGGCCAGGGCCAGCGACAGCGCCTTGCGGCGTTCCTCCGGGCCGGCCGCGCGGTCATCCAGGTCGAGCAGGACGAATCGGTCGGGGTGCTCCGCTTGGGCGGAGCGGATCAGACCCCGCACCGCCGCTCCCGCCAGGTCTTTCGCCTCCTCGTCCGCTACCGTGGCCACCGCGGCTCGAGTGAGGACCACCAGGCGGCTGTCGGCGAACCGGCCGTCTGCCAACCACTGCTGCACAAGGCCCAGCATGTGCTGTGTGGCATGATGCACCGCATCACTCGGCTCCTCTTCACTCCCCGCCGGGGACCAGGCCACGACCGTCCGGGGAATGGGCGTGGTGTCGTCGGCGATAGCCGCACACAGCGCGGCCAGGTCGGCGTACGTCCGCTCCTGCGGGGTGGAGAAGTCCTCGGCCCGGCACAGCGTCGGCCCGGTCCCGATCACCGCCCATGCGTCGGCACCTTCGGCCAATGAGGGCTGGGCAGCGGATTCCCACCGCACCTCGAAGAGCGAGCCGTGGGACGCGGCCGGGGCGGCCGTGCGCAACTCTGCCGTGCGCAGCTCTGCCCTGGTCACCGGCCGCAGGGCAAGCGACCGAACCGATGCCACCGGCTCACCCGCCTCGTCGGACACGTCGACCGACACCGCCCCTGGGCTGTGGCGGTCCGGCCTCAGCCGAACGCGAAGGGCCGTCGCCCCCGATGCACCCAGGGTGACACCGGTCCATGCGAACGGCAGCCCGCTCTCCTGTTGCCCCTGAAGACAAGGCAAGAGGGGAATGGTGTGCAGTGCGGAGTCCAGCAGAGCCGGGTGCAGCGCAAACCGAGTCGCCGCCGTGTCACCCAGCAGAAGTTCTGGCATATGCGCGGTCGCGAAGACCTCCTCGCCGCGTTGCCAGGCGGCCTCCAGACAGCGGAAGGCCGCTCCGTAATGGAAACCTCCCTCGGCCAGCTGCTCGTACAGCACCTCCAGATCCACGGCGACCGCACCCGGCGGCGGCCACTCACCCGCGGGCATGGCACCATACGCCGACTCACCCGAGTCTGAGGCAGACTTGTCGGCGAGGTATCCGCCGGCATGACACGTCCACGGCTCGCCCGCCGAATCGGTGGTGAGGCCCCCGACATCCGGGCGCGAGTAGATATCCACTGCCCGGCTTCCGGCTTCGTTCGGCGCGGCCACGGTCACCTGCAGCATCACGCCGGCGCTCTCCGGTACGACGAGCGGAGTGTGGAGCGTAAGGTCTTCGATCCGACGGCAGTCGACATGGGCACCGGCATGGAGGGCGAGCTCAAGGAAGGCGGTACCCGGCAGCAGCACGGCGCCGCCGACGGCGTGGTCGGCCAGCCAGGGATGCGTACGGAGAGAAAACCGCCCCGTGAACACCAACCCGTCGCCATCGGCGAGCTCTACCGCCGCGCCCAACAGGGGATGCCGCGCGGGCTCAAGGCCTGCTGCTGCCATATCACCGGCGGTAGTGGTGGTGTTGAGCCAGTAGTGGTGGTGTTGGAAGGGGTAGGTGGGGAGGTTTGGGTGGTTGGGGTGGTGGGTGGGGGTGTGGTGGTGCCAGGTGGTGGGGTGGCC
>NZ_JBIBKK010000065.1:0-4438 GCF_042959105.1 Streptomyces sp. NPDC007917
GCGACAACCGACCCGTCAACACCACCCCATCCGAACCCGCACACACCACCACCGCACCCAACACCGGATGCCCCACCCCACCCAACCCCAACGACCCCACATCACCCACACCGGTCTCGCTGTCGAGCCAGTACCGCTGCCGCTGGAAGGCGTACGTGGGCAGGTCCACGTGGCGCGCACCGGTGTCCGCGAAGACGGCCGGCCAGTCCACGGCCACCCCGCCCATGTGCGCGGTGGCCAGTGAGAACACCATACGGTCCCAGCCGCCCTCGTCGCGGCGCAGCGAGCCGGTGGCCACCGCCCGTACCTCGGCACGGTCGGCGGACTCCTGCACTCCGAGCGTCAGCACCGGGTGGCTGCTGATCTCGACGAACCCGCGGAACCCCTTGTCCAGCAGGGCCCGCACCGCGGGTTCGAACCGCACCGGCTGGCGCAGGTTGCGGTACCAGTACCCGGCGTCCAGACCTGCCGTGTCCCGCCATCCGTCGTCCACGGTGGAGTAGAAGGGGATGTCCGAGGACCGGGGGCGGATCGGTGCGAGGGCCTGGGCCAGCCGGTCGGCGATCTGTTCCACCTGTGCGGAGTGCGAGGCGTAGTCCACCTCGATCAGCCGGGCGCGGACACCCTCCTCCACCAGGGCGGTGTGCAGCTTCTCGACCGCTTCGGCCTCGCCGGAGACCACCACGGACGACGGTCCGTTCACCGCCGCGATCGACACGGCGTCCGCGGGGGAGCCGACCGACTCCGCGAGTCGACGCTCGACCTGTTCCAGCGGCTGGGGGATCGACATCATCCGGCCCTGTCCGGCCAGCGCTTCGGCGATGATCCCGCTGCGCAGGGCGACCACCCGCGCCCCGTCCTCCAGCGACAGGGCGCCCGCCACGCAGGCGGCTGCGATCTCTCCCTGGGAGTGGCCCACCACCGCGGCCGGCTCGACGCCGCAGGAGCGCCACACCGCGGCGAGCGAGACCATCACCGCCCACAGCGCCGGCTGGACCACGTCCACCCGGTCGAGCGCGTCCTGATCGTCCAGGACCTCCGGCAGCGACCAGTCCACGACCTTCGACAGCGCGTTCTCACACGCGAGCATCGTCTGCTGGAAGACGGCGTTGGACTCGAGGAGTTCTGTCGCCATACCGGTCCACTGCGTGCCCTGGCCCGGGAACACGAACACGACCCTCGGCGCCTCGCGGGCGGAGCCGGTCACCACCCCGGTGGCGGGTGTGCCGGTGGCCAGCGCGGCGAGCCCCTGTACGAACTCCTCCCGGTCCCGGCCGACCACGGCGGCGCGGTGCTCGAACCTGGTCCGGCCGGTGGCCAGCGAAAGCCCGATATCGGCGGGGGCGGGCCCTTCGTCCCTCGACACGGTGGCCAGCAGCCGGGCTGCCTGGGCGCGCAGTGCGTCCGGTGTCTTGCCGGAGAGCACCCAGGGAACCGCCCCTGACCACTCCGGACGGGTGTTCTCGCGTGCCTCACCGGGTGGGCTCTGCTCCAGGATCAGATGCACATTGGTGCCGCTGGCCCCGAACGCGGAGACACCCGCGCGACGCAGATGTCCGGTCTCCGGCCACGCCACCGGTTCGGTCAGCAGCTCCACCGCCCCCGCCGACCAGTCGACCTGTGCGGAGGGCGCGTCCACGTGCAGCGTGCGGGGCAGGGTGCCCTGGCGCATGGCCATGACCATCTTGATCACGCCCGCGACCCCGGCGGCCGCCTGGGTGTGCCCGATGTTCGACTTGACGGAGCCCAGCAGCAGCGGCTGCCGGCCCTCCCGGCCCCGCCCATAGGTCGCGAGCAGGGCCTGCGCCTCGATGGGGTCGCCCAGCGTGGTGCCGGTGCCGTGTGCCTCCACCGCGTCGACGTCGGCGGCCGACAGCCCGGCGTTCGCCAGGGCCTGGCGGATCAGCCGCTGCTGCGCCGGGCCGTTCGGCGCGGTCTGCCCGCTGCTGCGGCCGTCCTGGTTGACGGCGCTGCCACGGATCACGGCGAGCACCGGGTGGCCGTTGCGGCGCGCGTCGGACAGCCGCTCCAGGAGCAGCATCCCGGCGCCCTCGCCCCAGCCGGTGCCGTCGGCGGCGTCCGAGAAGGACTTGCAGCGGCCGTCGGGTGAGAGCCCACGCTGTTGGGAGAAGACCTTGAAGAGCTGAGGGGTCGCCATGACCGTGACCCCTCCGGCGAGCGCGAGACCGCACTCCTCCCGGCGCAGCGCCTGGCAGGCCAGGTGGACGGCGGCGAGCGATGACGAGCACGCGGTGTCAATCGTGACGGAGGGGCCTTCGAGACCGAGGGTGTACGAGAGGCCGCCGCTGAGCAGGCTGCCGCCCGAGGTGGTGCTGACGGGCTGGCCGAGTGCGTAGTCGTGGTGCATGGCGCCGGTGAACACGCCGGTGGCTTCGCCCTTCAGGGACAGCGGGTCGATACCGGCGCGCTCGAGCGCTTCCCATGAGCACTCCAGCAGCAGCCGCTGCTGGGGGTCCATGTGCAGCGCCTCGACGGGGCTGATGCCGAAGGGGCCCGGGTCGAACTCCCCGCCGTCGTGCAGAAAGCCGCCCTCGCGGGCGTAGAACTTCCCGGCCTTGCCCGGCTCCGGATCGTAGTCGCCGTCGATGTCCCAGCCGCGGTCGGCAGGGAAGTCCGACACCGCGTCGACGCCGTCGGCAACCAGCCGCCACAGCTCCTCGGGCGAGGTGACACCGCCGGGATAGCGGCAGCTCATCGCCACGATGGCCACGGGCTCCCGGGTCGCGCCGGAGAGCTTGGCGTTCTGCACCCGCAGGCGCTCGTTCTCCTTCAGCGACAGGCGAAGCGCACTGACCAGCTTCTCATCGGAGTCGGTCATGTCAGTTACCCTCTTCCCAGGTGGCACCCGCAAGGCCAAGGCTGTTGAACGCCATGTCGATCAGATCGTTCTTGTCCATCGCGTCGATCGTGTCGGGCTGATCGGGCCGGTCCGCGTCCTCCGCCCCGTCCCGCGGTGCGGCGGGGGCTCCGCCGAGTTCCAGCAGGGTGTCCAGCAGGCCGGCGTCGCGCAGCCTGCTGAGCGGAATGCCGGTCAGTACGCGGCGCACCCGCTCCTCGTGTCCCGCGCCGTCGGTGTCGGCCGCCTCGGGCATGAGCTCCGAGTCCACGAACGCGGCGACATCCTGCGCGGTGGGGTAGTCGAAGACCAGCGTGGCGGGCAGCCGGAGTCCGGTGGCCGCGTTGAGCTGATTGCGCAGTTCGACCGCGGTCAGCGAGTCGAATCCGAGCTCGCCGAAGTTGCGGTCCGCTTCGACCGACTCGGCCGACCCGTGTCCGAGCACCGTGGCGACGTGGCCGCGCACCATATCGGTGAGCACGCGCGCCCGTTCCTGCGCCTCCAGCCCGGACAGCTGCCGTTTCAGGCCCTCGGCGTCGCCTCCGCCGCCGGCGGCCTGTCGGCTCAGCTTGCGCGACGCCGGGACCAATCCGCGCAGCAGCGCGGGCATCTCACCCCTGCGCGTACGCAACGCAGCCGTATCGACATGCGAGGCCGTCACCGTCGCCGCGCCGGAGGCCAACGCCGCATCGAACGCCCGCAACCCCTCCGCCACCGACAGCGGTGGCAGCCCCTGGCGCCGCAGCCGGGCGATGTCCACCTCGCCGAGCGCCTGACCGGCACCCGCGCCGGACCACAGGCCGAAGGCCACGGAGGTGGCGGGCAGGCCTTCGTCGTGCCGGAGCTGGGCCAGAGCGTCCAGGAACACATTCGCCGCCGCATAGTTCGCCTGACCCGCCGCCGCCACCGAACCACCGATCGACGAGAACAACACAAACGCCAACAGCGGCATCTCGCGCGTCAGCTCATGCAGATGCCACGCCGCATCCACCTTCGGCCGCAACACCCCGTCCCACTGCTCAGCCGACAACGACCCGACCAGACCGCTGTCACCCACACCCGCCGCATGAACCACAGCGCTCAACGGACGATCAAGCGGTACGGACGCCAGCAGCCTCTCCACCGCCACCCGATCCGCCACATCACACCCCGCCACAGCCACCGACGCACCCAACTCCACCAGCTCATCCCGCAACGCCTCCGCCCCCTCAGCCGCCGGCCCCCGACGCGAGACCAACAGCAGATGCCGGACCCCGTGCTCCACCACCAGATGACGGGCCACCACCGCACCAAGACCACCCGTACCACCCGTCACCAGCACCGTCCCGTCACCATCGCCGAACGGCTCCACACCCGCTTGCGCTGCTTCCCGGCGCCTGAACCGAGGCACCAGCGCCGCACCCCCACGCCATGCCACCTCGGGCTCACCACTGGCCACCACCGACGGCAGCACCGCCGCCAGATCCTCACCCTCCGCCAGATCCAACAGCACAAAACGCCCCGGATTCTCCGCCTCCGCCGCACGCACCAACCCCCACACCGGAGCCTGCGACACCACCACCCCCTCCCCCGACGACACCG
>NZ_JBIBKK010000066.1:0-3677 GCF_042959105.1 Streptomyces sp. NPDC007917
ACCTCGGGCAACCCTTCCTTCACCGACCTGCTCGCCCAGGTCCGCAAGACCAGCCTGGCCGCCTACGCACACCAGGACATCCCCTTCGAATACCTCGTCGAGAAACTCAACCCGCAGCGCACCACCACCCACCACCCGCTCTTCCAGGTCATGCTGGCTCTGCTGAACACCGAGCAGCCCCACTTCGACCTGCCCGACCTGCGGGTGCAGCCGACCACGGCCGAGACCAGCACCTCCCGGTTCGACCTGTTCATCAACTTCGCCGAGCTGACGGACGCCCACGGCGCACCGGCCGGCCTGGGCGCGGTCGCCGAATTCGCGACGGATCTGTACGACCGGTCCACCATCAGGACACTGACCGACCGATGGACACGGCTGCTGCGCGCCGTGGTCGAAGACCCGGCCAGGCCCATCGGCTCGGTGGACATCCTCGCCAAGCGCGAGCGCGACCAGCTCCGTGACTGGGGCACCGATCCCCGTCCCGAGATCACCGACAGCACGCTGCCCGCACTGTTCGAAGCCCAGGTTCTGGCCACTCCCGATGCGACCGCACTCGACACCGGCGAAGCCGACTGGACGTACGCCGAGCTGAACGCCCGCGCCAACCAGATCGCCCACTGGCTGATCGACCAGAGCATCGAGGCCGAGCAACTCGTGGGGCTCGCACTGCCGCGCGGCGCCGAACAGATCGCGGCTGTCCTCGGCATCGTCAAGGCCGGAGCCGTGTACCTGCCGATCGACCCGGACTACCCGGCCGACCGGATCGCCTACATGCTGGAGGACGCCGCTCCGGCGCTCTTCCTGACCGAGCCGCAGGCGGACTGGGACAGCCGGCCCACCGGCAATCCGGCCACCGCGCCCACCCCGGCGAACACTGCGTACACCTTCTACACGTCCGGATCCACCGGCCGTCCGAAGGGCAGTGTCATCGCCCACAGCGGTGTGGCCGGCCTGCTCACCACGATGGTCGAACGCTGCACGGTCGGCCCGCACAGCAGGGTGCTGCAACTGGCCTCGCCCAGCTTCGACCCCTCCCTGGTCGAGATCTTCATGGCGCTCATCTCGGGGGCGACGCTCGTGATGCCCCCGTCCGGCCGGCTGGCCGGGGAGGAACTCGCCACCGTCCTCGCCGAGCGGCAGATCACGCACGCCTTCATCACCGCGTCTCGGCTCGCCTCCCTGCCGGCGGACAGCCACAGGACGCTGTCCGGGCTGACCACTCTGGGCATGATCGGCGAGCCCACACCACCGGTGCTGGTAAGCCGCTGGGCACCGGGCCGCCGGATGGTCAATGCCTACGGACCCACCGAATGCACCGTGTACTCGACGGTCAGCCGCCCGTTCACCGACGACCGCGCACCGATCGGGCAGCCCGTCGCGCACGCACGGCTGCATGTGCTCGACGACAACCTCCAGCCGGTGCCGCCCGGTGTGGTGGGCGAGCTCTACGTCGCCGGCCACGGTGTCGGCCGAAACTATCTGAAGCGGCCCGCGTTGACCGCAGAGCGGTTCGTCGCCGATCCCTTCGGCCAGCCTGGTCGCCGGATGTACCGCACCGGTGACCTGGTGCGCTGGAACCGGGACGGGGAGCTGGAGTACCTGGGCCGCAGCGACGACCAGGTGAAGATCCGAGGTTTCCGGATCGAGCCGGGCGAGATCCAGGCCGCGCTCACCCGGCAGGCGGACGTCGCCCAGGCCGTCGTGGTCGCGCGAGAGAACGAACCCGGCGACATCCGGTTGACCGCCTACGTCGTCCCCGAGAAGGGCAGCGCACCGCTGCCCGTGGCGCAGCTGCGCCATAAGCTGCGCGAGCTGTTGCCCGACTATATGGTTCCGGCGTCCGTGCTGGAGATCGATGCCATCCCGCTGAGCCCCAACGGCAAGATCGACCGAGCCGCTCTCCCGCTTCCTCGGATCGTCGCCGAGGCCATCGGCAGGCCCGCCCGCACCCCGCGTGAGGAGATACTCTGCAGCCTCTTCGCCGAGGTGCTCGGGCTGCCCGCGGTCGGGATCGACGACAACTTCTTCGACCTCGGCGGCCACTCGCTGCTCGCCACGCGTCTGATCAGCCGCATCCGCACGGTGCTCGGCGTGGAGGCCCCGTTGCGTGCCTTCTTCGAAGCGTCCACGGTCGCCGAGTTCGCCGAACGGCTGGCCGACGAGAGCGGTGCGCTTCGACCGGCTCTGACCCCGGCCGTCCGGCCGGAGACACTGCCGCTCTCCTTCGCCCAGGAGCGGCTGTGGTTCCTCCACAAGTTGGAAGGCCCGTCACCCACGTACAACATGGCCCTTGCCCTGCGCTTGTCCGGCGACCTCGACCGGTCGGCGCTGGAAGAGGCGGTCAATGATGTGATCGCCCGGCACGAGGCGCTGCGCACCGTCTTCCGTGAGGTCGATGGACGCCCTTGCCAGCTCGTCCTGACGCCCGACCAGGCCAGGTTGCCGCTGGTGGGCGTCCCGGCCGACGAGGACGGGCTGCATCGCCTGCTGAACGAGGCGGCCCGCCACGGCTTTGACCTGTCCACCGACATACCGCTGCACGGCTTTCTCTTCGAGCTGGGAGAGCAATCCTCCGTGCTGATGCTGGTGATCCACCACATTGCGGGCGACGGCTGGTCCATGGCCCCGCTGGCCCGTGATCTGGTCGCCGCCTACACGGCCCGCCGCACCGAAGGCGCGCCCGAATGGCCGGCCCTGCCGGTCCAGTACGCCGACTACGCCCTGTGGCAGCGTGAGCTGCTCGGCGACGACACCGACCCGGACTCCACCTTCACGCGGCAATACGACTACTGGCACGCCCAGCTGGCCGGACTGCCGGAAGAAGTCACCTTCCCGGCCGACCGGCCGCGGCCGCCCGTCGCCAGCAACTCAGGAGATGTCGTCGACTTCTCCTTCGACGCCGAGCTTCACCGAGGGCTGACCGCCCTGGCCCGGTCGGCGGGCGCCACGGTATTCATGGTGTTGCAGGCCTCCATGGCAGCGCTGATGACCCGGCTCGGTGCGGGGAACGACATCCCGATCGGCAGTGGCATCGCCGGCCGTACCGACGAGAGCCTGGACGACCTGGTGGGCTTTTTCGTCAACACCCTGGTCATACGCACCGACACCTCCGGCGACCCCACCTTCACCGATCTGCTCGCCCAGGTGCGGCAGACCAGCCTGGCCGCGTACGCGCACCAGGACGTGCCGTTCCAGTACCTGGTCGAGAAACTCAACCCGCAGCGCTCGGCAGCACATCATCCGCTCTTCCAGGTGATGCTGGCGCTGCAGAACAATGCCCGGGGCGACTTCGAACTCCCCGGTTTGACGGTTCGTTTCGAGCCGGCCGCCACGGACACCGCGCGTTTCGACCTGTTCGCCAACGTCGCCGAGTTCCACGATCCCGACGGCACGCCCGCAGGCATCAGTGCCTCCTTCGAGTTTGCGACGGATTTGTTTGATCGGGTGACGGTGGTGGGGTTGGCTGATCGGTGGGTGGGGTTGTTGCGGGAGGTGGTGGCTGATCCGGGTCGGAGGGTTGGTGAGTTGGAGGTTTTGTCGGGGGTTGAGCGGGAGTTGTTGGGTGAGTGGGTGGGTGATCCTCGGGGTGGGGTGGTGGATGTGGTGTTGCCGGAGTTGTTGGAGGGGTGGGCGCGGTTGAGGCCGGGGGCTGTTGCGTTGGAGGCGGGGGGTAGGTG
>NZ_JBIBKK010000067.1:0-3666 GCF_042959105.1 Streptomyces sp. NPDC007917
CCCCACCAACCCGAAACCCACACCACCCACACCGCCCTCGCCCACCTCCACACCCACGGCCACCCCACCACCTGGCACCACCACACCCCCACCCAACACCCCAACCACCCAAACCTCCCCACCTACCCCTTCCAACACCACCACTACTGGCTCAACACCACCACCCCCACCCCAAGCACCACCGACGCATGGCGCTACCACGAGGTCTGGCAGCCGCTCAACCTGGCTGACGCCGAGCCGATGCCCCCAGGCGACTGGCTGGTCGTCATTCCCGCCCGGCAGGCCGGGCAGCCTCACATCGAGGCCATCCTCAGTGGGTTACGGGAACACGGTGGCATCCGCACGGCCGAGCTTGTACTCGACACGGCCGACATCGATCCGCTGGCCCTTGGCCAGCGCCTCAGCGACGCGATCGAGCAACCCGAGGGCTTGCGTATCAGTGGCGTGCTCTCGCTGCTCGCCTTCGACGAGGAACCCCACCCCGAACACCCCCACGTCCCCACCGGCACCGCACTCACCCTCACCCTCATCCAAACCCTCACCACCCACCCAACCCTCACCGCACCCCTGTGGTGCCTCACCCAAACCGCCACCACCACCAACCCAACCGACCCACTCCACCACCCCACCCAAGCCCACATCTGGGGACTCGGACGCACCACCGCACTCGAACACCCCCACCACTGGGGCGGACTCATCGACCTCCCCACCACCCCCACCCCACAACACCTCCACCACCTCACCACCGCCCTCACCACCCAACACGCGGATGATCAGCTGGCCATCCGCGACACGGGGCTGCAGACCCGACGCCTGACCCGGACCACCGCCGCACCCAGCAACACCCAACCCTGGAAGCCTCACGGCACCATCCTCATCACCGGCGGCACCGGAGCCATCGGCACCCACATCGCCACCTGGATCGCCACCCACCACCCCCACTGCCACCTCCTCCTCACCAACCGACAAGGACCCAACACACCCCACGCCACCCAACTCCACCACCACCTCACCCAACTCGGCGCCACCACCACCATCACCACCTGCGACACCACCAACCCCAACCAACTCACCAACCTCCTCAACACCATCCCCCCAACCCACCCCCTCACCACCGTCATCCACACCGCGGGAATCAACCTGAAATCCGCCATCGCCGACCACAGCGCGGCGGATCTCGCCGAGACAGCCGGGGCGAAGGCGACCGGAGCGGCGCTGCTGCACGAGCTGCTGCGCGAGCACGACACGATCGAACACTTTGTTCTCTTCTCCTCCATCGCCGGGACCTGGGGCAGCGCGAGCCAGGCCGGGTACGCCGCCGCCAACGCCTACCTCGACGCCCTGGCCCAGCACCGCCGCACCCAAGGGCTTCCCGCCACCTCCATCGCCTGGGGGCCGTGGGACGGCGCGGGGATGGCCGCGGACGGAGACACACGCGCTCACCTGCGCCGTCGCGGCCTGCGGGCCATGTCCCCTGATCTCGCCCTCGCCGCGCTCGACCGCATCCTCGGCCACGGCCACGACTCCCACACCAAAACCAACACCAACACCAACACGGTCGTCGCGGATGTCGACTGGGAGGACTTCGCCACCACCTTCACCGCCCGGCGGCCGGCACCGCTCATCGACGACATCCCCGAGGTCCGACAGGCACTTCGCGGCGATGCCGCCCCACCCTCCGCCGACTCACTCCGCGAGCAACTGGCGCAGCGTTCGCCCAAGGAACAACTGCAGGCCCTTCTCGACATCGTCCGCACACACGCTGCCGCCGTTCTCGGTCATTCCAGCCCCGAATCGATCGACGCTCAGCAAGCCTTCAGCGCACTGGGGTTCGACTCCCTCACCGCTGTCGAGTTCCGCAGCCGCGTCGCGGCCGCCACCGGACTGGCTCTCTCCACCACCCTTGTCTTCGACCATCCGAGCCCCACGGAGTGCGCCACGCATCTGCGTGCGGCGCTGCTGGGCGGGAACGACGACGACCTGCGCAAGGCCGTGTCAGGGACGCCGGCCGAGCGTACCCAGGCAGCGTCCCTGGACGAGCCCGTCGCAATCATCGGTATGGCCTGCCGCTATCCCGGCGGGGTGCGGTCGGCTGAGGATCTATGGCGGTTGGTCGCTTCGGGCACTGACGCCATCACCGAGTTCCCGACGGACCGCGGTTGGGACATCGAGCGCATCTATCACCCCGACCCCGCCCACGAGGGCACCTGCTGCACCCGACACGGTGGGTTCCTCTATGACGCCGGTGACTTCGACGCGGCGTTCTTCGGCATCAGCCCGCGTGAGGCGCTTGCCATGGACCCGCAGCAGCGGCTGCTGCTGGAAGCCTCGTGGGAAGCGTTCGAACACGCGGGCATCGCCCCGGAGACTCTGCGCGGCAGTCAGACCGGAGTCTTCGTCGGAATCAATGTGCAGGACTACGCGGCTCATGTGCGGCAGGTGCCACAGGCGGTGGCCGGCTATGCGCTGACCGGCAGTTCGGGGAGCATCGCCTCAGGCCGTATCGCCTACACTTTCGGCCTTGAGGGACCGACCGTGTCGGTGGACACGGCCTGCTCGTCCTCCTTGGTCGCGCTGCACATGGCCGGTCAGTCGCTGCGTACGGCGGAGTGCTCGCTCGCTCTCGTCGGCGGGGTGATGGTGATGTCCACCCCGGCGACCTTCATCGAGTTCTCCCGCCAGCGGGGCCTGTCCCCCGACGGGCGGTGCAAGGCGTTCTCGGCCACCGCCGACGGCACGGGCTGGGCGGAAGGCGTCGGCATGCTCCTCGTGGAGCGGCTGTCGGACGCCCGGCGCAACGGCCATCGCGTTCTGGCCGTGGTACGCGGCAGCGCGATCAATCAGGACGGTGCCAGCAACGGCCTCACCGCTCCCAACGGCCCCGCACAGCAGCGTGTCATCCGCCAGGCCCTGGCCAGCGGGGGGCTCTCGCCGTCCGAGGTCGACGCGGTGGAGGGGCATGGCACCGGTACCGTCCTCGGTGACCCCGTCGAGGCCCAGGCGCTGCTGGCCACGTACGGGCGGGACCGGGCCGAGGACGATCCCGTGTGGCTGGGGTCGGTGAAGTCCAACATCGGGCACGCCCAGGCGGCGGCCGGTGTCGGCGGGGTGATCAAGATGGTGATGGCCCTCCAGCACGAGACGCTTCCCCGTACGTTGCATGTCGAGGAACCGTCGCCACACGTGGACTGGTCCGCCGGGGCGGTGCGGCTGCTGACCGACGCCGTGCCGTGGCTGCGGAACGGGCATCCGCGGCGCGCCGGTGTCTCCTCCTTCGGCGTCAGCGGCACCAACGCGCACATCATTCTGGAAGAGGCGCCGACGGACGAGCCCGACGGTACGGGGGTGGCAGAGCCGACTTCCGCGCCGGCTGTGGAGGCGCCCGTCGTAGAGGCCTCCGCTCTGGAGGCGGCGTCCGCTGTCTCCCTGCCCTGGCTGCTGTCCGCGAAGTCGGCTGGCGCCCTCCGGGCCCAGGCACGCCGGCTGCGGGATTTCGTGTCAGCGGCTCCCGACGCCCCATCCGGGCCGGGGCTCGCGGATATCGGCTACTCACTGGCCGCACACCGGTCGGCCTTCGCGCATCGTGCGGTGGTCGTCGGTTCGGACCGTGGGGAGTTCCTGCGGGGCCTGGACGCGCTGGCGGCCGACCAGGCCCACCCCGCCGTC
>NZ_JBIBKK010000068.1:0-3183 GCF_042959105.1 Streptomyces sp. NPDC007917
CCACCCCCAACTGGACCACCTACCACCCCCCACACACCCACCACCACACCCCCCTCCCCACCCACCCCCTCAACCCCAAACACCACTGGATCGACTCCGGAACCGCTCATCCGTCCTCCGCGGCCTCTCCGGCGCCGGCCCGGCGTCGGAACGACATCGCGGAATGGTTCTACACGCCGTCCTGGCAGCGGATGGCCCTGCCCTCGGCAGCCACGCCCGACGTCGACCGGCACTGGCTCGTCTTCGCCGACGAGCTGGGAGTGGGCGAAGGCCTGGCCCGGCGCCTGCGAGCCGGCGGTGCCACCGTCAGTCTGGTCAGGCCCGGCACGAACTGGTCCAACCCGGATCCCGGCCGGTTCACCCTCGACCCCGCCAGGGGCGACCACTACGACCGGTTGATCGACGCCCTGCACGAGGGGCCCTCCGGAGTGCCCACCCATGTCGTGCACGCCTGGTCCGTCACCACCATGGACGAGGCGGAACTCGCCGACACGGCGACGACGCTGCGGCTCGGCTTCGAGAGCCTTGTCCGCCTGACGCAGGCTCTGGCCCGCCACGCGGCCACCGGGCCACGCCGTATCTGGGTGCTCAGCAACGGGCTGCACAACGTCACCGGGTCGGAACGTCTCTCCCCGTCCAAAGCGACTCTCCTGGGCCCGTGTCGCGTCCTCCCCCGGGAGATGTCCGACACCTCCTGCCGCAGTGTCGACCTCGACTGCCTCACCGCGCCGTCCTCGCACCAGCTCGACCGGATCATGGCCGAGCTGGCCGCGGAAGCCACGTCCGACCCGGCGGCGGTGGCCCACCGGGGCATCCACCGGTGGCTCCTGCACCACCTCCCGGTACGCCTGCCCGTCGCCGGGACGACGACCGCGCTGCGCCCGGACGGGGTGTACCTCGTCACCGGGGGCACCGGAGGCCTGGGGCTGGCGCTCGCGCGGCACATCACCGCCGCCGGAGGGCGCGTGGCGCTCACGTCCCGCACCCGGTTCCCGCCTCCGGAGGAATGGGACGCCTTCCTCGCCGATGCCCCCACGGGGGCTCCGCTCACCGACGCCGTCCGCCGCCTCGGGCGACTGCGGGACGAGGGCGCGCAGGTGCTGGTCCTCCAGGCCGACGTGAGCGATCCGGACGCCATGCGCGCGGCGGTCGACAGCACCGTACGCCGCTGGGGGGCGGTGCACGGGGTCTTCCACGCCGCCGGTGTGGCCGGCGGCGGCCTGATCCAGCTCAAGGACATGCGTGACGCGTCCGAGGTGATGCGGCCCAAAGTGCACGGCACCCGGGTACTGGAAGAGGCACTGTCCGGCCAAGGGCTGGACTTCTTGGTCCTGTTCGGCTCCAACGGCGCGAACATCGGCAGCGCCGGCCAGGTCGACTACTGCGCCGCCAACTGCTTCCTCGACGCCTTCGCCCAGGACCGAGGCAGGCGGCGGCGCGTGATCTCCATCGACTGGGGGCCCTGGAAGGGCACCGGAATGGCCGTCAACACGGCGGTGCCGCCCGGGATGGACAAGCGGCGCAGACGCGATGTGGAAGAGCGTGGCATGACGCCGGAGGAGGGGCTGCGGGCCCTCGACACGGTCCTGGCGGCCGCGGCGGAGCCCCAGATCATCGTGTCCCCCAGCGATCTCGACGAGCTGTTCGCCAACGCCTTCTCCCTGGACACCACCGACGCGCAGACACAGGGGAGCCCGCCCGGCCCCGAGGAGCCGGCCGACCCGGCATCCGACCGGCCCGACATCCCCACGGAGTACGTGCCGCCGCGCACCTCCGTCGAGCACGCCATCTGCGAGGTGTGGCAGGCCCTGCTCGGCATCGAGAAGGTCGGTGTCCAGGACAGCTTCTTCGACCTGGGCGGCGACTCTCTGGTCGCCATCCAGCTGGTGAGTTCCGTCAACGCACGGCTGCACGCCCGGCTCACCCTGGGCGACCTGTACGGAGGACTCACGATCGCGAACCTGGCGGGCCTGGTGGACAACCGCTCGCAGCCCGACCCGGAGCCGGATCCCGCGGCCGCCGAGCGACGTACGGAGAACAGGCAGAAACGACGTCAGTACCAACAGCAGCGCCGCAAGGCGAGGGGACAGTGATGGCCGACAAGGCGGAGGACGGGTTCGATGCCCTCCCGGCGGACAGCGGTGTGGCGATCGTCGGGATGGCGGGGCGCTTCCCCGGCGCCGCGGACCTGGACGAGTACTGGCGCAACCTGCGCGACGGCGTCGAGTCGATCGTCACCCTGACCGACGAGGAACTCACCGCGGCGGGAGTACCACCGGAAACCTTCAACCGACCCGACTTCGTCAAGGCCGGACCACGCTTCCAGGACGCCGGCCTCTTCGACGCCGAGTTCTTCGGATACACCGCCCGCGAAGCCCAGCTCATGGACCCCCAGCACCGCCTCTTCCTGGAGACCGCCTGGCAGGCACTGGAGAACGCCGGCTACGACTCCGCACAGTACGACGGCACCATCGGCGTCTACGCCGGCGCCGGAACGTCGGCCTACCTGGAGAACATCTACAGCAACTGGAGTCAGGGCGAGGTACTGAAAACAGAGAACGCCGGTCTGGGCTTCGAGCTGGCGTTCCTCGCGAGCCGGGTCTCCCACAAGCTGAATCTCACGGGTCCGAGCATCCCGGTACAGACCGCCTGTTCCACGTCGCTGGTCGCCGTGCACACCGCCTGCCAGAGCCTGCTCGCCTACGAGTGCGACATGGCGCTCTCGGGCGCGGTCGCCTACAAGGTCCCCGAGAACCGGGGCTACCTCCATCAGGAGGGTTCGTTCCTCTCCCCGGACGGCCATGTCCGCCCGTTCGACGCGGAAGCGCGCGGGACGGTCTTCGGCAACGGCGTGGGAGTGGTCGTGCTGAAGCGGCTGGAGGACGCCCTCGCCGACGGGGACACCATCCACGCCGTCATCAAGGGCTCCGCCGTCAACAACGACGGCGGCCAGAAGGCGAGTTTCACGGCGCCCACCGTCGCCGGTCAGGCCGCCGTGATCGCCGAGGCGATGAACATGGCGCAGGTCGACCCGGGGGACATCGACTATGTGGAAGCACATGGAAGCGGCACGCTGATCGGTGACTCCATCGAGGTTCAGGCGTTGGAGCGGGCGTTCGGCGGACGAGGCAACTGCGTCCTGGGCACCGTCAAGGGAAACATCGGACACCTCGACGCCGCAGC
>NZ_JBIBKK010000069.1:0-3134 GCF_042959105.1 Streptomyces sp. NPDC007917
CCCACCGGACAGGACCCCACCACCCCTGACTACTGGGTCCGGCAAGCCCGCGAGACGGTCCATTACGCCCACACCACCCAACAACTCCACACCCACGGCGTCACCGCCTACCTCGAACTCGGACCCGACACCACCCTCACCACCCTCACCCACCACAACCTCCCCCACCACACACCCAACGCCCACGCCCTCCTGCACCCCCACCAACCCGAAACCCACACCACCCACACCGCCCTCGCCCACCTCCACACCCACGGCCACCCCACCACCTGGCACCACCACACCCCCACCCACCACCCCAACCACCCAAACCTCCCCACCTACCCCTTCCAACACCACCACTACTGGCTTCATATCTCAGAACCTCAAGCCGAGCTGCACACCCCCCACCCCGTCTCGGTCGAACCTCCCGCCACCGCTACCCTCCGTCAGCGGCTCTCCCACCAAGCACCAGACGCACAGCAGCAGACTCTCCTCGACGTCGTTCGCGCACACACCGCCGGCGTCCTCGGCCACGGCAACGTTGAGAGCATCCACGCCGAGCGCGCATTCAAGGAACTGGGATTCAATTCGCTGACTGCCGTCCAGTTCCGCAATCGCCTGTGCGAGGCCACCGGGCTGACCCTCGCACCGACCATCGTGTTCGACCACCCGAGCCCGGCCGCGCTCGTACGGCATTTGCATCAGCAGTTGCTAGGGATGCGGGGCGAAGCGGTCAGCCACGTCCCTCGCGCGGCCGTCGGAACAGGTGAACCCATCGCGATTATCGGCATGGCGTGCCGCTATCCGGGAGACGCACAGTCCCCGGAACAGCTATGGGACCTCCTGGTGACCGAGCAGGACGCGATCTCCGGATTCCCGACCGATCGTGGCTGGGACCTCGACAACCTCTACGACCCGGATCCCGAGCACTTCGGAACGTCGTACACGAGGGAGGGGGGTTTTCTTCATCGAGCGGGCGAATTCGATGCCGAATTCTTCGGCATCAGCCCACGCGAGGCCCTGGCCATGGATCCTCAGCAGCGAATTCTTCTCGAGGTCTCCTGGGAAGCCTTCGAACGAGCAGGTATCGACCCTGCCTCTGTACGCGGCACTCAGACCGGAATCTTCGCCGGGCTCGCCTACCACGACTACGCGCAGCGTTTCCCGACCGCCCCCGAGGGGTTCGAGGGATACCTCGTTCATGGGAGCGCGGGCAGTATCGCCTCCGGGCGCGTCGCCTACACCTTCGGGCTGGAAGGGCCGGCGGTCACCGTGGACACGGCGTGTTCGTCGTCCCTGGTCGCCTTACACCTGGCCTGCCAAGCGCTGCGGTCTGGGGAGTGCTCGATGGCCCTGGCCGGAGGGGTCACCGTGATGTCGACCCCGGCGTCCTTCATCGAGTTCTCCCGGCAGCGTGGGCTGTCCCCGGACGGTCGGTGCAAGGCGTTCTCCGCCACGGCCGATGGCACCGGCTGGGGCGAGGGCGCCGGCATGCTGGTGGTGGAGCGGCTCTCGGACGCGCAGCGGCTCGGGCATCCCATCCTGGCCGTGGTACGAGGCACGGCGGTCAACCAGGACGGCGCCAGCAACGGTCTCACCGCCCCCAACGGCCTCTCGCAACAACGTGTCATCCGCCAGGCGCTCGCCAACGCCGAGCTACCACCAACTGCCATTGACGCAGTGGAGGGGCACGGTACGGGGACGACGTTGGGCGACCCGATCGAAGCCCAGGCCCTTCTGGCCACGTATGGTCAGGACCGCTCTGCAGATCAGCCACTTTGGCTCGGCTCGATGAAGTCGAACATCGGGCACGCGCAGGCGGCGGCCGGGGTGGGCGGGGTCGTCAAGATGGTGATGGCGATGCGGCATGGGGTGTTGCCGCGGACGTTGCACGTCGAGGAGCCGTCGCCGCATGTGGACTGGTCGGCGGGCGGAGTGCGACTGCTGACGGAGGCCATGCCCTGGCCGGAGACGGGGCGTGCGCGACGCGCGGGGGTGTCCTCCTTCGGCGTCAGCGGCACCAACGCGCACGTGATCCTCGAACAGGCACCACCGACCGAAGTCCCGGCAACCGGCGAAGACCCCGCAACGGCAACGCCGCTCCTTGAGCCGTGGCTTGTCTCGGCGAAGTCCGAGGACGCGCTGCAAGCGCAGGCGCGACAGCTGCGTCAGTACCTCGCTTCCGTCCCGGAACTCGACTTGGCCGACATCGGGTATGCGCTGGCCGCTGGCCGTACGGCCTTTGACCACCGTGCCGTCCTCCTGGGTTCGAAGCGGGAGGACTTCCTCCAGGAGCTGGACGCATTGGCAGCCGGTGAGGAGCACGCCGGGCTCGTACGGGGTGTGGCGGCCGGGGCGGGGAAGCTGGCGTTCGTGTGTTCCGGACAGGGCACGCAACGCCCCCGCATGGGACACGAGCTCTACCACCAGTTCCCTGTGTTCGCCGAGGCAATGGACGAGGCCTGGACACACCTGGACCCCCACCTCGACCAGCCTCTCCGCGAAGTCATGTTCGCCGAACCGGACAGCGACACCGCGCGCCTGCTGCACCAGACACGCTACGCCCAGCCCGCCCTGTTCGCCCTCCAGATCGCCCTGCACCGGCTGGTCACCGACCACTACGGACACAGCCCCCACTACTACGCCGGCCACTCCCTTGGCGAGATCACCGCAGCCCACCTCGCAGGCATCCTCACCCTCCCCGACGCCGCCCACCTGATCACCACCCGCGCCCGCCTCATGCACACCCTCCCCACCACCGGCGCCATGACCACCCTCCAAGCAGACCCCGACGAACTCCACGAACACCTCGCAATGTGTGAAGGGCGGGTGTCACTTGCGGCGGTGAACGCGCCCGGATCCGTGGTCATCAGCGGAGACCGCGACGACATCGACGCTATGGCCGAAAACTTCCGCGCCCTGGGGCGCAAGGCCACCCCCCTGAAGGTCAGCGGCGCCTTCCACTCACACCACATCGACCCCCACCTCGACGCGCTCCGCGACACCGCCGAAGCCCTCACCTACCACCCACCCCACACCCCCCTCATCACCGCCGACCCCACCGGACAGGACCCCACCACCCCTGACTACTGGGTCCGGCAAGCCCGCGAGACGGTCCATTACGCCCACACCACCCAACAACTCCACACCCA
>NZ_JBIBKK010000070.1:0-2861 GCF_042959105.1 Streptomyces sp. NPDC007917
TGATTCACCGCACTGCCCCGCACCACCGCCAACACCCGATGCCCCAACCGCCGCGCATCCGACAACCGCTCCACCAACAACACCCCCACCCCCTCGCCCCAGCCAGTTCCATCGGCGGTCGAGGAGAAGGCACGGCACCGACCGTCTGCTGACAGGCCCCGCTGCCGGGCGAACTCGACGAACGTGGTGGGGGTGGACATGATGGTGACCCCGCCGGCCAGGGCCATCGAGCATTCCCCCGCCCGTAGGGCCTGGCAGGCCAGGTGCAGGGCGACCAGGGACGACGAACACGCCGTGTCCACGGTGACCGCGGGACCTTCCAAGCCCAAGGTGTAAGCGATCCGGCCCGAGGCGATGCTGCTCGAGCTGCCGGTGAGGACGTAGCCCTCGACGGACTCCTGTGAACGCTCCAGGTGAATCGCGTAGTCCTGGGCATTGATGCCGGTGAAGACACCGACCGGACTGCCTTGCAGCGATCGCGGGTCGATGTGCGCCCGCTCCAGAGCCTCCCAGCTGGTCTCCAGCAAGAGCCGCTGCTGGGGGTCCATGGCCAGTGCCTCGCGGGGACTGATGTCGAAGAAGGCGGCGTCGAACTCGGCCGCGTCGTACAAGAAGCCGCCCTGCTGCGTGTAACAGGTGCCCTTGTGTGCGGGGTCGGGGTGGAAGATCCCTGCGAGATCCCAGCCCCGGTTCGTCGGGAAGTCCGCGATCGCGTCGCGTTCCGTGAGGATGAGATCCCAGAACTCCTCGGGCGTACTCACCCCTCCCGGGAATCGGCATGCCATGCCGATGATCGCGATGGACTCGTCGGCCTTGGCTGCGGGATGGAGTGCTGCTGCGCTCGCCGGGGTAGATGCCTCATCCACCAGTTGCGTCTGCAGATACTGGGCGAGCTTGGTCGGCGTGGGGTGGTCGAAGATGAGGCTGGTGGGGAGGCGCTGTTCGATGAGGGTGGTCAGCCGGTTGCGGGTCTCGACGGCCGCGAGGGAATCGAGTCCCAAATCCTTGAAGGGGCGGTCGGGGGGCACCGCGTCGATGTCGTTGTGTCCGAGGACGGTGGCCACCTGTGTCCGTACGAGACGGAGGAGCACCTCCTGCTGCTCGCTCGGGCTTCGGTCGGCCAGCTGGCGGTGCAGGGCCGTGTTGGAGGCCTGATCCATCGCCTGCCTGGAACGCGGTGTCCGGGCTTCGGCAATGTCCTGGGTGAGCGGAACGGATTCGCAACTGGCGCTCAGATTGACGGCGAAGGCGCTCCAGTCGATGTCAGCGATGATGTGGTGGGCTTCGCCCGGGGCGGCGATGGCCTGCGAGAGCGCGGTGAGCGCCGGTTGGGTGGGCATGGGGAGCAGACCTCGGCGCGCCAGGTGCCCGGTGATCTCGGCGTTGGCCAAGCCGCCCTGCTCCCAGAGCCCCCAGGCGATGCAGGTGGCGGGGAGCCCCTGGGCACGGCGGTGCTGGGCCAGAGCGTCGAGGTAGGCGTTGGCGGCGGCGTAGTTGGCCTGCCCAGGGCTGCCGAAGGTGGCGGCCGTGGAGGAGATCAGGACAAAGGCATCGAGGTTCAGATGCCGGGTGAGATTGTGCAGATGGTGGGCGGCATGTGCCTTGGGGCCCAGGACGGTCGACAGGCGATCGCTTGACTGAGTGGCCAGGGTGGCGTCGTCGAGGACGCCTGCGGTGTGAATGACGGTGGTGAGGGGGTGGGTTGGGGGGATGGTGTTGAGGAGGTTGGTGAGTTGGTTGGGGTTGGTGGTGTCGCAGGTGGTGATGGTGGTGGTGGCGCCGAGTTGGGTGAGGTGGTGGTGGAGTTGGGTGGCGTGGGGTGTGTTGGGACCTTGTCGGTTGGTGAGGAGGAGGTGGCAGTGGGGGTGGTGGGCGGCGATCCAGGTGGCGATGTGGGTGCCGATGGCTCCGGTGCCGCCGGTGATGAGGATGGTGCCGTGGGGCTTCCAGGGTTGGGGGTCGTCGAGCGTGGCGCGGCCGGTGGTTCGGACCAGACGTCGGGCGTGTAGGCCTGTGGGGCGTAGTGCGAGTTCGCGCTCTTGATGTTGGGTGGTGAGGGCGGTGGTGAGGTGGTGGAGGTGTTGTGGGGTGGGGGTGGTGGGGAGGTCGATGAGTCCGCCCCAGTGGTGGGGGTGTTCGAGTGCGGTGGTGCGTCCGAGTCCCCAGATGTGGGCTTGGGTGGGGTGGTGGAGTGGGTCGGTTGGGTGGGTGGTGGTGGCGGTTTGGGTGAGGCACCACAGGGGTGCGGTGAGGGTTGGGTGGGTGGTGAGGGTTTGGATGAGGGAGAGGGTGAGTGCGGTGCCGGTGGGGACGTGGGGGTGTTCGGGGTGGGGTTCCTCGTCGAAGGCGAGCAGCGAGAGCACGCCGTCGATGCTCACCAGGTCACGGCGTTCGGCGAGCCGTTGAGCAAGGGTTTCCGGGTCGGCACAGGAGGAGTCGAGAGTGAGCGTGATGGTCCGCGCTCCCAGGTGATGCAGGGCATCGACGATGACGCCGATGGGCGCGTCCCCACTCCGCTGAGTGGGGACGACGATGAGCCAGGTACCGGGTGACCTGGTGCCGCTCTGGGGGAGTGTGACCGGTTTCCATGTCTCGCGGTAGCGCCAGGAGTCGATGATGGCCTGGTCATCGTGGCGCTTGCGCCAGGTGGAGAGTGCCGGCAGGACTGTTTCGAGAGAGGAGTCACGGTCAATGGCCAGGGCGGAGGCCACTGCGTCGACGTCTTCGCTCTCCAACGATTCCAAGAAGCGGATGCTCGTGGTGCTCGGGGTGGGGGTGGTGGTGTTGAGCCAGTAGTGGTGGTGTTGGAAGGGGTAGGTGGGGAGGTTTGGGTGGTTGGGGTGTTGGGTGGGGGTGTGGTG
>NZ_JBIBKK010000071.1:0-2859 GCF_042959105.1 Streptomyces sp. NPDC007917
ATCGAGTCGCTGGCCCGGGAATGGGATACGCAGCCGGACACCGACCCCGTGGTCCCGTTGCGGCCCGCGAACACCGCGTACACCATCTACACCTCGGGTACGACCGGCCGCCCCAAGGCCGTCACCGTCACCCATGAAGGTCTGGCCACTCTTGTGGCCTCACTGGTGGAGCGGTGCGGCCTCACCGAGATGGTCCGTGTCCCGCAGTTGGCCTCGACGGGCTTCGACGCCTCTGTTCTGGAGCTCCTGCTGGCGTTCGGAGCGGGCGGGACGTTGGTGCTGCCCGCGGCCGGCCGGATGGCAGGCGAGGAACTGGCCGGGGTTCTGGCTGAGCACCGGGTCACCCATGTCTTCCTTGCGCCGACGCTGTTGGCCACCCTCCCCACCAGAGCGGCGCTTCCGGAGCTGACCCATGTACTCGTGGGCGCCGAGGCATGCCCGCCCCATGTGGTCGAGCAGTGGGCCCCCGGCCGGCAGATGATGAACCTGTACGGGCCCACAGAGATCACCGTGGCGGCCTCGATCGCCGGGCCGTTGTCGGGTACGGCCGTCCCGATCGGGCGGCCGGTCATGGGTTTCCGCCTTCACGTGCTGGACGAGTTCCTGAGCCCCGTGGTGCCCGGTGCGGTCGGAGAGCTGTATGTCGCCGGCTCTGGCCTGGCGCGTGGCTATCTGGATCGGCCGGGGTTGTCGGCTGGGCGGTTCGTGGCGGATCCGTGGGGTCCGCCTGGCAGTCGGATGTACCGCACCGGTGATCTGGTGCGGTGGAGCGGGGACGGGGAGCTGGAGTATCTGGGCCGGGTCGATGGGCAGGTGAAGATCCGTGGTTTCCGGATCGAGCCGGGTGAGGTCGAGAGGGTGCTCTCCGGGCACTCGGCTGTCGACCAGGCGCTGGTCGTGGCCCGGGAGGAGCAGCCAGGTGACATTCGTCTGGTGGCGTACGTTGTGCCCGGCGAGGGTTATGCGGCCGAGGAGGTTCGCCGCCACCTGCGCGCCACGCTACCGGACTACATGGTCCCCGCCGCCCTCGTCACCCTCCGCCGGATACCGCTCACCACCAGTGGCAAGGTCGACCACCGTGCACTTCCCGCACCCGACTACACGCCGAGCGGCGCCGGGCGCACTCCCCGTACGTCCTGTGAAGAGATCCTCTGCGTGCTCTTCGCCGAGGTCCTGGGCGTGGCTCACGTCGGCGTCGACGACAGTTTCTTCGACCTCGGCGGCCACTCCCTGCTCGCCACCCGCCTGATCAGTCGCATCCGCACCGCCCTTGGCGCTGAACTTCCGCTGCGTACGCTGTTCGAGGCGCCGACCGTGGCCGGGCTCGCGCGAGGACTGGCCGAACAGGGCGGGAGCCTTCGCCCGGTGTTGAAGAGGGCAGCGCGGCCGGAGGCCCTGCCGCTGTCCTTCGCACAGGAGCGACTGTGGTTCCTGCACAGGCTGGAGGGCCCCTCCGCCACCTACAACATGGCGCTCGCCCTGCGGCTGACCGGCGACCTCGACCGCGCCGCTCTGCACGGCGCACTCATCGATGTCATCACCCGCCACGAGTCCCTGCGCACCCTGTATCCCGACATCGCCGGCCGACCCGCGCAGCAGATCCTCGCCCCGGAGCAGGTGAGCGTCGATCTGCCGGTGGTTTCGACGCACGGTGATCGGCTGCCCGAGGAACTGCTCGACGCCGCCCAGTACGCGTTCGACCTCGCTCGGCACCTACCGGTGCGGGCCCAGCTGTTCACCGTGAGTCCGACCGATTCGGTGCTGATGTTGGTGCTGCACCACATCGCGGGCGACGGCTGGTCGTTGGCTCCGCTGGCTCGTGACCTGGTCGCCGCTTACACTGCCCGCCGTACCGGCACCGCTCCCCAGTGGCCCCGGTTGCCCGTCCAGTACGCGGACTACACGTTGTGGCAGCGCCGGCTGCTGGGCGATGACACCGACCCGGACAGCGTGTTCAGCCGTCAGTACGCCTACTGGGCCGAGCAGCTGGCCGGCCTCCCCGAGCAGGTCACGATCCCGGCCGACCGCCCCCGCCCAACGGCTGTCGGGCACCTCGGCGACGTGGTGCGGCTGTGTTTCGATGCCGAGTTGCACAGGGGTCTGGTGGCGCTGGCCCGTCGCTTCGACACCACTGTGTACATGGTGCTGCAGGCTTCGTTGGCGGCCTTGATGACCCGGCTCGGTGCCGGCACCGACATCCCGATCGGCAGTGGTATCGCCGGACGTACCGACGAGCAGCTGGACGACCTGGTCGGGCTGTTCGTGAACTCGCTGGTGATACGGACCGACACCTCGGGCAACCCGTCCTTCGCCGATCTGCTGGCCCAGGTGCGGGGGACCAGTCTGGCCGCCCACGCCCACCAGGACATCCCGTTCCAGTACCTGGTGGAGAAGCTCAACCCGCACCGCTCCCCCGCACACCACCCGCTCTTCCAGGTCGCGCTGGTCCTGCAGAACAACGAGCAACCCGACTTCGAACTGCCGGGCCTCCAGGTCAGCCTCGAACCGACGCACACCCGCACCTCTCGACTGGACGTGTTCATCACCGTCACCGAGCAGTTCGATGCCGACCGGACACCCGCGGGGGTTGACGGCTTCATCGAGTTCGCCACGGACCTGTACGACGAGTCCAGCATCAATGTCCTGACCGACCGGTGGACGCAGCTGCTGCGTGCCGTGATAAGCGATCCGAGCCAGCCGATCGGCGCGCTTGACGTCTTTATCCCGCAGGAGCGAATGCGGCTCGAATCCTGGTCGGTTAATTTGCGTTCTGATGTTGTTGATGTTTCGTTGGTGGGGTTGTTTGCGGCGCAGGTGGCGGTTGTTCCGGATGCGGTGGCTGTGGATTGGGGGGATGGG
>NZ_JBIBKK010000072.1:0-2595 GCF_042959105.1 Streptomyces sp. NPDC007917
GGGTGGGTTGTTGGAGGTTGTGGAGGGCGTGTTGCCAGGCGTTTTGGGCGGTGGTGCGGTCTTGGGTGGTGATCCAGGTGAGGTAGTCGCGGTAGGGGGTGGTGGGGGGCAGGCCGGCTGCGGTCTCGTCGCCCTGGTGGGCGTAAAGGGCGAACAGCTCCCGCATCAAGATGGGCAGGGACCAGCCGTCGAGGAGGATGTGGTGGTTGGTGAAGACCAGGCGGTAGCGCTGTGGCGCGAGACGGATGAGGGTGAACCGGATCAGCGGTGGCTCATCGAGGTGGAACCGGCGGCTCTGGTCCTCCTCGAGCCAGGCGGCGAGAGAGCTCTCCTGCGTCTCGGGGTCGAGATGTGTCCAGTCGATCTCCTCCCAGGGCAGCTCCACCTCGCGGGGAATGACCTGCACCGGCCGTGACAGGCCCTCGTGAAGGAATCCGGCCCGCAGATTCGCATGGCGGCGAAGAAGCGCCCGCACAGAGGCCTTGAGAACCGGTACATCCAGTGGTCCCTCCACCCGGAAGGAGAACTGAGTCGTGTACACGTCCCGGCCATCAGTGTCGTAGAGAGCGTGGAAAAGCAGGCCCTCCTGCAACGGCGCGAGAGGAAGAATGTCTTCCAGTTCGTGCTGAGTCACTTCTTCTTCCTCCACACCTTTTCCAGACGGTCGATGTCCGCCTGGTTGATTCCGAGCAGGGGCAGGTCTGAGGGGGTGCGGCCACCGGCGTCCGGGCGGGTGGCGTGGCGGGTGATGGCGGTCAGCGCGTGGTGGTAGCCGTCGGCGAGCTGCTGGATCTCCCCACGGGTGAGAACAGCGTCCGGCCAGGTGAACGTGGTCGTGAGGGTGGGGCCCTGGGGGGTGTCCTGAGTGAGTGAGCCGACGGCCAGGGTGTGAGCCAGGGCCATGCGGGGGTCGGCGCCGGAGCCTGCCGCGGTGGACTCGGCGGCCGGTGCCCAGGGGGCGGCCTGCCCGATGGGCAGGCGGCCGAGGTAGTTGAACCCGATCTGTGGGGCCGGGAGGCCGGCGAGGCGGGAACTGGTGGCGGGGTTGAGGTAGCGCAGGAGCCCGTAGCCCATGCCGTCGTGCGGAACGGCGCGGAGCTGTTCCTTGATGCGCTTGAGGACACGCCCCAGGTCGTCCCCGCCGTCCCAGGCCTGAGCTTCATCGAAGCTCCCCGGATCCAGCCTGACCGGGTATTGGGAGGTGAACCAGCCCACCGTCCGGGAAAGCTCGGCCGCCGTGATGTCCTCATGACGCCCGTGGCTTTCAAGGTCGACGAGCAGCCCGCCGTCTCCGCCACGCCGGCCACGCTCGGCCCGCCAACGGAGCACGGCCAGCGTCAGGGCGGTCAGCAGCACATCGTTGACACCGGCGTGGAACAGGGTGGGGACCTGGGTGAGCAGAGGCTCGGTCTGCTCCGGGGTCAGGGTCACGGTCAGGCGCTGCGCGGTGTCGAGGGTGTCACGGGCCGGGTCCAGAGGCCGCGCGCCGAGTTGCGGTTCGGGGGATTGGAGGATGGCCTGCCACAGGGGAAGTTCCTGTTCCCGCTCCGGAGCCTGCGCGTATTCGGCCAGGTCGGAGGCCCACTGGCGGAAGGACGTGCCGACCGGTTGGAGTACGGGGGTGGCCTGTGCGGTGGCCGCCTCCCAGGCCGCCTGGAGGTCGGGGAGCAGGATTCGCCAGGACACTCCGTCGACGACCAAGTGATGCACCACGAGCAGCAGTCGCCCGGCCGCCTCGGGGCCGGAGTCGAACCACACGGCCTGAACCATCGTCCCCGACCCGGGGGAAAGCCGCTCACGGGCGGATTCCGCCTCCGCCGCGATGACCTTGCTCAGAGCATCGTCGGCCAGGCCGGAAACATCGACGCGTTGCACACACTCTGCCGCGCGCACCGCGCCGGCGGCGGGAATCTCCAGCTCCCATGCGTCACCCTCACGCTCCACAAGGCTGGCGCGAAGAGCGTCGTGGTGGTCCAGGACGGCCTGAACCGCCACGATCAGATGGTCAAGTCCCAGCCGCTCGGGGACCTGAAGCAGCACTCCCTGGCTGAACCGTTCCACCGGCCCGCCACGCTCCCGGAGTTGGTGCATGATCGGCGTCGGCACCACGGTGCCGACAGCTTGGCCGCTGTCCACGCCGGCAGCTGTGGCGCCGGTGTCCGTTGCGACCAGAGCGAGGGCTTCCACGGTCTTGCGCTCGAACACATCCCGGGGTGTGAAGACCAGGCCGGCGGCGCGTGCGCGAGCCACCAACTGGATCGACACAATGCTGTCGCCGCCGAGGTCGAAGAAGCTGTCGTCGATGGTGACGTTGGGTGTGGCGAGGACGTCGGCGAAGAGGGTGCAGAGGGTTTGTTCGCGGGGTGTGCGTGGGGCGCGTCCGGTGGTGGTTGTGGTGTGAGCGGGGGCGGGGAGGGCGTTGCGGTCCAGCTTGCCGTTGGGTGTCAGGGGGAGTCGGTCGAGTGCGATGAGCGCGGTGGGGACCATGTAGTCGGGGAGTCGGTCCCTGAGGGTGTGCAGTACCTGGGCGGTGTCGACCTCTGTTTCCGGGGTGGCGGGGACGAGGTAGCCCACGAGGCGTTTGTCGCCGGGCTG
>NZ_JBIBKK010000073.1:0-2468 GCF_042959105.1 Streptomyces sp. NPDC007917
AAGAATGGCCGCATCACGGCCTGCCGATTCCCGGGGCCTCAGCAGGCCGAGTGACCTACGACGTTAAAGGCCAAGCTCAGGAAGAAGGGAGCTCAGACCTCGCAGTGCAGCTACCTGGAAGTCACGCAGCTGGCTCCGGGGCTACTGGTGCCGTGGGAGAGCCTGTGCCTTCTGCGCCGAAAGAGTCTTGTAGACGGTACCGGCGAGGTCGGGCAGCGTGTCCCCTTCGCCAACGGCGCTGTTGACAGCAATGGCGATGATCATGCCAGTCTTCGGGAAGTACATGTGCAGCACCCGGTTTCCAAAAGTGGCCCCCTCATAGGCCCAGACCGTCCCGGCCACAGGATGGACGAACTTCACGACACCGAGCCCGAAACCGATGGGATCGTCGGCCGTGACGCTCTTGATGGGCTTACTCGTCTTCGCCGAGACCAGGGACTCCAGCTCGCGCTGCTGCGCTGAGGGCAGCAGTCGACCGCTGTACAGCGCCCTGTCCCAAGCCGTCATGTCTCTCAGTGAACTCACCAGGCCACCCGCCCCCTGCGCCCAGGACAGGCGGAGCCGAGGAAGTGACTTGTTGAGATGCTTCGGCAGGACGGAATGGGTGGAGTACGGCGTCGGCATGCGCGAGGCCGTGTCCGGAGGGCAGTCCGGGGGGAGGCAGGTGTCGTTCATTCCGAGAGGTTCGATGATGCGCTCGGCGAGCCGCTCATGGTAAGTATCGTGCGACGCTCGTTCGACAATCATCTGCGCGAGGAGGTAGTTCGTATTCGAATACTCGTACTTCGCGGGACCCAGTGGCAGGCCCTCCACATAGGATATCAGGCGCTCCAGCGTGAAGCGCGTGGAGGGATTGGCGTCGAAATCCTTCAGGAACGCATTCTGCTCGGTGTAGCTGGGGATGCCGCTGGTCATCGACAGCAGTTGCTTGATGGTGACATCGCGCCACGCCGGATACTGGGGAAGCCACTTTCCCAGCTTGTCCCGTATGGACAGCTTTCCTTCGGCCTCCAGTTGAAGCAGCAGCACGGACGTGAACGCCTTGGTGTTGCTGCCTATCTGCCACAGCGCCTTGCTGTTCACCGGTCGACCACCGCCGTAGCGGGACGTCCCCGCATCGACCGAGATATCAGGTCGCTGATCGGCATAGGTCACCCGAAGGGAAACCGCTGAGAAATGATCCTTAGTGCCCTGAGCGTCCAGATATTTCTCGAGGTCACTTCGCAGTGACGCGGTGGCACTGCGAACGGATGGCTCCACCACTGCGTGCGCGACGGCCGGCCCACTTCCCGACACCATCATCCCCGAAACAATCGCCGCGGTGACCGTCGCCAGGGCCACGAGGCGCTTCCCTTGCTGACCACCCCGCCGACGAAGCCTGTACCTCATTGTCGCTGTTCCTCCATTGAATTGAACAGAACTGGGAACGACGATCACGCTACGCAGTGGAGGCACGGCAGGTAATGGGGGTAACCCCCCGCTTGGTAGAGGTGCTGACCCCCTGAGTGAGGCCAAGTACAGCTTCGAAGGCAGCCATCTGCCCGTCAGAAGAGGAGAGACCACGCCGGTCATTGACTCATCACTGAGGTGCGACAACTGACTCCTCAGAAGACATAGAGCCCTTTAGCTCTGGTGGATCTCGTGTTTCAGGAACCTCCCTATGCGATTGTCAAGCCGCGAACGCGGCTGGTTGTGCGGCTTAGGGCGTTCTTCAGAAGTGGATCTCGATGTGTCAAGATCCACTTCATGGGGAGGCACGATCTGACGAATGCGCAGTGGGCGAAGCTGGAGCCCCTGCTCCCTGCTGGGAAGAAGTCCGGACGACCGCCGGTACACACCAAGCGGCAGCTGATAGACGGCATACGCTGGCGCACCCGCGCCGGTGCTCCGTGGCGGGACGTGCCCGAGCGGTACGGCCCATGGGGGACGGTGTACGGACTGTTCCGCCGTTGGCCGCGGGACGGCACCTGGCACCGCATCTTCGAGCAACTGCAGGCCCGGGCCGATGCCGAGGGACTGATCACCTGGGACGTCTCGGTGGACTCCACCATCGCCCGCGCCCACCAGCATGCGGCCGGTGCCCGCTCCCGGGGTGGGCTGACCACCAAGTTGCACCTGGCGGTCGAGCAGGCCCAGAAGCCGATGTCGCTGGTGATCACGGCCGGACAGCGCGGTGACTCCCCGCAGTTCCAGGTGGTCCTGGGCCGTATCCGGGTGCCTCGGCTCGGGCCGGGCCGTCCGCGTGCCCGGCCGGACAAGGTTCGCGCCGACAAGGCGTACGGCTCCCGCGCGAACCGCGCCTACCTGCGCAAGCGCGGCATCCGCTGCACGATCCCGGAGAAGGACGACCAGACCGCCAACCGTAAGAAGCGCGGTTCCTGCGGTGGCCGGCCACCGCAGTTCGACGCTGCCAACTACAAAGAGCGCCACGCGGTGGAGTGCGGAATCAATCGCCTCAAGCGCCACCG
>NZ_JBIBKK010000074.1:0-2334 GCF_042959105.1 Streptomyces sp. NPDC007917
GATCAGGTGAAGGTGCGGGGTTTTCGGGTTGAGCCGGGTGAGGTGGAGAGTGTTCTGGGTGGGCATCCCGGGGTCGCCCAGGCGGTGGTCACCACTCGAGAAGAACAGCCCGGCGATACGCGTCTCATCGCCTATGTGGTGCCGAAGGCCGGCGGGGCCTGCGACGGTGAGGAGGGGACGGGATCGCATGCGGAGCACATAGCGGATTGGCGTGAGTTGTACGACTCCCTTTATCGCGAGTCGACAGCTGCTCTGGGTGAGGATTTTACTGGTTGGAATAGTTCGTATTCGGGTGGGGCGATTGTGTTGGGGGAGATGTGTGAGTGGCGGGATGCGGTGGTTGAGTGGGTGCGTGGGTTGGGTCCGGGGCGGGTGTTGGAGATTGGTGTGGGTTCGGGTTTGGTGTTGGCTGGGTTGGCGGGTGGGGTGGAGGAGTATTGGGGGACGGATTTGTCGGGGGCTGTGGTGGGCCGGTTGTCTCGGCAGGTGGCTGAGCGGGGTTGGGGGCATGTGCGGTTGCGTTGTCAGGCTGCGGATGATTTTGAGGGGTTGCCGGAGGGGTTTTTCGATACGGTCGTGCTGAATTCGGTGGTGCAGTATTTCCCGGATGTGGATTATTTGGCGGGGGTGGTCAGGGGGGCTGTGTCGTTGTTGGTGGATGGTGGTCGGGTGGTGATCGGGGATGTGCGGCATCTGGGGTTGTTGAGGGTGTTCCAGACGGCGGTGCATGCGTCGCGTGCGGGTTCGGTGGCGGAGTTGCGTGGGGTGGTGGAGCGTGCGGTGGCGGGTGAGGAGGAGTTGTTGGTTCATCCGGATTATTTTGTGGGGCTTGCGGCGGAGTTGGGTGTGGGGGTGGATATCCGGCTCAAGCGTGGTGCGGCGCACAATGAGCTGACCCGGCACCGGTATGAGGTGACGCTGTTCAAGGATCCTGCTGGTCTGGTCGATCTGGCGGATGTGCCGGTGGTGCGCTGGGGAGGGGATGTAGCGGGCCTGGAGCGGTTGCCGGATGGGCCTGTGCGTGTGGTGGGTGTGCCCAACGCTCGGCTGGTGGGGGAGTGCGCCGGGTCTGCGGCGCTGGAGGCGGGCCTGGGGATTGAGGCGGTGCGGGCGGAGCTGCGGAGTATTCCGACTGACGCGGTGGACCCGGAGGAGGTGTGTGTCTGGGCTGCCGCGCGTGGGCGGGAGGCGGTGGTGACATGGAACGCGGAGCGGCTGGACGCCTTCGACGTCGTACTGCTTCCCACGGGTGGGTGGGTGACCCATGGCTATCGTCCGGTGCGGGGCGGTCGGGAGGGTTCTCCTGTGTGCAATGCTCCGGTGCGCGCTCGGGGCGCAGGCTCGTTGACTGCTGCGTTGCGTCGTGGGTTGCGGGGGCAGTTGCCGGATTACATGGTTCCTGGGGCGATCGTGGTGCTGGATCGTCTGCCGTTGACGGCTAATGGGAAGGTCGATCGTGCGGCGTTGCCCGCGCCGGATTACTCGGCTGTGGGTGTGGGTCGGGTGGCGCGTAGTGCGCGGGAGGAGATTCTGGCGGGTCTGTTCGCCGAGGTGCTGGGTGTGCCGGCGGTGGGGATCGATGATGGTTTCTTTGATCTGGGTGGTCATTCGTTGCTGGCGACTCAGCTGGTGAGCCGGATCCGTTCCACGCTGGGTGTGGAGATGGCGTTGCAGACGCTTTTCGAGGCGCCGACGGTGGCGCGGCTGGCTCCGTGTCTGAGCGGGCATGACGAGGTGCGTCCGCCGTTGCTGCCTGCCACCCGGCCCAGTCCCCTGCCACTGTCCTACGCCCAGCAGCGACTGTGGTTCCTCCACAAACTCGAGGGACCGTCCGCCACCTACAACATGCCCCTCGCCCTGCGCCTGAACGGTTCGCTCGACCGGGACGCCCTGCACCAGTCCCTCAACGACGTGATCGCTCGCCATGAGGCGCTGCGCACGGTCTTCCGCGAGGTCGACGGGCAGCCGGCTCAGCACATCCTCAGCCCGGAAGAGGCTCGGATCGATTTGCCTTGCCGTCGAGTGGAGGCCGGGAGCCTCGGGCGGGCGCTCGACTCGTCCGCCCGGTATGCCTTCGACCTGTCCTCTGATATCCCGCTGCGCGCTGAGCTGTTCACCGTGAGTGGGGCGGAGTCGGTGCTGATGCTGGTGCTGCACCACGTCGCCGCTGACGGCTGGTCGATGGGGAGGCTTGCGCAGGACTTGGTCGTCGCCTACTCCGCTCGTCTCGGCGGCGGTCCGCCCGAGTGGTCTGTCCTGCCGGTGCAGTACGCGGACTACACGCTGTGGCAGCGTGAGCTGCTCGGTGATGACACTGATGCCGACAGTCTCTTC
>NZ_JBIBKK010000075.1:0-2108 GCF_042959105.1 Streptomyces sp. NPDC007917
TCGTCCTGCGCACGGACACCAGCGGCGACCCCACCTTCCGCGAACTCATCGAACGCGTACGGGAAACAGACCTGGCCGCCTACGCACACCAGGACATCCCCTTCGAACGCCTCGTCGAAGTCCTCAACCCCCAGCGCTCCCTGGCACACCACCCCCTGTTCCAGGTGATGCTCACCCTCCAGAACAACACGCACCCCAGCCTCGACCTCCCCGGCCTCCACGTCACCCGCCAGCCGTCCGGCGGCGCCCCCGCCAAATTCGACCTGGCCTTCAGCCTCAGGGAATCCCGTACGGCCGACGGCTCACCCAACGGGCTGACCGGGCAGATCGACTACCGCACCGACCTCTTCCGCCCCGCCACCATCGAAGCGCTCGTCGCACGCCTGCAACGGGTGCTGGAGACCGTGGTCGCGGACCCGGACATTCCCATCGACCGAGTCGACATACTCGACGAAGCCGAACGCCGTCAGCTTCTGTCCGGGTGGAATAACACGGCGCGTCGGATGCCGGATGCGACGCTCTCGGAGTTGTTCGAGGCGCAGGTGGCGCGTACCCCCGACGCCATCGCGGTGGCCTTCCAGGGCCAGGAGCTGACGTACGCGGAGCTGAACACACGGGCGAACCGGCTGGCCCGCCACCTGATCCGGCTGGGGGTAGGGCCGGGGGATGCGGTGGCGGTGTGGATGGAGCGTTCCACCGATCTGATAGCCGTCCTGCTGGCAGTGCTGAAGACGGGCGGGTTCTATGTGCCCCTGCACGAGGGCTATCCCGTCGAACGGCTGCGTTCGGTCATGCGCGACTGCGGCGCCGGCGTACTCCTCACCGACCGGCCCGCACAGGCGGGCGGCTTCGCCGCAGACGCGTGCCTGGTCGAGGTGACCGGTGAGATCCTGACCGACGGCGATGCCGACGCAAGCAACCCGGTCCTGCGTGGCAGGCATCCGCTGCAGCTCGCGTACGTGATGTACACCTCGGGTTCGACCGGCGAGCCGAAGGGCGTGGCAGTCCCCCACCGCGGTGTGGTGGAACTCGCCCTGGACAGGTCCTGGGCCGACTCCGCGCATCAGCGGGTGCTGATGCACGCCCCGCATGCCTTCGACGCCTCCGACTACGAGATCTGGGTCCCCCTGCTCTCCGGCGGCCGGATCGTCGTAGCACCCAACGAACAGATCGACGCCAAAGCACTACGCACGCTCATCAGTGATGGCCGAGTCACCGCCATCGAGATGACGGCGGGGTTGTTCCGGGTGATCGCCGAGGAGGACCCCGGCTGTTTCGACCAGCTCCAGGAGGTGCTGACCGGCGGTGACGTGGTCTCCCCCACCGCAGTCCAGCGCGTCCTCCAAGCCTGCCCCCAGGTCAGGGTGCGGGCCTTGTACGGGCCCACGGAGATCACCCTGTGCGCCACCCAGCACCTCATGACCCCCGCCACACCACCGGGCACCTCCGTCCCCATCGGCCGCCCCATGGACAACACCCGCACCTACGTCCTGGACAACGCCCTCCGCCCCGTACCCCCAGGAGTGGCAGGCGAGCTCTACATCGCCGGCACCGGCCTCGCCCACGGCTACATCAACCAGCCCACCACCACCGCCGAACGCTTCATCCCCGACCCATTCGGCCCACCCGGCACCCGCATGTACCGCACCGGTGACCTCGCCCGCTGGAACACCGACGGCACCCTCGAACACCTCGGCCGCACCGACACCCAGGTCAAAATCCGCGGCTTCCGCATCGAACCCGGCGAAGTCGAAGCCGCACTCACCACCCACCCCACCATCGCCCAAGCCGCCGCCCTCGTACGCGAAGACCACCCCGGCGACAAACGCCTCGTGGGCTACCTCGTCCCCGCCACCCCGGAAACGGAGATCAACACCGCCCAGGTACTGCGCACCGTCAGGGACCGACTCCCCGACTACATGGTCCCCACCGCGCTCATCGCCCTCGACCGACTCCCCCTGACACCCAACGGCAAGCTGGACCGCAACGCCCTGCCCGCCCCCGACTACACGACATCCGGAGCGCGGCGAGCACCCCGCACACCGCACGAGGAGATCCTGTGCGGTCTCTTCGCCGAAGTCCTCGCGGTCCCCGAGGTCGGCATCGAC
>NZ_JBIBKK010000076.1:0-2075 GCF_042959105.1 Streptomyces sp. NPDC007917
GCAGCAGGTGCTGGTCGACTGGAACGACACGGCGCACGCGGTGCCGGATGTGGTGGTGCCGGAGCTGTTCGAGGCACAGGTGGCGCGTACCCCCGACGCCATCGCGGTGGTGTGCGCGGGTGAGGAGGCGACCTACGGCGAGTTGAACGCGCGGGCGAACCGGCTGGCCCGCCACCTGATCGGGCTGGGAGCCAGGCCCGAGCGGCTGGTGGCTGTGGCGCTGCCCCGCTCGGTCGACCTGGTGGTGGCGCTGCTGGCCGTGATGAAGTCCGGGGCGGGGTATGTGCCCGTGGACCCCGAGCTGCCCGCGGACCGGATCGGCTACATGCTGCAGGACGCAGCTCCCATGCTCCTGGTCACCGATACGGCAACCTCCGCCTCCCTGCCCACTCAGGACAGCCGGCCTGGTTTCGGCGGCCTGTCCGTGGTGGTGGATGCTGCTGAGACGGCTGCGCGGATCGCCGAGCAGCCCGGCACCGACGTACGCGATGCCGACCGCCCGGGTACGCTGCGGGCCGAGCATCCGGTGTACGTCATCTACACCTCCGGCTCCACCGGCCGGCCCAAGGGCGTGGTCATCCCCCACCAGGCCCTGGTGAACTACCTGGCCCGCGCCGTCGAGGCCTACCCGGAACTGTCGGGCACCACCGTCGCCCACGCCTCCGTCTCCTTCGACATCGGCATCACCGTGCTCTACGGCACCCTCCTCAGCGGCGGCCGACTCCACCTCACCGCCTGGGACACCACCACCGCCCCCGACGAGCCGATCAACCTGATCAAGATCACCCCCAGCCACCTGCCCCTGCTCGAAGACTCCCCACTCCAGCCATCCACCCGCCTCATCATCGCCGGCGAACCCCTCCCTGCCGAAGCCCTCCACGCCTGGCACACCCACCACCCCCACACCCACGTCACCAACAGCTACGGCCCCACTGAAACCACCGTCGCCGCCACCGACCACACCGTCCCCGCGCCCGGCGGCGATGCGCCGACCACCGGAACCATTCCCGTCGGCCGCCCCATGTGGAACACCCGCACCTACGTCCTGGACGACGCCCTGCGTCCGGTACCCGCGGGGGTGGCGGGCGAGCTGTACATCGCGGGCACTGGCCTGGCCCGCGGCTACCTTCACCGGCCCGCCCTGACCGCCGAGCGCTTCATCCCCGACCCGTTCGGTGCGCCCGGGACGCGTATGTACCGCACGGGTGACCTCGCCCGCTGGAAGACCGACGGCACCCTCGAACACCTCGGCCGCACCGACACCCAGGTCAAGGTGCGCGGCTTCCGCATTGAGCTGGGCGAGGCCGAGGCTGCTGTGGGTGGGGTCAAGGAGGTGGCTCAGGCAGCTGTTGTGGTGCGTGAGGATCGGCCTGGTGAGCGGCGGTTGGTGGGTTATGTGGTGCCTGCGGATGGGGAGACGGGTGTCGATACGGCCCTGGTGCTTGAGAAGGTCAGGGACCGGCTCCCCGACTACATGGTGCCCTCCGCGCTGGTGGTGCTTGAGCGGCTGCCCTTGACGGGGAACGGGAAGCTGGATCGAGAGGCCTTGCCTGTTCCTGATGTCGCGGTGGCTGGTTCCGGGCGGGTGGCCCGGACGGCCCAGGAAGAGGTGTTGTGCCGGCTGTTCGCTGAGGTCCTGGGGGTGCCCGGGGTCGGGATCGATGACGGCTTCTTCGACCTCGGTGGTGACAGCATTGTGTCGATCCAGTTGGTGGCTCGTGCGCGGGCGGCGGGTTTGGTGTTTACGCCTCGGGATGTGTTTGAGCGCAAGACGGTGGAGGCGTTGGCTCGGGTGGCGGTGGAGCCGGGTGCCGCGGGTGCGGGTGCGGGTGCGGGTGCGGGTGCTGGTGTGGTGGGGGATGGGGTGGGGGGTGTTGTTCTGACGCCGGTGATGCATCGTTTGCGTGAGCTGGGTGGCGGGGTGGACCGGTTCAGCCAGGGCGTTGTTCTCCAGGTCCCTGCGGGGCTGGGGGTGGAGTATCTGAGGTCAGCGGTGCAGACCGTGCTGGACCATCATGACGCGCTCCGTGCCTGTCTGACCGTTCACGACGACACGACCTGGGACCTGCACATCC
>NZ_JBIBKK010000077.1:0-2008 GCF_042959105.1 Streptomyces sp. NPDC007917
ACCACCAAATCAAACCCCCGCGACAACACCACCCCCACCAAACACCCAGGACCCACCCCACGCCCCATCAAATACCGCGCCAACCGATTCACCCGAACATTCAACTCACCATACGACAACACCTCACCCTCAAAAACCAACGCCACCGCATCCGGAGCACGCACCACCTGCGCCTCAAACAACTCCGACACCACCACACCCGAAACCGGCCACCCCGTATCATTCCACTCACACAACACCCGCCGCCGCTCAACCTCACCCAACACATCAACCCGATCAATGGGAATGTCGGGATCGCTGGTGACCGTTTCCAGGACGCGTATCAGCCGATGGGCAAGCTCTTCGACCGTGGCAAGGTCGAAAATGTCGGTACGGTATTCGAGCTGGCCGATCAAGCCATCGGGGGCACCATTCGCCCCGCGTTGTTCGCTCAGGTTGACTGTTAGATCGAATTTGGCGGCGATACCGCCCAACGGCTGATGGGTGACATCCAGACCAAACAAGTCGAGGTCTGGCTGGGTGTTGTTCTGGAAGGAGAGCATCACCTGGAACAAGGGATGCCGGGCCATCGACCGCTGTGGATTCAACACCTCCACCAGACGCTCGAACGGCACATCCTGATGAGCGAACGCGGCCAGGTCCGTCTCCCGCACCCGCTCCACCAGCTCACGGAAGGTGGGATCGCCACTCACATCCGTACGCAGCACCAGCGTGTTGACGAAAAAGCCAATGAGATCGTCCAGGGCGTCATCGGTACGTCCGGCGATCGGAGTGCCGATGGGGATATCAGTGCCCGCGCCCATCCGGGTGAGCAGCACGGCCAGGGCAGCCTGGACCGTCATGAACACGCTCGCGCCGGTGTCCTGCGCCAGGTCCACCAGCCGGGCATGCACTCCGGCCGGCACCCGCACCGCCACACTGCCGCCCTCATGCGACGCCACCGCCGGCCGGGGCCGGTCCACTGGCAGATCCAGCTGCTCCGGCACACCCGCCAGAGCCGCCGTCCAGTAGCCCAGCTGCTGCGAGATCACACTGCCCGGGTCATCCTCACTGCCCAGGACCTCCCGCTGCCACAAGGTGTAGTCCGTGTACTGCACCGGCAGCGCATGCCACTGCGGGGCCCGCTCATGTTGTACGCGGGCCGCGTAGGCCGACGACAGATCGCGGGCGAACGGTGCCAGTGACCATCCGTCCGCGGCAATGTGATGCACCACGGCCAGCAGCACATACTCATCCGGCCCCAGCACAAAGAGCCGCACGCGCACCGGTAGATCGCTTGAGAGGTCAAATCCAGCACCTACCTCCCTGACCAGCGCCTCGGGCAGCTCAGCCTCCGTGGCCTCAATCACCGCGAGCGAGGGCACGGCCGCGCCGCTTTCCACGACGTGCTGACGGGGCTGTCCGTCGGCCTCCGGAAAGATCGTCCGCAGACTCTCATGCCGCTCGACCACATCCCCCAGCGCCAGGCGCAGCGCATCGACGTCAAGCTGCCCCCGCAGCCGCAGCGACAACGGGATGTTGTACGTGCCCGACGGCCCTTCCATCTGCCCCAGGAACCACAGCCGGCGCTGCGCGAACGACACCGGCACCACCTCGGGCCGCGACCTCGTGGTCAACGGCAGCCGCACCAGACCAGCGCCCTGATCCAGATGCGCGTTCAGGCCGGCCACGGTCGGTGACTCAAAGAGAGCACGGATGCTCAACTCCACACCCAGGGCGCTGCGAATACGGCTGATCAACCGAGTCGCGAGCAGCGAATGCCCGCCCAGCGCGAAGAAGTTGTCGTCAATACCGAGGTCGGTGATTCCGAGGGTTTGGGCGAAGAGTTGGGTGAGGATTTCTTCGTGTGGTGTGCGGGGTGGGCGGTGGGTGGTGGTTGTGGTGTATTGGGGGGTGGGGAGGGCTTTGTGGTTGAGTTTGCCGTTGGGGGTGAGTGGTAGGTGGTCGAGTTGGACGAGGGTGGTGGGGACCATGTGGTCGGGGAGTTGGTTTCGGAGGGTGTTGAGGA
>NZ_JBIBKK010000078.1:0-1805 GCF_042959105.1 Streptomyces sp. NPDC007917
AGTTGTGGACGGTTCACGAGTGAGAATGCAGGCATGAGTAGCGATTCACACGTGAGAAACGTGTGCGCCGATTGACTAAGGGTTCCTGGGTCAAGCTGATCTGCCCAGGGTAAGTCGGGACCTAAGGCGAGGCCGACAGGCGTAGTCGATGGACAACCGGTTGATATTCCGGTACCCGCTTTGAAGCGCCAACGCTGAACCAGGCGATGCTAAGTCCGTGAAGCCGCCCTGGATCCTTCGGGTGAAGGGGAGTGGTGGAGCCGACGGACCAGACCTGTAGTAGGTGAGTGATGGGGTGACGCAGGAAGGTAGTCCAGCCCGGGCGGTGGTTGTCCCGGGGTAAGGGTGTAGCCCGAGGGGTAGGTAAATCCGTCTCTCATACAAGGGTGAGACCTGATGCCGAGCCGATTGTGGTGAAGTGGATGATCCTATGCTGTCGAGAAAAGCCTCTAGCGAGTTTCATGGCGGCCCGTACCCTAAACCGACTCAGGTGGTCAGGTAGAGAATACCGAGGCGTTCGGGTGAACTATGGTTAAGGAACTCGGCAAAATGCCCCCGTAACTTCGGGAGAAGGGGGGCCATTGCTGGTGATGAGTCTTGCACTCGGAGCTGGTGGTGGCCGCAGAGACCAGCGAGAAGCGACTGTTTACTAAAAACACAGGTCCGTGCGAAGCCGTAAGGCGATGTATACGGACTGACGCCTGCCCGGTGCTGGAACGTTAAGGGGACCGGTTAGTCACATTTCGGTGTGGCGAAGCTGAGAACTTAAGCGCCAGTAAACGGCGGTGGTAACTATAACCATCCTAAGGTAGCGAAATTCCTTGTCGGGTAAGTTCCGACCTGCACGAATGGCGTAACGACTTCTCGACTGTCTCAACCATAGGCCCGGTGAAATTGCATTACGAGTAAAGATGCTCGTTTCGCGCAGCAGGACGGAAAGACCCCGGGACCTTTACTACAGCTTGATATTGGTGTTCGGTTCGGCTTGTGTAGGATAGGTGGGAGACTGTGAAGCTGTGACGCCAGTCATGGTGGAGTCATTGTTGAAATACCACTCTGGTCGTGCTGGATGTCTAACCTGGGTCCGTGATCCGGATCAGGGACAGTGTCTGGTGGGTAGTTTAACTGGGGCGGTTGCCTCCTAAAGGGTAACGGAGGCGCCCAAAGGTTCCCTCAGCCTGGTTGGCAATCAGGTGTTGAGTGTAAGTGCACAAGGGAGCTTGACTGTGAGACCGACGGGTCGAGCAGGGACGAAAGTCGGGACTAGTGATCCGGCGGTGGCTTGTGGAAGCGCCGTCGCTCAACGGATAAAAGGTACCCCGGGGATAACAGGCTGATCTTCCCCAAGAGTCCATATCGACGGGATGGTTTGGCACCTCGATGTCGGCTCGTCGCATCCTGGGGCTGGAGTCGGTCCCAAGGGTTGGGCTGTTCGCCCATTAAAGCGGTACGCGAGCTGGGTTTAGAACGTCGTGAGACAGTTCGGTCCCTATCCGCTGTGCGCGTAGGAGTCTTGAGAAGGGCTGTCCCTAGTACGAGAGGACCGGGACGGACGAACCTCTGGTGTGCCAGTTGTTCTGCCAAGGGCATGGCTGGTTGGCTACGTTCGGGAGGGATAACCGCTGAAAGCATCTAAGCGGGAAGCCTGCTTCGAGATGAGGGCTCCCACCCACTTGATGGGGTAAGGCTCCCAGTAGACGACTGGGTTGATAGGCCAGATATGGAAGCCGGGTGACCGGTGGAGTTGACTGGTACTAATAGGCCGAGGGCTTGTCCTCAGTTGCTCGCGTCCACTGTGTTGGTTC
>NZ_JBIBKK010000080.1:0-1613 GCF_042959105.1 Streptomyces sp. NPDC007917
CTAGCTTGATCTTTAACCTGTGCGGCGTGGCCGTGGGGTTGTTGACTTCCTCTTGCGCTGTTTTGGTGTGTCTGTTTTGCGGACTGTGTGCACGTCGTGGCGTGGGGTGGCACGAGTGTTCTTGCGGCCGGGTGGCCGTCCTGGTCCGGGGCGGGAGGGTTTCGGTGCTTCGGCAGGGCAGGTGGTCTTCGGGCGGAGGTGCCGGAAGTCGCGGCGGACGCGGGCCGGGGTGAGCTTGTTCGGTGGGCTCGGTTTCTCCCACGGCCGGCGCAGGTCGGCCGCCAGCGGGCGGGCGAGACGGAGTTGGGTGTAGACGGCGAGGATCAGCCAGGTCCAGCGGTCGGCCGCTTCGGGGGCACGGATCTTCGGGCAGGTCCAGCCGAGGGTCTGCTTGAACAGCCGGAAGGTGTGTTCGATGTCGAAGCGCCGTAGGAAGGTCTGCCAGAGCAGGTCGACCTGGGCGGCGGTGGCGTCAGTGCCCGACCACCACAGCCATACCGGCTTCGGGATCGCACCGCTGGGCAGGCGGTCGACCTGCAGAAGGATCACGGTGCCCTCGATGACCGGCAGGATTCCCAGCTGGGCGGCCCAGGCCGAGCGGTGGGTCAGCCTGGGGTGGAGCCTGTCCCAGGCCCTGGCGGTGGCCGTTCCATACAGACGGGTCTGGGTCACGGTCGCCGCATCAGGAGTGTTCCAGGTGGCCGGGTCACCGAAGACGAACTCGCCCCCGTGGCGGGGCGGGCGGCCCATGGTGCCCGGAATGCGGGGCGGGGCCGCCCGTCGCAGAACACGGTCCGAGCGCATCCGGCCCAGCACCCGCACCGGCAGACCGGCCAGCAGGAAGGCCAGACGGGGCACGTCGTATCCGGCGTCCACCACGATCACAATGTCCAGGTCGCCGTCCTTCCACTGCCCGGCCATCATCAGCCGCTCGACCAGCTCGCGCATCTGCCGCGCGGTGACCGTGGCGGCATCATCACCCGGCTCCAGGCGAAGAGCGTCCAGCGGTGCGGTCCACGAACTGCGGCCGGATTCCAGCGCGCAGATCACCGAGTACGGCCAGCCGGGGACAGGGATGTGCTGGTCCTTGCCCCGTCCGTAGGTGTGGCACAGGATCCGGCGTGGTGAGGTGTGTGCGTCAGGCCGCAGCCAGCAGGTGATGTCGGCGGCCAGCACCAGCCGACCGTCCGCCGCTCGCGGCAGTGGCACCGCGGCCAGCGCCCGCCGCAGCCGGGCGATGTCCACCCGGCCCACGGCCAGGGCGTCGTAGAGCCCGCCGTGTCCACGACGGTGCTCGCCCACCAGCGACAGTTCCACCAGGGAACGGACCGGGCCGTCCGCACACAGCACGGCGTCTGCCAGCTCGAACAGCGCGTCCGCACGCCTGGTCAGGCAGGAGTAGAACCCTCCCCGGAAGCGTGACAGTTCCGCAAACGGCTCCTGCCGGACAGCGTCATACAGCAGACTCATCCCCACGGCCTTCGTGCTGGTCAGGTGTATTCCTTGGTCGGAGCACATGATCAGCCGAAGGCCGCCTGCACGTCTGCTGGATACCGAACCGAGCGATCAAGTTCGGGGGACGATTCGACTCCCGAGGTTAAAGATCAAGCTAG
>NZ_JBIBKK010000081.1:0-1522 GCF_042959105.1 Streptomyces sp. NPDC007917
AACACCACCCGCCCATACCCACCCACCACCCTCCCCGCACTGTTCGAACAACAAGCCACCCGCACCCCCGACCACACCGCACTCATCTGCGACAATCACCGACTCACCTACCGCAGACTCGACCAACGGGCCAACCAGCTCGCCCACCATCTGATCTCGCTGGGTGTGGGTCCTGAGGACAACGTCGCCCTCGCACTTCCCCGTACCGAGCCGGCGATCACAGCTGTGTTCGCGGTGCTGAAGGCTGGTGCGGCGTACGTACCCATCGACCCGGCCTATCCGCAGGACCGCATCGACCACCTGCTCGACGACGCCCGGCCTGCATTGATCCTGTCGACACGGGACGCCGCTTCGGCTCTCCCCCGCGAGGCATCCGGGGCGATCCTGCTTCTCGACGACGCGGCCTTCGCCGATGCTCTCGGGAACCAGCCCACCACGACTCCGACCGACACCCACCGTGTGCGCGAGCTGAGGCCGGGCAACTCTGCCTACGTCATCTACACCTCGGGCTCCACCGGCCGTCCCAAAGGCGTGGTCGTCAGCCATGCCAATGCCGCCAACTTCGTCCGCTGGGCCGTCGACGAGTTCGGGGCTGAAGGTCTGGCGCATGTGTTGCTCACCACGTCGTTCAACTTCGACGTGTCGGTCTTCGAAATGTTCGCTCCCCTCATCTGCGGCGGCACCATCGAGATCCTGCGCGACCTGCTGGACCTCGCCGACCGCGGCTCCGAGGCGCGTCGCCACGTCAGCCTGATCAGCGCCGTCCCGTCCGCGCTCGCCGGTCTCATCGCGCACTCCGATGTCGACGTGACGGCGGAGACCGTTGTGCTCGCCGGTGAGGGCCTGCCCGCGGCGGTGGCGACCCACATCAGGAAGGCGCTGTCGGCCCGTCGGCTGATGAACGCCTATGGCCCCACCGAGGCGACGGTGTACGCCAGCGCCTGGGCGATGGAGGACAGCCCCGACACCGCGTCCCCGATCGGCCGTCCGGTGGCGAACACCCGGATGTTCGTACTGGATGCGGGGTTGCGGCCGGTGCTGCCGGGTGTGGTGGGCGAGCTGTACATCGCCGGTGCACAGGTGGCCCGGGGGTATCTGGGGCGGGCCGGGTTGTCGGCGGAGCGCTTCGTGGCCTGTCCGTGGGGCGCCGGAGGCGAGCGGATGTACCGGACGGGCGACCTGGCGCGGTGGACGGCTGACGGGGTGCTGGAGTACGTGGGCCGCGCCGACGATCAGGTGAAGGTGCGGGGTTTCCGTATCGAGCCGGGTGAGGTGGAGGCCGCGCTGATGGCCTGCGACGGGGTGGTCCAGGCCGCGGTGGTGGTGCGGGAGGACCGTCCCGGGGACCGGCGACTGGTGGGGTACGTGGTGCCGGCAGTGGGTGTGGAGGTCGACGGGGTACGTGTGCGTGCCACGCTGGCGGCGCGGCTGCCGGAGTTCATGGTGCCCTCCCTGGTCATGGTCCTTGAGCGGCTACCGCTCACCCCGAACGGAAAACTGGACCGGCGGGCACTTCCGACAC
>NZ_JBIBKK010000082.1:0-1444 GCF_042959105.1 Streptomyces sp. NPDC007917
CTACCTTTCTGGTGGGTTCGAAATGATCATTCGTAAGATCAGCGGGACCCAGGGGCTCTGGGTATGGCAGATGGTGGGGAGACCGCTGGATGGCTCAAGGAGCTTGGCCGCCCGGAGCCCCGCGACGACTCGACCGCCAATTGGGAGATGCGACTCGATCGCTGCGTAGGGCAACGTCGGCGAGGTCGTCTGCTGGGCATAGGTAGTGCGACGAGCTGGCGGAGGTGACCGTGCCCCGGATATGGGCCGGAGTGGACATCGGCAAGGAACACCACCACTGTGTGGTGATCAACGCGGACGGCGAACGACTGCTGTCCCGCCGGGTCCTGAACGATGAATCGGCCCTGCTGGAGCTGATCGGCGACGTCCTGGCGCTCAATGAGGACGCCCTGTGGGCGGTTGATCTCAACGGCGGCGGTGCCGCCCTGCTGATCGCCCTGCTCCTGGGCCACGACCAGCCGATGGTCTACATCACCGGCCTGACCGTGCACCACGCCTCGGCCTCCTACCGAGGCGAGGGCAAGACGGATGCCAAGGACGCATTCGTCATCGCCGACCAGGCCCGCATGCGCCGCGACCTGGGCCGGCTGCGGCCCGGCGACGAGGTCGCCGTCGACCTGCGCATCCTGACCACGCGCCGCACCGACCTGGTGGCCGACCGCACCCGCCAGATCAACCGGCTCCGCGCCCAACTGCTGGAGATCTTTCCGGCGTTGGAACGCTCGCTGGACCTGACCAACAAAGGCCCGGTCGTGTTGCTGACGGGTTACCAGACCCCGGCCGCGATCCGCCGCAGCGGCGCAAGACGCATCGAGACGTGGCTGCGCAACCGCAAGGTGCGTGGAGCCTCCACCCTCGCCCGGGCGGCGGTGGAGGCCGCCGAGGCCCAGCACACGGCCCTGCCCGGAGAGAAGCTGGCCGCCGCGATGGTGGTGCGGCTCGCGAAGGGGGTGATGGCCCTCGATGAGGAGGTCGCGGAAGTCGACGCGCTCATCGAGGCCCGGTTTCGAGAGCACCCACACGCCGAGGTGATCCTCAGCCTGCCCGGCATGGGCAAACTGATGGGCGCCGTCTTCGTCGCGGCCACCGGAGGTGACATGGACGCTTTCGGCAGCGCCGACCGGCTCGCCGGATACGCCGGCCTGGCACCGGCCCCACGCGACTCCGGCCGGGTCAGCGGCAACCTCCGTAGACCCCGGCGGTTCCACCGCGGCCTGCTCAACGCGATGTACCTCGCAGCGCTCTCCAGCCTGAAGAGCTGCCCGGCCTCCAAGACGTACTACGCGCGCAAGCGCGCCGAGGGGAAGGGACACAAGCAGGCGCTGCTGGCACTCGCGCGCCGTCGCCTCAATGTCCTGTGGGCCATGATCCGCGACGGAGCGTGTTACCAAGCCACATCGCCTGTTACGGCAGCAGCTTGACATCAGCATTGGGAAGCTCCTTG
>NZ_JBIBKK010000083.1:0-1437 GCF_042959105.1 Streptomyces sp. NPDC007917
CACCGGTATGAGGTGACGCTGTTCAAGGATCCTGCTGGTCTGGTCGATCTGGCGGATGTGCCGGTGGTGCGCTGGGGAGGGGATGTAGCGGGCCTTGGGGAGTTGGAGGCTCGGGTGGCCGGGGGCGGCCCGGTGCGTGTGGTGGGTGTGCCCAACCCCCGGCTGGTGGGGGAGGTCCGGGCCGCTCGTGCTCTGGACCATGGTGCGGCTCCTGCCGAGGTGCGGTCGCTGGCGGTGGCTGTCCCGGACATGGGCACTGATCCTGAGGTGGTGCTTGGCTGGGCGGAGGCCCGTGGCTGGCAGGCTGTGGCGACCTGGGATCCGGAGCGGCTGGACACTTATGATCTGCTTCTGCTCGCCGGCCGGGGGCTGGTGGTCGGTGGTTATCGGCCGGGTGGGGTGGTGAGGTCGGTGAATACGCCTGCCCGGGCCGGCAGGAGTGTCGCTCTGACTGCTGCGTTGCGTCGTGGGTTGCGGGGGCAGTTGCCGGATTACATGGTTCCTGGGGCGATCGTGGTGTTGGATCGTCTGCCGTTGACGGCTAATGGGAAGGTCGATCGTGCGGCGTTGCCTGCGCCGGATTACTCGGCTGTGGGTGTGGGTCGGGTGGCGCGTAGTGCGCGGGAGGAGATTTTGGCGGGTTTGTTCGCCGAGGTGCTGGGTGTGCCGGCGGTGGGGATCGATGATGGTTTCTTTGATCTGGGTGGTCATTCGTTGCTGGCGACTCAGCTGGTGAGCCGGATCCGTTCCACGCTGGGTGTGGAGATGGCGTTGCAGACGCTTTTCGAGGCGCCGACGGTGGCGCGGCTGGCTCCGTGTCTGAGCGGGCATGACGAGGTGCGTCCGCCGTTACTGCCTGCCACCCGGCCCAGTCCCCTGCCACTGTCCTACGCCCAGCAGCGACTGTGGTTCCTCCACAAACTCGAGGGACCGTCCGCCACCTACAACATGCCCCTCGCCCTGCACCTGAACGGCAGCGTGGATCAGCAGGCCCTACTCGCCGCGCTCAATGATGTGATCGCTCGCCATGAGGCACTGCGCACGGTCTTCCGCGAGGTCGACGGGCATGCCTCGCAGATCGTGCTCAGTCCCGAGCAGGCGTGTATCGGACTACCGACACATCCCGTCGCCAAGGCGGAGTTGACGGATGCGCTGAGCCTGGTCGCCCGTCACACCTTCGACCTGTCCTCTGATATCCCGCTGCGCGCTGAGCTGTTCACCGTGAGTGGGGCGGAGTCGGTGCTGATGCTGGTGCTGCACCACATCGCCGCTGACGGCTGGTCGATGGCCCCCCTCGCCCAGGATCTGATCGTCGCCTACTCGGCCCGTCTTGGCGGCGGTGCGCCCGAGTGGTCTGTCCTGCCGGTGCAGTACGCGGACTACACGCTGTGGCAGCGTGAGCTGCTCGGTGATGACACTGATGCCGACAGTCTCTTC
>NZ_JBIBKK010000084.1:0-1406 GCF_042959105.1 Streptomyces sp. NPDC007917
GGCTGCCGTACGGACGTCAGCGGTACGGCGGCCGCCGCCGCGAACTCGATGTCGTCGTACCCCACCAGCGCCACGTCCCCGGGCACCGACACCCCGGCCGCGAAGAGCGCCTGCAGCACGCCCAGCGCCAGCAGGTCGTTGGCGCAGAAGACCGCCGTCGGCCGCGGGGACATCCCCAGCAGCCGCGCCCCCGCGTCCCGCCCCGCCGCCACATCCAGCCGCTCGGCCTCGATGTGCACCAGGTCGCCCGGCGGCATGTTCTCCTCGGCGAGCGCGCTGAGCACGCCCTTGTGCCGGTCCTGGCACTGCGGCAGATGCATCGGACCGCTGATGTAGACCAGGGCGCGGTGTCCCTGGGCGATCAGATGGCGGCCGGCGAGTGCGCCGCCCTCGATGTCGTCCACGGACACCGAGCAGGCCTCGTCGTCGGGCACCTCGTGGTCCACGAACACATACGGGATGTCATGGCGCCGGAAGCCCAGCAGATTGCGCCCGGTCGCGTCGGCCGGGGTCACCAGCACGCCACGCACCCGCTGCTCGGCGAACAGGGAGAGGTAGTCGGCCTCCTCATCGGGGCTCTGCGCGCTGTTGCACACCATCACCCCGAGCCCCGCCTCACGCGCCGCCCGCTCCGCACCACCGGCCACATCCACGAAGAACGGATTCGCCATGTCCAGCACCAACAGCGAAATGATCCGGCTGCGCCCCGCCCGCAGCTGACGCGCCGACTCACTGCGCACATACCCCAGCCGCTCGATCGCGGCGTGCACCCGGTCGCGGGTGGCCTCGGCGACCATCTCCGGCCGGTTGATCACATTGGAGACCGTGCCGACGGACACGCCCGCCTGCCGCGCGACGTCCTTGATCCCTACCATGCGTCCCACGACCTTCGACCGCCCGCCTTCCCGCGGCCTTGTGACGGCCGCGGGACCCATGCTAGGGCGTCCGGGGCGGGTTTCTCCCGCGCCCTGGGGCAGGTCCTCCCGTACGGGCGGCCTCTCCCGCGGGTGACCACCCCTTACGGGCAGGCCTGCGTGGAACCGCTCGCGCTCACCCGCAGCGCGCCCCCCGAGGTGTGTTGCCGGTCCCGGTGATGACCCGTCCATCGACACCATGCCCAGACCGGACTTATCCGCGCCGGTGATGGTGATGCCCTGGAAGTCGTAGTCGGTGAAGTCACCGCAGGTCTCGGAGCCGAACATCAGGGCGTTGCAGCGTTGACGGCCTTCTCGATCGCGCCGGTGTCGTTCGTCGACCCGTCGGCCTTCGCCCCGTGGTCCATGACGTCGAAGGTGGCGGCGGGGGGGGCGCGCCCGGGCGCGCGGCGGCCCCCCCCCGCCCGCCCGCCCCCCCCCCCCGCCGGGGGCGCCCCCTCAGCCCGAGGCGGGGGGGGGGGGGCCGCCCCC
>NZ_JBIBKK010000085.1:0-1267 GCF_042959105.1 Streptomyces sp. NPDC007917
TGAGGTTCCCCCGGTGCGCGGGTGTGGCTGATTAGCTGGTCAGGGCGGGTTGACGTGGTTTCAGGTTCACTGGTTTGGCCGCTGCCTGGTCGGCGTAGTGCTTCTCCTCGAATTCGATCGGGCTCAGGTAGCCGAGCCGCTTCTGGATGCGGCGGGGGTTGTAGAAGCCGTCGATGTACTCGAAGAGCGCGAGGTTCGCCTCGGCCCTGGTGGCGAAGGTGCGGCCGCGGATGCACTCGGTTTTGACCAGTATCCACAGGTTCTCCGCCAGGGCGTTGTCGAACGAGTCGCCGACCGAGCCCATGGATGCCTGGATCCCTGCTCTGACCAGGCGTGTCGTGAGCTTGATGGACGTGTATTGCGTGCCGTGGTCGGCATGGTGGACGAGCTCGCCGGGGGCGACCTCACGGCTGGTGAGGGCATACTCCAGCGACGACAGGACCAGGTCGGCGTCCGCGCGGGCGGAGGTCTCCCAGGCCACGACCCTGCGGGAGAACGCGTCCCGGATGGCCGACAGCCACAGTGGTCCCTCCCTGGTGGAGATCATGGTCAGGTCGGTGACCCACAACCGGTTCGGCGCGGGCGCCGTGAAGTCGCGTTGCACCAGGTCAGGAGCAAGGTCGGCGTCCGGGTCACGGCGGGTGAAGCCCTTGCCCCCGCGGGGGCTGATCCCGGCCAGGCCGGCCTCTCGCATGAGCCGTTCGACCCGCTTCCTGCCGACACGCACGCCCTCACGCCTGAGAACGGCGTGCACGCGCGGCGAGCCGTAGATACCGCCGGAGTCCTCGTGGACCTGACGGATCCTGTCTGTCAGGTCGGCGTCCTTGCGGCGCCGTTCGCACGGCTCCTTCTCGGCGCGTCGCCAGCGGTAATAGGTGGTGGAGGGGATGTGCAGTTCCCGGAGTACGGGCTCGACCCCCAGGTGCGGGTGCTCGTCGAAGAGCGCGGTCACCTGGGCCGGGTCGGGTCGAGCTGGGCTGCGAAAAAAGCCGAGGCTGTCCGCAGGACCTCGTTCGCCCGGCGCAGTTCCCGCACCTCGCGCCGCAGCTGGACGAGCTCTTCCTTCTCCTCGGTGGTCAGCAGGTCCTCCCGCTCGCCGGCGTCGGCCTCGGCCTGCCGGATCCAGGTGCGCAGGGCCTCGTGATGCACACCGAGTTCCTCGGCCATACGGCGGATGACGGGCTTCGGCTCGGCGGCGCGATACATACGGACCGCGCGGTCACGCAACTCCAGCGGGTACTTCCTCGGGGCAGGCATCGTCTGGTCT
>NZ_JBIBKK010000086.1:0-1221 GCF_042959105.1 Streptomyces sp. NPDC007917
CCCGCAGGTGCGGATGGCTGCGTTGGTGGAGGTGGGCAGCCATGCGGTGCTGGACGCGGAACTCGCCGGCTGCCGCACCGGGGAAGTCACCCTGGCCGGCCGCCTGCCACGGTCACTCGGCCCGGGCCAGCTCGTCCTGGCCGACCGTGAGTTCCTCGGTGTCCCGTTGTGGCAGGCCTTCACCGCCACCGGCGCCGATCTGCTGTGGCGAGTGCCCGCCAACCACGTCCTGCCGGTCCTCAAGCAGTTCCGGGACGGGTCATGGCTGTCACAGATCCGGGCGAGCAGCGGCCCTGCCCGGCATGAGCCGATCACCGTCCGCGTTCTGGCCTACCAGCTCAAGGGCCAGGTCGGGGAGGGCGCGGCCGGTGGTTATCGCCTGGTCACCACCCTGTTGGACGCCCGACGCCATCCGGCCCGGCAGCTGGCCGCGCTCTACCGCGAACGCTGGGAGGTCGAATCTGTCTTCGCCGAGATCAAGACCCATCAGCGCGGCGCCCGCGTCGTGCTCAGCAGTAAAACCCCCGATGGTGTCCGTCAGCAGATCTGGGCGCATCTGCTGGTTCACCACGCCCTGCGTGAACTCATGCTGAGAACGGCTGCCACCCGTGGTCTGGACCCTGACCGGGTCTCCTTCACCGAGACCCTGCGCTCTGCCCGGCGCAGCGTGACCGTTACGCCGGGCAGTTTTTCCCCCTGACCTGCTGGTCAGGGCCTTGGGGATACTGGAGCAGGACCTTTTGGAACGACTCCTGCCCGCCAGACGACTGCGCAGCCAGCCCCGAGCCGTGAAACGCAAGATGTCCAATTACGAGCTCAAACGAGCTGAACACCGTCTCTGGCCGCAACCGACCCGCACCAGCACGCAAGCCATCCTCATCACAAGACCCCAACCTACAGGCCCGTAATGCAACGGCATTGCCGCTAGGGGCCCATCCGCAGATCGAATGGGCGCTCGCGCCGGTACCGGGGGGCGCTGGTGCTGTCCGCGATGGGATCGGTGCCGTGATAGGCAACCTCGTACGTCCTGTTTGCGGCCCGCGCCCCACGATCATCCCTCGCTCCGCTTTCGACGTCGCGCCTCAGCGGAGCGCTTCGCGAGTTGCAGCATGTAAGAAGCTGTTGTCTTTCCGGGCTTGAGGACGGCGTTTTCGCTGGTCGGGCATAGGGACGATGATCCTGTGGGAGTGGTGGTCTGTCGTGTCGCCGCTGCTGTGGAGG
>NZ_JBIBKK010000087.1:0-1180 GCF_042959105.1 Streptomyces sp. NPDC007917
GGTGTATACGTCGGGGTCGACGGGGCGGCCGAAGGGTGTGGTGGTGCCGCATCGTGGGTTGGTGAATTTTCTTTCGGTGGCGTCGGGGTTTTGTGGGTTGGGTGGGGGTGATCGGGTGTTGGCGGTGACGACGGTGGCGTTTGATATTGCGGTGTTGGAGTTGTTTTTGCCGTTGGTGTGTGGTGCTGGTGTGGTGTTGGCGGGGTCGGGTGTGGTGCGGGATGTGTTTGCGTTGGGTGGGTTGGTGGAGTCGGCGGGTGTGTCGGTGGTGCAGGGGACTCCGTCGTTGTGGCAGGAGTTGGTGTCGGAGGTGCCGGGGTGTGTGGGTGGGTTGCGGATGCTGGTGGGGGGTGAGGCTGTGCCGTCGGGGTTGGCGGAGCGGATGTGTGAGCTGGGCAGTGAGGTGGTGAACTGTTACGGGCCGACGGAGACGACGGTGTGGTCGACGGTGGCGGTCCTCAAGGAACGCGACCGCCCCGCTGTCGCCGCGGGGAGTGGTGGGGTGGGTGTGCCGGCGATTGGGCATCCGTTGGGTAATACGCGGGTGTATGTGTTGGATGGTGGGTTGCGTCCGGTGGCGGTGGGTGTGGCGGGGGAGTTGTATGTGGCGGGTGCGGGTGTGGCGCAGGGGTATTGGGGTCGGGCGGGTTTGACGGGTGAGCGGTTTGTGGCGGATCCGTTCGCGCGGGTTGCGGGGTCGCGGATGTATCGGACGGGGGATGTGGTGCGGTGGCGTGGGGATGGGCAGTTGGAGTTTTTGGGGCGTGTGGATGCTCAGGTGAAGGTGCGTGGTTTCCGGATCGAGCCGGGTGAGATCGAGGCGGTTCTGGCCGGTCATGGATCGGTGGCGCAGGCGGTGGTACAGGTTCGTGAGGACCGGCCGGGCGACAAACGCCTTGTCGCCTATCTCGTCCCCGCCGGCACTCCTGAGGGTGCGGGGGTTGATGTGGGCCAGGTGCTGGAGGTGGCCAGGGAGCGGCTGCCGGACTACATGGTCCCCTCCGCGCTCGTCGTACTCGAGCGACTGCCCCTGACACCCAACGGCAAGGTGGACCGCAAGGCCCTGCCCGCCCCCGACTACGCCGCATCCGGAGCGCGGCGAGCACCCCGCACACCGCACGAGGAGATCCTGTGCGGTCTCTTCGCCGAAGTCCTCGCGGTCCCCGAGGTCGGCATCGAC
>NZ_JBIBKK010000088.1:0-1174 GCF_042959105.1 Streptomyces sp. NPDC007917
GCGGTGATCAGGGGGGTGTGCGGCTGGTGGTAGGTGAGGGCTTCGGCCGTGTCACGGAGCTCGGTCAGGAGGGGGGCGATGTGGTGTGAGTGGAAAGCGCCGCTGACCTTCAGGGGGGTGGCCTTGCGCCCCAGGGCGCGGAAGTTTTCGGCCATAGCGTCGACGTCGTCGCGATCACCGCTGACGACCACGGACCCAGGCGCGTTCACCGCCGCAAGTGACACCCGCCCTTCACACCCCGCCAGGTGTTCGTGGAGTTCATCCGGGTCTGCTTGGAGGGTGGTCATGGCGCCGGTGGTGGGGAGGGTGTGCATCAGGCGGGCGCGGGTGGTGATCAGGCGGGCGGCGTCGGGGAGGGTGAGGATGCCTGCGAGGTGGGCTGCGGTGATCTCCCCCAGGGAGTGGCCGGCGTAGTAGTGAGGCTTGAGCCCGTAGTGGTCGGTGACCAGCCGGTGCAGGGCGATCTGGAGAGCGAAGAGGGCGGGCTGGGCGTAGCGTGTCTGGTGCAGCAGGCGCGCGGTGTCGCTGTCCGGTTCGGCGAACATGACTTCGCGCAGAGGCTGGTCGAGGTGGGGGTCCAGGTGTGTCCAGGCCTCGTCCATTGCCTCGGCGAACACAGGGAACTGGTGGTAGAGCTCGTGTCCCATGCGGGGGCGTTGCGTGCCCTGTCCGGAACACACGAACGCCAGCTTCCCCGCCCCCGCCCCGGTTACGACGCCCCGTACGAGCCCGGCGTGCTCCTCACCGGTCTCCAGAGCCCCCAGCGCGTCCAGGAAGCCTGCCCGGTCCGGGCCCAGGAGCACGGCACGGTGGTCGAAGGCTGTACGGCCGGTCGCCAGCGCATACCCCACATCGCCCAGATCCACGTCGGGATGCGCTGTCAGGTAGGCGTGGAGTTGCGCTGCCTGTGCTCGTAGCGCCTGTTCGGACTTGGCCGACACCATCCACGGGAACGGCCGGGAAGAGATGTCCGCCGGAGCGTGGTGCTTCTCCGGTGGTGCCTGTTCGAGGATGATGTGCGCGTTGGTGCCACTGACTCCGAACGACGACACCCCCGCACGCCGCGCACGCCCCGTCTCCGGCCACGGCATGGCCTCCGTCAGCAGCCGCACCCCGCCCGCCGACCACTCCACATGCGGCGACGGCTCCTGCACATGCAACGTCCGCGGCAAGG
>NZ_JBIBKK010000089.1:0-1122 GCF_042959105.1 Streptomyces sp. NPDC007917
TACGCCGACGGCCGCCGTGTCGACTACACCACCGGGACCGTCACGATGAGCGGCGTGACCACAGCACCGGTGGGCCTACAAGCCCTGGAAAAGCAACTGCATGCGCGGTTTCTGACACTGGCCGAGCGCGAGAAGATCCGCGATCTGCGCGCGGCGGGCCGCTCGCTGCGGGCGATCGGGCGTGCTCTGGGACGGCCGGCGAGCACGGTCAAGCGGGAGATCGACGCGCACTCGGGCAGCGAGGGCTACCAGCCCTACGCCGCCCACCGGGCAGCGGCAGCGCGCAGACCTCGGCCCAAGGAGCGCAAACTGCTGCGTGAGGGACGGCTGCGCCGCTTCGTCCAGGACGGACTGCGCCAGCGGTGGTCGCCGGAGCAGATCTGCCACGCTCTACGGAGAGAACATCCCGACGACGAGAACATGCGGGTGAGCGTGGAAACGGTCTACCAGGCGCTGTATTTCCAGGCCCGCGGCGGCCTGAAGCGGGAAGTGCAGGCAGCCGTCCGTTCCGGCCGGACCCGCCGCAGACCACGCCGAGACCCCGAGCGGCGCACGCCCCGGTTCATCGACCCGATGGTGATGATCAGCGACCGCCCCGCCGACGTCGAGGACCGGGCCGTGCCCGGTCACTGGGAAGGCGACCTGATCATCGGCGCGGGCGGGCGCTCCGCGATCGCCACCCTGGTCGAGCGCAGCACCCGCTACACCCTGCTGGTCCACCTGCCGGGCGGCGCCCACGACGCCGAGACCGTCCGCGACGGCCTCGTCACCACGATCCAGACCCTGCCCGCCCACCTGCGCGGCTCCCTCACCTGGGACCAAGGCAGCGAGATGGCACGCCACAAGCAGTTCAGCATGGCCACCGGCATGCCCGTCTACTTCTGCGACCCTGCCTCGCCCTGGCAACGCGGCTCGAACGAGAACACGAACGGACTCCTGCGCCAGTACTTCCCGAAGGGCACCGACCTGAGCGTCCACAGTCCCGAAGACCTCGAACACGTCGCCCAGGAACTCAACGGCCGCCCACGCAAGACGCTCGGCTGGGATACCCCAGCCGAGCGTCTACGTGATCTACTCACCACCTGAAACCAAGTGGTGTTGCGACGACCCCTTGAACCCAAG
>NZ_JBIBKK010000090.1:0-1025 GCF_042959105.1 Streptomyces sp. NPDC007917
GCGATGTACAGCTCGCCCACCACACCCGGCAGCACCGGCCGCAACCCCGCATCCAGTACGAACATCCGGGTGTTCGCCACCGGACGGCCGATCGGCACCATCGCCCCCTCGGCGTGGAGCGGTGTGGACCGCCAATGCGTCACGTCCACCGATGCTTCCGTCGGGCCGTAGAGGTTGTGGAGCTCGGCGTCCAGGGTTGTGTGGAATCTCCTGGCCAGGTCGCCCGACAGAGCCTCACCGCTGCAGAAGACCCGCCGCAGCCCCGTACAGCCTCGCGCCGCGTCGTGCTGAAGGAAGACCTCCAGCATCGACGGCACGAAGTGGAGCGTGGTGACCGCCTCCTGCTGGATCAGCGACGCCAGGTACTGCGGATCCTTGTGCCCCTCCGGCTTGGCCAGGACGAGCGTGGCCCCCACTGCCAGCGGCCAGAAGAACTCCCACACCGAGACGTCGAAGCTCGACGTCGTCTTCTGCAGGACCCGGTCGTCGCGGTCCAGACCGTATGCGTCCTGCATCCACAGCAGCCGGTTGACGATGCCTTCGTGCGGCACGACCACGCCTTTGGGGAGGCCCGTGGAGCCCGAGGTGTAGATGACGTACGCGGGGCTCCTCGGGTCGAGCTCCCTGGCGGACGGCAGTCGCACGGCGTCCGGCACCTGCCGGGTGCTCAGCGAGTCATACGTTCCCTCATCGATGACCAGGACGGGCTGGGCGTCCTCGATGAGGTGGTCGATGCGGTCCTGCGGATAGGCCGGGTCGATGGGCAGGTACGCCGCCCCGGCCTTGTGAATCGCGTAAAGCGCTACCACCAGCTCGACGGAGCGGGGCAGCTTGACCGCTACGATCCGCTCCGGGCCGACGCCTTGAGAGATGAGGCAGCGGGCGAGTTTGGTGGCTTGTTCGTTGAGCCGGCGGTAGGTGAGTGTGTCGTTGTCGCAGATGAGTGCGGTGTGGTCGGGGGTGCGGGTGGCTTGTTGTTCGAACAGTGCGGGGAGGGTGGTGGGTGGGTATGGGCGGGTGGTGTT
>NZ_JBIBKK010000091.1:0-1016 GCF_042959105.1 Streptomyces sp. NPDC007917
GCCGACCAGGCAGCGGCCAAACCAGTGAACCTGAAACCACGTCAACCCGCCCTGACCAGCTAATCAGCCACACCCGCGCACCGGGGGAACCTCACATGTTAAGCAGCCCAGGACCTCCCAGAAGCTCATCCCGATCGTGCGGGACGACGACACGTCCAAGATCCTGGCCGGCTGCCGAGGGAAATCGTTCCTGCAGGTCCGTGACGAGGCGATCATCCGGCTGCTGTGCAATACCGGCGCGCGCCTGTCCGAGGTCGGCTTCCTCAAGGTGGAGGACATCGACCTGAACACCGACTCGGTCCACTACCACGGGAAGGGCAGCAAAGACCGCCGCGTACGCTTCGGCCACCGGACCGCCCGGGCACTCAGCCGCTACCTACGAGCTCGGGCAAAGCACAACGGCGCGACGCTGCCCGACCTGTGGCTTGCCGACCGCGGTGGCCGGCCACTGGCACCCAACGGCATCAAGATCATGGTCAGGCGACGCGGACTGGCCGCCGGACTGACCGGTATCCACGCTCACCGCTGGCGACACGCCTTCGCCCATGCATGGAAACGTGCCCGTGGTGACAGCGGAGACTTGATGCTGCTCATGGGATGGACCTCCGACGACATGCCCCGCCACTACGGTGCCAGCGCGGCAGCGGAACGTGCCCAGGAGACCCACCTCAGGATGGGAATCGGGGACCATGTCTGAACCCTCTCAAAGCCGAGTGCGCGAGCCAGGTCTGACCGCCCATCAGCGGAGGTACCGCGCGAGGTTGGCCGCACACGCGTCCTGGGCGCACACCAGCGATCGAACGGCTCGCACTGCGGCGGGCACGGCAGCGTTCCTCGAGCGGTTCGAACGACAGGTGGACCCGGAGGGCGCCCTCCCTGCTGAGGTCCGCCAGCAGATGGCGGTACACGCCCGAACGGCTTAGTAGCTGTTGTCTTTTCGATCTTGAGCGGTGGCGGTCGAACGCGGATTCCCGGTCGGGTGATCCTGCCGTGGCCAGAGCATGAAGACGGGGCCT